>CAJQRC010000016.1 GCA_905480645.1 uncultured Tateyamaria sp.
GTTAAAGTGCGTTCTACAGTTTCTGTCCGTTCAGCGTAGTCGGTAGGAGCACAAGCTGTTAACAAAGCCAAGCAAGTGGCGGTTACGATCGATATTAAACGCATTGATTTACCTTTTTGTTATTGTTTTATTGAAACGATCAGAGGGTAAACCTCTGTATTTAAATTTGTGACCGCAAAATGGCTAATATAGAGTTCTAGGTCAACCAACTGTTTTACGTCTGAATTAAGCTGAACTTTGATTTGTGAAGTTTGACTTTTTGTTGCGAATGGAAAAGTTAGTTAACCCATGATTTAGTATTTCAGCTCATAATAAAGTCTACCAATGAGTTCTCTAATGACAAAACTAGTTTTTTCAAATGCTTCAGCAGAGGGTATGAAATCCATTGGACTCACTTTATCCGCACTGGTCAAAAAATCTACTGGAAACGGTGATACTACAAAGCCTGCTGCTTCGAATACCTTTTTTGCTCTCGGCATGTGAAATGCAGATGTCACTAGAATAATCTTTGGATCAATTTGATTAAGTAACTTTGCAATAGCTTTTGCTTCTTGATCGGTATTTTGAACGTCTTCAGTGACCTGTATCTTATCAGCTGAAATACCTTGCAGTATTGCTATTTCATTCAGGTGTTCACCTTCAGGTTTTCCAATAGACCATGGTAGCTTTCCACCGGTGAGAATGAGTAGGGGAGCTTTACCCTTATTCATCAGATTTATCCCGGAAAAAATACGGTCGGAAGCTTCATTCCACTCATACACCAGTCCGCTGTCGCTTTTAATTGTACGTACCATTCCACTTAAAACAATAATAGCGTCAGCTGTTTTTACACTACCCTCACTAGAACGGATGTATCCACTCTCTAGATAGGAGATAAGTTTATTGGAAATTATTGGGAGTGAGCAAATTATTAAAATACTTAAGCCGGCATAAATGGTTCTATTTTTTTTGAAAATAGCGCCAAAAAAAAGGAGTATTATTGTGATAAAAAGAGGACTTACCAGTAGAGGAATTATTTTATGGGCGTAAATCACGGTACATAATCCATGCGTAAAATTATAGAATTTTATTACTCAAAATAAATAAAACTGAACGTAAATAGATTTATCCCCTTTTAGGACGTGTCAGCAGTTCGCCGTTGCAATTTTTGCAAGTAAACGCCAACTCCTTTCCACATTTCATACAATAAGTGCACTCATAAGAACAAATTAATGCCTCAGAATTATGAGCTAATTCGGTTTCACAAACTAAGCATTCTGTCTTCATATCTAACATCAAATAACCCTTTGAATATTTCATAATTATCAAGCTTAAAGCGGAATGATTTAAAAACAGAATATGTTTAACAAAATTTTGAAAAACAGTTTAAAAAGGATATGATAATATTAAGCCTTTTTTTAATAAACAAAGCTATAACTGGAGTCACTCTATTGGGAAAAATTAAATTTTTAGAGTTTGGGCGTATGGGATTATGTGCCATGTTTTTCTATTTTGCGTATTCAGCAAAGGTGGAGGGCGATATGCAGGGGTTAGCTTTTTGGCTGGTATTGGCCACCTGTGGAGCGCTTTCTTTGCTGACAGCAATAGAAACGTATCTAGGTAAGGGTAAGTCAAATGATAATTTAGGGTGGGAAGATAGCCCGTATAGATATCAGAGCGCCAATAACAATATGGCAACGGCACTTGTAGGTCTTGGGTCGTTAGCTATGGGACTTAGTCCGGAAAGTCTTGGAGCTATTTCAGCTGTTTCGGTGCTTTTTTTCACCTTAAATGGTGTCAATCATGCGATGTCAGGTTTAAATGAAAACTTAACGATAAAACAAAAAACTTTTAACTTAACTCAAAGATCAGGACCTGCACTGCTTTTATTTTTTGCGAGCCTACCGCTATTGGAGAATTTACTTTTTAAGTAGAAAAAGAGAGCTGTTTTTTTTTGCTTTCGTACTAGGTAGTTTGTCAGTGATTTTTGTAATTACTGATGAAAGCTATTTGGCGCTCGTCATATGATCTATCATCAAAGGGCTTTATGAACGAGTGCGGGTTTAAAGCGTGGTTTTCTATGCAACAGTCAGCGTGAGAGAGAAAATGAATAACTTTAGTCGGGATGTGATTTTACGGGGTATAGCAATGAAATTTGTAATATTTTGTGCTTTTATCACTTTTGCGGCGTGCTCAGCAAAACAAGAAACTGATGAGAACAAGTCAATTTTCAGCAAGACTAAGGAAAATGCTATTTCTTATGAGGATTATTCAGCACCTCTTTATCCAAATGAGACACCCGAACTGCGTCGTATGATTATAGAGGTAGCAAAAGAAAATAACGTGCCGGTGGAATTAGTGCAGCGACAAATCATTCGAGAAAGTACGCACAGGCCAGGCGCGCGAAACGGGCCTTACTATGGCCTAATGCAAATTTTACCCGCGACAGCAAGGAGTATGGGGTTTCGCGGCAAACCAAAAGATTTGTTGGATGCGGAAACAAATTTAAAATATTCGGTTCGGTATCTAAGGGGAGCATGGCTTGTTTCTGGAGGGGATATAGACGCATCTGTCATGTGGTATGCTCGGGGCTACTATTATGAAGCGAAACGGTTAGATTTGATTGCCGAGACTGGCGTTGATGGACGTAAGGTATGGCCCGACTAAAGCAGTCCGTCAGTTCTGCGACATTGTACTGAAAATTTTTTAGTAGTGTATCCTGTTTTGTGAGGTAATAGTTCCTTTAATACGTGCCATGGGAACTGGATCCAGTAGGTGACCTTGATTTAATGCTTTTTGAACTGTTGTTGATCTGAAGTAAAAATCTCTAATACCTTCGTTTTCTGACTGAAGGTTTATGGCTGAAGGTCACAACTTAGATAGTTTTAGGTTTTTGAAACAAGTTAGACTTTATGATGACTAAAGAGATCCGTCCTTGGCTTGTTTTGGCTGGATTGACGCTTGGTGTAATGGTCACCAACGGATTTGTGCGCTTTGCTTATGGTTTAATACTGCCGGCAATGAGAGCAGAATTGAACTGGAGCTTTGCTCAGGCTGGTTGGCTTAATACAGCCAACGCTATTGGATATTTATGTGGCGCGGTCATCACTGCGCTCGCAATAAAAAATATTTCTCAGACTAAACTTTTCTCTATTGGTTTAGTTCTTACAACACTGTCTCTTATAGCTACTGGTATTGAGACTAGTATGTGGTGGCAGACGTCGTGGCGTTTTCTGGCAGGGTTTTTTGGCGCCATGTCATTCTCTACTGCAGGTGCGCTTGTGGGCGGCCTCTTCCCTAAAAACCCGCGCCATTCAGCATTAGCTATTGCAATTCTTTTTGGATCAGGCGGTGGCTGCGCTATACTATTTGCTGGAGCTTCTTTGCCATTAATGCTTGATAAATTTGGAACAAGCGCATGGCCTTTTGCCTGGCTGTTGATTGGTGGAGCAAGCTTGTTCTTTTTGCCTTTCAGCCTATGGGCCGCAAAACAACTGAAGACTGATATACAAAAAAATAAAAGTTCGATGCCGTTTCCTATCCGACGCCTATTTCCAATAACGGTTGGGTATGGCTGTTTTGGCTTTGGCTACATCGTATATCTGACATTTTTATCTGCGTGGATGAAACAGACTTCGGCTTCACCAGTATTTATTGCTGTTGAGTGGGTTTTATTGGGAATGTGCATTACGGTCTCCCCATTTGTCTGGCGCCATATTTTAGCTAGATATGCTTCAGGATTTCCACTTGCCTGTGTTTTAGTATGCATAGCAGTTGGGTCAGCTTTGCCGATATTGTTGCCGGGCAGTGTAAGTCTGATTATTTCGGCCATCATATTTGGAATATCGGTTTTTATGGCACCTTCGGCGATAGCGAATTTTACGCATAAAAATTTACCTGCGGAAAGTTGGGGAAGGCAAATGAGTTTATTCACAGTCATTTTTGCCGCAACGCAAACTGTTGGACCATATGCGGCAGGTTGGATAGGGGATTATTTCGATAATATCGGAGTAAGTCTACTCTTTGCATCAATTATTCTTTTGTTGGGAGCGGCGTTCGCATTTTTCCAAAAACCAATTCTCAGGTGAAAACGTTTAAAAAAATTAAAGTTACGCTGTTAGATATTATAAGTTTGTACCGCCGGCATTTAAGTACAGGCTGAAAAGCATTTTTTACAAAATGAAACCTGTTAATTTTAGGCAAATATAACAGCATCGAAACTAATTAGATGATTATCTGATTATGAGCGAGAGGTTTCTGAAGATTTTTCAGAATTTGGCACTTTTTTAAGAATAATAATCCACGAAAGTTCTACCGTCCTTCAATAGCGTTGATTGCACTCCGATCACCGTCACCTATTTCACCCAATTTGGAGCCTGATGGCAGTTCGACATGTAGTTGATCGCAGTCGCTTAATTCAATCTGTGCACTTACCACATCAAGACTAATTACATGCCCGCCGTGTAGGCGATCCTTTGATATGAAATGTAAGTGCCATCCCGGAACTTCTACACCGGCAATAGTATCAGGGAACTGAAAGCCGATTAGGTCACCGTCTGTTTCCTTAAAATGCCACTCTGTTTGGTCCGCAACTATTTCTATCAATGGTCGATAGGGTGGTAACTGTTTTTCGACGCTCCTTAAATGGAGATTTTTAAATGCCCCCCTAGCCTTGATAGCCACTACTGGCGTATTTCCTGAAATACAGTCTATGTGGTTTAGAAAATTATCAAATCGCATTTCTTTAACATCAATGGCTTTAGTTGTTTCAAAGCGCGTTAGAACGGCAAAAGGTGTTTTAGTTTCTGGGGTAACAACAGCCACTGAACCATCGGCACGGGCGCTAAATGCGGCACCATCTAAGATTATGAGCTCTCCGTCCAAACCTTGAGTAGTTCCAATTCCGTCAGAACCGAGTGCCAGTAATTCACCGATGGTAATGTCGCCTTCATACTTACCATCAAGTAGTGCATTGATAGTTCCAGCCTGAATGACAGTCCGTTCTGTATGCTCATCAAGCGAAAGGCCTTCGCGGGTTAAAGTAAGTAAATGCAAAGCCCCGATAAGCCTGTCATCAATGATATCTTTTGCCAATTCTTCACCTTAGTTGTTTTTTGAATTATCTTCGGGGTGATAACCTTGTTTTCTTATTAAGAACAATTGAATTAGCAATATTTTGGTGCTTACAAAAGTTCAGTCAAATACTCTTAATCAGAATAGTATTGGGATGAAGAATAAAAATGTTAATGACTGAAAAGTTTAGCAAGATTTCCCTCAATAAATTATAGGAGAGTTATGCTGGAGCCGCAAGATCATGGGCTTAAGTTATGAAGGATGATATTTTTGAAAAAGTTGATGAGCATTCAGTTATGATTAAAGCCAAGATTACCGATCTGGATGCTATCAAATAATTCATGACCTCTCAAATGGCAGAAACTGTTGACGAATTGGGTTAAAATCATCAAATATTTGCCCCACAGAGTGTGTATTAATAATACTCAATTGGAATTCCTTTACTTAGTGCTCTAAAATTGCTCTGAAAAGAATTTTCAATTACTTGTACAAATATTGCTGAGATTGCTCCTACAAACTACATCAGACTGGAATACGGTTTTTTAACCACGACTTACGCACTGTAATATTAACACTCTGGATTGTAAAAGTAGCCAAAATGTCAATGAGTTTAAATTCTTTGATTTTTTGTAAACACTAGGAGCTTTTCGATGGTTTTGCAGAAAGACTTTTTTGATCTGCCTGAGGGAATGATTTACTTGGATGGCAATTCTCTGGGTCCTTTGCCCAAGTTAGCAAAAACAAGGGTGGCAGCCGTCATGCAAGACGAGTGGGGCACTCAATTAATAAAGGGCTGGAATGTTGCTGGATGGATGGCGCAACCATCTCTGATTGGAGATGCGATTGGCCGCTTGCTTGGGGCTTCTGAAGGCACTGTCGTTCTTGGTGACACTTTGTCAATTAAGGTATACCAGGCGATTTCTGCTGGAATTAATATGCGACCAAATCGGCGTATTATACTAAGTGACTCTGGTAATTTCCCATCTGATCTTTACATCGCGCAAGGATTACTACGCTCATTAGGTCAGAATTATGAATTACGTATTGTGGATCCTGAAGACGTCGTAACCTCTATTGATGAAACAGTTGCAGTAGTGCTTTTGACAGAGGTAGATTATCGAACAGGTCGTTTACACGACATGATTGAGATTACTAAACGTGCGCATAGTGTAGGCTCAGTAATGATTTGGGACCTTGCCCATAGTGCTGGCGCCATACCTATCGACTTGGAAAAAAGTAGGTGTGAATTTGCTGTTGGGTGTACGTATAAGTACTTAAATGGCGGCCCTGGTGCGCCAGCATTTATATATGTTCGCAAGGACTTATCTGATGAAATTGATCCCATTTTGACCGGATGGCTTGGTCATGATAAGCCCTTTGATTTTGATTTGGAATATCGTCCAGCCAGGGGAGTAGAACGTATGCGTGTTGGCACTCCGCCAGTTCTTCAAATGGCGGCGCTCAGCGCAGCATTGGAAATTTGGGAGCATATAAATATTTTTGAATTGCGTTCTAAATCAATAGCTTTGCAGGAGTTGTTCATCCAACAAGTTGAGGCGCGTGTGCCAGGTTTAAACTTGGTAAGCCCAAGGGAAAGCGCTAATCGTGGTAGTCAGGTGTCATTTTCTTTTGAGAATGGATACGCCGTTATGCAAGCCCTTATTGCTCAGGGTGTGATTGGTGATTTTCGGGCACCAAATGTTATGCGTTTTGGCTTTACCCCATTATTTATTGATGAGGCAGATGTTATTCGGGCGGTCGACCATCTGGAAAGGATTATAAAGGATCAGATTTGGGATGATCATAAATATCTGACACGCCAACGTGTTACTTAAAAGTTTGGTGAATTGGATTTATCCGTGTAATACTATCGTTGTATTTTAGCGCTTTCGGTTTGCAGCATGAAAAGCACAATGACAAGTTATTTGGTTAGCTTTAATGAAGAAAAAACCTATCCCCAGTTTTAATTATGACGAATGATCGCCGTTTGTTTGCGAACTGTAACGCAACAGATGTGCAGACCGTCGGTTCCCAAAAGTAAATTTTATAAGCAATGATAAAGCTGTATTGGGAAATTAATTTCCATACTAAAAATCATTCTTAACTTTTGCTTACGCATTGTTACCTTGCGGATTACTTAGCTGCAATTGACCGTTACTATTATTTTTTAAAGCAGGTAATTGGCTTAGCAAAAATGGTATTTTTTCTTTAAAGCGAAAGAATCCGTGTGTAGCAAATGGCCAAGCCAAGCTATCATATTGACGTCGGACCTGTTTGATTTTTGGTGATTTTTCAACCGTTGAAATATCTGAAATTAAGTCGGCGTTTGGACCAACGGGCGCGTACGAGGTTACGATTTGCTCAAGGCCTTCTTGCCTTGCCCACTCGAGTATAGCATCGGAGCTAGCTGCAAGAAAGGAGACATTGCCAAGGCGATCCGCAAAGCGCGAGACGACATCTTCTGCAGTTCTGTGCGTGAAGCTTTCAATATGGGGTGCAATAGCCAGAGGTGACAACCTCTCTCGAGAAGTAACCACAGCAGTCGCTAAAGGCGCTAAACCAGCTTCAAATAAATAACCTGGGGAAAGATCATCATCATGAATGAGTAATCCTGTTCGAGGTGCTGAAGGTATATCGGCAATTTCTGAAAGTGTTTGTAAAGGTGGTAAAGGTGGCCCAGTGATTGGTTCTGCTTTACTCGCCAATTGCCATTTAGGTGCAAAACGATCTTCAGTGAATTTCGAAATGTTTGACGTGCGCGCCAGGTATGTTTTGCCAGGTGTTTGAATGCCTGCGACCCATCTCCAACCTAACGTATTGGAGGCTGGATCTCCATCAAGCAAATGCCGTAAGAAAAAATCAGCCCCAAGCTCCCACGGTAATTTCAGGGTGAAGATCCATATTGATGCAAACCACATTCGCGCATGATTGTGCAGATATCCTGTTTCAACAAGCTCATTGGCCCAAGCATTAAAACAGTCTATTTCTGTCTCACCCAAGCAGGCTGCTTGCCAGTTGGCGCGTAGTCCGGACTGGGTTTGAATTCCATTTAGTTGCTTCTTGAGTGCTAAATTGTAATGCGTCCAGACTGCAGGCCGCATTTCGAGCCAACCTTTCCAATATGTACGCCAAAATATTTCTTGAATAAATTTTTCTGCCGCATTTGTGCTATGGCGACTAAGTACAGCCTCCAAGACATCCGCCTCAGTTATTATGCGTGCGCGAAGGTAAGGGGATAAAGTCGAAACACCCAAATGGCCATCGCGACCTAGGTCAAAGTTTCTTCGGCTGGCATAATCCCGTCCTGCCAGTGGAACGAACCTATTTAACTTTTCAAGGGCTGCAAAGCGTGTTGGGGCAAATCTTTTGAGAGCTTGGGTCATAAACAAGGAAGTAGCTGGGTGTTAAAAAGCGTCAAGTTTTGCGCCGCCCCTTGCAGGTCCCAAGCGCCGATATTAAGACTACAGTAACTTTTTTGCGGGTATGGTCTCGCGAAGTATGACGAGGCAACGCTAATGCACGACCCAATCGATCAATTCAACAATTTCACTAGTAATCTTGTGCCTATGGTTGTCGAGCAGACTAGCCGTGGAGAGCGGGCGTATGATATTTTTTCACGGCTGCTTAAAGAACGGATTATTTTTATAAATGGCCCAATACACGACGGTATGAATCACTTGGTTGTGGCTCAGCTTTTGCATCTTGAGGCTGAAAACCCCTCCAAAGAAATCAGTATGTATATCAATAGCCCTGGTGGCGTTGTTACATCTGGTCTGTCGATTTATGATACAATGCAATACATAAAGCCGAAAGTTTCGACGTTGTGCATTGGACAGGCAGCCTCAATGGGATCAGTACTACTTGCAGGTGGTGAAGCTGGAATGCGTTTTTCGTTACCCAACAGCCGCATCATGGTACATCAGCCCTCTGGTGGTTATCAGGGCCAGGCTTCTGATATTATGATCCATGCAGCTGAGACCCAAAAATTGAAGGATCGACTGTATGATATTTACGTGCGGCATACTGGTCAAACGCATGAAGACGTAGAAAAGGCGTTGGACCGGGATAACTTTATGTCTCCAGAAGAGGCCAAAGATTGGGGTCATATTGACGAAATTGTTGAGAACAGAGGTAAAGACGATACTAGTTCTTAACGGTCCTGTTGTATTCTTGAAAAGGTGACACTAGTTTCTCGTGTAACATAAAAAGACGATTGTGGACCTTGCAGGGCTGATTTAAACTAAGAGTTTACGTGGAGTGTCGGATTAGTCTGGTATCCAAAAAGGCGGCTGGTGCCGGGAGGGACGCGAAATGGCTACTAAATCAAATGGTGACAGCAAAAACACCCTTTATTGTAGCTTTTGCGGCAAAAGCCAGCATGAGGTGCGCAAGCTTATTGCTGGACCTACTGTGTTTATTTGTGATGAGTGCGTCGAGCTCTGCATGGATATTATTCGGGAAGAAACTAAGGCATCTGACCTTAAGACAACGGACGGAGTTCCAACGCCGAAAGATATTTGTGGCGTCTTAGATGATTACGTCATTGGGCAGGCTATGGCAAAACGAGTTTTATCAGTCGCTGTGCACAACCACTATAAGCGCCTGAATCACGCCCAAAAAGGTGGTGATATAGAGCTTGCAAAGTCTAATATTCTACTTATTGGTCCAACTGGTTGTGGTAAAACTCTACTGGCACAAACCTTGGCGCGGATTTTGGATGTGCCTTTTACAATGGCAGATGCGACAACTTTGACAGAAGCTGGCTATGTAGGTGAGGATGTAGAAAATATTATCCTTAAGCTATTACAGTCTTCTGAATACAATGTTGAGCGGGCACAACGCGGCATCGTCTACATCGATGAAGTAGATAAAATTACTCGTAAATCTGAAAATCCATCCATTACCCGTGATGTGTCTGGCGAAGGTGTACAACAAGCATTGCTAAAGTTAATGGAGGGAACTGTCGCGTCTGTCCCGCCGCAAGGTGGGCGTAAACATCCACAGCAAGAGTTTTTGCAGGTGGATACGACAAATATATTGTTTATTTGCGGTGGTGCCTTTGCAGGTCTTGATAAAATTATATCGCAACGGGGAAAAGGCTCTGCAATGGGTTTTGGAGCTGATGTTCGCGATAAAGAAGCACGTGGTGTTGGAGAAATATTTACTGAATTAGAGCCGGAAGATCTACTTAAATTCGGCCTTATCCCGGAATTTGTTGGTAGACTGCCAGTTTTAGCAACTTTGGAAGATCTAGATGAAGAAGCATTGGTCACAATTCTCACTCAACCCAAAAATGCACTAGTGAAACAATACCAGCGCTTGTTTGAGCTGGAAGACACGGATTTGACCTTTACTGACGATGCTCTGAAAGCAATTGCTAAACGCGCTATTGAGCGGAAAACAGGTGCGCGCGGTCTTCGCTCCATCCTTGAAGATATCCTGCTCAACACAATGTTTGAATTACCAGGTTTGGATACGGTGGCAGAAGTTGTTGTTAATGAGGAAGCAGTGAATTCTGATGCGGCACCGTTGATGATCCACGCTGACGCGGAAAAAAAACCTGCAACCGCTAGCTAATTGCTGATACCTGTTTATTCGTAAATTTTCAGTCTGCATATTACTGATCAAAAAATGGTTAACAAAGTTTATAGTCAACATATTTGAACTGGTTTAACTATCACGGGATTTGTTTTTAATTTGGGTTTTATGTTTTTGTACGTATACTCAACGCAGACCCTTTTTAGATAAAATTGTATGAATAGTTCTCGTTATTTCTAATAACACCTATGGCAAATTATTGTATGAGAAATCTGGCCTTTGTTAGTTGTAACGATTGGAGATAGAAAAATTCATTAGAAATAAAAATTTAGTTTGAACATTAATTTCTCAGAAATGGATTGTGTCTTACAGCGTGTGCGCTCTGGACGTAGCTTAGTGGATGCGGCATAGAGTGGTTAAATCTTCGGAGGCGGAAAATGGGCATTCTGAATAAGCTGTTACGCTGCGTTACATGGTGGAACGGTCAAACCCTTAACACTCAGCTTTTTACTTGGCGTAAAGGCGTTAAAGTTGGTGATGACTCGCAAGGAAATTGTTTTTATAAAAATATTGACGATAGTCGTCGGTGGGTGATCTATAATGGAGAGGTTGAAGCCAGCAAGGTAGATCCACAGTGGCATGGTTGGCTGCATCGTACATGGGATGAACCGCCGACTGAAAAACCGCTTCGTAATCAAGTTTGGGAAAAGCCGCATCAGCCTAACTTGACTGGGTCTGAAATGGCCTACGCGCCAGCAGGGTCAATCCGTAGGACAGAACCAGTCACTAGACGCGATTACGAAGCTTGGTCGCCTGAGTAAAAGGGTTCTTAAAGATGTCTGAAAACAATACAGAAGTATTAGTTGGAGGAATTGTCCTCGCTGCGGCTATTGGAATTGCTATATATGGCGCGCAAATCGGAGGGTTAAGTGCTGGGAGTGGAGCTACCTATCCGTTATCGGCAAGTTTTAGAAGCCTGGAAGGCGTAAGTGTTGGTACCGATGTTCGCTTAGCGGGCGTCAAGGTAGGTACGGTCACAGATGTAGGGCTGAACCCAACCACATTTCGGGCTGACACTAAAGTGGCACTGGGTAAAGATATCCTGATCCCTGATGATAGTGCTATCATAATAAGTTCTGAAGGTTTGCTTGGAGGTAATTTCATAGAGATCGTTCCAGGTGGGTCACCGCTTAACTTTGAACCAGGTTCCGAAATTACCGATACTCAAGGAGCAGTGAGTTTGATCTCACTGTTGTTAAAATTCGTTTCTGGTTCTGGAGGTGGGGAAGAATGATACTGCGTCTTTCGGCGTTTAGTATGATACTGGCAACAATTTCTGCCACTGCCATTGCTGCAGCGCAGGAAAGGACCCAACCTGCCGCTGGAGCTTTATTGCGGGGGTTAGACAAGTTCAACGGATCCGTGGTTGATATAGAACTTTCAGTTGGTCAAACTATTAAATTTGACCGTCTTAACGTTACATTGACAGAATGCCTTTATCCGGTTGGCAACCCGGTTGGTGATGCCTATGCCGGCCTTCAGATTACAGAAGAGGGCAATTCTGGAGAAGCATTTTCAGGATGGATGATTGCGTCGTCTCCAGCGTTGAGTGCAATGGAGCACTCCCGTTATGATATTTGGGTTTTGCGCTGTATTATATCATAAAATGTGGCAGAACTGGGGGCGTTAAAATCAGCTGTCTGTATCAGAGCTGCATAAAGCAATCTATGGTAGTGGGCGCGGGTGACTTCGATAGCTCCTAATGAAGCCAAATGATCTGTTAAAAATTGGGTATCAAATAATAAATATCCGGCGCGCTGCAAACGATCAATACAACCGGCTAAAGCCATTTTAGATGCGTTAGCTCTGCGAGAAAACATGCTTTCACCAAAAAACGCCGCCCCTAATACAACTCCGTAAATTCCACCAACAAGGTTTGTATCTTCCCATACTTCAATAGAGTGAGCATGTTTTGATACATATAATTCTGAATACAGACGCCGAATTTCTGAGTTTATCCAAGTGTCTGTACGGTCTGCACATCCGCTGACCACGGCCTCAAAGGCTTTGTCCGTAGTTAAGGTCCATTTGCTCTGCCGCATAGTGCGTGCGAGGCTCCGCGAAATGTGAAATTTGTTCAACGGAAGTATTCCGCGTTTTTTGGGGTCTACCCAAAAGATCTCAGGGTCTTCGCGGCTCTCTGCCATAGGGAATATGCCATTGGCATAACCTTTCAGTAAAATCTCAGGAGTAATCACGAAGTCTTTCATAGATCTATTTTCTTTTTACAGGCTGCCTCTATTTCAGTTCAGGCATCTTTATATTTGCTGCCCCAACTTAGATAAAAATTTTATATAAAGAAAACCAGCCTTACCGCTTTCTCCGGAATAAATTTTTGAGATGCCTATCGTATTTTTAGTCTTTAAAAATTAAAGACAATATTCTTATGAACAAAAATGTAATAATCTTTGAATGTGTTCAACCGCTGTATCCACTTTTGATAAAGCTGTTTTTAAGACTTTTATTTTCCATTGCATGTTTAACGTGCTTTATTGGGATAGAGTAAAAGCCTGTTTATTAGCCTTCATAATTTTCGAGCCAATTTTCGAGCCAGTGAATATTGTATTCACCTTTATGAATGCTTTGATCTTCTAATAATGCCCTGAAAAGTGGCACTGTGGTATCAATGCCGTCTACAATCAATTCGCCAAGTGCCCGATCTAGACGCGCCAGTGCTTCAGGTCTGTCACGTCCGTGTACTATAAGTTTACCAATTAAACTGTCGTAGTAAGGTGGAATAACATAACCGTCATAAAGTGCAGAGTCTATTCTAACACCAAGTCCACCTGGTGCATGAAAATGGGTTATACGGCCTGGACATGGCGTAAAGTCTGGCAGCTTTTCAGCGTTAATTCTGACTTCAATAGCATGACCATTAATGTGTAAATCGTCTTGTTGAAAAGATAATTCTTCACCGGAAGCGACCAGTATCTGCTCGCGGACCAAATCTATGCCAAATATAGCTTCGGTAACCGGGTGCTCCACCTGCAGTCGGGTGTTCATTTCTATGAAGTAAAACTCACCTTTTTCGTAAAGAAACTCAATCGTACCGGCGCCAGTATAATTGATGTCGGCTAATGCATCTGCACAGACTTTTCCGATATGTGCACGTTCTTTTTCAGTAATCGTTGGGCCTGGAGCCTCTTCGAAGACCTTTTGGTGGCGCCGTTGCAAAGAACAGTCTCGCTCACCTAAATGGACAGCGCGTCCTTTGCCATCACCAAAAATCTGGATTTCAATGTGGCGTGGTGTGGTTAAATATTTCTCAATGTAAACTTCATCATTACCAAAATTAGATTTGCCTTCTGCCCGCGCAGTCATAAACGCGCTTTCCATATCCTCTGCAGTGTTGGCGACTTTCATACCCCGTCCACCACCACCTGCAGTAGCTTTGATTATCACAGGGTAACCCATTTCCTCGCCAAGGCTCTTAGCTTCTGAAAGAGTGGCAACCCCTCCCTCTGAACCTGGGACACATGGAACACCAAGTTTGTTCATTGTATCTTTGGCTGTAATTTTGTCTCCCATGATCCTGATATGTTGGGCGGTTGGCCCAATAAACTTAATTCCATGATCCTCGACAATCTGTACGAAATTTGCGTTTTCTGATAAGAAACCGTAACCGGGATGAATTGCTTCCGCTCCAGTTATTTCGCAAGCTGCAATGATTGCGGGAAAGCTGAGATAGGACTGCATTGATGATGGTGGTCCAATGCAAACAGACTCGTCTGCCATGCGCACATGCATTGCGTCTGCATCTGCCGTTGAGTGTACAGCAACTGTTGCAATGCCCATCTCACGGGCGGCTCTTATGACCCGCAGAGCAATCTCTCCACGGTTTGCGATCAGAATTTTCTTGAACATATAGCCTGCCTTATTCGAGGATCACCAATGGAGCACCAAATTCAACTGCTGCCCCATTATCGACGACAATTCGCTTAACCGTGCCAGCACGTGGAGACGGAATGTGATTCATCGTCTTCATTGCTTCAACGATAAGCAATGTTTCACCTTCTTCGACTTTTTGTCCTACAGAAATGAAGGCTGGCGTGTCAGGTTCGCCTTGTAAATATACGGTTCCAACCATTGGTGAAGTAACTGCTCCCGGGTCGCTAGCAGGATCTGTCCCTGCGGAGGAATGAGCTGGCTCTTGTGGAGATGGGACCAGCTCTGCCGCTGCAACAGGTACTGATGCGGTTGCAACTGGTGCTGTTATTTGTTGGATTACTTGACGTGAAATTTGGACATTTAGGCTATCATCTTCGCCATAGTCCCGCTTGACCTGTAGTTCTGTGAGATTATTTTCATTCAATAACTCTGCCAAGGCCTTAATAAAAGCGACATCTGAGTCGTGATTAGTTTTTTTCATTATCGTCCTCAAACGTTTAATTATGGCAATTGTATCCAAAACTGGAAACGGTTTTTCTTAGGTTCGCCTGTTATAGCGAGGGAGGAGCGCAGTGGGAAGCGCCCTTAATAATATTCGCTAATAAGCTTTTGAATTATTTGTAGTACTCACGAGTTATTTATAGGCATCTTACAATAAACTGGTGTTTATTGGAATGTATTAAGCGGTAATTTAGCCTAGATACATGCTTTGACGTTGCAGAAAAGTTGAGATTGTTGTGCGTGTATCTCTGATAGTTAACAACTCATTCGAGATTAAGAAATTATGTTTAAAGAATAATTTATGCCCAGCAAGATGTTTTATCTGCTTTAGATTGCTAAATACTCAGAGCGCAATTCTTCGTTTTCGAGTACTTCTGCAGCTGTACCATCAAAAACGATACCGCCCGTATCCAAAATCACTGCCCTGTCTGCTAATTTCAGGGCGCGCACAGCATTCTGTTCAACGATTATAGTCGTCATGCCTTGCTCTTTGATGATGCGCAGGGTTTTTTCTATTTCATCCACAATAACAGGAGCAAGTCCTTCGTAAGGTTCATCTAATAGTAAAACTTTGATATCACGAGCTAAAGCTCGCGCAATTGATAGCATCTGTTGCTCACCGCCAGACAGGGTCACGCCTTCTTGTAATCGCCGTTCGCCCAAACGTGGAAAAAGATTGTACAGCCGTTCCAAAGACCACCCTATTGGTGGGGAAATCTGAGCCAATTTAAGGTTTTCTTCGACGGTAAGGCCCGCGATAATTCGTCGATCTTCAGGAACAAGTCCAAGCCCAAGTTGAGACGCTTCATGACTTTTCATTCTGTGTAAAGGTTGGTGATCTAACCAGATCTCGCCGTGTCGTACTTCTGGTTCATCCATGCGCGCAATAGATCGCAGCGTGGTAGTCTTACCCGCCCCATTTCTGCCTAATAGAGCTAAAATTTCACCCTCATGCACATTGAAACTGATGCCCTGCACAATGTAACTTTCTCCATAGTACGCGTGCATGTCCCAAACGCTTAGAAAGGCTGGGGCGGTTTGGGCATGGTTCATGCCTTTGGATAAACCAGTTTTGACGTTCATGTCAGTGCTCCATTCTTAGCCGGCGTTAGTTTAGGCTGCGTCTTGGGTTTCACCTAAATATGCTTCACGCACTTTCGGGTGTCCTTTGATATTGTCAGGTGTATCTTCTACTAAAGGTGTACCTTGAGCGAGTACGGTGATCCGCTCCGCTAACGAGAAAACTACATGCATATCATGTTCAATAATTGCGATGGTGATTTCACGTTCGTCTTTGATCTGTTTCAGCAGGTCGATTGTGTTATTTGTATCCGCTCGCGCCATCCCTGCGGTTGGCTCGTCTAACAACAAAAGGCGAGGTTCTTGTGACAGACACATACCAATCTCTAGCCGACGTTTGTCACCTCGCGACAGTGATGCTGCAGGCATTTGTTGCTTTTCTGACATATTCATTTCTTCAAGGACATGTTCAGCACGTTCGACAATCTCCCGATCTTTCATCATATTAATGAATGCGTTTGGCGTAAAAGCTCCATCTCGTTTTGCGAAGCAGGGGATCATCATATTTTCTAAAACAGACAGATCACCAAAAATTTCAGGTGTTTGAAAGACCCGCGAAATACCCATTTGATTGATCTCAAAAGGTTTTAGGCCTAAAACGGATTTTCCGTCGAACATGACAGACCCAGTATCTGGAATAAGTTTGCCCACGAGACAATTTAACAAGGTAGATTTACCTGCACCATTGGGGCCAATAATTGCATGCACAGAGTTTTCAGTAATACTGAGATTTACATCGCCCAGTGCCTGAAGACCACCAAACCTCTTACCTACGTTTTTCACTTCAAGAATGCCCATCAATTGGTTTCCTTATTCCGTAGGCTACGATTTGTTATCACGAGCATCTTTGCCCGGCATCTTACGCTTGAAAAGGTTTGCTATTCGCTGTCCGCCTTCAACCAAGCCGCCGGGCAAAAATATCACGACTGCCATAAAAATTAGGCCAAGTGTGAGATGCCATCCTTTGCCGATGAAAGGGTAAATCAAAGTAATGACAAATTCTTCCAGTCCGTCGGGAAGAAATGCAAACCACTGGTGCAAAATATCTGAGTTTATCTTGGATAAAATATTTTCCATATATTTGATTGCGCTTGCACCGAGTACCGGGCCGATCAGTGTCCCAACACCACCTAGAATTGTCATTAGTACGACTTCACCTGAGGCAGTCCAAAACATTCGTTCTGCTCCGACTTGTGTGTCCATCGCCACCATTAACCCACCTGCAAGTCCAGCATACATGCCAGAGATAACAAAAGCGGCCAATGTGTAAGGTTTAGTATTTAATCCAGTGTAATTTAATCGCTGTTGATTGGACTTAACGGCACGCAACATTAACCCGAATGGTGAACGGAAGATACGTATTGATATATAAAAAGCTATTAGCATGACAACAGCCGCTAAGTAGTAACCAGCGTTAAAAGTAAATAACCAAGAGCCTAGCTGTAATTCAAAACTTGATCCCATCTCGAGCCCAAAGAAATTTGCTTTCGCTATTGTGCCCTCTGCTAAAGACCCGTCAAGAATTCGTGGGTCAGTTACCTTTGGCTGCAAGCCGGTTTCACCACCCGTGATAGGGGTTAGGACTGAGTATGCTAGTGAATATGACATCTGGGCGAAGGCTAGCGTAAGAATTGAAAAGTATATTCCTGAGCGCCGAAGTGATATCCAACCAACAGCCAAACTAAAAACACCTGCGACTAAAACGGAAAAAATGATTCCAGGAACAACGTTCATAGTTAGCAACTTCATCATCCACATCGCTGCGTAGCTTCCCACGCCTAGAAAAGCTGCATGACCGAAGGAAAGATACCCAGTAAGGCCAAAAAGTATATTGAACCCAATCGCAAATATCCCAAAAATAACAAAACGTTGCATTAAATCTGGGTAGCCAGCGTTAAATTGGGCCATACCAGAGCCCTCTGGAAACGGGTTCAACATAAATGGGGCTAAAGCAACGAGTATGGCCACCAAAATCAGCATACGTGAGTCTTTATATTCCAGTCCGAACATACGCTTAATCCTCCATCACGCCCTTGCGGCCCATTAGGCCACGTGGACGGGTCAACAAAATGATAATTGCAACGAGGTAAATGATGATCTGGTTTAAACCAGGTAGTATAGTTAAAACTTCACGCATTGAGGCAAAGCTTTCAAGAATGCCCAAAAGGAATCCAGCTAGTACCGCGCCGGGTAGTGAACCCATACCACCGACAACCACTACGACAAAACTAAGAACAAGGAAATCCATTCCCATATGATAGTTGGGTGAGTTAATAGGTGTATACATGACTCCGGCCAGACCGGCTACTGCAGCGGCCATTCCAAACATCAAAGTAAAGCGTCGATCAATGTTGATACCGAGAAGCTGTACAGTCTCGCGGTCAGCCATTCCTGCACGCACAACCATTCCAAAAGTAGTAAATTGTAGGAAGGCAAAAACACTTGCTATGATTACTGCTGCGAAACTGAAATAAACCAAACGCCAATATGGATAAATTATTACATTGGGATCAAATCCGAAAGCCGCGCCAAAATCGAAAGAACCGCGGAAAGCGTCCGGAGCCGGTGTTGGGATGGGATTTGCTCCATAAAAATATTTGATGATTTCTTGCAAAACAATAGCCAGGCCAAACGTAACCAAAATTTGGTCTGCATGAGGACGCTTGTAGAAGTGTTTTATTAGTCCACGTTCCATCGCGACACCGATGGCCACCATAATTGGAATTGCGAACAGTATAGATAGTGGCACTGCCCAGTCGATAATTACGTCGCCTGTAGCTTGTCCGAACCAATCATAGACATACGGAACATCGACCTTGAGAGGGTTGCCAAGGAAGTCTGTCTGGGAATCGTCTATTATTGTACGGCTGATTGAAATAATTCGGCTGAGTGTTACGGCGCAGAAAGCGCCAATCATAAAAAGTGCTCCATGCGCAAAGTTTACCACGCCCAGCGTACCAAAGATAAGCGTTAGTCCAAGAGCGATCAGAGCATAAGCTGATCCTTTGTCTAGCCCATTAAGGACTTGCAGGATAATTGCTTCCATCAGCCTGACCTTTAATTGGTTGTTTATCTGTTAGGGATAGGGAATGGGGTGGACGTTAAAGCCCACCCCAAACAAAAATGCTTACGCACCTGGATTACAAGCACCCAATTCGCCGCCAAAAATTGAAGCGTCATAAGTAACTTGAGAGGTTGGAGTGATTTCAACAATTTCCAGCAGGTCAAATTCTGAAGTTGGGTTTTCTTTACCCTTAACCACTAGAACATCTTTGAAACACTGATGGTCAGCACCACGATATAGTGTCGGGCCATTGCCCATTCCATCAAACTGGAAATCGCTTAGAGCTTCACCAACGGCGCATGGGTTGAATGATCCGGCACGTTCCACTGCATCAGCATACAACAACGTTTGTACGTAAGTTGTGTGGGCAGCCTGACTGGGTGGGAAACCATACTTTGTGCCAAATGACTTAACAAAAGCTTTAGAGCCCTCATCTTGCAGTGACCAATGCCAGTTTGCTGATCCGAAGATACCTTTTACGTTTGCGCCAGCACCCTTTGCCATCAAACGAGAGTAAAGTGGCACGATGATTTCAAAGTTTTTGCCATTTACTTGCTTTTCGCGCAGGCCAAATTGTACAGCGTTAGTCAATGAGTTGACCATGTTACCGCCATAGTGGTTCAAAACAAGAACGTCTGCACCCGATTGGAGTACCGGTGCGATATAGGAAGAAAAGTCTGTTTGAGTAAGTGGCGTTTTTACAGCTGCGACGGTCTCCCAACCCATCGCTTCCGTAGATGTGCGGACAGCTTCTTCTGTGGTGTAGCCCCAGTTGTAATCTGCTGTAAGATGGTAGGCTTTACGGTCCTTGCCGTAATTGTCAGCGAGAATTGGTGCAAGCGCTGCTCCAGACATGTAAGAGTTGAAGAAATGACGGAAGCCATTAGCTTTTTTATCTTTGCCCGTTGTGTCATTTGAGTGGGTCAGACCCGCCATGAAAATAATGCCAGCTTCCTGACAAAGGGCCTGTACAGCAACTGCAACACCTGAAGAAGAACCTCCAGTAATCATCACTGCGCCGTCTTTTTCAATCATGGAGCGAGCCGATGCACGAGCGGCATCAGACTTAGTTTGAGTGTCGCCTGTAACGAATTCAACTTTTTTGCCCAAAATGCCGTTGCCCT
The DNA here is from genome assembly GCA_905480645.1 of uncultured Tateyamaria sp. GTDB lineage: Bacteria > Pseudomonadota > Alphaproteobacteria > Rhodobacterales > Rhodobacteraceae > Tateyamaria. The sequence continues at coordinate 20,308 of CAJQRC010000016.1, forward strand.
GCAACGCTTTAGACGAAAATGTGTTCATTAAACCGCCATCACCGCCACCATTCAAGTGATCAACGGCTAATTTATATGCGCGTAGTTCGTCAGCGCCTTCATCTGCATACGGTCCAGTTTGTGGTACGTTAAAGCCAAGCGTTACCGTGTCGCCAGTTGGCGCATTTGTAAATCCAGAGTGGCTGGCCGCTGAAAGGTAGGTTGGTAGTGCGAGACCCGCGCCTGTAATTGCCCCTGTTTGAAGCACACTGCGACGCGTCAGGTTTATTTTGGACATGAAAATCCTCCCATTAATTAAAGAGCACCGCTGACCGTATTGTCATTCACGGTACGACATCATTTGATGTGGACTGGTTATTGCTTTATTTATGAAAATTTCGCAATAAGACCTTTGTTTTTCATAATTATTTTGTAAACATATGCACAAAAAAATAGTGAATGTTGTAAATTTTGTTATATCGCAGTGCAGAAGCTTATTAAAAAACCTCAGAAAGAGAGAGTTCACAGTAATGTCACGTGAAGCCCTTACAGGCAGTCGTATCCGGGAACGCCGGATTATTTTGGGATGTAAGCAGGCAGACCTGGCCCGTCAGATTGGGATATCCGCGTCATATCTTAATCTGATCGAACATAATCGGCGAAAAATCGGTGGGAAACTCCTGCTTGATATTGCTGCTCGACTTAAAGTGGATGCCTCCACGCTTACGGAACGCGCTGAAATTGCTCTAATTGCATCGTTGCGTGAAGCAGCGCACGGAACTGGTGTATCTAGCGAAGAATTAGATCGCGTTGAAGAATTTGTGGCTAGATTTCCAAGTTGGGCAAATTTACTCGCAGTATCAAATCAAAAAATATTTGGTTTAGAGCAGATGATTGCAACGCTTAATGACCGGATTACCCATGATCCCCAGTTAGCAGCATCCGTACATGAAGTTTTATCTACAGCAGCATCGATCAGATCTACCGCGTCTATTTTGGTAGAAGACAAAAAACTTGAACCTCACTGGCGTGATAAGTTTCATGCAAACATTGACTCAGATAGCCGCCGATTGGCTGCTAGTTCTAAAGCTCTCGTCGGTTTTTTGGATGTTGATTCAGGAGAGGCAGCAATATCTAGTTCTCCGCAAGAAGAAGTTGAAGCATTTCTGGCTGCTAACGACTACTGTTTTCCTGAGATTGAAGCAGGTCGAATTAAGCCTGCTGATGAAATAATTAATGCTTCGAATTTAACCTCTATTTCGGCGCGTCAAATTGCTGAAAGCTTTTTGGAAAAAATTGTTGCCGATAGTGCCCAAGTTAAGATGAGCCACTTACTAGCTCAACTGGAGGTTTTAGGGCCTGATCTGGTTCAGTTAGCTTCAAAGTTTCAAGTGTCTTTGCCATGCATAATGCGACGTTTAGCTTCTGTTCCCCGTTTAGGAATGGGCTTGGTTACAGCGGACCGTTCCGGCGCTTTACTATTTCGCAAAAGTATTCCGGGTTTTACAATTCCAAGATATGGCGCTGCATGCCCATTATGGCCATTATTTCAGGTTATGGGTCAGGCAGGACATATTATTTCGAAAAGAATACAAATTTCTAGGCACACTGATACAGTTTTTCAGTGTTTTGCTGCTGCGGAGCTGATAGGTTCTTCAGTCGTAAATTCTGCACCATTGACGGAAGCAACCATGTTAATTGTTCCAGTCGCAAGCGGGCAAATTGATCCTACCATTTTAACAGAAGAAATGGGTTCGTCTTGTCGTATTTGTTCGCGGCGCAATTGTATGGGACGGCGAGAACCTTCTATTTTAGGTGAGGAATTCTAACTATTTTGACAGGTGGGTAAAAACTGAACATAATTCGACTGATATGAAAGCCTACTTTTGGATATGTCTATAAAGCGGGAGGAACGCGAGCATGGATAAACATGTTCTGCTAATTGAAGATGAGGTTAATATAATTGAGGCTCTGCGTTTTTTGCTTAGCCGTGAGGGATGGACGGTTGATACTCATTCCGATGGTGCAAGCGCTGTCGAGAAAATTCGAAATATTCGCCCCAATCTTGTAATCCTTGATTATATGCTCCCAGGAAAGAATGGTCTCGATATATTGACTGAATTGCGAGAAGATCCGAGTTTTTTGACATTACCTATTCTAATGCTCACGGCGCGGGGACAAATGAGAGATCGTGAACAGGCGGAAAAAGCTGGTGTCAGTCGATTTATGACCAAGCCGTTTTCCAACACGGAAGTGATCACGGCTGTACGTGATTTGGTTCAATTAGCAAAATGAGCATGCCATCTACACCTTCAAAATTTTTGGAACAAAGTGGATACCGGCAACGCCGGATGATGGATGCGCTGCGTCTTTTACCGGTACTTGGCCTTCTTCTTTGGTTGTTTCCAATATTCTGGCCAACGGGATTAAATGTTTCTAATAACAATGATCCAGTCTCTACGTCATCTGCCGTTATTTATGTCTTTTTAGTTTGGGGGATTCTGATCCTTCTTTCGAGTATTTTACGCTGGTGTCTACGCCATACCTTGGAACAGGAAACTACTACGGACTTGGATGATATGGATGTGGGCAAAACGGGCCAATGACATCAGTTAATCAGCTGATTGGCGTAAGTTTTGCCTATGTAATTTTTCTTTTTGCTATTGCATTCTATGCAGAACGTGCTGCTGCCTTAGGTAGGCGTGGCTGGCTTGGTTCGCCTCTTGTCTATACCTTGTCACTTTCCATCTACTGTACCGCTTGGACTTTCTACGGAGCTGTTGGTTATGCGGCCAGATCAGGAATGGAATTTGTCACGATATACTTGGGTCCCAGTCTCGTAATGATTGGATGGTGGTGGGTGTTGCGTAAATTGGTACGCATTGGCCGCGCGCAACGCGTGACTTCGGTTGCTGACTTGATTTCAGCACGTTACGGGAAATCAAATTTGCTGGCTATTGTGGTTACAATTATGGCGGTGGTGGGCGTTACTCCATACATTGCACTTCAATTACAATCTGTGACATTATCCTTGGCTATATTTTCTGGTCCGGACGGGACAAATAGCTTCAGCCAGCCTGGAGCTGCATTTTGGATTGCTGTAGGTTTGGCGATTTTTACTGTTCTTTTTGGTACGCGTAATCTGAATACCAATGAACGCCATGACGGTATTGTTATAGCCATCGCAGTTGAAGCTGGCGTAAAATTAGTGGCCTTAATTGCTGTTGGAGTGTTTGTGGTTTGGGGCATTGCGGGTGGAATAGGTCCGATGATGGAGCGAATAGACACATCCCCCATCGGGGAGTGGGGCGTAGATCCAAACCGGTGGGTTGCACTTACAGCTTTGTCTGCTGCTGCTTTTTTGTGCCTACCGCGCATGTTTCAGGTTTTGGTTGTTGAAAATCAGGACGAACGACACCTTCAAATCGCCAGTTGGGCTTTCCCACTTTATCTGATGCTAATGAGCTTATTTGTGGTTCCGATTGCAGTTATTGGGCTCGACTTGATGCCGGCTGGCTCAAATCCAGATCTGTTCGTGCTCACGGTCCCATTGGCTGAAGGTCAGATTGGCTTGGCTACTTTAAGTTATCTAGGTGGTTTTTCTTCTGCAACCTCGATGGTCATTGTCGCGACCCTTGCTCTGGCTACTATGGTTTCTAATCACATTGTAATGCCTGTTTGGTTGAGTGTGCACGGAAATGGAGCGTCCGTATCGGGTGATGTGCGTAATGTTATTATTTTCGCAAGGCGCACCTCTATTATGGTAATTATTGGGTTTGGTTATCTTTACTACCGCTTGTCCGGTGGCGGCGCAGCCTTGGCTGCCATCGGTCTCATTTCATTCGTTGGGGTGGCACAGTTTTTGCCTGCAATGCTTGGTGGTATTTTTTGGCGCGGCGCAACGCGTACCGGTGCTCTATCAGGATTGATAGTTGGCTTTATAATTTGGGTTTATTGTTCGCTCCTGCCAAGTTTTGGCCCTGGAGCAATATTGAGCCTTGAGATCTTTGAAAATGGACCGTGGGGTGTAAGTCTTTTACGACCATTGGCTCTTTATGGCATCGAAGGTATGGATGCTACAGTGCATGCTATGGTTTGGTCACTGACTTTGAATACCTTTGCTTTCATAGTAATCTCTTTACTTACATTTCCGGACCCTTTGGAGCGTTTACAAGGTGCTCAATTTGTTAATGTGTTTAATCACTCAACACAAACACGTGGGTGGGAAGCAACATTGGCGACATCTGAAGACTTGATGATTATGTCACAACGTATCCTTGGACCAACAGAAGCACAAAATCTCTTTCGCGTTGAAGCCCGCAAGCAAGGAATGCACGGTTATTTGCCAGAACCGACACAGGCTTTTTTGCAAAACCTTGAACGTGAATTGTCTGCATCTGTAGGCGCAGCAACTGCTCATGCGATGATCAGTCAATTGGTAGGCGGGGCATCTGTTTCGGTTCAGGATTTGATGGCCGTTGCTGATGAGTCAGCGCAAATTCTTGAATATTCTAACCAGTTAGAGACTAAGTCAGATGAGTTGGCCCGAACTGCAAGACAACTGCGTGACGCAAATGATAAACTTACTGCGCTCTCTGTACAAAAAGATGCTTTTCTAAGTCAGATTAGTCATGAATTGCGTACGCCGATGACTTCTATCCGTTCTTTTGCGGAAATTTTGCTGGATACTGAAGGGCTTGGGAAACTCGAAAAAACCGAATACGCTTCAATTATTCATGGGGAAACAATTCGCTTAACTCGATTACTTGATGATCTTTTGGATCTGAGTGTGCTGGAAAATGGACAGGTAAATCTAAATGTGGAGAACGGTAGACTGAGTAAAGTTCTCGAGAAAGCCATATTGACGGCCCAGGCGGTAGCCATAAGGCAGCTTAAGGTCACAAGGCGTCACTTGGATGAGGCGATTACGCTGAAGACTGATTTGGACCGTCTTAATCAGGTATTTATAAATCTGATAACCAACGCTCAAAAATACTGTGACGCCGATGAACCAACTCTTACAGTAGAGGTGCTGCTGAGTGACGAAATTGTGTCAATTGTTTTTGCTGATAATGGAACACCAATCCCAGTATCATCTCGGGCCGTAATATTTGAAAAATTTGCTCGTATTGAAGAAGCGGAAAGCGGTGGAGCAGGATTGGGATTGGCAATTTGTAAGGAAATTATGACACGGTTAGGTGGAGATATACGATACGTTCCTAATTTATCTGGAAACGCATTTATTGTTGATTTGCCACGCTAACTAGTCTTGCTTGAAAAACGAACGATATCATTTTTACTTGATATATTTGTAAACTCAAAGCAGCCACAAGAATTTATTTAAGTACTTTTTTGATAATGTTTTAATCTAATAGTCTTTTTATATAATGCCTATTTTTTTGATAATGCATTCAATGTCGCCCTAAGGTATTCAAGGTCATAACCAGCCGATTGCGCTGCAATAATTATATCATCAGCCTGTCTTCTTTCTGCTTGGCCAAGTGCCCATATGATTGTCGATCGTGTTCCTGAGGCACAATAAGCCAAAACGGGGCCAGCACTTTTGTCTATTTCGTTTGCATGAAGCCTGACATTTTCTGCGTTTAATGTCTGGTGTGTAATAGGTAAATTTACGAAAACAATATTGGCAGCGACGGCTGCTGCTCGAATTGTTTCTGCCTGAAAATCTTGTGTAACTTCGCTATCTGGCCGGTTGCAGATTATGGTTGCAATGCCCGCCTCCTTTAGTTCGGCGATTTCTGCGGCATCAATCTGCGGGGAAACGAAATAAGATGGGGTGATTTGACGAATATCCATAAACACAAACGGTATGCGGGGATTAATCAACTGTCCAGCGCTGTTAATACAGTGCGCGTTAAATTTAAGATTGCTGTCCATATATCAGGCAGAAACAATCGGATAATCAGGTTTGTATGCAAGAGTTAGCTCTTATTGGTACTAAAGGACAATATTACCAATATCGTGTTGCCCATCTCCGATTTGCTACTCTGCTAGTATAGGAGCCCTTTAGGAATTTGTGTTTGAAAACATTTAGTCAGTTTTGCAGGTGATTTAACTCAAAATAATACCAATTATTACAAGCATTAAACCAATAACAGATAGAAAAAGTGCGCCTAGGTTCCTAGGTAAGACTTTTTGCATCACAGCGCGTATTTCTTCGTCCTGCAGTTTTGCACTACGCGCTTTCCATACCGTAACTACGCACCAGATCAGACCAATTAAACCTAGGATAGAGATTGCAGAACCACCCCAGATGAGGCCGTCAAAAACAGTGAATTTCGTGTCGGTGTTCATGGCGCCTGAATAAGGGAACCAATTGGTTAGGGCAAGCTGACATAATAGCTTCTTATTTACTTGCGGGGGGCGTGTGGTGAAGCTATCCAACGACTCCATTAGCCCGATAGGAGAAACTGATGTCTGATGATGCTACAAACGCAGAGAGCTATCGAGTGACGGCAGATGAATTGCGTCAATTCATTGAAAGATTTGAGCGCTTAGATGCTGAAAAAAAAGATATTGCGGACCAACAAAAAGAAGTCATGGCTGAGGCAAAATCTCGTGGTTATGATACTCGCGTCATCCGTAAAGTGGTCGCGCTCCGCAAACGAGATAAAGACGATATAGCCGAGGAAGAAGCTGTCCTTGAACTATACAAAGAATGTTTGGGAATGAATTAATCAATTAAATACAATGTTATTTGCTGCCCCCCGGAATCAAAGGCCTGTTTAACCAATGGTAAGTTATTTGGGTTTTAGTTGAAATTGCACATACTGATAATTTT
>CAJQRC010000017.1 GCA_905480645.1 uncultured Tateyamaria sp.
TTCGGTAATCTGGGTTGGTTTTGGAATAGCGTCATCACTTGTTCTGACGCCTGGTGGGCTGGTTTTAACAAGATCCGCACAGGCAAAAGACCGAGCAGCAGTCTTTGCTGCACAATTCTCGCTCAGCCATGCTGGCTGGCTCGTGGCATATCCCTTGGCTGGATGGGCTGCGACATGGGTATCGCTTGAAGCAGCAGCTTTTGTACTATCTGTACTCTGTGTAGTAATGACAATTTTAGCTCTGCAAGTATGGCCATCACATGATCCACTGGAGCGCGAACACTCGCACCCCGAATTGCCGAGCAATCATCCGCACCTGCGCGACCCAGTTGCAAACGGCGCAAACCACCGGCACTTTCATGCTTACACAATTGATAATCTGCATCCAAATTGGGTTGATAACCCTACATGATGCTTGAAAACACAAACCAAAGGGATCTTTCTGATGCCTTCATTCGAGACTGACAATTTGGATTACCTTGGCCTTACCGCTTTGCGAGAGCGCCTGAAATCTGACCTTAACAGTTTGCTTTATCCGGGCAAAAATTGGGTGCCTCCGCGTAATGGAGTGACTGATACAGTTATTATTGGTGGCGGCATGTGCGGTATGGTTGTTTGGCTGTCCCTGACTACTGGAGGCATGCGCAACATCCGTGTATTAGACCGGGCCGTTGAGGGTCATGAGGGGCCTTGGGTGACCTATGCGCGCATGGAGACACTTCGGTCGCCCAAAAATCTCACTGGCCCAGCTTTTGGTCATGGCGCATTAACGTTTCAGGCGTGGTATCGGGCCCAATTTGGCGCGGCAGAATGGGAGGCGCTCGATAAGATCCCCCGAGTAATGTGGATGGATTACCTACGCTGGTATCGGGACACCCTGAACATTCCTATCGAAAACGGTGTTTCAGTTGATCGTGTTGAACCCGAGGGCGATCTTTTGAGATTAACGGTATCAGGCAGTACAACCGATACAATCCTTTGCAGAAAGCTAGTCTTTGCAACAGGCCGTGATGGTATAGGTGGTCCAAATATCCCTAAGTTTATAACTCAGCTCCCAAGTCATCTTTGGGCTCATAGCGCCAATAAAATTGACTTTTCTGTTCTCAAGGACAAGCGCGTTGCTGTGATCGGTGTCGGTGCATCCGCAATAGATAACGCCGCCGAAGCTCTTGAGGCTGGAGCTCGCGAAGTCCGGCATTTGGTGCGACGTACAGAAATGCCAACAATCAACAAAATGATGGGAATTGGCAGTTATGGCTTCACTGCTGGCTTTGCTGCGTTATCTGACGAGTGGCGCTGGCGTTTTATGCAGTACTCTTTTGCTACCCAAACACCCCCGCCGCATGGATCAACGCTCCGCGTCAGTAAGTTTGAAAATGCGTATTTCCATTTTGGAAAGGAAACCATCCGGATTGAACAGAGCGGACCTGGTGCTGAAATCTTTTTCGCAGACGGAACATCTTACTTCGCAGATTTTATCATTTTGGGTACTGGATTTGTTATTGATCCGATGGCCCGCACTGAATTTGGGGATACGGCTGGGAATATTCTGCTTTGGCAAGACGTTTACAAGCCGCCAAAAGATGAAGAAAATAATGATTTAGGTCGGTTTCCTTATCTTAATCAGGACTTTACTTTTAGCGAGAAAAACCCTGGCACAGCTCCTTGGTTGAGCAATGTCTACTGTTTTAACTATGGTGCAGCAGCTAGCCTTGGCAAGGTTAGTGGTGATATCCCTGGCATTAGCGAAGGCGCCGCTTGGTTAGCTCGTGAGGTGGCTGCAAAGCTATATTCTGAAGATGTAGAAACTCATTGGCAGGCCATGCTGGACTATGACAAACCCGAACTTGTTGGTGATGAGTGGGTGTCCACCGAACTTGAACAAAACACCCAAAAAGGAAAGGTGGCATGAGCCCGTTTGATACCACCACATCTATTGCGTCTGGAGTTACTGAAACAGGTCCTATTGCTGAAGCTATCAGGACTCGCAGTAATATTTTTGAGATGACGCAAGCTGCAGAGGATGCAGTCCTTCGTCCTAAGGAGTTTGGCGCGTTTCCACATGATTTTCGCGCAGCGCTGGCCGCACGCATTGCGGCACACGCGGGTGATGCAAACTTAGCTGCACAGTATGCTAATTGTACTAGCGGCATGGCTGACTTAAGTGATCCTTCACACAACAGTGCAGAAGATCACAAAGTCCTGATTGCGTTTGTCGATAAAACTTCCAACGCAACCAAAGATATTTCTGCAGACGACATTTCTCTTTTACAAAGTTCTGGCGTCAGCGATGCAGATATCGTTCGTTTGTGTGAACTGGTAGCCTTTGTTGCCTATCAAGTCCGTGTTGCCGCAGGTTTGCGCTTGCTTCAGGGAAATAAAGCATGAGCCGTGTGATCCATAAATTCACACGTCGCGTGCCGGAATGGAAACCTCGGGTTAAGCCCGTTGAACTTAACTCAGCAACACCTGAACAGCTGAATGCGCTTAAAGTCACGCCTTCTAATACTAAGGTTTCTAGCTATGTTTTGACACTCGCGCACGACGTGGAAAGCCTCACCGTAAGGTCTCCTCTCTTCAATGCAATAATGTATGACAAAGGCGGGATGTCACGCGCCGAACGCGAGCTTGGGGCGATAGCCGCATCAATGGTAAACCGTTGTATTTACTGCGCCGCTGTTCATGCCGATCGTCACGCGCAACTGGAAAAAAGTACAGAGGTAACGGATCAGCTTTTTGCGCAAGGGGTTAATGCTGATCTGTCAGTTCGTGATGCCGCGATATTCGCCTTTGCCTACAAGTTATCCAAAGCACCACCTGAGGCAGGACCAGAAGATATAGCTGCCTTACGCGATGCCGGGTTATCGGATGAAGAAATCTTAGACTTAATCTTGTCATCCTCACTGTTTGGCTGGGCTAACAGGCTAATGCATGTTCTTGGTGATCCCGTTCGTCCGGAGGAGGCCGTATGATTAAGAGCAAACGTGTTGGTTTGGCAGGTGCGGGTTCTATTGCTCTGGGTACGGCAGCGCTCTTGGTGGATCAGGGTCACGACCCGATGCTCTGGTCTCCCTCTGGATCTGGCACGGTGGGCCTCGATGGAGAAATCACCGCTGAAGGTGCGCTTGAATTGAATTTTAATCCAAGGATTGCCAAGTCGGCAAAAGACTTGGTTGATGAAAACGATGTCCTTATTATCGCGCTGCCAGCTTATGGGCATAAAACTGTAATGGACGCACTGGCGCCGCATATCCGGATGGAACAGCAAGTCATTGTGTCATCCCATGCATCTATGGGCGCACTTTATCTAATGCGCTTGCTGAAAGCTCGTAATGTCACAGTGCCGATCACGGCTTGGGGTACCACAGTGGTAACTGGTCGACGGCAAAATGGCCCAGTCGTTCGTGTGAATACAGTTCGTAGCCGTGTGGATCTCTGCACTATCCCCGAAACCCAGTCAGATTGCGCACTTACAATGTGTCAGAGCCTGTTTGGAGATCGCTTTCAGCCGCGTGCAGGTCTTCTTGCGGTTTCACTGTCAAATCTTAATCCACAGAACCATCTGGGCATAGCACTTGGTAACATTACAAGAATGGAACGAGGTGAAGTCTGGAGCCAGGGTCAGAATGTGACGCCCAAAATTGGGCGTCTGTTGGAGAGGCTTGATCTTGAACGTTTGACGATTGCTGACGCGTTGGGCTTGCAAGTCAAAACTATTTTTGAGCACTTCCACCTCAGCTTCCATGTGCCTGTGGCTTCGATTTCCGCGATGAATCAGCAAATGCACGAAAAGGGCAATGGTGGCACTGGGCCAGCAACCAGCGATAGTCGCTATGTGACTGAAGATGTGCCATATGGCCTGCAATTGACTGCTGTCTTGGGCCGTTTGGTCGCTCGACCTGCAATTCTGCATGAAGCTGGAATAGCCATGTTTTCAGCCATGTATGACAGGGATTTCGCTCGTGAAAATGCTTTACTCACGGCGCTCCAATTGGAGCAATATAGTCTTGACGATCTGCAACATTCCGCCCGTACCGGACTGTTATGTTGGACAGATGACCCTAGACTGTAAACTCTAGGGTGTACGGAAAAACACGAAACGAACCAACAAGGAGAAGCTAAAATGACTAAACTAATCCTAAATCGTCGCCGTTTTATTGGCACGACCGCGATGGCTGGTGTCGCATTGGCAAGTCCCGCGTATTTGCGCCGTGCTTCGGCCCAAGGCAGTGGGGAGGTCAATATTTGGACTTATAACGACTTTGTTCCCCAAAGCTTTAAAGAGCAGTTCGAGGCTGATACCGGTATCAAGGTGAATATTCGACTAGTTGATGATCAGGGAAAACAGTACAACTTACTGGCTGCAGAACAGCCCAACCCAACCGTTGATATCATGACTGTAGCAGGTCACCGTTTCCTTCAATTCATCGATAATAAATTGCTGGCCCCTCTGGATACCGATCGCCTCAGTAACTGGGGCAACATCAACCCAAGCTTTTCAGAAAGTGATTGGTCGACTATCAACGGTGAAAAATGGGGTGCGCCGATCCTCTCGGGTATGGAAGTTTTATCCTATAATACTGATCTTGTTTCGCAAGAAGAAGCCATGACTTGGGATACACTGTTTTCTGATAAATATGCGGGCCAAACAGCTTACATTATTCAGGATATGATGTCGATCATTATGCTTAAAATGGGCTATGATGGTAATATGGTCGCCTATTTGGATGATCCAGAAAAAGCTGCCGCCATTGTGAACGAGGCCAAGCAGTATCTGATCGATAAGAAACCGCTTGTTCGCAAATACTATGACAGTGGGGCAGAAGTGCAGCAGATGTTCGTCAATCAAGACATCGCGTTAGGCCATAGCTGGAATGGACCGGCTGCGGCGCTCATTAACGATGGCTTTCCGCTTGCTATGACTATCCCTAACGAAGGCTCTTATGGTTTTGTCTATACCTACAACGTGGCTAATAACGCGCCAAACGTTGACAATGCGTATACTTTTCTAAACGCAATTCTTGCTTCGCCTGAAATTGGTGCTGCAATGACCAAGGCTTCCGGCTTTATCTCGACCTACAAGGATGCGACAAACTATCTGACTGACCTTGAAAAGGCATCAACGTCCTTTCCAGAAGAACAACTGGCAAATCTCCAATTCTTCCGCGCAGAAGCGAACGAGATGAAATATGGACTGGTTGACCCAGCTGTTGAGGCTGTGAAAGCTGCCTGATCCTAACTAATTAGTGGCCCGCCATTAAGTGGCGGGCCACACTTTATTCTCGGCAAAAGGAAATCTGCAAGATGACCTATGACGCGTCTGTCCAAAAAGACGGTGATGACAGTACTACATCGGGTGGCAGTCGTCCGTTCTGGGGCCGTATCGTTAATTGGAGACCGTATCAAGGCTTGGTCGCAATCGTCACTGTATCACCGCGCAGACAGTTCTTCATCCTTGTTGCATTTCCCGTCCTATGGCTACTGACCCAGCATCTTGGTCCAATGCTCCAAATGCTGCACGTGTCCCTGCTTGATGCCTATCCTGTAGCTCCAGGAACAGCACATACGTTTACATTCGACAATTACATGCGGTTTTTAGGAGATCGCATCTTTTGGCAGCCTTTCTTTCGTACGTTAACCTTTGCAGCAGTTTTTACTTTTTGCACACTGATCATCACGTATCCTGTTGCCTATTTTCTTGCCCGACACGTGAGCCGCAAGAATCGAATGCTTATGCTGTTGCTTTTGTTAATCCCATTTTGGGTGGGCGAAATCGTGCGCACATATGCGATTATGATCCTGTTAGGTAATACGGGGGCAGTTAATCAGGTTCTTAAATGGGTCGGCCTTATCGATCGCCCGATCCCGTTTATGTATACCAGTTTTTCAATGGGTGTAGGCATCGTCTACCTTACAGCACTTTACATGTTATTACCGCTCTATTCCGCTCTAGAAAAACTTCCAAAGAGTTACAATGAAGCTGCTGCAGATCTTGGCGCAGGTGCCTGGACCCGTTTCCGTCGAGTCACGTTGCCTTTGACCTTAGAAGGTATCTCTTCAGGGTGTACGCTAGTCTTTTTGATTTCAACTGGATTTTACGCGACACCCGTCCTTTTAGGGGGCCCATCGACCACGGTGTTCGCCGAAACGATTGCTGGTTTTTTCCACGTTGCTGGCGATGAGTGGCCAACTGGTGCCGCATTTGCTGTAATTATGTTTGCAGGCGCACTAGCAATTACTGGCGTGTTCCAACGCCTGATGAAAGCTCTACGCAAAGGAGATACGGCATGAACCGTGGTAACCGAGTTGCGCTAGCCTGTTGCTATTGGGCTCTTGTTGTATACGTCTTTGTACCGTTGATTTTAATGATCGTCATGGGATTCAAGGATAGTAAGTTCATCGGCTTTCCAATTCAGTCCTGGACACTTGATTGGTACGCAGGCGTTTTTTCTGACGCAGAGGTTTTATACACGTTTGGATATTCCGTTCTAATCGCAGTGCTGTCGACGCTGATTTCAGTGATTGTTGGGACTTGGATCGCGGTGCTCTTAGAAGGTCGTAAATTCTGGGGACGCGCCGTTATGTTTGGTTTAATGGTACTACCAGCACTGGTGCCTGGCATCATTTCCGCTATCGCTTTTCGTATTTATGCGCGGTGGCTGGGTATTGAACCCGGAATAGGGGCGATTGTCTGGGCGCACGCGGTTCATAATGTGCCTTTTGTATCGCTCGTCATAATGGCCCGCCTTTCAACTTTGCCCAAAAGCCAGATTGAAGCGGCGCGCGACCTCGGGGCAGATGCTTTAATTGCTTTTATGCGCGTCACGCTACCCTACCTTGTACCAGCTATCCTCGGTGCTAGCGTGTTTTGCCTGCTACTCAGTTTCGACGATTTTGTCCGGTCCTTCTTCCTTGGTGGGTATGAGCCCACCCTCCCGGTTTTGATTTTTGCAATGCTAAGGTCGGGCATGTCCCCTGAGATTAATGCGATCGCAACTGCCGCTCTCGTGTTGACTGCTGCAATCGGTATCTGGGCCGAACGATTCACTCGCCAAAATAGTAAGGAAAGCCAAGTATGACGTCTCCTCTTGTCCATATTGATGGAATTTCCAAGCGCTTTGGCGACGCAATAGCGTTGGAGCAACTGTCACTGGATATTGCAGAAGGCGAATTCGTGACGTTCTTAGGTCCTTCAGGCTGCGGAAAATCTACAACCTTGCGAATACTTGGCGGTTTTGAAAAGCCGGACACGGGATCCATTATTCTCGATGGTGAGGACATAACCAAACACCCGCCAGAAAAGCGTCATGTGAACATGGTTTTCCAGGACTATGCGCTGTTTCCGCATATGACTGTACTGCAAAACATCGCATTTGCGCTGGAACTTAAAGGGATGCGCAAAGCTGAAATTAAAAAGCGATTAGACGAAATCATGTCTTTCCTAGAGCTTGATGGCTATGGTCATCGCTATCCTGGACAGTTGTCAGGCGGTCAGCGACAGAGAGTTGCGCTCGCCCGTGCTTTGGCACCCGATCCTGCTCTTTTGCTACTGGACGAACCGCTTGGAGCCTTGGATGCCAAGCTGCGCGGCCAAGTCCAGCGCGAACTGAAGTCTATTCAACGTCAGACAAACAAAACCTTTTTTTTCGTGACGCACGATCAGGAGGAAGCACTAACAATGTCTGATCGGATCGTGGTGATGAACCATGGTCGTGTTGAACAAGATGGCACCCCAGAAGAACTCTATTTCCAACCCGCCAGTCGATTTGTTGCTGAATTTATTGGAGAGACCAATCTGCTTTCGGGTAAAATGCGTGGTGTAGAGGGTAGTACAGTTGTGATGGATTGGTTTGGCCTTACACTCCGTGGACACGCGCCCTCGGGCATTCCTGTTGAAGGTGCTGATATCACGGCATCTATCCGACTGGAAAAGCTGGAACTACACGGCTCCCGACCTGATCTGTCGAACGCCGTCCAAGGCCGGATCACCAATAAAATCTTTCTTGGTAGTCGCATGGCAGTTGATATAATTATTGAACAAAAGGACAGTGCAAAACTAAGAGCTTTTGTGGATGCGGACACCGGACAATCAATTGGTGATAACCTAATTTGGATTGCGTGGGACAGTAATTGCATGACTGTTTTGCGTGACTAATGGTATTAAAATTTAGTCGCAATCATACTCCTAATTGTTCGATCGGCATTTAATAAGCTTTTAAATTAAACCAAAGCACTCGGTCACTTGCTCGATTACAATTAATTCATTAACCTCGTGAACTTGTCCGCTGGCACTAGGACGGCTAGAAAAAGTCCATTTGATAAAAAAATAATGATCCCAACAGTGTGGCTAGGCTCACTCCCCTCCCAAACAGAGAGCCTAGCCACCTAATCTCAAGCGCATGCTGGCATGTGCGAGACATTCTTTGTTTATAAAGTGATAAGTTATTAATCAGTAACCTGGCTTATTGCCGCATATTTAATACATGTATTGCAGTTACTTATGCATATTTTGCATGGCGGAAATGCAATATTGGTGATTGCTGCATCGCAGAATTTCAGGCACGTTATACACAACGGATGGTTCCTCCCTGAACATTTGTTTGTTTTGAAAATTCTTCCTCCCAGAAATTTTCAATGTTATGGCGGTACCTTCGGGTATCGCCTTTTTTTTGCTTACAAAGCTCTCAATAAAAAGTTTCTGAGTATGGTATTTTTATTTCATAACAGTATTTTTTAATGTCCAAACTCAAAATTAATTATTCTTTGTATAAGGTAATGGGGGACAACTTAAAATTTAGGCTTTGGATTTCTCAAAGATTTCATCTTGAGCGTCAATTAAGTAGATTCATAATTCTATTTGAATAATGTTTTTATGGCTCCACAAGTTTTGACAAATCTTAAATACTTCAGTTGGTGATTTGTGTACGGAAACAAGTGTTATCGGCGCCCATTTTTCAGGGTATTAGCTATTGCCAAACGTTCTTGTGCACTCATGCCAGCCAATTGTTCCACCAAGACCTGCCTAGTAATTGTTTGCCGCTTCTCTGCTTGCGTTCCAGCTTGTTCCAAAAGGTCTAAAAGAGCGAGGGGTTCAAACGGTGTAGTGCCAATAAGATCAGCCAGTTTTCCATTAAATGCGCCAGGCGAGCTAAGGCTGTTTTCTGCATGTATTTTTTTAATCATTCGGCCCAATGCGCGGCGGTCTTTGCGGTCCATTGCGCGAATGATCGGTGCGAAACCTAAGTTAGGGCCACGAGGCCTCGAACCGTGATGATATCCAGCACGCTCAAGCTTTACATCTTTGTGATGTCCAGAAGCAAAAAACCCACCTATCGCCCCCAAAACCAAGAGATTTGCTGCCAATGAGATCACCAGCGATATTTTTAACATTTTATGTGACATGATTTTTCCTTAGGTGTCTTCCCAAAACAATGTTTCGTCATCGTTCATGCCGGCTAGCTCACTGAGACTTTCGGCTTGGAAATATGCAGTAGTGAGATCAAGGATCGTATCTGGTGGGTTCATTCCAATAATCACTCCAGCTGCCCCAACCATCGTTAAACCTAACCCTGCTGGCCAACTATCAAATTGTTTTACCGCACGCGCAATTCTTTCTATTAAACCTGCCTGACGTGGCGTAGCCCATGCATGAATTGGCTGCGGCATAGCCGTGATGGCCTGACTTTGCAGATGCGCATAAAAGTCCGGATCAATTTCTGGCTCTTCTTGCTGTAATGCGTCAAAAAAGAGCTTTAGTTCCTGATCATTCAAAGAGGCTTTAGAGTCATTTTTTTTATTGCTCATCTTGAAATCCTAATGCTTTTTTTTGTGGTGCCAATGCGCCTGCCAATGTACGTTTGCCGCGCGCAATCAGACTTTCCACTGCCTCTATAGAGATTTCCATAATATCAGATATTTCTGGATTTGAGAGATCTTGTAAGTGGCGTAGTATCATTGCCTGTCTTTGCCGTTCTGGTAATTTTTGCAGCGCTGTTTGTAATGCTACGGCACGCGCTTGGGTCTGTAGTTGATGTTCCATTCCCGGTGCCGCATCAGCTATTTCCAGCACTTCACCACAACTGTGCTTTTCTTTACGAATCCGATCGATGCATAGATTTGCAGTTACTCGATAAAGCCAGGTTGTGACCTTCGCCTGATTAAAATCCCAATCAGGCGCCGCCCGCCAGAGGCGCAATAAACTTTCTTGGGTCACATCCTCCGCTTCAGAACGATCTGACAGCATGCGAAATGCTTGCTTGAAGACCAAAGGAGCTAATCGCGCAGTCAAAATTTCAGCAGCTATCCGGTCTCCCTGGGCAAACCGCGCTAGAAGCTTGTCATCTGGAAGACTTTGACTTGCATCAAGGGCCATCATCACTCCCGATTAAGCTGATTTACTGGCTTGGTAAACGGTTGGTTAGGAAAGTTGGAGTCCGTTTTGATGGAATCAGCTGGCTTCATTTTTGCAAGTTTTCCTGTTGCGCAGCTTCTTTGTACGATTATCAAATTCAGTTTGAGAGATTACTCCATCTTCATTTTTATCCAAATGCCTTAACATCCTTGTTACTCCCCCGCGTCTGTTTTGCATTTCCGAAAATTCTAATGTTCCACTATCATCGCTATCAAGCTTGTTAAGCATTCTTTTGACGCGCTTTTCCGCTTTTTTGGCTCGCCGGGTCTCAATCTTGGCCATCAACTCTTCAAGGCTCAGACTGCCATCATTATTGCTGTCACTTTTGGCAAATTGAGCTGCCATGTGCATTTCAATCTCAGTAATGGTGATTTGACTATCGCTGTTGTTGTCCAGGTCAGAAAACTCAAAGTTTTTGCTATGATAATTTTTTGCCATAGCAGGCGAAAACGCCAAAGCGGTTGTGGCTGCTAAAGTGCAAATCATGATATTTTTCATCAGTATACTCCGTATATTAGAGGTTTTTATAAAATGCTTGGCGCGTAGTAATTTTTGCGCATGGTATAAATAAAACGAAGCATTGAGAGATTTCCGTCGCAAAAAATGAAGATATTTTATAAACGAGTAAAAATGATCTTAAATATTCTTTCCAGTGTTGAACAATTTCCTTTTCAGCTTGAAGGTTGAAGACGACAAATGGTTTTACGGAAAAGGTAAACTTATGGCTTGGATGCGTACGGTGGTTTTCGCTGTATTCTTTTTGTGGGGCATATCTGCATCTGCGCAGGACGTGACACTTACCTCACCTGATGGATCTATTGAACTAAGTGGAACGCTTCTTGGTTTTGATGGTGAATTCTACCGAATGGAGTCAATTTATGGTGAATTAACCGTAGATGGATCTGGCGTGCTTTGTGACGGCCCGGCATGTCCAAATTTGCAAAATTTTGTGGCTGAGGTTCGTATTTCTGGTTCTGCAACTATGGGGTTAGTACTGATGCCTGCGTTGATTGAGGGCTTTGCGCTACGCAATAGTTTTGTCGCGGAGCGAGAAGATACAGCAGATGCAAGTTTCAATTATACTTTAAGTAATCAGACTGATGGCGAACCTGTTGCTCGTTTTTACTTCAATATTTCGACCACGGATGAGGGTTTTGCAGATTTATTAGCCAATGAAGCGGATTTGGTTATGGCGCTACGTGAAATTCGACCAGATGAAAGGCTTTTTGCACGTACTGCTGGTTTGGGAGATATGACAAAAGCCAACAGGAGCCGTGTTCTCGCATTGGATGCTATGGTTCCCATAGTTGGGCCATCTAATCCCGTTTATACGTTGTCTCCACAAAATCTGGCAGAAGTATTTGCTGGTAATATTACGAATTGGCAGGAACTTGGCGGAGCCGATGCCAAAATCACGCTGCACCTTCCTGAAAAATCCACTGGCTTAGGCCAGTCTGTGGAAGACAACGTAATGGGTCCGGCTAACTTGGCTTTTGCTGAAGGCATAATTCGTCACGCAAAACCTGACGACCTTGTAAAAGCTGTTTTAAAAGATCCATTTTCCTTTGGAATTGTGAGCTATTCAGAGATTGGGAATACACGTGCATTAACCTTGACTGGTTCTTGCGGATTTTCACTGTCCGCTGATCGTAGTACAATTAAAACAGAAGATTACCCACTGACCGCTCCGATGTTTCTATATATGCCGGCACGGCGGTTACCAAAATTGATAAGAAATTTTTTAGCGTTTACGCGCACACCGCTTGCACAAGTTATGATTAGACGAGCCGGGTTTGTAGATCAGACTCCTGAAGAAGTAAGTATCGATGCCCAAGGTTACCGGTTTGCAAACGCAATAACTTCGTCTGGACCTGAAATTTCTTTAGAAGAACTGCAAAGAATGGCGGGCACCCTCTATGGAATGGAAAGACTGACAACATCGTTTCGATTTGAGGCTGGTTCGGTGCGGTTAGACGCTCAGTCTCGATCAAATGTGCATCAACTTGCATTGGCTCTAGAGCAAGGGAAATATGATGCTCGCAAAATTTTGCTTGTAGGTTTTAGTGATGGTGAGGGAGCCGCGGACGCTAATCAGAAAATTTCAATGCGCCGTGCTGAAGCTGTCCGCAAGGCAGTGGTCGCTGCCGCTAAGACGGCAAATTTTAGCCGTATACAACTAGGCGTAGATGCATATGGGGAAGCATTGCCAATGGCGTGTGATGATAGTGAATGGGGGCGCCAGACCAACCGAAGGGTTGAGGTATGGGTGCGTTAAAATTGACAGCATTATTTAGGTTTAGGCTAAGCTGTCAGATTTTCCATTGTCGCGATGATTTAGTTCGATGAATGCAGGTTAGGCAGAAGTAAATCTGCCTAACAGGATTTTTCTTGATTGAAAGTTAACTTTTCATACTTTCCCAAAACGATTTGACTGAAGAAAAGAAACTGGAGGCCTCAGGATTATTTTCTTCTGACAGGTCTGCAAATTCACGTAGCAACTCTTTTTGCCGACTGGTTAGATTCACAGGGGTTTCAACGGCTAGTTCGATTAACATGTCGCCAGCGTTGCCGCCTCTTAAAGTAGGCATACCTTTGGCTCGTAACCGCATTTGCCGGCCCGATTGGGATCCAGACGGTATTTGAACTCGGCCGCGCCCACCATCTATTGTCGGCACTTCGATAGAACCACCCAAAGCGGCGGTGCTCATTGATACAGGCACACGACAAAATAGGTTTGTACCATCGCGTTCAAAGAGTTTGTGATTAGCCACCTCAATAAAGATATAGAGATCACCTGTCGGTCCTCCCCGCATGCCTGCTTCGCCCTCACCGGCAAGACGTATACGCGTGCCGGTTTCTACACCGGCTGGAATATTAACGCTTAGCGCGCGATCTTTCTCAACGCGGCCAGCGCCACTACAGCTCTTGCAAGGGTTTTTGATAATTTGACCCATGCCAGAGCAGGTGGGACAAGTACGCTCTACCGTAAAAAAGCCCTGCTGTGCACGAACCTTGCCCATACCAGAGCAAGTTGGGCATGTTGTGGGTTCGGACCCACCTTCTGCACCTGTTCCATTGCATGAATCGCACGCCACAGATGTCGGTACGTTCACAGTCTTCTGAAGCCCTGAAAAAGCCTCTTCCAGTGAAATGCGTAAATTGTAACGCAAATCAGAGCCACGAGCCGCTCCTCTTCCACCGCTACCGCCGCGTTGACCACCCATGAAGTCGCCAAACAGGTCATCGAACACATCAGAGAATGCAGAACCAAAGTCGCCTTGCTGACCGCCTTGCCGTCCGCCACCCATTCCGCCTTCAAAAGCAGCATGACCAAATCGATCATATGCAGCTTTTTTTTCTGCGTCTTTTAGAACGTCATAGGCTTCATTAGCTTCTTTAAAGCCAGCTTCAGCGTCAGGTTTATCTGCGTTTCTGTCGGGATGTAGTGCTTTTGCCTTGGCTCTATAGCCTTTTTTGATCTCGTCAGCGCTGGCGCCTTTTGATACGCCAAGTACGTCGTAGTAATCACGTTTTGCCATCGATCATGTCCTTCGTTGGAACGTCTAAGGCCGACCCCTGATTTAGAGCCGGCCCCTCGACTAGTTCCTTGGCGCCAGATTAGGCGCGCTTATCTTCGTCAAGATCTTCAAACTCGGCGTCTAAGATGTCTTCATCATCTGGATGCGGCTCATCAGCTGCTGAGGGCTCATCGCCTTCTGCCTGAGCTGATTTGTAGATTGCCTCACCGAGTTTCATAGCTGACTCAGTAACGTTCTGGATGCCTGATTTGATCTTATCAGCATTTTCGGTTTCCAGTTCGTCTTTAAGCGCAGCAATCGCAAGTTCGATAGCTTCGATCGTGGTTGGGTCAACCTTATCGCCATGCTCTTCCATTGATTTCTCAGTTGAGTGGATCAATGATTCAGCCTGGTTTTTTGCTTCAATAAGCTCGCGGCGCTCTTTATCCGCTTCTGCGTTATCTTCAGCATCCTTGACCATTTGATCGATATCTTCTTCAGAAAGTCCACCAGAGGCTTGGATCGTGATTTGTTGTTCCTTGCCTGTGCCCTTATCTTTGGCACCTACAGATACGATACCGTTTGCATCAATATCAAAGGTGACTTCGATTTGTGGCAAACCACGTGGAGCAGGTGGGATATTTTCAAGATTGAATGCACCCAACAACTTGTTGTCAGTGGCCATCTCACGTTCGCCTTGAAAACAACGGATTGTCACGGCACTCTGGTTGTCTTCAGCCGTTGAGAAAATCTGCGATTTCTTGGTTGGAATTGTTGTATTCCGGTCGATTAAACGTGTAAATACACCACCAAGTGTTTCAATACCCAGAGAGAGTGGCGTTACATCGAGCAAGACAACGTCTTTAACATCACCTTGCAGAACACCAGCTTGAATGGCAGCACCCATGGCGACCACTTCATCTGGGTTAACGCCTTTGTGTGGCTCTTTACCAAAAAACTTGGTCACTTCTTCAACAACGCGTGGCATCCGGGTCATGCCGCCAACAAGTACAACTTCATCAATGTCAGAAGCAGACAAACCAGCGTCTTTTAATGCTGCTGCGCATGGTTTCATTGAAGCTTTAATTAAATCACCAACCAGTTGTTCCAGTTTCGCGCGAGTAAGCTTCAGTACCATGTGCAATGGCTGACCGGTTGATCCCATTGAAATAAATGGCTGATTGATTTCAGTCTGGTTAGCAGATGACAATTCAATTTTGGCCTTTTCAGCAGCTTCTTTAAGACGCTGTAGTGCCATTTTATCTTTGGTCAGATCTACGCCATGCTCTTTTTGGAACTGTTCAGCGAGGTAGTTCACAATGCGCATGTCAAAATCTTCACCACCAAGGAATGTATCACCATTGGTTGATTTTACTTCAAACAGTCCATCGTCAATCTCAAGGATGGTTACGTCAAATGTGCCACCTCCAAGGTCATAT
Organism: uncultured Tateyamaria sp.; assembly: GCA_905480645.1. Lineage (GTDB taxonomy): Bacteria > Pseudomonadota > Alphaproteobacteria > Rhodobacterales > Rhodobacteraceae > Tateyamaria. The sequence goes on from CAJQRC010000017.1 coordinate 15,369, forward strand.
ACTGCAATGGTTTGGGTGTTCTCTTTGTCCAGACCGTAAGCCAGAGCAGCGGCAGTTGGTTCGTTGATAATACGGAGCACTTCCAGACCGGCAATTTTACCAGCGTCTTTTGTGGCCTGACGTTGTGCGTCGTTAAAATATGCTGGAACCGTGATAACGGCCTGCGTCACATCTTCCCCGAGATAGCTTTCCGCTGTCTCTTTCATTTTTCCTAAAATGAATGCTGAAATTTGGCTAGGTGAATATTTCTCGCTATGTGCTTCAACCCACGCATCACCGTTGCCACCATCAATTACGGCGAAAGGAAGATTCTTTTTATCTTTTGCTAAATCAGCGTCGTCGTTCCTGCGGCCGATCAGACGTTTGACACCAAAGATGGTGTTATCCGGATTTGTTACAGCTTGCCGTTTAGCAGGCTGGCCGACAAGACGTTCATTTTCAGTAAATGCTACGATCGATGGTGTCGTGCGTGCACCTTCCGCGTTTTCAATTACGCGGGGTTGGCTGCCGTCCATAATTGCGATGCAGCTGTTAGTAGTTCCTAAGTCAATACCAATTACTTTGGCCATATGTTCAATCCCTCATGTTAGTTTAAGGCGATGATACGAAGCGACAACCCGTTTTGGCATCGACGCCACGCCACAATTTACGCAAACTTCTTTGCGCGCTGAGGGGTATATAGGGATGGTCATTTGACGCTGCAACCTCCGTAATAGGGTATAAAACAGTAAAATTGCACATAATTGCTTAGGTTTTGTAAAATGAAGGCACAAATACGCGGTTTTGACGTCCATAAAGGGTATTTGGACAAGTTGTCACAGACTGCTTTGATAGAAGAAATACGAAGAATCGCTGCGAAAGCTCCGATGCTGCCGCCTCAAACACCCGGTGGTAAACCCATGTCAGTAAAAATTACTTCTGCTGGTAAGATGGGATGGTCTTCAGATAAATCCGGTTATCATTATACCTCGTGTCATCCCAATGGCACGGCATGGCCTGCAATCCCGGAAACTATCTTGGCGCTATGGCATCAATTGACTAAGCTTGAACGCGAACCAGACTGTTGTTTGATAAATTATTATGGTGAAGGAGCCCGTATGGGTATGCATCAAGATCGTGACGAAGCAGATTTTTCATGGCCGGTTATGTCAGTATCACTGGGCGACTCTGGATTATTTCGTATTGGCAATAAAATCAGAGGTGGGGCAACAGAATCAATTTGGCTTGAGTCGGGCGATGTCGTGATAATGGGGGGTGATGCGCGGCTTACTTATCACGGCGTTGATCGGATTAGGTTTGGATCTTCTTCTTTATTATCCAAAGGTGGGCGCCTTAATTTAACTTGTCGGGTGGTTGTCTAGGTATTGAAAGTTAAGCATCGAGATAGTTTTGAATTAATTAATTTATAGTGTTTCAGCCAATTTGAGACGTTGTATTTTGCCAGAAGGCCCTTTCGGAAGTTCATCAAGAAAAAAGATTGCGTCCGGTGATTTAAACTTACCTAATCGCTGCCGACAGGTTTCGATTAAGTCGCTTTCTTGGAGTGTTGACCCTTTTGAAACGCGTACCGCTGCCTCAACCCGTTCGCCATATGTTACACACGGACGCGCAAAGGCTGCAGCTTCTATGATATCTGGATGGGTGTAGAGAGCCTCATCGATTTCGCGTGGAGCGATATTTTCTCCACCTTTGATAATCAGTTCTTTGATACGACCAGTCACATAGACGTAGCCATCTTTATCTATTTTTCCCAAATCTCCTGTACGAAGCCAATTATTTGTAAAAGCTGAGACTGTGGCTTCTGGATTATTAAGATATTCTAACATTACGTTAGGACCTTTAACTGCTATTTCACCTTCAGTATTACAGCTGCATTCGCTTTGGTCCGGGGCAAGAATACAAACCTGGTTGCCATAGCTAAAACCTGGTGAGCCAATTTTCCGCAAACCTGGAGGTAATGGGTTTGAAAGAATTTGCGCAGCAGTTTCAGTCAGTCCCATTGTCTCAATTATAGCAACGCTAAAACGCTCTTCGAAAGCTTTTTGGGTTTCTATGGCAAGTGCAGAAGATGCAGATCGGCCAAACCGCAGTCGTCTGATACATTCTTTATCAGGATTTTTGGTGCCATGTAATAAATGACTTATGATTGTCGGTACTACTGAAAACCAAGTAACTGCTGACCTTGATGCTTGATCCCAAAATTGACTTGTAGAAAATCGCGAGACGACTGCCAAAGAGCCGTTGGATACAAGAGATCCCATCAAAGACACGCACAAACCATTAATGTGATAAAAAGGAAGAACGCAAAACCCTCGGTCTGATTTAGTCAATTCGTGCGCAATTGCAGTAGTCCAACCACCCGCTAATAGGCTGGCGTGAGTATGAACTACTCCCTTTGGTTTGCCGGTTGTGCCGGATGTATACATAAGCAATGCATGATCATTTGGTGCTATCTGATGAAGATCAATCTCATTAGCACTTATTTCAGAGATTAATGTAATTCCGCTGGGAACTGCTGAGTTGTACAGTTCTGCTGCGCTATCATGAACAAAGGCAAACCGCGCCTCACTGTGGCTCAATGCGTAATTTATAGCGTCATGTCCCGCTGCGAGATTGATCATTGTTGCACGAAAACCTCCGTACAAAACTCCATAAAGAGCTGCTATGCCATCAGGTCCATTGGGGTGAACAATAGCAACGCTCTCGCCTTTTTTAACACCCTTGTTGGTCAGGGTTTTGGCAATTGAATTTGCTTTGGTATGCAAAATATCCCACCTTAGTGTATCTCCACTTTCAGGAAATACCATTGCAACACCACCACATTTTGCACGGTAATCTAACCAATCTCGTATTGTACCCTCTGGCGGATTTTTTTGGTCAAACTTCATTTGCCATTCTCCGCCCAGTAGTCTCTAAAAACATCTTCAACTTTTGGTTCACAGTTTGGGATTTCACGTACGATCTTGGTCGTTTGCATGAAATGCTTCCAATGCAGATTGTCATCAATTGAGTTGCCACCCCAAGAACCGCACCCCATTGAGAGAGAGAATGGCATACCATTATTAAACGCGCCGCCTGTTGCGAATGTATGAGCCTGATTGACAATAACTCGGCTTGTTGGAATGGCATTTGCCAAGGCTAGTGGGCGCGCTGAATCCGTCGAGTGGATTCCAACAGAATGGCCGGCTCCTTGAAAAAGTTGGATGTTTCGAGTGACTTCAATTGCAGTTTCGAAGTTTTGTGCTCGATAAACCGCTAAAACTCGGCTTAGCTTTTCGCCTGATAAAGGGTGACCGGGACCGATACCGCTGGTTTCAACTGCAATATATTGTGTGTTGGCGGGGACTTCGTCTGTCAGGTCAAGTGCTTCGATTAATTTGTCAGCGTCTTGGGCAATTGCTCGCGGATTAAGATGGCCTTTGACCCAAAGTTTCTCAATGATACGGGTATCATCCGTGATAAGTGCGCCGCCCGCTTTAGCCATTTCGGCCACAAATTCTTCATATATTTTGTCAACTACCACAATGGCATTTTCTGATGAACAGGATGTTGCGTTATCAAATGTTTTGGATGCACTAATTTTCTGCGCAGCAGCGGTTAAATCTGCTGTCTCATCAATAATTACAGTAACATTGCCCGCGCCCACCGCTAAAGCAGGAGTGCCAGAGGTATAGGCGCGGCGCACATTATTTTGGCTGCCAGTCACAACGATCATATCTGAAATTTCAAGTAGTCTTTGTGTCTTTTCCTTTGAGCCACGACCAGGAATCATTTGTACCAGATCACGATCTATCCCACACTTGTCGAATTCTGCGTAGATATAATCCAGTAATGTTTTGAAAGTGGGAATACCTTTAGGGGAAGGTGACACGACGATAGCATTGCCACATTTCAAGGCATTTATTATGTTGTTAGCCGGTGTCGCCCCTGGATTTGTTGACGGTACAACTGCTCCGATCACGCCGATGGGCCGCGCAATTTTGGTAAGGCCAGTCTCTTTATCACTACTAACAACACCAAATGTTTTGGCATGCTGGAGATCCCGCATCAAACCCAATGTTTTGCGATGGTTTTTTGTTATTTTGTCTTGGACATTGCCAAGACCGGTTGTTTCAACCGCCAACTTGGCCAATTTTTTATTTCGTTGAGGTTCCATAATGGCCCATGCCGCGGCAGTTGCTGCCTGATCATAAAGTGCCTGACTGCCGTTTGCCTCAAACTGCTTCTGGGCAGTACGGGCGCGCGCAACCATATCCTCGACATCCCGGATTGGGTCTGTGGTAGTCATTTGGTTATCCTGTGAGAGTATGAAGGGGCGTATCTTTACGCCCCTTCTTGAGTTTTAGAGACCTGAAAGTAATTCTTTGAGCGTCACTTGACGCGCAGCCCACATTTCCAACACTTCGTCACGTGTCATTATATGCATTGGGCTACCACCTGCAGCCATTTTTCCTTTAACGCGGCGGTTTTCGAACATTGTTGGAACAACTACTGCCAAATGGTCAATAATTGCCTGAGGTGTACCCTTTGGCACCATAACTCCTCGGAAATTAACGGATGCGTTGTCGATGTCAAAACCTTGCTCAGCCATCGTTGGGACATCTTCCATGAAGCTATTTCGTTCAAGATCAAAGACGCCAAGGATTTTTACATTTCCTGCTTCGCGTGCTCTGTATGCGTCCGAAAGATTATTCACACCGCCAAGAACTTCGCCGGCAATAACAGATTTCATTGCGCCTGCGCCACCCTTGTTACTGGGAATATATGCCAGCTCTACTCCGGCTGCTTTTTCAAGTTGTAAGGCGGCAATATGGTGGCCGACAAACAGGCCTGCTCCGGAAAACGTTAAGCCTCCAGGGTTTTCCTTAGCGTAGTTAATGACGTCTTGCATTGAGTTGAATGGGCTGTCTGCAGCGACTACAAATACTGCTGGATCAGCGCCCCAGTTTGCAATTGGTTCAAAGCTGTCTGTGCTATAATCCACACCACCTTCAATTGATTGTGCGACAAAGTGAGGTATGTTGTATGCTCCCAACGTGTAACCATCTGCCTCGGCTTGGGACGCAAACCAGTTCCAGCCCACACGACCTCCCGCACCAGGTTTGTTAATAATGGCGATAGGCATGCCGAGTGCGTCTTCGTTCCCTGCTGTCATCGTGACGATGCGGGCTTGGAAATCTGTAGCACCACCTGCGCCATAGCTTACCATCAGCATGATCGGCCGATCAGGATAATCGCCATGACCTTCGGCGAGGGCCGGGCCAGTAAGTGTCATCAAGGCTGTCACAGCCCCTACAATCCATTTTTTCATAATAGTTCCTCCCTTGGGTTGTCTGTCGCTTTTGCGGATCAGAAAAATATCTCTCGCGGTGTGTAAACTTTTAAAAGAACCGCAAAGAGGCCGTACATCACAGCTAGAAAACCACCTGTGATTATGATGCGTTTGACCCAAGAACGCGTTTTGAAATGCGAGTTGGGATCGTAAATACTAAGTAAAATAAAGAATGTGAGCGTTGAGGCTGTGTAAAACCCAAGAGCTTTGGCTGCCCAAAAAACATAAATAAGCGTGATAAACAGTCCTGGTGTGATGTTTTTAATTGCGGCTATGGATAAGCCGGCTCCGACTTTGCTGCGCCCCATGAGTGCTTTTCCAAATGTCCAAAGTGCGAGGACTGCAAAGACGGTTGAGATCATGCGTGGAAATAGAAAAGCGGCAGCAGGCTCTTGTGTGTAACTAATATAAGTCACCCAGATACCGACACTGGCGACGATGCCAGAAGCGATGATGTGTTGGTTACGGGGTAAATCGTTCATTCCATTACCTCCTCTTTCGAGGTGTAACGCCGGTTACGCAGTTCCATCCAGAACGAATAACCGATGGAGGTCACAACAATTATGATCAGAGTTAAATTAAGAGGGCCGGTGAAGAAGTATTGGCTCACGCTTGAAGTGGCATTGGCAATCATAGATCCTTGAATAAAGTTTGCTTCTGCTATTGGGCCAAGAATTAAACCAAGAACCAGAGGAGCAGCAGAAAAACCAAAACGCTCAAGAAAGTACATTGCGACACCTAGAGACGCCATAACGTAGACGTCTCCCATTGAATTTTGGACAGAATAACTACCAAATACAGCTAGACCTAGAACTACGGCAGCCATAACTGAATGGGGAACGCGCGCTACGCTTGCAGCTAATCCGGCGACGTAGAGGCCAAAGACACACATAAGTACCTGACCTATCAGCATTGAGTTGATGAACGTCCAGGCTACGTCTGGATGGTTGTCAAAGAGATCTGAACCTGGAAAAATTCCATGGATTAGCAATCCACCTAAGAGTACTGCAGCGGTTGGAGACCCAGGAATGGAAAGAGTTAACAAAGGTACAAGTGATGGCCCGACCATTGCATTATTTGCAGCTTCTGCTGCAATGACACCTTCACTATGACCTGTCCCAAATTTGTCTCTTTCGGGGCTAAACTTTTTGGATTGATCATAAGCTACCAGCCCTGCGATTTGACCACCAACACCCGGAATTAATCCAATAAAACTGCCGACTGCTGTGCCTATAGCCAATGCTCTTTTGCGATTGAATACCTCTGCAATGGCAGTTTTAATTGGACTTTTATGGACTACAATAATCTCAGCAGATGTCGATGCGCGGCCTTTGGCAAACATTGTAATTACTTGTGGGATTGCGAAAAGGCCGATCAAAGCTGGGATGACATTGATTCCGCCTCCTAAAGCGGAGTGAAATATAAAGCGTTGTGCGCCCATTATGTCGTCAAAGCCAATCGTTGCCAGCCATAGTCCAATACAACCGGACAAAAGGCCTTTAACTACCGAACTGGAGTCTAGCGACCCAATGACTGTAACTCCTAAGATGGCGAGCCAAAACAGGTGTGATGGCCCAAACGCTAACGCCCATTTTGCGAGGATAGGTGTCAGGAAAATTAAAAGTAATACACCAAAAACTCCACCAACTGCCGAGGCTAGAAATGATAGTTGTAGCGCTTTTGCACCCTCGCCCTTTTGCGCCATTGCATGGCCGTCAAGGGTTGTCGCGATATTGGCCGGTGCACCTGGGATTTTTAATAAAATCGCACTGACTGCACCGCCAGCAACAGTTGATGTATAAGCTGCTCCAAGAAGGATTAATCCTTGAGCAGGGGCAAGTTGAAAAGTGAATGGAATAAGAAGCGCCACCGCCATTGTGGGAGACAGTCCAGGTGTTGCACCTAGTATTAAACCGCCAACTGTACCCAACAGTAGTAGTAAAAAATTAAACGGTAAAAATACTTCACTCAGGTAGCTTACGAATTCCAAACACCAGATCCTCGTTAAATCAGCAGTTGACGGTTTAAGCTAAATAATGAAAATAGTTTTGCAAATGTTTTCATAAAAAATGATTAATTTAATTACAAATGTCTGATAAAAAACAAAAAAAAGCGGATATTGTTGCTGTAGCAATTGCAGCAAGTGTATCTCCAGCAACTGTTTCCCGCTTTTTCAATAGGCCAGAGTTGGTGAGACTTTCGACTCGTCGGAAGATTGACAGAACAGTAAAAAAGCTTGGATATATTCGCAATCGCGCAGCCCAGACCATACATGGAATACGAAGTGGTACTATCGGGCTCGTTGTCCCAACGATTGATAACACTATTTTTGCCGAGATGATTCAAGCCTTCTCGGATGAAGTTGGATTAAATGGGTTTACGATTTTGCTTGGAACTCACAATTATAACAACGCCCGAGAATACGATGTCCTAAGAAAGTTTTTAGAACACCGTGTCGATGGTGTTGCTGTTGTTGGGCTGGACCACTCTGAAGAAGTCTATAATCTTATTGAAAGCCAGAACATCCCCTCTGTTTCTCTTTGGAATTATGCAAAATCGTCTCGGCTTATATGTGTGGGAGCTGATAATTTTGACGCGGGTCGTAAAATAGCGGCACATGTTTTAGCGCAAGGTTATTCCAATATTACAACACTATTTCCACCGTTGGCTGGAAATGACCGAGCGACCTCTCGTGCTAATGGTATAATGAAAGTACTAGAAGAAGGCGGAGTTTCCCCAGCCTTGGCTGATCAATTGGAAACTCTTTACAGTATTTCTTCAGCGAAAAAAGTTGTGATCGATTATCTTAAATCTGGATCTAGACCTGACGCTATTATCTGTTGCAATGATATACTCGCCTTAGGCGCAGTTTATGCATCCCAATCGCTTGGATTGAGTGTTCCTGAAGACATAGCAGTCACAGGGGTTGGAGATTTTAAGGGATCTAAAGAAATTGAACCTGCTCTTACAACAATCCGTATACCTGCAAAAACAATTGGAGCCCTTGGGGGGGCTGCATTGGTGCAATCAATAATATCGCCTGAATCAGAATTGGAAAATCGTTGTTGCGTGTCAGACCTGGTGACACGCTCTACCTGTTAATTTGAGTTTTGGTTTAACTGAATGTCTTTCAGACGAATAAATCTTTACTGTGTGTGGCAATATAATCCACGAACAGACGTACCTTTGGATCTTGCAACTGTTTGTGTGGGTATAGACACCCAAAGATTGTTGGAACAGGGGGTGTTTTTGGTAAAATTTCAACAAGACGCCCTGTCTTTAAATGTTCTTTGACGTCAAAACGTGGTTTATTAATGATGCCGCGGCCAGAAATAGCCCAATCTGTTAAAACATCCCCGTCATCGGCATCATATTTTCCACTTACTTCAATTTTAACTGGGCCTGTATCCGTTTGCATAGTCCAGAAGTATTCAGGTGATCGAGGGTATCGTAGCAGTAAACAGTTATGATCCAGTTTAACAAGATCCTCGATTGTTTCTGGCACACCGAAGGCTGACAAGTAAGTAGGCGCTGCACATAGTACCCTATCGCAGTCTGCAATTTTTTTCAGTTTCATATTGGAATCGCTAGGTTTCCCCACAAAAAAGGCTACGTCTAAGCCTTCAGCGAGAATATCAATCTTGCGATCAGAAAGGCGCATTCGTACTTGAATTTCTGGGTAGATATCTACAAAATCTGGAGCTAAACGGGCTACTATTCTGCGCCCTACACCAAGTGGTGCCGATACTCTTATAGCGCCGCGTGGACTGTCTGAAAAGTTTGAGATCTTAGCTTCGGCAGTATCCAAAGCGCGCAGTATATTTTTTGCCTCGTCATAAAAAACCAAACCAGCTTCTGTGGGTGTGATTGAACGAGTTGTTCTGTTGAATAACCGTACGCCAAGTTTATTTTCAAGCTCTTTGATACGTTTGCTTGCGACAGCTGGTGTCAGTCGTAAGTCTCGACCACCGGAAGTAATGCTTCCAAGTTCCAATACTCTAATAAAAACGCGTAGACTCTCAATGTAGGCCATGAATACCAATTTGTTCAGTTGTATTAGTTTTGCAGTTTGATCATTAATTATCAACAATTTGTTGAAAGTATTTAGCAATAATGATCCTATTTATGTAAAATAAGGTCTATTATACCTTATTTAGGTTAAGCAACTTTTTACATTAAATATGAAGAAATAAATATGACATACCGAACCGACATTCGTTTTTTGTTAAATGGTAAGACCATCTCGCTTTCTTCTGTTGGTGCAGATCAAACGCTCCTCGACTTTCTCAGGCTTGAATGCCGCCTAACGGGTACCAAAGAGGGTTGTGCAGAAGGGGATTGCGGAGCCTGTACTACACTGGTCGGTCGCCTAGTTGATGGTAACTTGACGTATGCTCCGGTAAATTCTTGTATTCGTTTTCTCGCTTCGGTGGATGGATGCCACGTTGTGACAGTAGAATATCTTTCAGGGCCGGAAGGGCGTTTGCATCCGGTTCAGCAGGCTATGGTTGAACATCATGGCAGCCAATGTGGGTTTTGCACACCTGGCTTTATAATGTCGCTATATGCACTTTGGATGGAAATTCCTGAACCAACTATCAGGCAAATAGAAATTGCACTTCAGGGTAATCTCTGTCGCTGTACTGGTTACGCTCCTATTATAAAAGCAGCAGCCGCAATTAATCATTACGGCTCGCCTGCTGCTGATCATCTTAATACCGAACGTGTCGAAGTTACTGAACAACTCGCAAGCTTGTGGGATGGCTTGCGCATTACATCTGGTCCGGAAGACAACTTAAGTATTTTACCATCTGATTTAGATGATTTAGCCGAATGCTTATTGGAGTATCCTAACGGTACGATCATTGCAGGTGCTACCGATGTAGGATTGTGGGTTAATAAGTTTTTTCGCAACATAGGCCCAGCTATTTTTACTGGGCATCTGAGCGATTTTAAAACTGTTGAAGTGCAGGGAGATGCGCTTTTTATAGGCGCTGGCGCCAGTTATACTGATTGCCAAGAAAGTCTGTCCAAGCATTTGCCACACCTTGTGACCTATTGGGATCGTATAGCAGGTTGGCAGGTGCGTAATATGGGGACTGTAGGAGGTAATATCGCTAATGGATCTCCAATTGGAGATACCCCGCCTGTTCTGATAGCGCTGGGCGCACAAATTCAGTTGCGATGTGGTAATGAACGCCGTGATTTACCTCTTGAAAACTTTTTTATTGATTACGGTAAGCAGGATAGGAAAGTTGGTGAATTTGTTGAAAGCATCCGTGTGCCGTTACCCAAAAATGATGAACGCAATGCCGCTTATAAGATCTCAAAACGCAGGGATGATGATATTTCTTCTGTGGCGGTTGGGATTAATATGGTGGTCACCAACGAGATAATTGTTGGATGCCGTATTGCTTATGGAGGGATGGCGGCAACACCAAAACGGGCAGCAAATGCTGAGGGTGCCTTAATCGGTAATAGTTTGACAAAGGCGAGCTTTGAAAAGGCGGCAGCTGCGCTTTCAGAAGATTTTAAACCATTAAGTGATTGGCGCGGATCCGCAGAGTATCGAATGCTTTCAGCCCAAAATTTACTACGTCGTTTTTATCTTGAGCAGGCATCAGACACGCCTGTTCAATTGGTCTCAGCCTGAGCTAGGAGATTATCGGATGAAAGATAACCCAACCATTGTAGGGTCAGTCCATAAAGATCGTATCCATGAAAGTGCCATTAAGCATGTAACAGGTCAGGCTGATTACTCTGATGATATAGCTCTACCTGAAGGTGCATTACACGCCTACCTTGGTGGACCAAAAGTAGCCCATGCTACAATTAGAAGTATGGATTTTTCTGCAGTTTTGACTGCTCCTGGTGTTATTGGCGTACTGACTGCAGAGGATGTACCTGGTGTCAATGATATTAGTCCAACTGGCCTGAATGATGAACCTGTGTTCCCGAAAGATAAAATTCAGTTTTATGGCCAACCAATTTTTGCAGTAGTTGCCGAAACACGAGATTCAGCCCGCCGTGCGGCTGAGCTTGCTAAATTTGATTACGAAATTTTACCTCACGCAATTGACCCTATTGCCGCACAAGAAGCTGATTACCCATTTGTTACAGCGCCACTTAAACTGGAACGCGGTAGTATTGACACCGCATTCGCATCTGCACCACATCGCATAAAGGCGCGCATGCATGTTGGTGGGCAGGATCATATGTATCTGGAAGGTCAAATAGCCTTTGCAATCCCAGGTGAGGATGATGAAATTGTCATCTATAGCTCAACCCAGCATCCGTCTGAGGCCCAGCATATGGTTGCGCATGTACTTGGCGTGCCGTCAAACGCTGTCGTGGTAAATGTACGCCGTATGGGTGGTGGATTTGGCGGCAAGGAAAGTCAGATGAATTTGTTCTGCGCTGTTGCTGCAATTGCTGCAAAAAAGTGGAAGCGAGCTGTCAAAATTCGTCCAGATAGAGATCAGGATATGACGGCAACCGGTAAACGCCATGATTTTGTGATCGATTATGACATTGCATTTGACGCAGTCGGCCAGATTATTGCTGTTGATAATATCTTTTCGGCCCGTTGTGGGTTTTCGGCAGATCTGTCTGGCCCAGTAACTGATCGTGCATTGTTTCACGCGGATAACGCCTATTTCTATCCTAATGTTCGGCTACAAAGCCGACCAATGAAGACTAATACGGTGTCTAATACAGCTTTCCGTGGGTTTGGAGGACCTCAAGGAGTTATTGCGGCTGAGCGCATGATTGAAGAGATCGCCTATGCCACTAATCAGGATCCTCTCGATGTTCGTAAAACTAATTTTTATGGCGGTAAAGATCGACATCTGACCCCGTACCACCAGCAGGTAAAAGATAATATCCTTCAGCGCCTAGTGGATGAACTGGAAACTACTGCAGAGTATCGCAAGCGACGGTGTGACATTATCAGTTTTAATAAAAAATCACCGATTTTGAAAAAGGGCATCGCACTTACTCCCGTGAAGTTTGGGATTTCATTTACAGCGACTTGGTTCAATCAGGCTGGCGCATTAGTGCATGTCTATAATGATGGTTCTATTCAATTGAACCATGGCGGAACAGAGATGGGTCAGGGCTTGAACACCAAAATTGCTCAAGTAGTTGCCGACGCTTTTCAAGTAGATTTTGAGCGTATCAAAATTACTAAAACTACGACTGAAAAGGTGCCAAATACTTCTGCCACTGCAGCATCCAGTGGTACCGATTTGAACGGTATGGCGGCTTTGAATGCCGTTGAGAAAATTAAGGAAAGACTTATTTTGTTTGCTGCTGAAAAGTGGTCGGTTGCGCCTGAACTTGTTACATTTCACCCTAATGAGGTTCATATTGATAAAAAAATAATGAGCTTCAATTCTTTAATTAAAGAGGCATACATGGGTCGGGTACAACTCTCAGCTACAGGGTTTTACAAAACACCTAAAATCCACTGGGATCGTGTAAAAGGACGAGGTAGCCCTTTTTACTATTTTGCATATGGTGCCGCTTGTTCGGAAGTCCTTATTGACACATTAACTGGTGAATATCGCGTCGAACGTACAGATATTTTGCATGATGTAGGTAGATCTCTAAATCCTGCTTTGGATGTAGGCCAGATCGAAGGCGCGTTCATTCAGGGGATGGGATGGCTTACCAGTGAGGAGTTGTGGTGGGATAATGATGGACAATTGCGGACCCACGCACCGTCTACCTATAAAATTCCATTAGCCTCTGACCGGCCCCGCATTTTCAACGTATGTCTTGCTGATTGGTCTGAAAATAAAGAATTAACAATTAAACGTTCAAAAGCTGTGGGGGAACCTCCCTTTATGTTAGGCATTTCAGTGTTTGAGGCACTGTCGATGGCCGTGGCTTCGGTCGGCAATTATCAATTGTGTCCCCGACTTGATGCACCTGCAACCCCAGAACGAATTTTGATGGCTGTTGAGCGTATGAAAGTAGAGGCATAGGTTATGGCTGGCTCACTTGAAAAATTAGTCCAATTTTTGGATTCTGAGAAATCAGTAATTTATATTGTCTTGAAGCGGGTGCAAGGATCGTCTCCAAGAGATGTGGGAACAGAAATGTTTGTTTCCAAGCGGGCGTTTCATGGAACAATTGGTGGTGGTCAACTTGAATATTTGGTTATTGAGCGGGCTCAAGCAATGCTTCGAGATGGTACGCTAAATACAGAGATGGATATTCCACTTGGTCCAGAGATTGGACAATGTTGTGGTGGGCGTGTGGAAATCAGTCTCGCTCGGATGCGCGATTCAGACATAAAGTGCGCTATCAATCGTGCATATAAGCAAAACAATTCAATGCCGCATGTTTACGTTATGGGTTCGGGTCATGTTGGACGAGCGTTGGCGGCACAATTGCAGCACTTACCTGTTCGCTGTATTCTTGTTGATACCCGGCCTGAAGAAATTGCTTTATGTGACGCAAATGTTGAAAAACGGATCAGTGCAATCCCTGAAATTGATGTTATGAGTGCGCCAGCAGGCAGTGCTTTTATCATTTTAACCCATGACCATAGTTTGGATTTTCTGCTTACTTCTAGTGCGCTTGAACGCAATGATGCAAGCTACGTAGGTATGATTGGTTCCGTGAGTAAACGAGCCAAATTCACTAACTGGACCCAGAATAATACTAATCCCGTATCATTGGATCATTTAAAATGCCCCATAGGGATGAGTACCAGCAATGATAAGCGGCCAAGTATTATAGCTTCTTTTGTAGTTGCTGAAGTTGTAAATGAACTAACTCATGGAGTTAAAAAGTCTATTTCTGAAGAAGAAAATACAGTGCTACAGCAGTACAGCCAACATGATCGGAAAGCGATTTTAGTTTGATGAGGGAACCACAATCTCCGTTTTGTACGCTGACGAATAAGATAATCGTCTCAAAGGAGTTGAGCCTTATTTTTACTGGCCAAAGTGCTGTAGTAAAAAAGGGTGATAGATTTCAATACCAAACTTATCTTTGTATTTTGTGAGAATACAGATGAAACTTAAATTACTCCGTGGGCGTATTTTGACATTTCATCACGAACCTCGAAATGGTGATGACGACGCGGCTTATACTTATATCGAAGACGGCGCTTTATTAATTCGAGATGGAATTATTCAGCAAGTTGGTACATTCGAAACCGTTTCGACAATGGCTCCAACTGCACTTGTTACTGATCATCGACCTCATTTGATGTTAGCCGGATTCATTGATGCGCACATTCATTTTCCTCAGGTTCAAGTTATTGGATCTTGGGGTTCACAGCTATTGAATTGGCTTAATGATTATACGTTCCCACAAGAGGCGCTTTATGCAGACCCTGACCATAGTAAAAATATGGCCTCGAAGTTTTTTGACCAGCTAATTGCACATGGAACCACGACAGCTGCCGCGTTTTGTTCTGTCCATAAAACTTCTGTAGATGCGTTTTTCAAAGAGGCTTATACCAGAGGTATGCGTATGTTAGGTGGTAAGGTCCTTATGGATCGGAATGCGCCTGAGGGACTGCGGGACACACCGCAATCCGGATACGATGATACTAAAGCATTGATAGACACGTGGCATGGGACGGGGCGAAGTGGCTATGTAATTACTCCTCGGTTTGCTATTACTTCATCCCCGGCACAGATGGAGATGGTTCAAGCTCTAGCGTCTGAGTACGATGAATGTCACATCCAAACGCACTTGTCGGAAAACCATGATGAGATTGCTTACACTGCAGAGCTTTATCCAAAAGCGCGCGATTATCTAGATATTTATCATTCTTATGGTTTACTCAGTGCAAAAACACTGTTGGGGCATTCCATTCACCTTAAACCTCGCGAGATTGACGTTTTGGTTGCTACAGGAGCTCACCCAGTATTCTGCCCCACCTCTAATCTATTTCTTGGTAGTGGTCTCTTTGATGACGCTGGTTTGCGGGCGAAAGGGATTACCAATGGTATTGCGACTGATGTTGGAGCTGGCACCAGTTATTCTATGCTGCAGACCTTAAATGAGGGGTACAAAGTACTCCAGTTGCAGGGACAATCATTGCATCCGTTACAAGCATTTCATTGGGCAACACGCGGGAATGCATGTATCTTGGGTCTGGAGGATAAAATTGGTACGCTCGATGTTGGAACAGAGGCGGATGTTATTGTGTTAAATTCAAAAAGTACTGGTGCAATGGCCTTACGAATGGACTGCGCAACTAGTTTATCGGAAGAATTATTCATTCTTCAAATGATGGGTGATGATCGTGCAATCACAGAAGTATATGTTGCCGGAGAACCGCGAAAATCTTAACACTTTTTGGACCATGTCTTTTGTTGATGTGATTTCTTAAATAACAAGATTAATTTGATATATTATCAAAGAGATACGAAAAGTGTTGTTCGATGAAAGTGGGTAGTTTGCCGTAAGATAAACGCTCATAGATGAAGCATATTTTGAATCGATAGGAATAAAATCTAATGTCAGCCAAGTATTTTTACCCAACTGGTGGGCATCCGGGCCAGGAACAACTTTTGACAGATCGTGCTATTTTTACCAACGCTTACGCTGTGATCCCAAAAGGAACGATGCGTGACATCGTGACAAGTTATTTGCCATTTTGGGATAAAACCCGGCTTTGGGTTATTGCTCGGCCAATGACGGGATTTGCAGAAACATTTTCTCAATACATCATGGAAGTTTCACCTGGCGGTGGTTCTGACCAGCCAGAAACCGACATGGGCGTTGAAGGCGTTCTATTTATTGTTGCGGGTACAGCTTTTTTAAAAATCAATGGCGAAAATTATAACGTGGAGGAAGGTGGGTATGTTTTTCTGCCTCCGGAAACAAATTGGACTTTGCATAACAAGACAGATGATATATTACGGTTCCACTGGATTAGGAAGGCTTATCAAGCAGTAGTTGGGCTTGATCAGCCTGATGTTATCATTGCAAATGAGAAAGATATCCAACCTACGATTATGCCAGATACAGATGGTAAGTGGAGCACAACACGTTTCGTTGCCCCCAGTGATCTACGACATGATATGCATGTAACGATCGTTACTTTAGAACCTGGTGCAGTCATACCATTTCTGGAAACTCATGTAATGGAACATGGTCTTTATGTCCTTGAGGGCAAAGGCGTCTACCGGCTTAATAATGACTGGGTAGAAGTTGAGGCAGGGGATTACATGTGGTTACGCGCTTTTTGTCCTCAGGCCTGTTATGCTGGCGGACCGGGTAAATTTAGGTATTTACTTTATAAAGACGTTAACCGCCATATGAAATTAGGTGTAAGTATTGGGAATTGAGCCTTTTTCAAACCAATTTACAAAACGTCAAAGATTTGGATTTAATATTTAAATCTGGTTGGTTCACGCGGCAAATTCGCGAATGACTTGACCTGCATTCACAGATACACGATTGCCGTCTCGCATTGAAAGTTGGCCGTTAACGGCCACATAGCAAATTCCTGACGCATAACGGCGCGGATTTTGAGCCGTGGCATTACTGGCAATGTTAACTTGGTCGAAGATACAGATGTCGGCTTGGTACCCAACTTTGAGTATACCACGATTCTTTAAACCCAACCGAGCAGCGGGAACAGATGTTAGTTTCGCCAAACCTTCCGTTAATGAAAGGATACCTCTGTCACGAACATAGTATTGCAGGAAGCGTGCCGCCCATCCGTATCCAGTCAATGACCCAAGATGATCTTTCAAAATGCCTTCATTGGCAGTTGCGACTGTATCAGAAATTACTGCGCATTCGGACTGACTTAGACACAGATCAATATCGCTATCTTGAAATGACTTTGAGGCCCACATGCACGACATCAAATCACTGCCTTCTTCTAATAGAATGTCTAAAACTGCGTCATATGGGTGACAATTTCGCATCCTACCAATTTCAGCGAAATCCATGCCCACCAAGTCTTTGTTATGGGTGGCATTCAAAACGACTATATCTGACCACTTTTCTGCTTTAACGATTAACCACATCGGTTGAGGGTTTGCTTTTATTTTCTCCCGCTGCTCAGGATCAGCGAGGCGTATGAGAATGTCATCTAATGTACCAGCTTGGGCCCATTTAGGCAAAATGGCAGCCATAAAAGTGTTGTTCCAATCATGGGGTATAACATCAAAGGCAATGTCGGTGTCATGGCGACGCGCCACTTCGATCATTTCTAAGGTATGCTCAACCGCATAATGTGGCGCACCGAATTTTGGCTGAATGTGGCTGATTTGAAGTTTGGCGCCTGATTGCCGGGCAGTTGCAATTGCCTCGGCAAAACCCAAGTCGTAATGGGTATCTCGGTTGCGTACGTGAGTTGCATACAAGCGTTTATATTTAGCTGCGATTTCGCACAGAGGTACTAGGTGCTCGGGGGCTGCCAGAATGCCGGGAAAGTACTCGAGACCTGAAGAAAATCCTCCAGCGCCTTCATCCATGCACTGATCAACAAGCTGGGCCATTTGCTTTATGTCGTCCGCTTCTCCCGGATGTAATTCTCCACCAAGAACAGCGCGGTGAATAGTGCCATGACCCACAAAGGCCATTACATTGACCCCAAGCTCTGTCATTTCAAGAACATCTAGGTAGTCACCGAACCCAAGCCAAGTTTTATGGTTGGCTTTATCGGTATACCAAGGTGCTACTTGTCGAATATCATCTTTAGAATTTACTGGTGCACAGCTTGCCCCACATTGACCGATAACTTCAGTTGTTACCCCTTGGTGTACTTGGCTCTCGGCGCGACCATCAGCTATAAGAGTAAAGTCCGAATGTGTGTGCATATCAATAAAACCGGGCGAAACAATCAGTCCGGAAACATCGATTACTTCTTTGGCGGCGGCGGTTTGAATAGTCCCGCTGGGCTCTATTGCTGCAATAACACTGCCAGTTATAGCTATATCTCCGCAAAAACTTCCCTGACCTGAACCATCGAAGATTTCACCATTTTTAAATACTAGGTCGTACATTGTCATCTCATCCTAGAGTGCGGGACCATAAAGCCAATTGGGCAGTAAAACGGCGATATCGGGAAATGCGATTAATATTAGCATACCAACGATATACGCCCCGATGAACGGTAATACTGCAACTGAAATTCGTTCAATTGAGATATTTGAAATCCGTGCGGCAACGGTAAGATTTGCGCCTAAAGGTGGGGTCAGAAAACCAATTTCGCAGGTTATGACGGTAAAGATGCCAAACATGACAGGATCAACGCCAAGTGAAGTGGCTAATGGAAGAAATACTGCGGTAAATAAAACAATTTGGGCCAGTGACTCCATAAATGTTCCAATAAAAATGTAGAAAATTCCAATTAATAAAAGCACTAAATACTTATTTTCGGTGATTGAAGTTATCCCGTCTTGAACCGCTGTTGGAACATCATAGAACGCGGTTAATTGCCCAAATGCTAATGTTGGTGTCAGAAGTATTAAAATCCCTGTTAAAAGCGCTGTAAATCGCAATGCATCGATCAGTTTTTTCAAAGTTAATTCGCGGTATATGAACAGCCCAACAAAAAGAGAGTAAAATACAGCTACTCCCGCGGCTTCTGTTGGTGTGAATGCACCACCATAAATACCGCCTAAAATCAAAATAGGTGCGCCAATAGACCATTTTCCGTCCCAGGCTGCCTTAAGGAATGGACCCCATGAGAAGGGGTCCCCGTTTCCACCATATCCACGACGGCGGGCAATAATATATGTTGTGATCATTAGTAGAATTGTAATCATCAGACCTGGTAATAGTCCTGCTAAAAACAGCCTTGGTATAGATGTTTCAGACACAAGCCCGTAGATAATTAAAAGGTTTGACGGTGGAATTAGACTGCCCAACGCACCAGCACTGGCTGTTATCGCAGCAGCAAAAGGAATATCGTAGCCTTCTCGCTTCATTGCGGGAACTGTTACAGAACCGATTGCTGCTGTAGTTGCAGGGCCTGAACCAGAAAGTGCAGCAAACAGCATGCAAGCAAAAACTGTGACCAGTCCCATTGATCCGCGGTAGGCACCAACAAGTGTTGTAGCTATTCCAATCATCCGATTGGCCATTCCCCCAACCTCCATTAATCGCCCAGCCAGAACGAACAGTGGAATCGTCAAAAGTGGAAAAGGCGTCAGACTACCGTAGCCGGTTTGGGCCATTAGAGTGTAGGGGATGTCGATGATATAAATTGCAACTGCAGTTGTTAGCCCAACTGCAACAAAGAGTGGGATACCCATAATTGTAAGAATAACAAAGCATATTGCCAGAATAGCAAGAGGACTCATATGTGTGCCTCATCGTCGACAATTGGGTCCGACCCATCCTCAGTTAAAGTCCCAGGAAGTCCTTCGGCGCCATTTCGGTACCATTCGACATATGTTTGGATTAGTCGGATCAGCATTAGAGCATATCCCAGAACGAGTATTGTTTGAGGATAAAACTGATTTATTCCCAAACTTGGTGATGTTTCAGGGAAGCGCCAAAAAATACTGAGATAATCTATACTGACTCGGATCATAAAGACGCAGAAAAGTGCCCACATGCAATCTGCCAAAATAATGATAGGGCGGCCAATGCGCTCTGGTAGCGACTTAACTGCTACCATGATGCGGATATGAAAGCGCTCACGAACACACAATGATGCGCCTGTGTAAACAGCCCATACCATCGCCATCGAAGCTGTTTCTTCCGTCCAGTGCAATGCGACTTGGAACAAATATCTCGCAACCACCTGTGCAAATACGGCAACTGCTATTACTACAAGGCACGTGCAGCATATAAGCTCTTCGAAATGCCGTTCAAGCCACTTAAGAGCCACCATTAGGGATGTCCTTGACGTTTCAAACAAATAAAGAGGACCACGTGAAGTGGCCCTCTTAAAATTTAGTTTAATCAGCGGCAGCTTGTATTCTGCCAACAAGTTCAACAAATTCTGGACCGCGTTGTTCAGAAAATTGAGCTTGAACGCCTTTTGCAGCTTCGACGAAGTCTGTTTTATCAGGCGTTGTCATGGCCATGCCGCCCTCTGTGGCCAGCCAATCACGAATCTCTTCCGTTTCGGTTGCAACCTGCTTTGCAAATTCTGTGCCAGCGTCGTTTGCGGCTCTGATAATTTGCTCACGTTGCTCGTCATTAAGTTTCTTCATAAAATTGTCAGAAGCAAACAAAGGTGCAAACGAAACAAAATGTTCAAGTATTACCAGATGTGGTTCAAACTCATAGAATTTCATATCGCGGATAAACGAGGTGCCGTTATCACCACCATCAACTGTACCAGTTTGTAGAGCCGTCGGTGTTTCGGACCATGCCAGCGGAACTGGGTTAGCCCCAAATGCTTCAAAAGTTGCAATCATAACTTCATTCTTAGGCACTCGAATTTTTAATCCGTCCATGTCAGCCATCGTATTTACTGCTCGAACTGAATTATAAAAATCCCGATACATTGCTGGGCCAAAAGCAAGCATATGAACACTGGTGTCTGCTTGTAATTTATCTTTCATTAATTGGCCAATTTCGCCATCCAAAACTTTTGCAAGGTGCTCTTTATTTTGGAAAATATATGGCAGCACAGTAACGTCCATAATCGGCCAGTGTGGTGAGATATTATTAGCCGTGATAAAAAATCCGTCAACAGTACCCAGTTGCATAGCTTTGAAGGCTTCATCTTCTGAACTAATTTGGTTGCAGCAACGCAACTTCACATCAACCGTTCCGTTGGTGTAATCTTCGGCTTTTTCTTCAAAAATTTTGCCAAACCGGCCGTAAAGTGATTCCTCTGGGGCACCAAAACCAACATTCATTGTAATATCTGCCGCTAACGCAGAAGTGGCAGTTATGCCTGTGATGATGGCAGATGCTAACGCTCTTTTTAGATTCAACATGTTCATATTAAACTCCCTGTCTTTTATATTGATACAAACTTTGCATAACAAAAATCACGTGTATAATATCAAATAAGTCAGTTTTGATAGAATTTGGGTATCATGGGCATAGATCTTCGACACTTTCGGTGTTTTGTAGCAGTTGCTGAAGAATTGCATTTTCATAAAGCAGCAAAGAGGCTTGGTGTGGCTCAACCGGCTCTAAGCCGGACTATTCAGAATCTTGAACATTCACTCGGCGTTACCCTGTTTGTGCGTAGCAATCGAAATGTTGAAATTACAATTGCGGGACAATCTTTTTTGAAAGGGTGTAGGGAAATTCTGAATAGAACCCAACAAATTGTACAAGATGCTCAACGCGTGCATCAGGGCAAAATTGGAACTTTAAGGATTGGTTACACAGATAATGCGATCAATGGTTATGCACCGGATTTATTAAAAAATTTTCAAAGATCTCAACCTGATATTGCGTTGCAACTGACCCATAGTGTTACTGCAAACCAATTGGCAGAGTTAGAGGAAGGGATCATTGATTTTGGGTTTGCGACTGGATCTGTAGCTCGCTCTGGTTTTAGTCATCTCTGTATTCAGCGTGAACTTTTTGTATGCATTGTTTATGAGGGGCATCCGTTTTTTGGTCGTGAAAGTGTTCATATCCGAGAGTTTTCTAATGAGGTAATGATACAGGGTACCCCAGAAAAATGGGAGCATTTCAATTCATATCTCACCCCTCTGTATCGCAAAGCTGGATTTGAACCTATTGTTTCCCAAATGGGCATGGCGACTTCAGATATCTTACGGTTGGTGGCATGTGGAATGGGGATTACAATCCTTACAGAGTCCGTGGCAGACATATTACCGCCGAAACTGAAGGCAATTCCATTGCAGGAGATAACAGATCAGCTGGAAACTATCATTATTTGGCGCACAGATCAGACCAATAATGCCAAAGAGCACTTTGTTTCATTTCTAAAAAAGTCGCTATTTCCAGATACTCAATCCGTGTAATATTGACCTTATTTGTCATTCATATTTAAAGTGGTTGATCACGCATAAGCCTTGGAAGATCCCCCGTTAAGCCAGCAGCTTCGCGAATGAATGTCCGCCTAAGGCCTGGCATGGCGTTTATAATACCCATCCCAATGTTGCGTAAACCTCGCAAAGATGGACTATCATTTGAAAACAGCCTGTTAAAAGTATCTGTCGCCAAGCTTAATGCAGTATTATCAAACCTACGCCATTCCTCATATCGAGACAGTACAGCAATACTACCAGCATCTTCGCCACGCCTTACCGCATCGATAATCACTTCTGCCAATGCTGCAATGTCTCGCATTCCAGCATTCAGGCCTTGCCCGGCAATTGGGTGAACTCCGTGCGCTGCATCCCCTATCAAAGCAACCCGCTCAGAAATCAGGCGTTGTGTTACTGATAGCGACAACGGATAAGTATAGCGTTGACCTATCAGACTTATTTCACCCATAAAATCACCGAAGCGTGGTCGTAACATTGTGAGATATTCAGTATTGGAAAGTTTATTGAAAATTTCTGCGTTATGGGTGGTTTCACTCCAAACGATTGAACTTACATTATTTGGAAGTGGTAAGATAGCGAGTGGGCCGGGGGGCATAAAAAATTGGTGTGCAACGCCGTGATGAGGTTTTTCGTGGGCAATGGCGCAGACCAAGGCGGTTTGATCATAGTTCCAGCCATTCCGTTTGATTTGTGCTCGCTTGGCTGTACCGCTACTCCGCCCGTCGGCACCAATTAAAAGTCCAGTAGTTAGTATTTTGCCTGTATTTAGCGTCACGCTCAAGTTGCTTGGGCTGGCTATTTGATTTGTTACCTTTTGCCCTGATAAATGGGTAATATTGAGGGATGCTTCCATTCCTTTAAGTAATGCGTGGCGCAAATATCTGTCTTGCACCATGTAACCCATCGGCCCTTCTTCAATCTCGGCGTGATCGAAGTGCATAAAAAACGGCGAAGGCCCTTCGCCTGCACGGCCTTCAGTTACTTTAATTTCAAGAATTGGCTCACTTTGGCTTTTCACTTCGTCCCATATGCCAATACCGTTTAATAAACGCTGTGAGGTGAGTGCAATAGCATAACTACGCCCATTAAAGGCAGCATTTTTACGCACTTTTTCTTTGAGGGCGTCGACGACTACCACCTTCAGACCTGTCTGAGCCAAGGCTAACGCTAGAATTGGGCCCGATAGGCCACCTCCAACAATCAGTATATCGCAGTCATTCTTCATAGGGCACTTTTGACGATACTTTGCATAACCACCAATATGTTGGTGCACATGGGATTGTCCATGTGCCAGCACGTCGCTACCGTTAAGATACTGGAATATGGAGGCTGCAATGCAAGAGTGGTTAGACAAAAGTGCGACTGAATTGGGTGATGCAATTGGATCTGGTGAAGTTGACCCAGTTGAATTGACGCAGGCTTTTTTTGATAAAATTAAAGTGCATGAATTAAGTGACCGCATTTATGCTCGCCTCACGGAAGATCGTGCCTTTAATGAGGCTGAGGCGGCCCGAGAACGTGCTAAATTAGGGCAACGTCTTTCATGTTTGGATGGTGTGCCGATTAGTTGGAAAGATTTGTTTGATACGGCTGGAACGGCAACTGAGGCTGGTTCAAAATTATTAAAAGGTAGGGTCCCGGACAAAGACGCATTAGTACTGCGTAATGCATCCGCCTATGGCTTAGTTTGTTTGGGAAAAACCCATATGAGTGAACTTGCGTTCTCTGGCCTTGGTTATAATCCGTCAACTGCGACGCCACCTTGTGTAAACGATTTTGATGCGGTGCCTGGTGGATCTTCTTCAGGTACGGCTGCCTCAATAGCTTTTGGTCTGGCGCCAGCAGGTATTGGATCTGATACGGGTGGTTCGGTGCGCATTCCTGCAGCCTGGAACGATTTAGTGGGTTTGAAAACAACTACTGGGCGGTTATCTCTTGAGGGTTGTGTACCATTAAGTCTCAAATTTGATACTGTTGGTCCATTGGCCAAATCAGTAAGAGATGTGGCAGTTTTAATGTCGGTAATGGAAGGACGAAGATCATTTGATTTGCGCGGAGCTTCCTTAAAAGGTCGTCGATTTGCCGCGCTACAGACAGTTGTTTTGGATGATATTCGGAACGCTCCCCTTACAGCGTATAATCAGGCCTTGGAGCAATTACAGGATGCTGGGGCGATTGTGGAAAAGGTTGAGGCTCCGGAGTTATCCGGTGAAAACGGTGCTATGGCGACTGCAGGCCCACTTTATCCCGGCGAAGTCTATGGACTATGGCGTGATGTCATCGAAGCTAACCCTGATGATATGTATTTTGAAATTTTAGAACGATTTCGTTTAGGTTCAAATTTCTCTGCTCCTGATTATAACTCTGCTTGGTCGCGCTTGGAGGCTGCGCGCCAAATTTGGAACGGACGTATGAATAGTTTCGATGCGGTTTTATCACCGTCATCGCCTATATTGCCACCTAATCTGGATCGCTTGAATAAAGACAGTAAATATTACGTGACTGAAAATTTGTTGACTTTGCGCAATACACGTGTGGGGAACCTTTTAGGGTTGTGTGCGCTTACCATACCAACCGGAGTTCCAAGCTGTGGGATAATGCTGATGGGTGCACCACATAGTGACGAGGCTTTGTTGCGCGTTGGTATAGCCGCCGAAAAAGCACTGGTTAAATCTTAAGGTACTGAAATAATAAGATTTAATAATTATTTTCAACTTCAATTCGTAGGACCTTATTTTTTAACAAAAGATAAGAAGATAGAAAGTTTGGCGGATTTGCCACAAGGTCAGTATTTGATTTTGTTTTTCTGGACGCGGGAGCCGGCAATAGGCTATCCTGTTTAAAACGGGGCGATTACGATCCCGAACTTGAGGCAGTTTTATGAAGTTTCCCGAGCGGTTTTCGAACCTTCCGGCTTATGCATTTCCGCGGTTGCGCGAACTTTTGGACATACATCCACCTGGCGGCGATGTAGTGCACATGGCTATTGGTGAGCCGCAACATGCTTTCCCTGCTTGGGTTACTGATATAATTTCAGAGCATTCTGCTGGTTTTAATAAATACCCACCGAATGATGGTATCCATGAATTGCGAAGTGCTTTTTGTAATTGGCTATTGCGTCGCTATGGTGTGAAACGGGATCCTGATACAAACGTTATGCCTTTGAATGGAACGCGAGAGGGTCTGTACAACGTGGCCATGGCTCTTTGTCCAGAGCAAAAAAACGGTCAACGCCCTGTCGTGTTGATGCCAAATCCATTTTATCAAGTTTACATGGTGGCAGCGATTTCGTCTGGAGCAGAACCGGTTTTAGTCCCAGCAACTGCAGCAACTGGGCATTTACCGGATTATGCATCAGTTGATCCTGAAATCTTAAATCGGACGGTTGCGTGTTACATGTGTTCACCAGCCAACCCGCAAGGTGCTACTGCAGGCAATGACTATTGGTGCGATCTCGTAGCATTGGCAGAACAATATGATTTTCAGATTTTTGCAGACGAATGTTATTCGGAAATTTACCGAGACACCCCGCCTGTTGGTATTTTAGAATGTTTAGATAATGCGCATCCCGAACGGGCTGTTGCTTTTCATTCGCTGTCAAAGCGCTCAAACCTCCCTGGGCTACGGTCTGGCTTTATTGTTGGTGGGCCAAATACTATTATAGAAATAAAAAAACTGCGCAATTATGCTGGAGCGCCATTGCCAACTCCATTGCAGTATGCCGCAGCGGCTGTTTGGGTTGACGAAATACATGTAAACCAGAACCGCGCCCAGTATCTCGAGAAGTACAAATTGGCAGACAAAATTTTAGGTGACGTGCCGGGCTATGTAGCACCGCATGCTGGCTTTTTCTTATGGTTGCCCGTTGAAGATGGAGAAGTAGCGGCGCTTAAGTTGTGGAAGGCTGTAGGGGTACGGGTTTTACCTGGCGCCTATCTGGCGCGTGAGATCGATGGGTTTAACCCCGGTGACAAATATATTCGAGTGGCATTAGTTGCTCCAAAGACAGAGACGGAGCGTGGCCTACGAGCAATTCGCGATGTTCTCTATACTCAATAAAGACGAGGGAAGTATGGCATATCAGACACGACGAGATCCACTTTTTGATCATGGGATGCAGGCTGTTATAGAAAAGCGTGGTCGTGAATTAATTGGTGTTGTTCTGCTAATTGTAGGTACAATGACAGCAGCGATGATGTTGAGTTACACACCAGATGACCCGAACTGGATGACATCTACGGATGCCCCAATCCAAAATTGGACGGGTCAAACTGGTGCTGCAATTGCTGGGACGCTGTTTATGATTGCGGGCTGGGGATTTTTTGGTATCCCTATTATTCTTCTGGCTTGGGGTGCGCGCTTTATTCTGAATTTGGGAATTGGCCGAGCACTTGGTCGTCTGATTTTTGCACCAATTGCTATTGCTTTAGGAGCAATTTATGCATCGACTTTACAGCCCGGCCCTGAATGGATTTCAGCACATGCGTTTGGTCTTGGGGGTTTGTTTGGTGATACTGTTGCTAGCGTAATATTGACATTACTTCCGCTTGGATCAGCATTTTCTATTAAATTGGTATCCTTTTTAATGGGCGTTGGGATTTTGATTTTTGGTGCATTTGTAACCGGGTTTACCCGCCCTGAAGTACAAAGTGTGAGTCGGTTTTTGTTTATGGGTATTGTAATGGCTTACGCAGGTTTCATGACGTTGCTTGGCCTTGGTGCTAGTGGGGCCATACAAAGTGCGCGTGCAATGCAGGAGCGTAAGGCGGAGCGCCGGTCCGACCGAGAAACTGAAGAATTGGAACTGGAAGGCTGTGCGACAGATTCACAAGATCATGACGAATATGAGGAAGAGGTTGAAAAGCCAAGCCTGCTGGCCCGTATGCCAACACTCATTAAACGCGCAGTTCCGAGTTTAGAGGATGTTTTGGAGCCTCCATTTACAGAAAATTATAATGAGTTTAGTACAAATGAAGAATTTGGTGAACAACGTATTAAGGCAAAGATTTCAGACGTTATTAAATCTAGGGTGCGGTCTAATCCAGCACTTCATGTCACCTCAGTTGCCCCGCTAAGTAAAGGTCGCGGTCGTGGTCCTGATCCGTTAGTTTTGAATACACACCCTCAAAACAATTTGCCGTCAGAGCCCCCCTTGACCTCTCCAATCTTAAGTCACGCGGAGGCATTCGAAACAGCACCTCATACCGGGTCAATTGATGCTCCAGTTGAGAATTGGATCGAAGATGATTCTATGTTCGACAATGAAGAGGTAAGCCTGCCTGAGTTAAACGATGGTGTTACGTCTGATGCGCAGCCTATCACATCAAAAATAATTATAACTGAACCTCGCAAGGTTGTGCAGCAACCATTGCGCAAGCCGGTGCAACCGAGTGCCCGTGCAAAAGCTGAAGCTCAGCCTGCTTTGCGGTTTGAAGACTCTCATCCAGGCTTTGAATTGCCACCGCTCAACTTGCTTGAAACCCCCATTGAAATTCAGCGACAACACCTAAGTGATGACGCATTGGAAGAAAACGCACGGATGTTGGAAAATGTGCTGGATGATTATGGTGTAAAAGGAGAGATCGTGGCGGTGCGTCCTGGACCAGTCGTCACAATGTACGAATTGGAACCCGCTCCTGGATTGAAGGCGTCGCGTGTTATTGGATTGGCAGATGATATTGCCCGGTCTATGGCGGCTCTTTCTGCGCGCGTATCTACAGTTCCCGGTCGTTCTGTCATTGGAATAGAATTGCCTAACGAGAATCGTGAGAAGGTTGTATTACGAGAAATTTTAGCAAGTAGGGACTTTGGTGACAGTAGAATGCGACTGCCTTTAGCCTTGGGCAAGGATATTGGTGGTGAAGCGGTTGTTGCGAACCTCGCCAAAATGCCTCATTTGCTAATAGCAGGCACAACAGGCTCAGGTAAATCAGTTGCGATAAATACCATGATTTTATCGCTACTTTACAAGCTTAGTCCGGAAGAATGTCGGTTGATCATGATAGATCCCAAGATGCTGGAGTTAAGTGTTTATGACGGAATTCCTCACCTATTATCTCCAGTTGTAACAGACCCAAAGAAGGCAGTTGTTGCCTTAAAATGGACTGTTGGAGAGATGGAAGAGCGGTATCGCAAAATGTCTAAAATGGGCGTGCGCAATATTGAAGGGTACAATGGTCGCGTCCGCGAAGCATTGGCGAAAGATGAAATGTTCAGTCGTACAGTCCAGACCGGATTTGATGATGATACTGGTGAGCCAATCTTTGAAACTGAAGAAATTATGCCAGAAGCACTCCCTTATATTGTCGTCATTGTCGATGAAATGGCTGATTTGATGATGGTTGCTGGCAAGGAGATTGAAGCTTGTATTCAGCGTTTAGCCCAAATGGCACGTGCTTCTGGCATTCATTTAATTATGGCCACCCAGCGTCCCTCTGTAGACGTAATTACTGGCACAATTAAGGCAAACTTCCCTACAAGGATATCGTTTCAGGTAACATCCAAAATCGATTCGCGTACAATTCTGGGCGAGATGGGTGCTGAACAGCTACTCGGTATGGGTGATATGCTTTACATGGCTGGAGGCGCCAAAATTACACGTTGTCATGGTCCATTCGTTAGTGATGAAGAAGTTGAAGAGGTTGTGAACCATCTTAAGGGTTTTGGCGCGCCAGCTTATGTTTCGGATGTTGTTAAAGGTCCTTCAGAGGACAAAGAGAGTAGCATTGATCAGGTTCTTGGTCTTGGTGGAAACACAGATGGTGAAGATGCGTTGTACGACACAGCCGTTGCCATCGTGATAAAAGATAGGAAATGTTCAACGAGCTACATTCAGCGTAAATTGGCGATTGGTTATAACAAGGCCGCTCGGCTTGTTGAGCAAATGGAAGATCAAGGCTTAGTCAGTCCTGCAAATCATGTTGGTAAGCGTGAGATCTTAGTTCCTGAAAATGGTTAATTTTGTTCAACCTAATTTGATTAGGTTTTCAAATTAAAGCAGTTAATTTAAACAGAACATAGCTCATCAGAAACCGTCATTTTATATACAAAACAAGTTTGTTAGATTGGAAAAATAAGCCGTATGATTCTTTTTGCACGTTTGATTATAGTAGTCTTTACAAGTTTTCTGGCGCAAATTTCCTTAGCTGATAAATTGCCATTAGCGCAAATTTCTAAATATTTGAATGATTTGAAAACAGTTGAGGGTAACTTTACTCAGGTCAATGACGATGGAACGATCAGCACTGGAATACTCTATATCAAACGGCCTGGTAAAATGCGTTTAGAGTATGATCCCCCCAACAATGCGTTGGTCATAGCAAGTAACAAGGCAGTCTACATAATAGATAAAAAATCTAACCAAATGCCTGAGACTTATCCGCTACGACGCACACCATTATCAATTATTTTAGCCCCTAATGTTAATTTATCTCGTCAAAAGATGGTTGTTGGCCACGATTATGATGGAACCGCTACAATCATTACTGCACAGGATCCTAAAAATACAGAATACGGGAGTATTCTGATGAAATTCTCTGATGAGCCCGTTCAATTGCGTCAGTGGATTGTACGCGACAGTAGTGGTGGTGAGACGACCGTCGTTTTAGAGACTCTGACAACAGGAGTTAACCTATCAAACCGTCTTTTTGACCTACCAAGCCGCGAGCGAGAGAATTAAAGTCCTCTGGCACGGCAATTTCTCAATTGGTTTGCGTACATCTGAGACCGTCTTTCAACTTTGTCAGCAACACGAAGTAACCAAGATTTTTTCCGATGACTGCCACGTGCATACCCACCACGGCCTTCATGGTAAGCAAGATACTGATTGCGCGCATCCGATAAAGAAATACCAAGCTTTCTATTTGTTTCGGCCATATACCAGCCCATAAAATCTGATGCATCACGGATGCGATGGCGTCGGGGAGAGCGCCGGTTGGTTGCGCCACGATATTCTTTCCATGTGCCATCAAGTGCTTGGGAGTAGCCATAAGCGCTGGACTGCCGTCCAATGGGAATTACACCTGCTGCATATCGGTAGGGGGGCCGCGCATCTGAAATAAATTTACTTTCTTGATGAATAGTTGCCATTTGTACGTGTACTGGCACTCCCCAGCGGCGTTCCGTTGCTTTAAATGCTCGGGCGTATTTTGGGCGCTCTTTCAAAATGGAACATGCATTATCCAGCGAACGAGGTGCGTCTCCAGAACCACCGCCACAGCTGGCTGCTAATAGTACCAATGTCAGTGCGCGAAAGAGTCTGCTCATCTGCCTCACTCGCTTTATTGTTTTTTTTCACTCTAGCTGAATTTTCTTGTGATGGGAATCACGATTTTAAAGAATGGCAGCTAGAATAAGCGGTAATGCTCCGACCGACATTAGGGTTGATGCTACAACCAAGCCAGCAACTGATTGAGCGTCTGCTCCATATTTTTCAGCCAGTAAATAGGATGTGACTGCAACGGGTGTCGCAACTTGCAAAACGAGTACGCCAAAAGCTGTTTGGTCGAGATCGAAATAATACCCAGAGGCCCATGCAATACCTACACATAATATAAGCTTTATGAAGGATAAAATTGCAGCTTGGATGAAGTCGTTGCCCGACAATCGAGCGAGTGCAACACCAAGGGTGATTAGCATCATTGGGATTGCCATTTGACCAATAAGTAGAAGTGCATTGGTCAGGAAAATAGGTGTTTCCCAATCTTGCCATAAAAAGATTATACCTAAAATTGTACCCCAAACTAGTGGCTCGCATAAAACTTTATGTAGTGACCCTTTGCCTGCAACCAACCAAATACCAAACGTGTATGACCAAAGTGCCATGATTGCAAAAACTATGACGGCATAACTTAATCCTAACTCTCCGAAAGCGAATAGCGCAAGCGGCAGACCTAAGTTCCCGGTATTTCCAAAAATTAGTGGTGCACTGTAGGTGCGGGTTTTTAATCCCAAAAGTTGGACTAAAATTAAAAACACTATTGTAATAATTCCGTAGGCTACGATGGCAGCAATAGAAAGTGATTTCAGCGCTTCAGTGTCAATATGGCTTTGCATTAACGATACAAAAATCAAACAAGGTAAAGATAGTGTCATTGCCAATTGGGTGACAAACTGAATTCTATATTCTAACCCGACTTTTACCCACGCAAAGCCAATGCCAGCTAAAAGAAAGACTGGTGCTACAATTTCGAATACTGTTAATGCGAGGTTCACAAACGGAATCCAGTGAAATTTGATCAATTATTTAGACAACTGTCTCTTGCACCGTGTACTCACGAGAGATACACGGCGCAACATGATGCTGAATAAGAGCGCAAAATATCATTTAGGCCAAGTGGTTCGCCACAAAAAGCACCCTTTTCGGGGTGTTATTTTTGACGTTGATCCAGAATTCTCCAACACGGACGAATGGTACGAAGCCATACCGGAAGATAGCCGTCCGAAAAAAGCCCAGCCTTATTACCATCTACTAGCTGAGAACGATCAAAGCTATTACGTGGCTTATGTCTCAGAGCAAAACCTTATTGCTGACAGATCCGGGGAACCGGTAGATCATCCGGATATTCCTGATTTGTTTGGTCCGTTTGAAGACGGTGCTTATCCGCTTCACTTCCAGCTGAATTAAGCAGTAATTAGCCATATTAATAACCCAAAGCACACCCGTCTTTGCGCGGGTCACTGGCACCTTCCAATACTCCATCTTTTCGTATGAGAATTGCTTGCGCGCCTCCAATGGCGGTTTCAGGACAACTTACATTGTGACCTAAGTCACTTAACTCAGATCTTACGGCGTCTGAATAACCCTTCTCAACTTTCATATTACCTTCATCTGAAAATGCTCGCGGAGCATCGATAGCTGATTGTGGATCGAGTTCGAAATCGATCAAGTTTGATACAAACCTAGCATGACCATTTGGCTGATATGCTCCCCCCATCACACCAAAAGGCATAAAAGGCTTTCCGTCTTTTGCAAGCATTCCGGGTATAATAGTATGCATTGGCCGCTTGCCACCCTTAAGTTCGTTTGGATGACCTTTTTCCAGGTTAAATCCTGAACCACGATTTTGCAGTAAAATACCAAATTTGTCTGAGGCAATACCAGAACCAAAGCCGTTGAAGATTGAGTATATTAAAGAAACAGCCATACCGTCGCGGTCAACAACACTTATATAAATTGTGTCTTTGTGTACCTGTTCGCTTAGCTTGTCTGGTGCATCCATTGCTTTTTTAGGGCTGATTAGGGCTGCCAGTTGTGCCGCCGTCTCCAAAGAAAGCATATGCTCAAGTCGCGTTGTATAGTCGAAATCTGCTATAAACCTGTTCCGAGCGTTATAGGCAAGTTTTGCAGTTTCAGCCTCAATATGAGCGCGCTGACTACCCCAAGGGTCCATTTCGGAAATGTTAAAATGGTCGAAGATGTTGAGCATAAGATTAGCTGTTGCTCCTTGGCCGTTAGGAGGATGTTCCACCAAATCTACGCCTTTGTAGGAGCCGCTAATTGGGGTGGTTTTTGTACTGGAGGTATTTGCAAAATCTGCTTTTGTATGCTGACCACCTAAGCGGTTGAGTGCCGCTAACATGTCATCTGCTACCTCGCCTGTGTAAAACGCATCACGGCCATATTTTGCGATCTGGCGTAACACTTTAGCCTGACCTGGAGCTTTAAAGATTTGTCCAGCCTCAGGTATCTGTTTTCCTGCTAAAAACGTTTCACGCGCTTTACCTTGCAGTACAGAGGCGTCCCGCGCCCAGTCTGATGCAACACGAGGAGCGACGGGAACGCCAATCTCTGCATAGTGTATAGCTGGGCCTAAAAGCCGATCGATACCAAGATTGCCGACCTC
The DNA here is from genome assembly GCA_905480645.1 of uncultured Tateyamaria sp. Taxonomy (GTDB): domain Bacteria; phylum Pseudomonadota; class Alphaproteobacteria; order Rhodobacterales; family Rhodobacteraceae; genus Tateyamaria. The sequence goes on from CAJQRC010000017.1 coordinate 48,467, forward strand.
TTCCGATAGCCTACAAAAGGCATCGATTGCACCAGGAACCGTAACTGAGTGTGGGCTTTGTTTTGGTACAACAGAATGCCCTTGATCGCGGAGCTGTGCCGCATCAAGACCTGCCGGCGCACGACCTGATCCGTTCAATGATTTCATCTCGCCATCTTGGTCTGACCAAAGAACGAAACAATCACCACCTATGCCAGTCATTTGTGGTTCGCAAATGCCTAATAAGACTGCGCCTGTAATGGCCGCGTCCATAGCGTTACCACCAGCCTTCAAGGTTTCGATAGCAGATTGTGTGGCAAGAGGGTGGGATGTTGCGCACATGCCTGAGGTTGAAAGAACCGGTGAGCGTCCGGGCATATGAAAATCGCGCATTTTGCTATTCCTTAAAAAACGACAGGTTTGAAGTAATTTTAATAAAGTGAATATCCAATTTACTGGTTAAGAAATATTACACTTACGTTTTTACTTAGAGTTAGGTTTTAATGGTGAAGTTTGGTTAATTTTCTGACTTTGCCTCGAAATCATTGAGCTGGGATTCAAATCGAATTTGAATTTCTCGTAACTCTTGAATAGCGCCACGAATATCTGAACTGTCAAAAATATTAACTTCGACATGGCTTCCCAAATGAGACCAATTTTTACCTGAATACCGGTCATCTGAATTAATGAAATCTGAAAACTCATAATAACTTACTGGGCGAGAAAATCCTTTTGGAGTGAATTCTCCTTTTGCTGCTGCTTTTACGTGTTTTTCAACTAATGTGTGTGTGCTTTGATCTAGCAATATACGGGTTGGTTCAGCCAAACCTTGAAGTCGAGCTGCGAGGTTAACCGGGCTACCCAAAACCGTATAGTCAAGGCGCTGATCGGAACCAAAATTACCAACTGTGCAATAACCTGTTGCGATACCCATTCGAACTTTCAACCCATTCGGAACACCATTTTTTTTCCAATAACTTTGCAATTCTTGGATTCGTTCTTGCATTCTGACAGCCATTTGAACGCAGCGCATGGCGTCTTCGTCCTCCCCTTCGGTTTCCGGATCACCAAAGAAAACCATAACTGCATCACCAATGAACTTATCTATTGTTCCACCGCATTCGATGGCAATATTTGTCATTTCAGACAAATATGAATTAATCACCAAAGCCAGACGTTCTGGTTCTAGCGTATCACTGAGGTCGGTGAATTGGACAATATCTGAGAAAAAGATTGTCAGGTTTTTTCTGGCGTGGGTTTTTGGTGCATCGTCTGTCTCAGAAAATATGCTATTGTAGATTTGAGGGGATAAATATTTAGCCAAACGGTTTGCTAATTGCTCAAGTTGAAGGCTCTTTTGTTCTATAATTTCGCGGTCATGGATTTTTTGTTCTAACAAGACCTCCCGCTCGCGCCGCAGTGCCCATTCTGAAGTTCTGTCTACAAATTGACCTTGTACCCCGTTGAGATATGAAAAATTACTATTCTGAGTTTTTGCAGAAAGCAGTGAATAAATTTTTTCTGACCCGTCAATTGAAACTTTAATTTCAGGTAATAGTACCGACCCGTTTTGATCAAGCTCTGACGCAAATACATCTATCTGTTTTCCTGGCAAACCAAGTTGTTCTAAAACATCTAGCATAGATACATTTACTACATTACCCAAGATTGGGAAAAATCGCTTAAAATTATTATTTGTTCTCTGAATTTCAAGATCGATGTTCGCAAAATAGGCCGCAGTAATAGCATTTTCAAAGTTGAAAAAACTTAAGTCCAAAATTGTCTTTTGATTAAAAAATTGTTCAGCGTTCATTGAGGTCATGACCTTAGCTTAATGGATATTTGGACTTTCTGTCGTTTCGTGCTTTGTTTGTGCAAGTTTGGTGATGATAGCACCCCATGTGGTCACGCAGTAGGGTACCAAATATGTTAGAGCAATTTTTATTAGTGATGGAAACTGTCCTAACATCATCGAATTTCCATGATTTATCCAGGTTAGCAGGGTGCCCACTACGATTGCAGTAAGTATTGCTTTTTTCGGCGTACCATCGCTAAAGCCTAACATTACAAATTTTGAGTATTTTTTAAAATCTATTTTTTGCATTTGGTTCGGATTAAATCATTCTATAAGTTTTCGCAAACTGGGCCCCAACTGTTTCATAACTGATGGGCCATCGGATAGCGTAGTCAGATTTAAAATAGCATTAGTAAGAAATTTGTTGAATGATAAATTCATGACCCGAGACTGCAAATTACAGAACGCAACTGCCTCTTGCATTTCAAGCTTTAATTTTGTGTCTGTAAACTGAAAAATAAAATTAATTTCCCCCATGATGGTAGGAGGATTACTAGTGAAAAATGTCATAATTGCTGCAGCAAACCGCACACCGATGGGCGGTTTTCAAGGTGTTCTATCTAATAAAACGGCTTCAGAACTCGGTGGCGTTGCAATTAAAGCGGCGCTTGAGGGTGCCGCTTTAACTTCAGTGGACGAGGTTTTGATGGGCTGTGTTTTACCAGCCGGTCAAGGGCAGGCACCAGCCCGCCAAGCTAGTTTTGCTGCAGGTTTGAGTGAGGACGTGCCTGCTACAACCATAAATAAAATGTGTGGTTCTGGTATGAAAGCTGCCATGATGGCTTATGATCAAATTGCACTTGGTCATGCTGATACAATGGTGGCTGGAGGTATGGAGAGCATGACCAATACTCCTTACATGCTCCCTAAAATGCGAGCAGGTTTGCGATTGGGGCATGGGCAGGTTTTTGATCATATGTTCCTTGATGGGCTAGAAGATGCTTATGAAAAAGGTCGTCTAATGGGGACTTTTGCAGAAGATTGCGCTGAAACTTTTCAATTTACTCGTGAGGATCAGGATGAATATGCGTTAACTTCGCTAGCACGTGCGCAAAGGGCGCAAAAAACTAATGCTTTTAAAAATGAAATTGCTACTGTTTTTATTGAGACACGAAAGAGCGCAAAGGAGGTTATAGTTGATGAACAGCCTGGTACTGCACGGCCAGATAAAATTCCAAAATTAAAACCTGCTTTTCGGGAGGGTGGAACCGTAACTGCCGCCAATTCATCATCGATTTCTGATGGAGCTGCGGCACTTGTGCTGGCGTCTGAAGAGATGGCAATTGCTAAAAACCTGACAATCCGTGGGCGCATACTTGGGCACGCTAGTCATGCCCAAGCGCCTAACATTTTCACAACGGCCCCAGTTTTTGCAGTGCTAAAGCTTTTGAGGCAGCTGGGATGGTCTAAAGAAGATGTGGATTTGTGGGAAGTAAACGAAGCCTTTGCTGTTGTTCCGCTTGCTTTTATGCGGGAAGTTGGAATTAGCCATGATATTGTGAATATCAATGGTGGAGCTTGTGCGCTAGGCCACCCGGTTGGTGCCTCAGGTGCTAGAATAATGGTGACATTGTTAAATGCATTGGAAAAACAAAATCTAAAACGGGGGATCGCTGCTATTTGCATTGGTGGTGGTGAAGGTACGGCCATAGCTATCGAGCGCACTTAAGAGCCCTGCAAATAACACCAGTAGGGAGTTTGTATGCTTACCCAGAAAAAAATAAATTATGATCTTTTGGCGAAAACAATTTTTGCTCTAACAGAAGCTGAAACAGATGAAGTGTCGTTAATGGCGACGATAGTTTGTGAAGTTTACCACAGTGATGATCGTTTTAACTGGACTGGATTTTATCGCGTGACCGGCCCAGAAATGCTTAAGATTGGGCCTTATCAGGGCGCGCATGGATGCTTGCAAATCCCCTTTTCACGCGGCGTTTGTGGCGCAGCAGCGCGTACACAACGAACACAGTTGGTTAACGATGTTGATGCTTTCAAAGGTCATATTGCATGCTCGTCCTCAACGCGATCAGAATTAGTTCTGCCAGTTTGGAACGCATGTGGAGAATTAATAGCGGTTTTTGATATTGATAGTGATCAGCCGCACGCTTTTATCGAGGAAGATTCAACGGAAATAGCTCGTATTTTAAAAGATGTATTTATGTCCAATTTTTGAATCAGTGGCATTGTGTCTAACTTAAGGAGTTGTTTTTTTAACATATAAACTTTCCTTTTCTAAAAAATTAGATATTTCGCCCAAAATCAAAGTAAAATGAAAAATCTTCTTGATTTTTCATTAAAGCCGTCATTACGTGAAATTATAAAGGATTTTTTCATATTATGACCTTTCAAACTGATCTTACGACTGTTGATAGCCTTGGAGCTGACTTGCGTGCGCTACGAAAGTCGCGTGGACTTACTTTGCAGGAAATGGCAGATGCCGTTGGTCGGTCTGTTGGTTGGGTCAGTCAGATTGAAAGAGATTTGAGCGCACCATCGATTGCAGATTTAAGCCATATTGCTGAAATATTAGATGTTGCGGTTTCCACATTATTTCAAAGTGGTGTGCCAACTGCTGATGAAGATGGTTACATTGTCCGCAGTCGTAAGCGACGGCCAATTGGTTCACGGGCCGTGGGGCTTGTCGAAGAATTATTATCGCCAGATTTAACTGATGACTTTGAAATGGTGCGCTCTACCTTCGAACCGCACAGTGCAATTTCAGATTTCGTTGTGCGTCCAACACAAGAAGTAGGATACCTCATTTCTGGACATCTTGATCTCGAAATAGTTGATCGTCGTTTTACCATAAATCCAGGAGATAGCTTTCGTATTCGAGGTGAGGCTTTTCGCTGGATGAACCCATATGATGCACCAGCGGTTGCGATATGGGTTATCGCGCCACCGGTGTATTGACATGTTTGAGGGGTGTTTCAGGTCTAAAGTTTCTTGGTTTTTATTTGTAAATACGGCAGGAGCCTATGCAGTTAATTTAATTATAAATGGCATAACAATTAGGTTTAGGATTTTGATGATTGGTATACTGCTTTCTACTACTGCCACGCTAGAGAGATTAAAATATGAGTAATTTTCCAACTACGGCCCGTGTGGTCATCATTGGTGGTGGGGTCGTGGGTACCTCTACACTTTACCATCTTGCAAAAGCTGGATGGGCAGACTGCGTCCTTTTGGAAAAGAATGAATTAACAGCAGGATCTACTTGGCATGCTGCAGGTAATTGCCCCAACTTTTCTGGATCGTGGGCTGTAATGAATATGCAGCGCTATGGGCTCGAAATGTATCGTACTCTGGCAGGTGATGTTGACTACCCAATGAATTATCATGTTACCGGTTCGCTTCGCCTTGGTCATTCGAAAGAGCGAATGCAGGAGTTTGAGCGGGTTGCAGGCATGGGTCGCTATCAGGGTATTGAGATGTCTGTCATGTCGCCGCGCGAGATGCAGGAATATCACCCTTTTATGGAAATCCATGACCTCGCTGGTGGTATGTTGGATCCGCTAGATGGTGATATTGATCCAGCGCAATTAACGCAGGCACTCGCTAGAGGTGCAAGGGATGCTGGGGCTCATATTGAACGATTTTGCCCCGCCATTGGGGTGGAGCGCGATGGTGATGAGTGGATTGTCAAAACGGATAAAGGAGACATCCGTTGCGATTATGTTGCAAACTGTGCTGGTTATTATGCGCAAAGGGTTGGTGAGATGTTCAAGCCTTTTGGTGGTCGTACTGTGCCAATGGTTGTAATGTCTCATCAGTATTTTTTAACAGAAGAAATTGCGGAAGTTGCTGCTTGGACAAAGGATAAAGGCCATAAACTGCCAATAATACGTGACGTCGATATAAGTTACTATCTACGTCAAGATAAGTCTGGTTTGAATCTTGGTCCCTATGAACGGAACTGTAAGGCTCATTGGATTACGCCAGAAGACCCAATGCCTGAAGACTTTTCTTTTCAACTTTATCCGGATGATTTGGAACGTCTTGAATTTTATATTGAGGATGCGATGGCGCGAGTTCCTGCTTTGGGCCAGGCAGGTGTTAACCGCAACATTAATGGCCCCATTCCGTACGCTCCGGACGGTTTGCCAATGATCGGCCCAATGCCTGGTGTCAAGAACGCCTTTGAGGGGCACTGCTTTACCTTTGGTATTGCTCAGGGTGGTGGAGCAGGCAAAGTGCTCTCAGAATGGATTATGCACGGTGAGACTGAATGGGATATGTGGGCTACCGATACTCGCCGTTATACCAACTACGCTGATCATGAATATTGTTTAGCCAAAGCAATAGAAACATACGGCCACGAATATGGAATGCATTTTCCACATCATGAATGGCCAGCAGGGCGAGATAAAAAACTATCGCCTGTTGACGGCTTAGTCCGTTCTGCTGGTGGTCAAATGGGTTCTTACAATGGATGGGAACGCGTAAATTGGTTCTCTAAAGCTGGTGATGATACCTCAGAGAAAGCAACTCAAACATGGGAACGCGCTGGCCCTTGGGCGTTGCGGGTTAAAGAAGAGGTGGAGGCTGTACGCGATAATGTTGGCGTGTTGGATTTGGCAGGTTTTTCGCGATTTAATCTCAGTGGTGGAGGGGCTGCTGAGTGGTTGCGATGTCAGATTGCTGGTTCTTTACCCAAAGCGGGTCGAATGACGTTAGGATATTTTCCTGATAACCGCGGTCGAATTTTAACTGAAATGTCGATTATCCGGCATTCTGATGATGATTTCACTCTTATAACGGCAGCTTTAGCTCAATGGCATGATTTTGAAATACTTAGTAATTCTTTGACAGACGGGTTGAGCCTGACAGACCATACTGATGAATTCTCAACTCTTATTGTAAGTGGACCCAAGTCTCGTGATCTGTTCGAAAGCCTTAAGACACAAGCAGATTTGTCATTGGGTTGGTTAAGTCATCAGGATGCAGTTGTTGCTGGTACAGCTTGTCGTTTGCTCCGTGTATCTTTTGCTGGTGAATTGGGTTGGGAAGTACATGCGCCAAATGCTGAAATTCCAAAATTATATGAGGCGATAAAGGGCGCAGGTGCCAAGCCATTTGGTATGTATGCTTTGAATTCCATGCGGATTGAAAAAGGTTATCGTACGTGGAAGGGAGATCTGTCGACAGATTACACCCTATTTGAAGGTGGGTTGGATCGATTTATCAAACTTGAAAAGCCACAAAATTTCCCTGGAAAGGCAGCCTTGCAAAATGAACAGCAACAGGGTGCTAAGAAGCGTTTTATTACTATGGTCGTCGATTCTGGTGACTATGATGCGCCATACATGTCTACTATATGGTGCGGCGATGAGGTTGTTGGAGAAACGACTTCTGGAGATTGGGGATATCGGGTCAATGCGTCTATTGCGCTTGGTGTAGTACGGGTGGATCTGTCTGTGCCTGGCACAGTTCTTGAAATTGAGATGTATGGCCGGCGTTACAAGGCAGTTGTGCAGCCAGATGAGCCACTTTGGGATCACACAAACGAAAGGTTACGTGCGTGACAGACATTATTTTGTTGGATGGTGGTATGGGTCAAGAGTTGGTGCAACGCGCTGGTGACAAGCCGACTGCGCTTTGGTCTACACAAATAATGATTGATCACCCAGGCATGGTAGCCGGTGTGCATGCTGACTTTTATTCCGCAGGAGCAACTATCGCGACAGCTAATAGCTATGCAATTCACCGCGATCGATTAGCAAAAACTGAAATGGAAGGCCGTTTTTTTGATCTACACGCAATGGCTATCGCTGAGGCAAAGGCTGCCACAGTAGCCCATGGTTCCGGTCAGATTGCGGGTGCGATTGGTCCACTTGGTGCGAGTTACCGGCCTGATTTACATCCAGAGACTAATGTTGCTGTGCGCCTGTTTGCTGAGGTGGCAGAACAATTAGTGGACAATAGTGAATTAATTATTGGAGAAACGATTGCGTCAATTGCACATGCACAAGATTTCTTAACTGCAACAAAACCTTTGGGTAAGCCAGTCTGGCTGGCGTTAACTTTGGACGATAGTGATGGTACCCGTCTGCGATCTGGTGAACCAGTTGCAAGTGTACTTCCAGTGATTGAAAGCGGGGTAGGTGCAATACTAATCAATTGCTGTACTCCGGAAGTTATACCTGACGCTCTCAAGATTATCGGTGAAGTGGGTATACCCTATGGGGCTTACGCTAATGGTTTTGAACACATTACTGATGAATTTTTGAGAGATTCCCCAACAGTCGATACTTTAAATTTACGTCGCGATTTTACGCCAAAGCTCTATGCAGATCATGTAATGGGTTGGATTGACCAAGGTGCTACTATTGTTGGTGGCTGCTGTGAAGTTGGTCCAACGCATATTGCGGAAATTGCTGAACAGTTGCGTGTAGCTGGGCATCAGATTGTTTAAGGATTAAAAATGCCAAATCTTTCTACTTCAGCTCGTGTAGTCATTATCGGTGGTGGCGTTATTGGTTGCTCTGTAGCTTATCACCTGACTAAACTTGGGTGGTCTGATGTCGTGTTATTGGAACGAAAACAGCTTACATCAGGGACAACATGGCATGCAGCAGGCTTAATCGCGCAACTGCGTGCAACGGCCAATATGACTAAACTGGCGAAATACAGTCAAGAGTTGTATGGTAATCTGGAAATAGAAACTGGTGTTGCAACAGGTTTTAAAAGAGTAGGTTCAATTACCGCTGCGCTTACAAATGAGCGACTTGAAGAGCTGCACCGCCAGGCAGGCATGGCGCGGGCTTTTGGAGTTGAAGTTGAAGAAATTTCTCCAGCTCAAGTAAAAGAAAAATACAGCCATCTCAATATTCAGGACGTTAAGGGCGGTGTATATCTACCATTAGACGGCCAAGGTGATCCAGCCAACATTGCGCTAGCATTGGCTAAAGGAGCGCGAAAGCGTGGTGCACAAGTGCAGGAACGGGTTGCTGTTAAAGAAATTACGCGCAGTGGACGTTCTGTGACAGGAGTGAACTGGCAATCTGAAGATGGAACATTGGGTCATATTGGTTGCGATATGATAGTTAACTGCGCCGGGATGTGGGGCCATGAGGTTGGTCGCATGATGGGCGTTAATGTGCCACTTCAAGCGTGTGAGCACTTTTATATAGTCACTGAAGCAATTCCAGGTTTGGCTCAACTGCCTGTTCTTAGAGTGCCGGACGAATGCGCTTACTATAAAGAAGATGCAGGAAAAATATTGTTGGGTGCGTTTGAACCAAACGCTAAACCGTGGGCTGTGAATGGTATCCCACAGGATTTCGAGTTTGATCAGTTACCTGAGGATTTTGATCATTTTGAACCAATTCTTGAAGCTGCTGTCAATCGGATGCCGATGCTAGCTGATGCTGGCATACATACATTCTTTAATGGTCCCGAGAGTTTCACACCTGATGATGCTTATCACCTTGGTTTGGCGCCAGAGATGGATAACGTTTGGGTAGCGGCAGGCTTTAACTCGATTGGAATTCAATCTGCAGGAGGTGCTGGAATGGCGCTGGCGCAGTGGATGGAAGATAATGCAAAGCCTTTTGACCTTGGAGACGTGGACATCTCCCGAATGCAACCTTTTCAAGGGAATAGAAGTTATCTGGCTGAGCGTTCAACGGAAACATTGGGGCTGCTTTATGCTGACCATTTCCCTTATCGCCAAAAAACAACTGCGCGGGGTGTACGGCGAACACCTTTTCATCAAAACCTTTTAAATCATGGCGCAGTGATGGGCGAACTAGCGGGCTGGGAACGTGCCAACTGGTTTGCACGTAAGGGCCAATCGGCAAAATATGAATATTCATGGAAGCGGCAAAGTTTCTTTGACAATGTTGCAGAGGAGCACAGCGCTGTACGCAAAAATGTTGGTATTTACGATATGTCATCATTTGGCAAACTCAAGGTTGAAGGGCCAGATGCTTGCACTTTTATGAATTACGTTGCTGGTGGACAGTGTGACGTGCCCATAGGCAAGATCGTTTATACTCAGTTTTTGAACCAACGCGGCGGAATAGAAGCAGATGTTACCGTAACCCGTCTGTCGGAAGTAGCTTATTTAGTAGTGACACCGGCAGCAACTTGTTTGGCAGATACAACATGGATGCGACGGCATATCGGAGATATGCGTGTGGTTATTACAGACGTTTCTGCTGGCGAAGGCGTGTTGGCTGTTATGGGTCCGAACGCTCGCAAACTTTTGCAAACTGTATCGCCGGCCGATTTTTCAAATAAAACGAACCCATTTGGAACAGCACAGGAGATTGAGTTAGGCATGGCTCTCGCTAGAGTACACCGTGTTACCTATGTGGGAGAACTGGGCTGGGAGGTTTATGTTTCCTCTGACATGGCTGGCCACGTATTTGAAACGTTATTTGATGCCGGTCAGGATCTTGGAGTTAAATTGTGCGGTATGCATATGATGGATACATGCCGGATCGAAAAAGGATTTCGTCATTTTGGTCATGATATAACCTGCGAAGATCACGTTCTTGAGGCCGGTTTGGGCTTTGCCGTAAACATCAACAAATCTTCATTTGTCGGTCGCGAAGCTGTATTTCAGAAAAAAGAACTGGGGCTATCAAAGCGTTTGCTGCAGTTCAAGCTCGCTGATCCAGAACCGCTTTTATATCATAATGAACCAATTCTCCGTAATGGTGAAATTGTTGGGTATTTAAGTTCGGGTGCATATGGACATCATCTGGGTGCAGCAATGGGCTTGGGTTACATAGACTGCACCGGGGAATCGGCAGCAGATGTTCTTGGCTCAACTTATGAAATTGATATTGCCGGAACTCGAGTACTAGCTGATGCGTCACTTAAGCCGATGTATGATCCAAAAGCGGAACGAGTGAAGGTTTAAACTGTCATATACTGGTATAATCAATTTTTGTTAAGTTAGAAGACGAAAGGGTTAAACCGAATGACACAGCAATCCGGTGACACACCGAAGGGTCTTGGCTTTGCGCTTGGGGCATATTTTTTGTGGGGCCTACTTCCTATCTATATGAAAATGCTGAGCCATATCGGTCCAGCTGAGGTGGTCGCACATCGTATTATTTGGTCAGTTCCAATTGCAGGTATTTTGCTTATCATACTTGGACGCACTAAGGATTTGCGCGTAGCTATTTCCAATCCAAGTATGCTTATAATGGGATGTTTTACTGCTGGGCTCATAACGATTAATTGGGGTATATATATTTGGGCGATAGCGTCGGGGCGAACGTTAGACGCTGCACTGGGATATTACATTAATCCACTTTTTAGTCTTGCTCTTGGAGTAATCTTTTTGCGTGAACGGCCCTCGCCTGCTCAATTAATTGCAATCGGGTTGGCGGTTTGTGCAGTTGCTGTTTTGACAATTTCAATGGGGAAAGTTCCTTGGGTTTCACTGGGCTTAACAGTCAGTTGGGGGCTCTATGCTCTTTGTAAAAAGCAGTTACCAATTGGGCCTAATCAGGGATTTTTATTGGAAGTCCTTATTTTATTAGTTCCTGCACTTTGCTACATTACCTATCTCGGTTTGACTGGACAGAGTTCGTTTTTGGTTGGTGATATGCGAACAAACTGGTTATTACTGGGGTGTGGAATTGTGACGGCCATTCCTCTAATTTTATATGCCAATGGTGCCAAGGAATTGCAATTATCAACAATTGCAGTTTTGCAATATATTGCGCCAACGATGATCTTCCTTGTCGCAGTCTTTGTATTTGGAGAAGAATTTGGAAATGCTCGGATAATAGCATTTCCAATAATTTGGCTGGCATTAATTATTTATTCCACTTCGATGGTTCGACAAATGCGCGCAGCTACCTCTCCGTAACCTTAGATTTTAAAAAAATGGTTTGCCGCCTAAATCAATTATTAAATTTTTTAATCATTTTTCTTTTGTAGCTAAATATTCACTTATATAAGCCATTATTTTACCCCGCATTGGTTGCATGAGGAGCTAACATCTGAAAATCTGCACTATGGAAATGGAATATTGCCCCCCAGTTGCGCCTTTATCGGTGTTATATGATGATGCCGAGCTTTTGGTAGTTGATAAGCCGTCCGGCCTTTTGTCGGTGCCTGGAAAGGGTAAGCATTTATCAGATTGTTTGATTTCTAGGGTACAGATGGTCTGGCCTCATGCATTATTAGTACACCGTTTGGATCGGGATACATCTGGTGTCATGGTCTTTGGACTTACGTCACATGCACAGCGTTTTTTGTCCAAGCAATTCGAACTTAGGGCTGCGAAAAAGGTATATATTGCAAGGGTTTGGGGACGACTTACGCCTAAAGCTGGGCGAGTTGATTTGCCGCTAATAGTCGATTGGCCAAACCGTCCTAAACAGCATGTTGATATTGATAAAGGTAAACCAGCTGTCACTGATTGGCGGGTGATACGAGACTCTGAAACTGAGAGCCGAGTGAGGCTTATGCCTAAAACTGGGCGGAGCCATCAGTTACGGGTTCATATGTTAGCATTGGGACACCCAATTTTAGGAGATCCGTTTTATGCAGAAGGGCTAGCCCGTAATTTCGAGCGATTGATGCTGCATTCAGAAGAGTTAAAAATTAAACACCCTGACAGTGGAAAAATGATGCGGTTTCGTAAGCCCTCACCATTTTAAAGATAAAGGCATTGTTAATACTTTTATCAAAAAATAAAAAAGGACGCACCAGCAGGCACGCCCTTTATTTTAACCCATTTGGGACAAATTAATTTACGCAAGCGCGATGTTTGACGCACTCTCGCGGCCATCACGACCAGCTTCGATATCAAATGTAACCTTTTGGTTATCAGCTAAACCAGTTAGGCCAGCGCGCTCGACAGCTGAAATGTGTACAAACACATCTTTGCTGCCGCCATCGGGTGCAATAAAGCCGAAGCCTTTTGTAGTATTAAACCATTTAACGGTGCCAGTAGCCATCGTTATTCTCCTGTTAATGCTGCCCACGGAATGTGGCAGGTCGGCAAAGTCAGTGCAAGATCGTAAGACTGAGCCGAAAGGAGCAGAAAAATCGATAGTGGTAACGTCGCGCTGGTCAAATAGACGGACTAGTAGAAAATAGCAAGCACTTCGACATGTTAGATCGAAAGGAGCGCCAATCTGCTGAGCATTAAAAGTTCTTTTTTATCTTATAAACCAAGTGATGCTGCCTTTAAAAATAATCTTTAATCTACAATTTACTCTGGAGACCAACCCGCTACCGCTTTGATTTCAAGGAAATCCAAAATGCCCCATATACCTCCTTCGCGTCCATTACCAGATTGCTTCATTCCACCAAAAGGTGACCCGGCAGCTCTGGATGCTCCATTCATTTCGACCATGCCTGAACGAAGTTTTCGCGCCATTCGGTTCAGTCGGGCACCGTTCTGGGTTTGCACATAGTTGGTGAGCCCGTATGGCGTGTCATTGGCTATCTCTAGAGCCTCTTCTTCCGTTTCGAATGGAATGATGGATAAAACTGGGCCAAAAATTTCTTCGCGGGCTATCGTCATTTGATTATTAACGTCGGCAAATACGGTTGGACGGACGTAGAATCCTTTATTGAATCCTTCGGGTCGTCCTGTTCCACCAGCAACCAGCTTGGCACCTTCATCAAGCCCTTTTTGAATGAGATCCTGAATTTTATTCCATTGAACTTGATTTACAACAGGACCAATGTGCCGACCTTCTGCTGATGCTGGACCAACCGTTACGCTATCTGCAATCAAAGCGGCCTCTTGTACTGCAGAATCGTATTTGCTTCGTTCTACGAGCATACGGCTAGGAGCGTTGCAAGACTGGCCGGTGTTGTTCATCATGTGTAAAACACCGCGTTTTACCGCTTTTTCGTCGGCATCCTCAAAAATAACGTTGGCCCCTTTGCCTCCCAACTCAAGGTGAACACGTTTTAATGTTTCCGCAGCATTTATGGAAATAAGGCGACCAGCGCGCGATGAACCGGTGAAACTTACCATGTCAACATCGGGATGGCATGAGAGTGCAGTACCAGTTCCTGCACCGTCACCGTTCAACATATTAAACACACCTGCTGGAAAGCCAGCTTCGTCTATCATTTCGGCAAATATAATTGCGTTGAGTGGTGATTCCTCAGAGGGTTTTAATATCATAGTACAGCCCGCAATGGCTGCTGCACCAACCTTGAGTGTGATTTGGTTCATAGGCCAATTCCACGGTGTAATGAGTGCAGCAACGCCAACCGCTTCGTGTATAATTCGATCCTTAGGTGTATGGTCGTTGAGAGGTTGGTCAAATTGAAAATCTTTGGCAGCTTTTATAAAATTTTTCAGATGCCATGTGCCTGCCCCCACTTGCTGGGTTCGCGACATGTCGTAGGGCGCACCCATTTCGGTAGACATAGCCTTTGCAATATCCTCAGAGCGTCTGTCATAAATTTCCACTAATTTTTCAACAAGCGCGATTCTTTTTGCGACTGGTGTAGCAGTCCAACCTGAAAAGGCAGCTTTTGCTGCAGCTACAGCATTATCTACATCAGTCTGACCACCCAATGAGATTGTCGTTGTTGGTTCTTCAGTTGAGGGGTCAATCACGAGGTGATCTGTGCCATCTACTGGGTGAACCCACTGGCCGTTTATGTAGAACTTGCATTTTTTCAGCACAGTTGTGTCTCCTTGACTGGATAAAAGTTACCTTGAGGGGGATATTCGCATTGTCAAAAGCTGGTAGCAATAGAGGGGATGTATTTCAGTGGTTTCTGCATTAGATAAATCCAATAAACTTAAATGATGGAGAATTACTGTGAGCTTGCGTATCAATGACACCATCCCAGATCTGACAGTTGAAACCGATCAGGGCACTTTTTCACTGCATGAATTTGTTGGTGATAGTTGGGCAATTTTATTTTCACACCCTAAAGATTTCACACCTGTCTGTACAACAGAGTTTGGCGCTGTCGCACAACTAGCAGATGAATGGACAAAAAGAGGTACTAAGGTCATCGGGGTCTCAGTTGATGGTGTCGAGGAGCATAAGAAATGGAAAGGCGACATTGAAAAAGTAGCTGGGGCAACGGCTGCCTTTCCGATTATTGCAGATGGTGGTCTCGAGGTTTCCAAAGCTTTCGATATGTTGCCTGCGGAAGCCTACATGCCTGATGGACGTACACCAGCGGATAGTGAAACAGTACGTTCGGTTTTTATCATAGGGCCAGATAAAAAGCTGAAGTTGTCTATGACGTATCCTATGACGGTTGGTCGGAACTTTGCTGAAGTGTTGCGCGCTTTAGATGGACTGCAGATGAGCATTGGGAATGGTGTTGCGACGCCTGCAAATTGGAATATCGGAGATGACGTAATCATACCTGCCACCGTATCGAATGAAGATGCCAAAGCAAAATTTGGGGAGTTTACAGAAGTGCTTCCCTATTTAAGACTGACAAAAGCACCGCGCTAAATGATCTACTAGTCAACACAATGGGTTATGTTTTAGCTAGATACTCATATCTCATTGGTAGTTTTCAGATTTTTATGTAATAAAATGATAAGGCCTCATTGTTTCCAATGAGGCCTTATTTTTTTTAGATAAAAGTATTAGTTACTTTCTTCTTCTTTTTTAACTTCTTCGCCCGTCTCTTGATCTACGACTTTCATCGATAGCCGGACTTTACCACGGTCGTCGAAGCCTAACAGTTTTACTTTGACTTCCTGGCCTTCCTTTAGCACATCGGAGGGGTGATTTAGACGGCGATTTTCGATTTGAGAAACATGGACGAGGCCGTCACGCTTGCCGAAGAAATTTACGAATGCTCCAAAATCAACAATTTTTACAACAGTTCCGATGTAAACTTTGCCTTCTTCTGGTTCAGCTACGATAGACCAGATCATATCATAGGCTTTTTTGATCGACTCTCCATTTGGAGACGCAATCTTAATGATACCATCGTCGTTGATGTCAACTTTGGCACCCGAAACTTCGACGATCTCACGTATCACTTTACCACCTGAACCAATTACTTCACGAATTTTATCTGTGGGTACTTGCATTGTCTCGATACGTGGTGCGTGTACTGAAAATTCTTGAGCGCCCGTGATAGACTTACTCATCTCAGTTAGAATATGCATCCGGCCGTCTTTCGCTTGTGCGAGAGCTTTCTCCATAATCTCTGGCGTTATACCTGCGATCTTGATGTCCATTTGTAGCGAGGTGATACCATTTTCGGTCCCTGCTACTTTGAAGTCCATGTCACCAAGGTGGTCTTCATCACCAAGGATGTCTGATAGAATAGCATACGAGCCATCTTCTTCGAGGATCAGACCCATAGCAACGCCAGCGACTGCTGATTTCAGAGGAACACCAGCGTCCATCATCGACAACGAACCACCACAAACTGAGGCCATTGAACTGGAACCATTAGACTCAGTGATTTCAGAAACAAGCCGCACAGTGTAGGGGAAGTCAGTTGAGGCAGGTAAAACGGCCTGAAGTGCTCTCCATGCCAATTTTCCATGACCAATTTCTCGACGTCCTGGAGGACCTACGCGACCCGCTTCGCCGACTGAGTATGGTGGAAAATTATAATGTAAGAGAAAGTTCGATTTGAAGTTGCCGTGTAAAGCGTCGATGAATTGTTCATCATCGCCAGTACCTAGGGTGGTTACAACCAAGCCCTGTGTCTCTCCACGTGTGAAAAGAGCGGAGCCGTGCGTTCTGGGTAGAAGACCAGTTTGGCAGACGATAGCACGGATTTCATCTGTTTTGCGGCCATCAATGCGGGTCCCCGTTTTAACAACGTCACCGCGGAGGATAGATGCTTCTAGGCCCTTCATGGCAGAGCCAAGATTGGCATCTTCAGCTTGCTCAACGCTTAAGGATTCAACAATTGCCGTGCGGGCGGCGGCGACAGCATTGGTCCGTTCTTGTTTGTCGCTAATCGCAAAAGCTGCCCGCATTTGCTTTTCGCCGGCAGCTTTTACCGCTGCGGAAAGTTCTGAGTAATCAGGTGCCTCAAAGTCAAAGGGCTCTTTGGCTGCATCTTCCGCAAGACTAATAATTAAATCAATTACCGGCTGAAACTGTTCGTGCGCAAATTTCACTGCACCCAACATTTCTGCTTCAGATAGCTCATATGCTTCTGATTCGACCATCATTACTGCGTCTTTTGTGCCAGCAACAACTAGATCCAAGCGTTGTTCAGGATTAAGGCGCAGGTCCTGCATGTCATCAACTGTTGGATTAAGAATGTATTCTCCATTCTCAAAACCAACTCGACATGCGCCAATCGGACCCATGAATGGAGCTCCCGAGATAGTCAATGCAGCTGAAGCTGCGATCATCGCGACCATGTCAGGGTCATTGACTAAATCATGAGATAAAACAGTACACATCACCAGCACTTCATGCTTGAAGCCTGAGACAAATAGTGGACGGATAGGCCGGTCAATTAACCGTGCTGTAAGTGTTTCTTTTTCGGTTGGTCGTGCTTCACGCTTGAAGAACCCGCCGGGAATTTTGCCCGCTGCGTAATACTTCTCTTGATAATGGACGGTCAGAGGAAAAAAATCCTGACCAGGTTTTGGTTTTTTTGCAAAAGTTACGTTTGCCATAACGCTGGTTTCGCCCAACGTGGCAATCACAGATCCGTCTGCTTGACGGGCCACTTTGCCGGTTTCTAATGTGAGCGTTTCTTCGCCCCATTGCATCGTTTTTTTCGTCTCATTGAACATTTAAGTTTCCTAGATTGGCGCTTTTCGCCATTTACATAGAGGACGTATTTCCTCTGACTCCAATATCGTCTTGCAGGTGACGGAGTCCGGACACCTAGCTTTCAGATTCTGCGCGGATACATTAGTTTTGAAGTGATTGGAAGTGGTGTGGCAGCAGTCAAGCAACTAGTTAGAGTTTGGGTGTATATAAAGCTGTCTGACTTGGATGAACTGACTGCGGGTAAATTAGTCATTCATTTTGGAATTAATGAAAACGTCAGCGCTCAGATGTAAAAGGCCACGTTTATACCACGCGGCCTTCTAGTGTTTAAATAAATTAGCATTCAGCGACGCAGACCTAAACGTTTTATTAGGTCTTGGTAACGCTCTTCGTTTTTGCCTTTGGTGTAATCTAAAAGCTTACGACGCAGAGCAACCATTTTGAGCAAACCACGACGGCCATGATTGTCTTTTTTGTGTATTTTGAAATGCTCAGTCAATGTTGCAATGCGTGAGCTAAGAATTGCAATCTGCACTTCTGGCGAACCAGTGTCACCCTCTTTGATTGCAAAATCTTTCATGATACGAGCTTTTTCTTCTGCAGTAATCGACATCGGGTTCTCCATTTCTAATGTTTCGAAGACGCCTCTGCCCGGGATGTCGTCCAGCGCAGGGCCATGTATTTCTCCGGTAAAAACCGCAGATAGTGGCACATAAAAGAGATTCGCCTGAATGGCAAAGTAAATTTGTTGAATAGAGTTTAATTACACCAATTTTAGTATGCTATCCTGATTTATGATTATTTGTTTAAGCATATAACTGACGCTCCTACAGTTTTTTAGATCATTAATTGTCTGAAAGATCGTAAGCTGATTTTTGATAAAATATTGGAAATGTTAAAACTAATTTGCCGTTTAACTGTGCCAAAAATTTTATTTTCCAAATCAACAGAAGTATTTTTAGAGCTGAAATAAGCAAAGATTTACTGTTCTGGTTAACTAGCTTTTCCCTACACCCAGCGCTCAGGGGGCTGGACGTAGGGGAGATATAAGGGGTGTCTTGGATGCCCAGCCTTGGATAAACCAAGATGAAACAGTGGTTGATTTGTAAATTGTAGCATACTTTTTACTGCACTGCCTCTTTCTAAGTGCGCACCGTGTGTACCCCATGCAGCGATCAGGTCATTGGCCCATTCTGCCTGTTTAATAATTGAAGCGTCATTTTCAGGACCGATGGGATCACTCGCTGTTTTCATTGCTCTTGGGTCCGTATCGCGCCAAGCAAATATATTGGTAACTGCAAAACTGCCATAACCCAAAGTGCGTGCTCTACGTTCGCACCGTTCCACTGTCGGGTCATTCTGCAATTCGGTAGCTGTGGACGGATTAAGCATGATGAAGTTTACTCTCTTGCCAGAATCATTCCAGATGCGAGTGAGACTATATCGATATTTTTCGCACTCTGAATAAGTCGCGGTAGATGAGCTGTCGCCCTTGGCGTATGTGCGCGTTATCATTTATGTACACTGCCAGTCTGCCATGCCGTCCGCAATCATTTGATTAAAATGTGCTGGGTATTGTTCACAAATTAAAAACGCGTGTAGGATGAAGTTCGCCGCTTTTGTAACGACCTAAAGCAATCGGTTTACCTTCCAGTGACGCCCAACATTCCTCATCATACTCTACTTCAGATGCAAAAACCTTGCCAGGGTTACCATTGCGCATGCGTACAGCTCCTTCGGGTGTCGCACTTACTTCTGGCAGTCCTGTTAGACCGTCGGCAACTGGACGCAAATGAGCATCTAATTCCGGGCTTTGCGCCATTTCTTCAACTTGAGCTAATGTGAGGCCTTTGGAAACCTCAAAGGGTCCAGACCAAATCCTGCGCAGTTCGCGAACATGCCCAAAACACCCCAATAATCTTCCTAAATCACGTGCAATGGATCGGACATAACCGCCCTTACCGCATATCATTTCCAGCGTGATATGATCATAGTCTGGGCGATCTGTCATAATAAGTCTCTCGACCCAAAGGTGCCGAGCTTCTATGTCAACTTCCTCGCCTTCCCGAGCCAACTTGTAGGCGCGCTCGCCATCAATTTTCACGGCAGAAAACTTCGGTGGAATTTGCATAATGTCTCCCACAAAACGCCCAAGAGCATCTTTAATTTGGTCATCAGAAGGGCGAAAAACTGATTTTTCTATCACTTCGCC
Organism: uncultured Tateyamaria sp.; assembly: GCA_905480645.1. Classification (GTDB taxonomy): domain Bacteria; phylum Pseudomonadota; class Alphaproteobacteria; order Rhodobacterales; family Rhodobacteraceae; genus Tateyamaria. The sequence goes on from CAJQRC010000017.1 coordinate 68,181, forward strand.
CTCTGCGTCATCTGTAGTAGTTTCCTGACCAAGGCGGATAGTAAAAACATATGCTTTGAGCGCGTCTGTGATGTAAGGTACTGTTTTAGTAGCCTCACCAAGAGCAATTGCTAGAACGCCGGTTGCCTCAGGGTCGAGAGTGCCCGCGTGTCCCGCTTTTTTGGCTTGAAATGCCCAACGTACTTTGTTCACGACAGCCGTCGACGTTGGTCCAGCTGGTTTGTCGATGACCAACCAACCAGATATGTCGCGCCCTTTGCGTGTGCGGCCCATAATGTAATCCCTGAGTATTGAAATTAGTCGCCTAACGCAGGCCTAATCAGCTTGTCAATCATAGCAGACGGCTAGCAAAAAGGATCGTATTATTTGATTGCTGAAATAACAGTGCCAATGATTGGTCCAAGTGAAAACCCAAAGTCATTTCGATTAAGTTCTGGTGCATATAAGCGTGAGATATTACCGTCAAAATATAGAGCGTTGGGTAAATCTAAGGCATCACGAAACACGCTTCCAAATTGATGGAACGTGACTGGACTGTTGGACATAACAAAAACAGCTTTAGATCCATCTGCATTGGTTCCAACACCATTTCGCACAAAACGGGATGTGCTATCGGGTAAGAAGCGCGGGTGCAATTTGCCATCAATAACCAGCATAGGCCCTGATTGGGTCGCGTGGATACATTCGGGAGAAGTTTCAACAAATTGTAACGTTTCAATTACATGTGCTTGGCCAGACGAAATGCACAGGACACCGTTTGGCAACAGACCAAAATTTCCGGGGCCAGCATTCGAGATTACTCCCATCAATTCTTGACCGTCTTCCAAATAGTGTCCCACAGGCGCACGGTTTTCGTGATACATGCCAGCATTCATGGCGAAACCTAACGATTGGCCGTTCAAACGCAGAGCATCGTCTATTTTTCCAAACTGACCATATAATTCGCCGGATTGGCTATACAAAAACAGCCGTAATTCCTCACTGGCGACGTCCACTTCGCATATGGCAAAGACTTTTCTTGCATGGTTAAGCTCATAACAGTTGGTGGACCAGGCTGGTCCTGACAGCATGAAGAATGCCAAGAGCACTTTTTTTATCACTGCTCATTATCCCGCTGTATATCATTTTTTACCGTTTGCTGATCTAACATTCTCTTGGTCTCGTCCATACGATCGAATGTTTCATCAATCTGGAACCGTAAGTCAGGCGCAAACTTCAGTGCTAGCTTTTTGGATATAGCTCGCCTTAATTCGCCTTTGTTGCGGGAGAGCAGTTTGCAGACGTCGTCTTGGCCTTGTCCGCCTAGTGGTAATACATAAGCAGTAGCAATACGTAAATCTGGAGATGTTCGCACCTCGCCAACCGTGATTGACAAACGGTTCAGGTCAGGATCATGGATATCGCCGCGCGCCAGAGTTTCGGACAGCGTACGGCGAATAAGCTCGGCAACACGCAGTTGACGTTGTGAGGGGCCAGGGCCATCGTGAAATTTATTCTTTGCCATTTGTCCCATCTAATTGAGACGTCGCCCTTTGCCAAGCGAAGCAAGGGGGGTTAGGACAGCAAAAAGAAGCCAAAGGAGTGCAGAACATGTCAGATTTGCCAGGTATTGTGATTGCAGGAGCATCAGGCCGTATGGGTCAGATGCTAGTCCACACTGTTTTGAAAAATGACAAAGTGAGATTGGCTGCGGCTTTAGAGCGGCCGGGACATGACTGGGTTGGTCAAGATATTGGAATAGCTATGGGAGGCATTGAGTTGGGTGTTATGGTTACCGATGATACACTTGACGCTATGAAACAGGCGCAGGCTGTAATAGATTTCACTGCACCTGAGGCAACTTTGGCGTTAAGCAAAATTGCTGCTCAAGCACGTGCTGCGCATATTATTGGTACTACGGGGATGACTGATGCACAGATTGCCCAACTTGAACCAGCCGCACGACACTGTGCGATTGTGCGCGCTGGTAATATGAGTTTGGGAGTTAATCTTTTGGTACAGATTACTAAAAAAGTTGCTGCTGCACTGGATGATGATTTTGATATTGAGGTTATAGAAGCGCACCACCGTCATAAGGTTGATGCCCCCTCAGGCACGGCACTTATGCTGGGTGAAGCTGCTGCTGAGGGACGTGGAGTTGATTTAAACGTTGTAAAAAACGTTGCTCGTGATGGGATAACAGGCGCTCGGACGCGAGGGGACATAGGCTTTTCAGCAGTCAGGGGTGGTGACATTGTTGGAGAACACGACGTATTATTTGCGGGGGAAGGGGAGCGCATAGTATTGCGACATATGGCCACTGACAGAGCTTTGTTTGCCAAAGGGGCATTGAAAGCGACTATTTGGGCTTTGGATAAAGCGCCCGGTGAGTATGACATGTTAGATGTTCTTGGGCTGAGCGGTTAGCCGCCCAAAAGAGTATTGCTTTTTACTAATTTTAAACCAAACAAGAGTGCTGTGCGTAACTTTACTGATTATATATTATTTTAGCGGAATGCCATTGTATGAAAAAATTTATCTTTTTATTCCTTTCACTTGCGCTCAGTGGTGCAGCAAAAGCAGATTCGATACAGGTCAATGATCAAGATGAGTTCGTTTCTGTAATAGCTGGCAAAACTCTAACACGACCCTGGATTAAAATCATTGTAACGGCTGATGGGCGTATAGAAGGGCGCGGGATCCGTTGGGATGTAGAAGGAACGTGGACATGGAAAAACGGTTATTTTTGTAGGGATCTGTTTTGGGGAGGAGATCCCCTAGGCTACAACTGCCAAGAGGTCCAAGTCACTGGCGAAAGTATTCGGTTTACTTCAGATCGTGGTGCTGGAGCTTCGGCTGAGTTCAGGATGCGCTAAACTAAGAAAACTATTCAGAAATCGATAGCAATTCCTTTTTTTTCCCAATCTCCATATCTGACAGGCTCAGGACCTTCTCTGCCGCCTAGCTCTTTAGGTATATCTATAAGTTCTTTAGAGTTACGGCGGGCATCGGCTTCGGCAAGTGCTCGTTGCGCTGCAGCTGGTAAATCATTTGGCTTTGACTTAACTTTCGACATGGCGGGTTCCTTGTGAGAGGCCTCTTTGTTATAGATGTCTTTCCTGTCCTACAAGTGGGCTATACATCAAATTTGGAGAGTACATGAGCGATTTGGGTTTGCCTGCTCGGCGCAGCGCTGTTTTTTTGCTGGATCAGGTCATCGGGGAGAGTAAACTGTTGTCTGAGCTGATTGGAGCGGGCGTTTTAGATAGACTAGCACCTGAAGATCGTGCTCGAGCGCAAAGGCTTACGGTTGAGACATTACGTGGATTGGAACGTGCTGACCGCATTTTACAGCGTTATTTGCAAAAGTATCCTCCTCTAACTGTACGAAACGCACTGCGTATTGGTACAATTGAGTTGTGCAATGGGGCAGCTGCTCATGGTGTGGTGAATGCTATGGTCGCGATCATTTCTAAACATAAGCATTATGGCCATCTTAAAGGATTGGTGAATGCCGTTTTGCGCAAAGTGGCAACCGTTGGACCTGAGCAGTGGTCTAATCTGCGCATTCCAAGATTACCAAAATGGTTGCGCGGCCCTTTGGTTGTTGCTTGGGGGGGCGAGGCTGTGTTGGGTATGGAGGCTGCTTTTTTTGCTGGCGCTCCGCTTGATTTAACAGCTAAAAATAATGCCTTAGCTGTTGCTGAGGCTGTGAAAGGTAAAGTGTTGCCTACAGGCTCAGTGCGGGTGCCTGTAGGTGAGCAGGTCTCTGCTATGCCTGGCTTTACGGCAGGTGATTGGTGGGTGCAGGATGCTGCTGCCGCAGTTCCAGCCCGAGTTTTGAATGCGCAACCTGGTGAGCAGATTTTGGATTTGTGTGCGGCCCCAGGGGGTAAAACGCTGCAATTGGTTTCCGGGGGTGGTACCGTAACGGCGGTGGACATCTCCGCTGGTAGAATGGAGAGAGTTGCGCAAAATCTGGTGCGGACAAAGTTACAGGCAGACATACAAGTTGCAGATATCTTTGATATTAATGGTCAATACGATGCAATCTTGCTGGATGCCCCTTGTTCTGCGACAGGTACAATTCGCCGGCACCCTGATTTGCCTTTTGCTAAAGATGGTTCAGATTTTGCAGATTTGATCGATACGCAAGGCCGTATGATTGATCATGCTCTTACTCTTCTGCGTCCCGGTGGGCGTATGGTATTTTGTACTTGCTCACTATTACCTGATGAAGGCGAGGTGCAAATTGATGAGGCTCTTGGGCGTCATTCAAATTTAATGGTAGACCGCACGGCACTAGATATCGATGGTATCGATCCAAAGTGGATAACTGAGGAGGGAGGACTGCGGTTACGGCCTGATTTTTGGGCAGACAATGGCAATATGGACGGCTTTTATCTTGCGTGCTTGCGTAAGACAGTCTGAACCATACGACGGTAAATGGTTATGCTGACTCCTTTATACAGGACCTGATCATATTAAGAAAAATTTCATGAAATTGTTGAAGTGTCTCAGATTATATAAATTTTGGATCGCATCCGCTCTAGTCCTTGTTCAAAGAGCAGGAAACTGCCATTGGCATCCAAGATGTCAACTGTGAAAAACCTAAGGTTATTTCGTACTAAAAGGACTGCTGCTTAATGACCGACCTTGTCCCCTTACGCCGAGCGCTACTTTCTGTATCTGACAAGACAGGATTGGTGGCGTTTGCCACTGTATTGGCTGGTTATGGGATCGAGTTATTAAGTACTGGAGGGACTGCCAAAGCGCTGCGTGCAGCGGGCCTCTCGGTCAAGGATGTATCCGAGCAGACTGGCTTCCCTGAGATGATGGATGGCCGAGTTAAAACTTTGCATCCGATTGTTCATGGCGGATTATTAGCGTTGCGGGATAATGAGGAACATCTTGCGGCCATGGATTTGTATGGCATTGGCCCCATCGATCTAGTTGTCGTAAACCTTTATCCGTTTGAACAGACTGTGGCAAAGGGTGCTGAATATAGCGAAGTAATTGAAAACATAGATATTGGTGGGCCAGCGATGATTCGTTCAGCGGCTAAAAACCATAGGTTTGTTAATGTGCTCGTTGATGTGGCCGATTATGAAGTCTTACTTACTGAGATGAGTGAGAATGATGGCTGTACTAGTTACGCTACACGCCAAAAGTTCGCGCAAAACGCTTATTCACATACTGCCGCTTATGATACTGCGGTGAGTACATGGATGGCATCTCAAGTAGGAGAAACACCCCGTCGCTTCAACTTTGGGGGCACACTGGTGCAATCATTGCGTTATGGTGAAAACCCTCATCAGAGCGCGGCATTTTATAAGGAAGGAACTGCTCGGCCTGGTATAGCTACGGCTACCCAACATCAGGGTAAAGAGCTTTCTTACAATAATATTAATGACACTGATGCGGCATTTGAACTGATAAGTGAGTTTAAGAGTGCCGGTCCTGTTTGCGCTATAATCAAACATGCCAACCCATGTGGCGTAGCGATAGGTGACACTTTGAAAGAGGCTTACACCAAGGCGTTTGACTGTGATCGCACGAGCGCGTTCGGTGGTATCATAGCATTGAATAAAGAACTGGATGAAGAAACTGCGTGGGAAATGACAGAAATTCTAACAGAAGTTGTGATCGCACCAGCAGCGACTGTAGCGGCTCGTGAGGTGTTTAAAGGCAAAAAAAATCTCCGTTTGTTAACAACTGGTTCGCTGGCGGACTCAAGCATTGAGGCCACTGTCTTCAAACAGGTTTCTGGTGGGTTTCTGGTACAGGATAAAGACGTAAGCCGTATAACGCTTGCAGATCTTAAAGTTGTCACCAGACGCCAGCCGAGCGAACAGGAGCTTGCAGATCTTTTCTTTGCCTGGACTGTAGCTAAGCATATTAAATCAAACGCTATTGTTTACGTAAAGAATGGAGCAACTGTTGGGGTGGGTGCGGGCCAAATGAGTCGAGTGGATAGCACTCGTATCGCAGCACGCAAGGCTCAAGATATGGCGACTGCTTTAAATTTACCCAGACCGTTGACCCACGGTTCGGTTGTTGCCTCAGACGCGTTCTTTCCATTTGCGGACGGTTTGATCTCTGCGGCTGACGCTGGTGCGACAGCTCTAATCCAACCCGGTGGTTCACTGCGTGATAAAGAGGTAATTGCTGCTGCCGATGAGGCTGGGTTAGCAATGGTCTTTACAGGCATGCGCCATTTCAGGCATTGATCGATTTATGAAATTCTTATCATTATTTATTTTTTCAGCCTTTTTTCTGGATCAATTCAGTAAATATTTTGTAATTTATGTATTAAATGTATCACCCGTTAATCCAATTGATGTGTTTCCGCCATTTTTACGTTTGCGTTACGGAGAAAATACAGGGATAAACTTTGGCCTTTTTGGTAATAGTATAAATGTCTGGGTGTTAATTGGTATAGCTTTGGTTGTTTGTTTTGCCGTCTTGTACTGGCTGCAAAAGCACCCACAACCTCGAATAGCTCAAGCAAGTGCAGGGGTGCTTATTGGAGGCGCCCTTGCTAATGTTTTCGATCGAATAATTTATGGCTATGTATTAGATTTTCTAAACATGTCATGTTGTGGCATTAACAACCCTTTTGTATTCAATGTAGCGGATATTTTTATCTTCTTGGGTGCCTTTGGCTTAATAATTTTTGGGCACGACCCGAAAGTATCTAAAAAGGGTGCGTGACAAGGTGGGTCAAGCTGCGATAATGTTTGCCAAACGAGGAGATTTTTGATGCGGATTATCGCATGTGCCCTTATTGGTTTTACTTTTCTCGCAGCATGCGAAAACAAAGGCTTGAGGCAGATCACTTCACGGGGTGATGGGCCTGATGAATTTATAGTGGTTCCTGCCAAGCCGCTTAAACAACCCGCGAATTATGCTTCCTTACCACCGCCTACACCGGGCGGCAGTAACAGGACGGATCAGCGCCCGCTAAGTGAGAGTATTGTTAAATTGGGCGGTCAACGTGGTTCAGTCAATGCGCCAATACCTAGTAGGGAAGTAGCGCTTGTTAATAGGGCGTCTCGTTTTGGTGTTGATCCCGCCATTCGAACCAACCTTGCTAAAGCAGATGCAGAGTTTAGAAAACGCAAGGCACGATTTACTCAAATTCGCCTCTTTCCTGAAGACCTTTACAACAAAGCCTATCGGCGGGAAGCGCTGGACGCGGCTCGCACTGCTAAAGCATATCGCCGGGCTGGAATCCCGACTCCGTCTGCTCCACCAAGCTGACGTTTTTGCTCTATTTTGATTGTCCTCACATTTGCGCTAGCACGTCTTGAATAGACGCCGTGGCGTAGTATCTCTAAGTCGTAGAGGACACATAGGAATCGCCATGACACTTTCGCACTTTGCCCTAATAGGGTTTGTTATGACGTTCTCGGCATTGCCATTTATGGCCAAGGCAGCTGAAAATAAGGTCACGACCTTTCAGCTCGAGAATGAAATGCAGGTAGTTGTGGTTGAAGACCACCGTGCTCCTGTAGTTCAGCATATGGTTTGGTACCGCGCTGGGTCTGCCGATGAACCAAAGGGATCATCCGGGGTCGCCCATTTTCTTGAGCATTTACTTTTTAAATCTACGGACAATTTAGCCGAAGGCGAGTTGTCTGCGACCGTTGCGGCAAACGGTGGGCGTGATAACGCATTTACGAGTTATGATTATACAGCATATTTTCAGCGTGTTGCTGCTGACCGTTTGGATTTGATGATGCAAATGGAAGCAGACCGGATGCGAAATATCAGACTTACTCCGGTCAATATCGCAACTGAGCAGGATGTTATTATAGAAGAACGAAACCAGCGGACAGAGAACAGCCCAAGAGCTCTATTTAGTGAACAATTGCGTGCGGCTCAGTATCTTAACCACCGCTATGGAGTGCCTATCATTGGCTGGAAGCATGAGATGGAGAAACTGAATCTGAGCCAAGCATATGGATTTTATAACACCCATTATCATCCAAATAACGCTATCCTAGTTGTTTCCGGTGATGTGAAGCCTGAAGAGGTACGGACATTAGCAGAAAAATACTATGGAAAGATTCCAGCTAACCCAGATCTGCCAGAGCGTCTGCGAACAAAAGAACCACCACAAACAGCAGAGCGACGTTTGATTTTTCGTGATCCTCGAGTTGCACAACCCTATATAAGCCGGTCATATCTAGCGCCTGAGCGTGACAGTGGTGACCAAGAGATAGCTGCAGCTTTGACATTGTTGGCTGAGGTTTTGGGCGGTGGTATAACAAGTTATTTGACTGAAAAACTTCAATTTGAAAGTCAGATAGCAGTACATTCTGTTGCTTATTATCGTGGGGTATCCTTGGATGAAACCACCTTTGACGTATATGTAGTGCCCAGTTCAGACGTAAGTTTACAGGAAGCTGAAGACGCAATGGATGTTGTTCTAGCACAGTTTCTAAAGGAGGGAGTTGACCCTGAACAGCTTGAACGGATTAAATACCAATTGCGTGCTAGCGAAATTTATGCGCGAGACAATGTGGATGGAATTGCAAATCGTTACGGGCGAGCCCTAGCCTCTGGCTTAACAGTGCAAGACATACAAGACTGGCCAGAAATTTTACAGGCAGTAACGCCAGAAGACATAATGGCTGCTGCTCGATCAGTTTTTAATCGTGAGGCGTCTGTGACCGGTTGGTTGATGCGCGAAGATGAGGTGACACAATGAGCCGTTTAATTGCAGCCTTCTTGCTCGCTTGTATTTCTGCATTGCCGGCTCGTACCGAAACTGAAATTGAAGAGGTCGTGAGCAAAGGGGGGATTACTGCATGGTTGGTTCAAGAGTCCTCAATTCCGTTTGTGGCGCTTGAATTACGTTTTCGTGGTGGTGCTTCACTGGATGCCTCAGGCAAACGTGGAGCCATAAATTTGATGACTGGCCTGTTGGAAGAAGGCGCTGGTGATCTTGACTCTCGTAGTTTTACAGAAGCACAAGAAAGGCTCGCTTCCAGTTTTTCATATCGTGCAGGGCCAGACTCTTTGTCTGTTTCAGCGAAATTTCTTACCGAAAACCGAGACGAAGCTGTGGCATTATTGCGATTATCTTTGATTGAACCAACGTTTGAACAAGTTGCTTTGGATCGTGTGCGTGAGCAGGTACTATCCAGTTTACGATCCGATGCTAAAGATCCAGATCAGATCGCTCGGGCTGCATTTGATGAGATGGCTTTCGGTGATCATCCCTATTCAACACAATTTAAGGGCACACTTGATAGTGTATCATTGTTAACAAGGGATGACGTGGTCGAAGCTCATAAGGCAGTATTTGCCAAAGACCGGATCTACGTTGGCGTAGTGGGAGATATATCTCCTGAAGAGTTGGGACCATTGCTGGATAAACTGCTTGGTGATTTGCCTGAAGTTGGAGCGCCTCAACCAGATTCTGCGGATATTATGATAAAGGGTGGGACTACTGTAATTCCTTTTGAAACACCGCAGTCTGTTACAATTTTTGGTCACGGTGGAATTGATCAGAAAGATCCTGATTTTTTTGCTGCTCGATTGTTGAACCATATTCTTGGCGCTGGGGGTTTTGAAAGCCGTTTGATGCAAGAAGTCAGGGAGAAACGTGGCCTGACGTATGGGGTATATTCCTATCTTGTTTCACAAGACCATGCCGCAACCATTCAGGGACAGGTTGCGTCAGCCAATAATAAAATTGCGGAGGCTGTGTCTGTTATTCGTGACGAATGGGAGCGTGCAGCTACGGATGGGGTTACACAAGCTGAATTGGACGCAGCTAAAACGTTTGTTACGGGCTCATACCCCCTACGTTTTGATGGAAACGGACCAATTGCGCGAATAATGGTTGGCATGCAAATGGTAGGTTTGCCAATTGATTATATACCAACCCGCAATGCTATGGTGGAGGCTGTGACACTGGAAGATGTCCAGCGAGTTGCAAAGGAGCTACTGCGTACCGAAGACTTGCATTTTGTTGTTGTTGGTAAGCCACTGGGTTTGGACGAGACTATTCAAAATTGAATTATTTTCAGCCATTTGCTGCTGATTGAAAGTACTCTCGTGATTATTCAAATTCTTCGATGGCATGCACTCAAAATATGTAGGTCCTCAGAGGCTGTTTGAAAACAACATTTGCTACTCGCCATATGGAACCCAGACTGTTTTGATTTCTGTGGAGGCCTGAAGAAAAATATGGCCTTCCCCATCAGACTTAGTCCAAATTCGATCAAGCCCATTGTTAACCCAAGTACGTTTTAGGTTCCCCGCTGCGTTTTTTTCAATTATTTTTGATAGGTTCGAACTTGAGAAAGACCATACTGCATCGATATTTAGATGGCTGGCCATTTGAGGTGCTATTTCTATGTGGCAGCCTGTGAGTATGTTTACCACACCAGCAGGAACATCAGATGTTTCAAGAACTTGGTAGAAGTCAGTAGCAATTAATGGAAACGGTTCTGATGCTGTTAGAATGATCTGGTTTCCCATTGCGATGGCAGGCGCCATTAGTGAGACCAATCCCAATAATGGCTTATCATCTGGGCATAACGCTCCAATTACCCCAACAGGCTCATTTAATGCTAATGCAATGCCTCTAATTGGTATATTCTTGGTAGCACCATCATACTTATCTGCCCAAGCAGCATAGGTGAATAGTCTTTCAAGCGATTGTTCAACTTCTTGTTTACCGCCTTCGCCACCCACTAAATTGTTAATACGGGTAGCAAATTCATCCCTGCGCGCAGCCAGATTTTCAGCAATATAATACATGATTTGCGCGCGTTGATGTCCTGTTGTTTTAGACCACGATTTTGCGGCATGCGCTGCCTCAACGGCGTTTCGCAAGTCTTTGCGGTTGGCAAGACTGGATTGACCAAGCAGAGAACCACTCTTGCTAAAAACATTTCGAGAATATCCACTATCGGGGCGTGTTTGTTTACCTGCAATATATAGTTTTGCCGTACGATCTATTGTACTCACTGTTTCAGAACTGCCGGTGAATGGTAAGATTTTTTTAAGTGGTTTATTTGTATCCTTTGGTTTGGTGTAGCCCTTGAGACCCTCCCAACCACCTTCGCGCCCAAAGCCGCTTTCACGTACGCCACCAAAGCCCGCAGCGGCGTCCATCATGTTTGTACCATTGACCCAAACAATCCCTACAAAAAGTTTAGGTGCTACATCGAGTGCAAGGTTTAAATTTTCACTCCAAACGGACGCTGATAGACCGTATCGTGTGTTATTTGCTATTTCTACTGCCTCAGTGGGAGTACGGAAGGTAGTAGAGACTAAAACAGGACCAAAGATTTCTTCTTGCATAAGTGTATCTGCGGTATTTAGTTCCGTGATCAGAGTTGGTGGGTAGTAGTATCCTCTTTCTGGTAGTTTGCCCGGTGACTGATAGGTATGTCCGGCTGAATTGGTAGAAACCATTTGTGAAATTGAGTTTAGTTGCGACATGTCTACAATCGCACCAATATCAGTCGACTTATCCAGTGGATCTCCAACTCTTAATTTGTCCATTCTCGCGCGTAATTTGGCGTAGAAGTTGTCAGCGATAGGTTCGTGCACTAATAATCTTGACCCAGCGCAACAAACCTGTCCTTGGTTTAACCAGATTGCGTCAACCAAACCTTCTACCGCTGAATCTAAGTCTGCATCGTCAAATACAATATATGGCGACTTGCCACCAAGCTCGAGTGTAAGCGCTTTTCCAGAGCCTGCAGTTGCTTCGCGGATATGGCGGCCAACAGAAGTGGAGCCTGTGAATGCGATCTTATCTACATTAGCATTCACTAGCATTTCGCCCACGACACCATTACCAGTAATTATGTTGACTACGCCTTTGGGTACGCCTGCTTCTATACAAATTTCAGCAAATAAAAGCGCAGTGAGCGACGTGTATTCAGCCGGTTTAAGGACAACAGTGTTTCCCATTGCAAGTGCAGGCGCAACTTTCCAAGCAAGCATAAGTAAAGGAAAGTTCCATGGAATTATTTGCCCGCAAACACCCATCGCCTCTTGGTCTGGCAACTCAACACTCATTAATTGAGCCATGCCGGCGTGGTAGTAAAAGTGACGTTGGACTAATGGAATATCGATGTCGCGGCTTTCTCGGATGGGTTTGCCATTATCGAGTGTCTCCAGCACGGCAAATAAGCGACTATGTTTTTGCAAAAGGCGAGCGATTGCATAAAGAACGCGGGCACGTTTATAACCACGCGCTTTCGCCCAAGCTGGCTGTGCTGCACGGGCGGCTTGTACTGCTGTATCTACGTTTTTTTGTGTTGCTTGAGTGAGGGTGGCAAGTTTTTTACCAGTTGTAGGGTTAAAGCTATCGAACCCTTTGCACGGCTCTGTAAATACCCCATCAATAAAATGACCAAAACGTGCATTTTTTGCATTAATCCAAACCATTGCTTCTTTGGTTGCTTCGGGTGCAGGGCCGTATTCCATAGTTTCAAAAATTTCTTTTACAGTCATACTTGCTCCTTATTAGAAGCCGAGCAGTTTTTTCAGGTTAAAAATAGCTCGGAATTTATCTTAAATTCTAATTATCCAATAGGGTGACGATACCCAGCAGAGTAAGCTCCAGTCAGATAGTGTTCTAACTGGCGTTCAATATCTCCCAACAGTGAGGAGGCCCCAAAGCGAAAGAGGTCAGCTCGCAGCCAACGGTTGCCTAATTCTTCCTTTATTAGGGTCAGATATGTTAGCGCATCCTTCGCCTTGGATATACCACCTGCCGGTTTGTAACCAACGCGATACCCCGTACGTTCATGATATTCCCGTATCGCGCGGATCATTACTAATGTTATGGGCAGTGTCGCATTTACACTTTCCTTGCCTGTTGATGTTTTAATGAAGTCCGCTCCCGCCATCATGCAAACTAAAGAAGCGCGAGCAACATTTCGCAGTGATCCTAATTCACCTGCCGCCAATATCGCTTTGATATGAGCATCTCCACACGCTTTGCGCATTTTGAGTGTTTCTTCATAGAGCGCTTGCCAGTTGCCTTCTAGAACATGACGCCGCGAAATAACGATATCAATTTCTTTAGCCCCTGCGTTAACGCTTTCGGCGATTTCTTGAATGCGTAGATGGAGTGGAGACAAACCTGCGGGAAAACCTGTTGAAACTGCTGCTACAGGAATCCCCGATCCCTTTAATGCGGCTACCGCAGTTTGCACCATTTCATGGTAAACACACACTGCTCCCGTTGTCAGCCCTGTTAAATTGAGCTGCTTCAGTAAATCTGCACGCACTGGTTGTCGGGCTTTAGCGCAAATTCGTTGAACTCTTCTTTCTGTATCATCGCCTGATAAAGTGGTTAGATCGATGCAAGTTATAGCCCGCAGTAACCATGCTGCCTGATGGTCGTTCTTGATGGATCGCCGCCCCGGTATTGAGGAGCATCTACGTTCGATTGCTGATGTGTTTGCCTCAACTGCGCGGAGCCAATCCATATCTAGCGGTATTCCTGAATTTCGGGGCTCCAGAATTCGTGGTATTTGGGCCGTTGACTGATTGACCGTTTCTAATGGTGTGCGGATTGGCATGTAATTTTCTCTTGGGTAGATTTGATAAAAATGGTCGCATGGGGGGCAGCATTTGGCAAGCCGTTGCGATCTTATGTATAGGATATGAGCATTTTTAATTTACACAATTTTGAATTTTGGCTAACTTTGGTACTTTGATAAAATGACTGGTGAGATACATCCAAAATACAAAAAAATTCTTTCTTTAAAATCTAAATTTGCGAATCAATCGCAATAAGATTGACTTTTGAGAATGACTCTCATATTCAACTAGATGATGGTTGATTTGTTTAAAGTAGATACTCCTCGCCGTGCAGTGCTCGCTGCCATTGCTGCATTCGCGGCAATGCCAGTTCTTGCGGCGACACCCCTAAAAGTTGTTGCAACAACTGGTATGATCGCTGACATGGTGCGCCAGATTGGTGGTGAAGCAGTCGTTGTCCGCGGGCTAATGGGCGCAGGTATAGATCCTCATAGCTATCGTCAGACCCGTAGTGACATCGTAGCGATGACGCGTGCTGATGTAACGTTTTGGCATGGTTTATACTTAGAAGCCCAAATGGAAGAATTTTTAGCAGATTTGGATCGTAAGAGATCTGTTTATGCTGTGGCGGATAATCTGGACCCAGCACAGTTGATTACTCATGCTGACTATGATGATAGCTTTGATCCACATGTATGGATGGATCCTGTAATTTGGGCCCAGTGTACGTCTATTGTCGTTGATGAATTAACTAATTTATACCCTGAAATGCGTACTCTTTTTGAAGAAAACGCTTCCACATTCGTTCAAGAAGCCGTTGCATTGGATGCTTACTCTCGCGACACACTTATGAAAGTACCGCCAAAAAGCCGGATTTTGCTTACGGCCCATGATGCCTTTGGGTATTTCGGTAAAGCCTATAACTTTGATGTGCTTGGTATTCAGGGTATCTCAACTGAAAGTGAAGCTGGTTTAAATCGCATTAGTGAACTTGTTGATATTTTGGTTGATCGCAAAGTCCCTGCTGTATTTGTTGAAACATCCGTTTCTGATCGTAATGTACGCGCGCTTATTGAGGGTGCTGCTGCTCAAGGCCATGACGTTAGTATTGGTGGCACTTTATTCAGTGACGCTATGGGCGTTGACGGGACATATGAGGGTACATGGCTGGGAATGATTGATCATAATGTGACGACAATAGCGAGAGCATTGGGCGCGGACGTAACCGCCAGAGGAAGACTGGGTAAATTGGCGGGTGCGGCATGAGTATTTCACTTGTTAATGACGCTCATAATAAAAATGCTAACTTAGCTCAATCCGTTAGCCCACTGGCTGTGCATGGCCTTACTGTTTCATATAATCAGACCCCAGCAATATTTTCCGTTAATATGGTGGTTCACCCCGGTACAATGACAGCTATTGTGGGACCTAATGGAGCTGGTAAATCAACGTTACTTAAAGCCGTTTTAGGCGTGATAAAACCATTGGCTGGGTCAGTCAGCATATTAGGTAAGCCTCTTGTTAAAATGCGAGACAAGATCGCCTATATGCCACAACGGGCAAGCGTAGATTGGGATTTCCCAACCCGAGTAATCGATGTTGTGATGATGGGGATGTATAGAAATCTTGGACTGCTAGGACGTATCCGCGCGTCACATCGTGAACAAGCTATTAAATGCTTGAACCGTGTGGGCATGGCTGATTTTGCCACCCGTCAGATTGGCCAACTTTCAGGTGGTCAACAGCAACGTGTGTTTTTAGCACGGGCATTAGCACAAGATGCTGAGATTTACGTTCTGGATGAGCCTCTTGCTGGTGTCGATGCAGCAACTGAAAAAACCATCATTGCTGTTTTACAAGAATTAAGAGATTCTGGGTCAACTATTGTTGCCGTACACCACGACCTCGCAACAGTTTCCGATTATTTTGACGATGTTGTTTTATTAAACAAACAAGTTGTTGCTGCAGGTCCTATTGACGATATATTTACCGAGGCAAATCTCCAAGCTACTTACGGGGGACGGCTCGCTACTGCCCGTGTTGACCCTGAAAGCGTGGCTATCTAATTATAATGATTGACGCGCTACTCTTACAGCTTGGTTATAATGCAACTTTGGTAACTTTGGGTGCCTGCCTACTCGGAATTGCTGCAGGTGTTGCTGGAACTTTTTTGTTCCTACGAAAACGTGCATTAGTGAGTGATGCAATTTCCCATGCTACTTTGCCTGGTATTGCTTTGGCTTTCATAGTTATGGTTTCTTTTGGTGGTAATGGACGGTCTTTATTTGGACTATTGTTTGGAGCTGGTGTGTCTGCGGCTTTGGGCCTTTTATGTTTGCATTGGTTAACAACGCGCACTCGACTTGGTGAGGATGCGGCTATTGGGGCAGTCTTATCAGTCTTTTTCGGGCTGGGTATTGTGATGTTAACCATCGTCCAAACTATGAGTGTTGGGCAGCAAGCCGGTTTGGAAGGCTTTCTCCTTGGTTCCACAGCGGGAATGTTACGCGGTGACGCGTTACTGTTGGCCGTAGCTGCATCAGTGGTATTGTCTCTCGTTCTATTTTTGCGTCGGCCGTTTGAATTGGCGGCATTTGATCCTGCATTTGCGGAGACCTCTGGCTGGTCATTAGCATGGATTGATTTTGCGATGATGGGTATTGTTTTGGTTGTGACAGTTGTTGGTCTTAAAGTAGTGGGCTTAATTTTGATAGTTGCACTTTTAATTGTTCCAGCCGTCTCTGCCCGTTTTTGGACTGATAGATCTGACGGTGTAATTTTGATTGCAGCTATATTGGGTGGATTGTCTGGTTACATTGGCGCTGCATTGTCTGCAGTGGCACCTGCCTTACCAACTGGACCAATTATTGTACTTGTTGGGTTTGCCTTTTTTGTGATGTCGCTGCTATTTGCCCCAAAGAGAGGGGTTTTGGCTTCTGTTTTGACGCACTATCAATATCAGCGCCAAATCCATCTGCGTCAGGGGCTTTTAGCACTAGCGCAAGGTCAACCAATTTATGAGGCACTGACGCGGAGGTTGATGTTTCGTGCCGGATTGATACTGCCAGACGGAGTAGCTACTGCGTCTGGACAAGCAGCGGCTGCCAAAGCGCTATTGGATGAAAACCGTTGGTCTATTGTGCGTGCTGATCAAAGTTTTGCGGCGGCGGCAACTCGGTATGATGGGCTGACTGTGATTGAAGAATTTTTAACACCTGATCAAATGAATGAGGTGGATGGGCGGATTATAGCTCCGCGGGCGTTGTTTTGATGGGAGCAGAATTTGTTTCACTCTCTCTCACGCCAATAATAATAGGCGTTTGCGTTGCTATCGGTTGTGCGTTGCCTGGAAATTTTCTGTTATTACGAAGCCAGTCTCTGATTGGTGATGCTATTAGCCATGTTGTATTGCCTGGCATAGTTGTAGCATTTCTTGTCACCGGTGCTGTGGCAACTGGACCTATGTTGTTTGGGGCGGCTTCTGCGGCTTTAATAGCAGTCTTAGCAATTGAGGTTGTTAGGCGGCTTGGCCGCATTGAAACAGGTGCTGCTATGGGCGTGATTTTTACTGCAATGTTTGCTGTAGGCGTTCTACTTCTTGAGCAATCGGATACCTCAGGCGTTCATTTAGATGTTGAGCACGCGTTATTTGGTAATCTGGAAAGTCTTATTTGGCTTGATGCAAAAGGATGGGGTTCCCTGCTTGATCCAGCGACGCTCAGAACTGTCCCAGTTGAACTGCCTCGGATGATGGCGGCACTTCTCTTGATTTGTATTTTTATTTTTATCTTCTGGAGACCATTAGGCGTGTCCACCTTTGATGAGGCGTATGCGAAAAGTGTTGGTATTGCTACCAGTTCACTGGGATTGGTGCTTGTATTTGTTTCTGCAATTGCGGCAGTTGCAGCATTTGATGCGGTTGGATCAATCATTGTCATTGCCATGTTTATTTGCCCGCCTGCGGCTGCTCGGATGATGACTAATAGGTTGGGTCATCAAATTGCCTGGTCAGTTATTTTTGCAGCTTTTGCTGCAATCGTAGGTTATTTTTTAGCAGGATATGGACCACAATGGTTTGGCGATTTCAATTCTGTAAGTGCAGCGGGCATGATTGCAACAATATCTGGGGTCATATTGGCAATTACCGCTATGATTGGACCATGTAGAAAGCGTACGACCTGAATCTTTACCCTAAAGAGTAACTCTGGTTGTAGATGTCTCAAGACAATTGTTTACATGCTCTCAATTTGTATT
>CAJQRC010000018.1 GCA_905480645.1 uncultured Tateyamaria sp.
GGGGCTGACCCAGATAACGCGAAAAAGGTGTTATCATGGGCAGCATGCGGAAGAGTCGTTTAAGTCAGTATAAACAGGGCCGCCTGGTCGAGCATTTTGTCGCTGGAACCACGGCTCGAACTGCGGCCAGTCTATGTGGGGTAAACCGGAAAACTGCCGCACTATATTTCCTGCGTCTACGCGAAATCATTGCTTATGAACTGGAGGCAGAAACAGCAAATATGCTTGGCGGTGAAATTGAGGTGGACGAGAGCTATTTCGGCGGCAAACGTGGTCGCGGTGCAGCGGGTAAAATCCCCGTATTTGGTATACTAAAACGGGGTGGAAAGGTTTATACCAAGATCATCCCCGACGCTGCTTCGGCAACGCTGATCCCGATTATTGAACGCAAAGTCATCCCCGACAGTATTGTCTATTCGGACTGCTGGCGAGGCTATAACGTACTGGATGTGTCAGATTTCCACCACTTTCGTATCAACCATTTAAAGCTCTTTGCCGACCGTCAGAACCATATCAATGGGATCGAGAACTTCTGGAACCAAGCCAAGCGTCATATGCGCAAATTCAATGGTGTTCCAAAGGCGCAATTCGGGCTATATTTGAAGGAATGCGAATGGCGTTTTAACAACAGTGACCCCTCGAGCCAGTTATCACAGCTAAGACAATGGGTTAGAGTGTATTTAAACTAGTTATCTGGGTCAGCCCCAATAGTTATTTGATACATAGTTTTAATTCCAAATATTTAATTTATTTTTACTGGTACAAATATGTTTTTGAGGGCGTGAATGCCCACTTCGACAAAACCTAAGACTATAAATTGATAAATTTTAAAACGATAGCGCTAACTATGATTGGTTGGGATTTCCCAGAAGAACAGAATAGATTACAGTGCCATAGACGCGATGTTATACTTAAAGGATATAGTTATGACCGGTTTCTCAAAAATGCGATCGCAAATAAAGACGGGAGCTGGATTTATTGCTGCATTGGATCAATCAGGAGGATCTACCCCTAAGGCTCTGGCTCTTTATGGTGTAAATTCTGAGGATTACAAATGTGAAGAAGAAATGTACGCGGAAATTCAGCATATGCGCGCTCGTATAATCCAAAGTAAGTCGTTCACCAGAGAGCGATTAATTGGTGCTATTTTATTTGAAAAAACTATGACTGAAATTATCGAAGGTAATTTAGTACCCATGTACCTTTGGAACGTAAAATCTATTGTGCCTTTTCTTAAAATTGATAAAGGCTTGGAAAACCAACATAACGATGTCCAGCTTCTAAAACCGATCAAAGGTCTGGCAAATACACTCGCTGCCGCAAAAGAAATTGGTATTTTCGGGACGAAGGAGCGCTCGGTTATACATAATGCAAACAAAATTGGCATAGATTCTATAGTTTTAAACCAGTTTGAAATAGCCAGAGAAGTTTTATCGGTAGGTTTAGTTCCAATTATAGAACCTGAAGTTAATATTTATTCCGAAAGGAAAGCACAGGCCGAGGCATTGTTGCTTGACTCACTCTTGCGTCATTTGGATAGTTTAGGTCCAGAACAAGATGTTATGCTCAAATTGACTCTTCCAGACCAAGCTGGACTATATGATGGATTGGCTAATCATCCTCGCGTGCTCCGTGTAGCAGCATTATCTGGTGGTTATTCAACCGTTGATGCCAGTATCAGATTGTCTAAAAACCACAAAATGATTGCAAGTTTTAGTCGTGCTTTGACAGAGGGCTTGCGACGTAAAATGTTGGAAGATGAATTCAATGAAGCATTAGGCGGAAATATTGAACAAATTTTTCAAGCGTCGATAGCTTGAAAAACCACTCAGAAATTAAAGAACTGGTAAAATGACAATATAAAAAATAGATTGTGCATGTATTGATGAATTATTGGATCAAAACCTTTAATCGCATGAACGCGATATACTACGCCTTAGGACGAATACTCGAATAGCTGAGGCCAATCCAACATCTTCTTGTCTATTTACATCAATATAACTAGCGAGAGTATTAAGAGATACTTCATCCTCTGTTGCAATCTGACAAAAAGCATCCCAAAAATCTGGTTCTAAAGATACACTTGTTCGATGACCTTTTAGCGTCAGTGAATGTTTTTGAGGCCCATATTTCACGGTCTATAATTCATTAGTTTGACTCCATAATATACAAAACTCTTTTTATTCTGTAATTTTTACTGCTGTTTTGCTTTTGAGAAGTAGGCTTGAATGCTTTCATCTAAAATTTATTTAAGCCATAAGTTTTCTTTTTTAATATAATATTTTGGTTTTTATATTTCACTACAAAATTAGTCGATAAAATTCAATTTTTTACTTTCTATAACGACAGTTGATTTTTTAGATTTTTTTTAAATCAATCAGGTTACTCACTTTGGTCCTATCATATTTTCTGGCCGAACAATTTCTTGAAATTGCTCCTCCGTGACAAAACCAAGTTTTACCGCTTCTGCCAGCAAAGTTGTGCCATTCTTATGTGCAGTTTTTGCAACCTTAGCAGCGTTGTCATAACCAATTTCTGGAGCCAACGCAGTAACTAACATTAAAGATTGTTGCATGAGTTGTTCTATGTTTTTCTCATCGGCCTTAAGCCCAGAAATCAGGTTATCAGTGAAAGCAGAGCAAGCATCACCGATTAATTGAATTGATTGTAAGACATTGTAAGCTATCATAGGTTTATAGACATTCAACTCGAAGTGACCTTGGGATCCAGCAAAACCGACTGCAGCATCATTCCCCATGACTTGAATGCAAATTTGTGTAAGTGCTTCGCATTGCGTCGGATTGACTTTGCCGGGCATAATAGATGAACCTGGCTCATTCTCTGGTAGAATTAGTTCTCCCAGACCGCATCGAGGACCAGATCCAAGAAAGCGAATATCATTAGCAATTTTAAACAATGATGAAGCTACAGTTTTAAGTGTACCAGAAAACTCAACCATAGCATCATGTGCTGCTAGCGCCTCAAATTTATTTGGTGCCGTAACGAAAGGTAGACTAGTGATGTCGGCTATTTGGTTTGCCACGCCATCTGCCCACCCGAGTTGAGTATTTAATCCAGTTCCAACAGCTGTACCGCCTTGAGCAAGTTCATAAATACATTCTAGTGCACCTTTTACACGCTTGATGCCCATACCAACTTGATGGGTATATCCCGAAAATTCTTGGCTCAGGGTAAGTGGTGTTGCATCTTGCGTATGCGTACGACCAATTTTAATAATACCACTAAAAATATCGACTTTATTTTGTAAAGCACGGTGTAATTTTTCCATATTAGGCAATAATATATCTTTGGTCATCATAGCCGTTGCAATATGCATCGCAGTTGGAAATGTATCGTTCGATGATTGTCCCATGTTACAATGATCGTTAGGGTGCACAGGATCTTTAGATCCTATCTCTCCGCCTAATAACTCAATTGCTCTATTAGCAATGACTTCATTAGCGTTCATGTTCGATTGTGTACCAGATCCAGTCTGCCAAACTACAAGTGGAAAGTTGTCATCAAATTTTCCATCAATCACCTCACTAGAAGCTTTTATAATAGCATCAGCTAATTGTGCGTCTAATCCACCCTGTAATTTGTTTTGTATTGCACAGGCTTTTTTAATCACTCCAAGCGCTCGAACTATTGCTATGGGCTGCTTTTCCCAACCGATCGGAAAATTTATGATCGAGCGCTGTGTTTGAGCTCCCCAATATCTGTCTACTGGCACCTCAAGTGGACCAAAACTGTCAGTTTCTTTTCGAGTGTCAGTCATGGAAACATTCCTGAATAAAAATTGAATTATACATCATGTAGCGAGCGAAGTTAAAGCAGACAAGCTTAACAAAGGGTTTATATTTCTTGATAGTAAAAAAACGCATTTTACGATATAAGGGAAGTAACATTTCTTTATATATGTCGAATATTTCACGCCAATCTCAAAAGGAATTCATATGCAGTTTATTAAGATTTTTAACCCTTTAAAAAACCATATATTACCCGTGTTCAGCTTAATTGTAGCCATGGTTATGATAGCAACCAATGCGCAGGCGGATTTTTTAAACTTTGTCGGGACTTATACAGGTTCAGCATTAGTTGTCGCGGCTGATGGGACTGAAACACCCCGCGATTTGAGCGTGACAATATCCGAAACAAAAAAAGGGTTTCGAGTACATTGGAAGTCGATTGATCAGAAAAAAAATAAATCTCCGAAAGAAAAGTCGTACACAATCGAATTTGTTCCCAGTAATCGTGACACAGTGTTCGCAGCCGCGATGCGTAAAAACTTATTTGGGCATGAAGTCCAGCTGAACCCTATGGAGGGAGAGCCCTATGTGTGGTCGCGAATAGAAGGCGATACATTAACGCTATACTCTTTGCATGTAGCGGAGCACGGCGGTTACAGCCTGCAGCAGTATGACAGAACCATTACCAAAGGTGGCATGAATTTACGCTTTAAAACCATCACTGATGGGGCAGTGCAACGAGTCGTAGAGGCCTTCCTGCAACGCCAATAAGTTAAAATAAATTCTAATAACAATTGTTATTTTCGAAAACTATCCAATGAAACAACATCTGCAGGTTTCACATCTTTGATTTTTTCAGTGGTCTTTATAGAATTAGATGATTTAGAAGAATTCGTATTTGGCAGTATTTTAGCTGGAATTAAGGCTTTATTTTCATTATTATCCTCATCCTGCGTTTCAAAACGAAGACCAAATTCAACTGATGGATCCACAAAAGTTTTAATCGCGTCGTATGGAACATAAAGTGCTTCAGGCGCATCACCAAAATTAAGAGTAATTCCAAAGCCGTCTTCATTTACTTCTAAATTGTCATACCAGTGCTGTATCACAACAGTCATTTCGCCCGGATAACGATCGAACAACCAATCAGCCAGTTCGGCATCAGGATGGCTAGTATCAAAGGTGATAAAAAAATGGTGAGATCCGGGCAAACCATTATCCGCCACATCTAACAATACTTTACGGATAAGGCTCCGCATAGCGTCATGCATAAGGTTGCCGTAATCGATATCTCGGCTCATTTCATCACCACAAGTTTTTTCCTTACCGTGGTCAAATTTCCAGTTAAAAAATTAACTTCGTAAGACCATTATGTTAAATGAAACCAAGCAGAGACAAAGTGCAACCCGTTGTTGCCAAAATCATCATTGTAAGTATGAGATTTACACGAAATTTTAACATTAGAACCATCGCTAATCCAATAAAATAAAGAGCTGAAAGATTAAATGTTTGGACGTCTGGCAATGGTAGCGCTATTCCATCAATTTGATGAATATCAGTAAATAATACATATAAAATAAACCAGACTGACAAATTCAAAATTACGCCAACGACAGAGGCTGCTATAGCGTTTAAAGCAGCGAGCAACCTTGGTTGGGAAGCAATCACATCAAGGTATGGGCCAGCTACAAATATCCATAAGAAACAAGGTGTAAACGTTACCCAAAGGGCAATCAAACCAGACAATATTGCCACGCTGATCCCACCTTCCGTGAAACCTGCTAGAAGCGCTACAAACTCAATAACTAGAATTAATGGACCAGGCGTGGTTTCAGCTAAACCTAAAGCATCAATCATTTGACCAGCAGTAACCCAGCCATAGCTTTGAACAACTTCTTGGGCCATATATGCTAAAACGGCATATGCGCCTCCAAAAGTTACAATAGATAGTTTCGAGAAAAATATACCTATTCCAAATAAAAATTCATGATCAAAAAACCAAAGGATTACCAAGGGCAAAATCCAAAGCCCTACCCAGAAACAAATAGTTGATACCGGTAAAACTCTTATAGCGGGCAAAGGTAAAGCATTGCTGTTCTGGCTCGAAAGATATCCATAACAGCCAGCGAAAAAAACAATTAATGGAAAGGGCAGACCAAATACGAAAATAATTATAAATGAAGTGCAGGCAAGAATCCAGCTAGTTTTCTCAGTCAACGCCGTGTCTTTTAGACGAAATACCGCCTGCAAAACGATTACAGCTACTGTTGATTTAACGCCTAGAAATGCAGCCTGAATAACCGGAAGGTCCCCAAAAAAAATATATCCTAAAGCTATTAGAAAAATAATAATAGTTCCAGGAAAAATGAAAAGTAGCCCAGCTAACAAGCCACCGACGACACCACGTAAACGCCATCCTGCATAAGTCGCCAACTGCATTGCTTCTGGCCCAGGCAGAAGCATGCAAAGTGACAAAGCTCTAAGATATTCTTGATCACTTAACCATTCATAATGCCTTACAAGAACGTCATACATTAACGAAATTTGCGCAGCAGGTCCGCCAAAAGACATTAAACCTATACGCCCAAATACACGTGACATTATTTTCCAGTTTGGGTGCATTGTGATTAGTCTTCCATCAAGTAAAACATGACGACAAATATAACAATAGATTAAAATTAATCCCAAATTTTTCAATAAATAAATGCAGATAATGAAATTAAATTAATGAGTTATGAGGCATAATTAATTAAGTCAACTAACTAATATTCGTGTATAAAATAGAGGTAATAAGACACAAAGGTCGGGTCAATTTTTAAAGTTCTGTGACGGCATCAGTTATCAACTTTTTGACCATTTTTATAGGTCCCTGTCCACTTTTCCCAAACAGTTCCATCTTTACGATAGCCTACCCAAGACCCTTCAAACTTACCATGCTTTGAATCTCCTTTGGCAAGCAATTGTCCAGTATCATAATAAAAAGCCCAAATACCCTGACGTTTATCATCTTTGTAGTTACCCTCAGATTCTAATTGTCCATTTTCATGGTACCCAACCCAAGCACCTTCAAGTCTACCGTTTTGGTATTTTACTTCTGCGCGGATCCTTCCATTTCTCCAAAAACTTGTCCACAGGCCCTCAGGCTTACCATTTTTGAAGGAGCCGTTAGTTTCCCCCCAGATTTGACCACTGAATGGAATTTTAGATAATTTTTTATAATAAACACCGTGTCGTTCTACAAGGTTATCCATAGTCTCACTGAAGCTAGGAGTAGAATTTAAACATATAGTTAATGCGAAAATGAGGCTGAATAAATTATACAAATTTACAATCTTTGCTGCTTAAAAATGAGTTGAAAACGAGCCTTAATTTTAGCGCTACTATGTCTTCTTCAATAGAAAGGGTACAGTCAAATCAACGCTGTTCCACACCTGTTGAAATTTGGATATATTGCTAAAGGTTGGGCTTCAAAGTGTAAATTAATCAAGAGTAAAATATTTTGAATGTTTATAATTAGGAGCTTTAGGCAATTATCATAAAGTTACTACTCTTGGAACACTGGACAGAGAATTTTGCGGGAAGATGGTAGTGTAGGCTTCTGTTGCCAGGTGCCTACGGACCCCGCCTTACGCGGCTAGGCGTAAGGGCTTAAGTTTCGATTTAGGCTACGGCTTACGCCGCAACTGCCATCGGAGCACGATTGTCATTTGCAATTGTACAAGTTTCGCCGATAACGGTGGCAGACAGCCGAAACAAAGCA
Source organism: uncultured Tateyamaria sp. (assembly GCA_905480645.1). Taxonomy (GTDB): domain Bacteria; phylum Pseudomonadota; class Alphaproteobacteria; order Rhodobacterales; family Rhodobacteraceae; genus Tateyamaria. The sequence continues at coordinate 7,510 of CAJQRC010000018.1, forward strand.
TACCCCTTTAGACGTCCGTCGATCCTATTTCGACCCCAAAGTCCTCAAATGAAGGATTTGTGGTGGAGTCGCCGGGTACCGCCCCCGGGTCCGATCCGCTTATTACGAGCGCGTTTATGTCCATAGTCCCTAAAGACAAATATATTATAGCCTCATACCAACCAGCATGCAATTAGCAACTGACGCACAATAGAGAATTAAAATAAAAAATGGAAAACAGGAAATTTCCGTTCAACTGTTGTAAAACTAGATAAAAACGCATTGATTTAAAATATATTATTTCCGATAATTACGAGTTTGCAAATAGGAACCAAGCGGCTAATGCAGCTTCAATACCACTAAAAATAAGCAGTTTACGAAAAGGAGGGTTGTCAAAAATACAAGAGATAACTCGCCCTATCACCGCCCCCAAAAATGTAAAACCTATCATGACATATGCTAAAGGCATATTGATCCAAATTGCGGCTATTCCTGCAATTACAAAAGCTCCACCAACGGAAGCCCGCATTTCGCTAAGGCCCATAGAACTCCGTGATGGAACTAAATCTAAAGCATCAGCAGTAAAACGTGGCGCAACAAAACCAAACATACCAAATCCGATTGTAAGCATGCAAGCAGTGAAATTTAAAATATCAATCATTTATTGGCTCAAAAATTACATTTGATTATAATTAGTTTCCTGATTTTCTCGCATAGTATGCTGAATTAGTTTAATTTTTTATCAACCCAGTATTTTGTACCAGTTGCCGACGCACTAACTTTCCACCCTTTATTTGTAAGCACAAATATAGTTCGGCCGTTAACGAAGCGGACAGTCTCCTCAGTTTTATCCTCACCAAACATCGCGCCAGCATTCGCAGTAGCGTCATAACCACCAGTGGAAAACATCTCAAATTTATAAGCATCTTCGAATAACACAACTATTTTACGCTCAAACCCACCAATCCCGAGACCAATATTAGCGCCACCGGTGCCCATCTCCATATAAGTTCTCTTTCCGGTTGTTTTTGAAACTGCAACACCACGCCCAAATCCACCCGTTACACCAATTAGACCAATTCTCCGTGCATCAAATACAGCATACCCCGCGCTCTTTTCGAATAAATCCAATGCACCTGGTTCCTCGGCGAACAGTCTAGCAAGTATTTCGGAGGTTTTGATATCAATACGCTGCCGTGTTAAGTCTGGGGTATCCTCATTAGATAAAAGTTCCTCAGTGGAAGATATCGAGTCCCCAACACTTTTGGTAACACCAGTAACAGCAGTAGTGGTCTCATTTACTATAGCATTAGCACCACTGGTAATTTTACCTAACAAACTTTCTGCTCCTGTTTTGGGAGCTACCAATAAAAAACAACATAAAAAAAGAGCTTTAATTTTCATGGATGGACCTGCTTATCTTATTAATAGTGAAAAAAAATACTGTAATACTGCTTATTAGGGCAGTCTTTAAAAATTTAAAACCAACAAAGAAATCTACTCAATTTTTGTTCCAGTTAGGGATTAACTGTCCTTATGGTTGGTTTGCCGCATTTACCTATATGGACGTTAAAAGCCCAATAAAGCCAACTATAATAAGGCTAAACGCCCAGAGCAATTCAGAATCTAACCATCCTCGATTCAGAAACTTTAGTCCAAGCCATCTATATACCGAGTAAGCCATTATACCGCCTGCACTCATCATCGCAATCGTATGGCAGACGGCTACACCAAACGCCAACATAGTTGTTTTCATAAGTATTCCTGCGGCCCTATGACCATTGTCCAGATTTTCAAATGAACACAAGCCTAAATAAATTGGAACAAGCATTAAAGCCGCGCCATGCGCTAATGCCACAAAAAACGACCATAGAGCCAGTTTGTGAGGAGGAATACGAGCTAAAAATCTTGGATGGCGACGTGTAATTATCAGATATACTCCCATTACAATTACAATTAAACTTGCACCAATTCTAATTTCACGCTGATTTTCGATCAAAACATTCATCAAAGAGAAAGGCAGTAATACTCCAAGCATTGCTACAAAATGCCCAAACGAAAGGGCACCAAGGGAGAGCCAGAGTGCCGATAGACGGCGCTCAAATAATGAGGCCGATACTGCCAAAGGCCAACCCATACCCGGATTTAAGCCGTGATAGAGGCCAGAAAGAACAACGGCGAGCCATAGGCCCGCCGTTGAAGTTAAATCCATTTACTCAGACCGATGGGTAGCAAAAACTATCCGTAGAACAATCTCCACCCTCAAGCCTTATCTGATGACTTCGATAACCCGCAGGAAATTCAGTCCAAAAATTCTTATCTAGGGTTATACCACCATTTTCACCAACATTTGCCATTACCATAGCAGCCCCACGCTCCCCAGGGTAAAACTGATCGTCCCAAGTGGAATAAAGAGAATTAGTCCAATAAACTCGTTTGCCATCGCGACTGATTTCAACCATTTGAGGTCCATAGCCAAAATCTTTGCCGTTTGGGTGTTTAGTCTTTGTCACTATGCCTCCAATTTCAACTTTTCCCGCTAACACGGGCTTCATAGGATCTGTAACATCATACTGGTGCATTTCTCCTAACCCCCAACAGGCAACATATAAAAATTTATCATCCATGCTAAGGTCAATATCAGTCACGAGGGGAGGGACTGCTCCAAAGCCCTTTAGCAGATCAGGTAAATCATCAGCATCTGCAGGTACTGGATCAATGGTAATTGTTTTCTTGGCTTGCCATTCACCATCTTCGTCCTTCCACCAAGTAAATATAGCTCCTTGCAAGTTAGTTGTATCCACAACCACACCGCAAAACCCATATTCCTTAATAGGATCATGCGCCGGTCTAATTTCTAAAGCCATTTGATGGTTTGCGCCTAAATCAATAGACTTTGAGACTTTACGAGCTCTCAAATCCCAGAAATGTATTGTGTGCCCATATTTGTTGCTCAACAAGTCTTCTGGAACAACGCCATTTTCATATTGTGGCGGCAAACCCCATTCTGAACTAACCATGTAATCTCTGGGCAAATTCCACCAAAAGTCATAGTGTTTATCTTGAACTCCCCGATCCATTTCATAGCGACCGAGAATTTCAAAACTCTCACAATCCATTATAAAAATACCTGGCGGGCCATCAGTGCCATCTTTACCACCACCACCTAATGTCGATACGTAGATCCCTTCAGGACCACAGTGAATTGTATGCGGGCGAGAATAACCTGTTTTAGCCATTAACTCCTCAGGCTCAATAACCTTATGAATTTTTGCCTTCAATGGTTCTTTAACATCAATAATATAAATACGTGAAGATCTGATGCCGGGAATAATTAAGTAGCGACGTTCAAGAAAGGCATGGCCTGTAAGAGGCGACAAAGCTGATGAACAAGCATTCCAACCAAAATGGTGGAATTCATCTCCCAAATTAGGTACATAAAGCTCATGGACGATCTGACTGTAGGTATTACTATCAGGATCAACATCAACTACAGCAAGTCCGTCAGGCTTGCTACCGTCAGGACTTAACATCAATGTAAATGCTAACTTCTCCACTGCTGCTTCCATAGCAAGCTTTGGTGTTGCATAAAATGTAGGATCTGGTCTTAAATTCATAGCGTCCTCCCTAACGTTTTTGAAGTCTCATTTGTTAATCATACAATCTGCTGGATTAATTTTTATTTACTCTCCATTATTTTTTTCTTTTTGATGAAGCTTTTTTCAATTGTTTTTTTGAGCGTACTGGATTGGCTGTTGCTATACTGTGACCCAAATCCCTTGTATAAGTTTCTAATTTTATCAAAGTTTGATCTACAAGTATGGCATCTTTCGCCTCAAGCGCATTTGTAAGTTCGGTATGCATGTCAACTATTCGCTCCCGAGAACGTGCAGTAAATGTAATCATATTCATTAATGGTTGCATCGCCTCGACAGCACCAGCAAGTTGGTAACTAAGCACCTTGTTAGCTGCGCCATCAACAAGTGCGCGGTGTAACGTAACATCGGAAGCACAAAACGCTTCATCCGTAAGACCAGGCTGTGATTGCCGGTGAATTTCAGCTCGCATCGTCGCTAAATTATCAGGTGTTCGCCGTTTCGCGGCAAGTGGCGCACAGGAACGTTCCAAAGCAAAACGAGCCTCACAAGCCACATCAAAACTTACAGAATTCATACTTAAAAGTAGCGTAGATGTCGTCACCTGTTGATCATAGGCTTCTTCAAAACGCAGTCGGTTTACAAAAGCGCCACCTGTCGCTCCACGCTGAGTGCGGATCAGCGATTGTGCCGCCAATCTCTTAAGAGCTTCCCTAACAGTTGGACGTGATACAGCAAACTGATCTGCAAGTTCAGCTTCAGATGGAAGGCGTTGATCTACCAAAAGATCCCCGCTGACAATTGCTCCTCTAATCGACTGAGCAATTTGAGCGGAAAAATCGGCAGAACTTTCAGGATCAATTTTCATTTGTCTTACATATTAATGTCTGACATTTAATCTGGCAAGAACTTTAATTTAGAATCACTTTGGAGGGTCAATGCATCATCTTTTTCGTAGCGCGCTTTGGCTTGGATTTTTTTTCTTAATTCTTTTATCGTGGTGGGTGATATATTCCATGTCGCTCAACATGGATCTTGATCTAATGGGTCGCCCAGGGAAAATGGGAGTTCAAATGGCGGCAATGGATCCCAAAATGCCAATGCACATGCCAATGGCGAACTTTGGGCCTCTTTTTCTAATGTGGGCCATAATGATGGCGGCGATGATGCTACCAACGATGGTACCGACATTAAGAAGCTATGAAGATTTGACAATTAGCGCAACTGGCACACGAATTGGATGGATTGGTGTTACTCTTGGTTATCTGGTTGTTTGGGTTTCATTTGCGGCAGCTATAAGTGGCGTTCAATTAGCGCTACTTTATGGTGGAGTAATTGATATGCTAGGCGTATTAAAAAATAATGTTTTTGCCGGTATTTTATTGCTCATAGTAGGTTTATTTCAATTCAGTCGCACCAAGGAAGTATGCCATGGAGTTTGTCACAACCCGACAGTATATTTTTTAGGGCATTGGCGAGACGGCTTTATAGGTGGATCCCGTATGGGGATAGGACTCGGCATTTTCTGTGTTGGCTGTTGTTGGGGGTTTATGTTTCTGGGCTTTGTTGGAGGTGTTATGAACCTTTTATGGATGGGCTTAGCCACTCTTTTTATGGTTCTTGAAAAATTGCCACAGTTTGGGCGCACAATAACAAAACCTATGGGATTGTTACTAATTGGTGGCGGCCTTACAGTTTTAATTTGGCCTTTTGTAGATGGAGTTTGAAGATGGCTGTTAAAAAGAGATTGGATTCCGATAAGCTGCCAATCAGTCAACGTATTGATAGCAGAATGCCCAACAATTCCGGTCGCCGGCAAATGCATCCGACAGAGTGGTCAATAAAAGGGGAACTTTTTATGAACTGTTCCTGTACTGTCTTTTGCCCATGCGTTGTTAGTCTTGGTGCGCATCCACCGACGGAAGGTCACTGTTACGCCTGGATGGCAATTGCAATTGATGAAGGCCACTATGAAGGTGAAAACCTCGCTGGGCTTAATATTGGCCTGATGGTGGAGATTCCAGGACGAATGGCAGAGGGCGGTTGGAAAGTTGCGGCCTATGTGGATGAGCGAGCGAGTGGAAAAGCCTATAATGGTATATTGCAGATTTTCTCTGGTTCTGCCGGGGGAACCACCGGCCTATTCAATATGTTAGTAAGTGACATTGTTGGAGCCGAGCGAGAAAAAGTCGAGATTGTCCGCAACGGTAAAAAACGTGGTCTTTACATCGGTCGAAAAATTCAGGGTGAAATTGAAATCATTGATGGTGCTTCGCCCGATCATCCAGTTATGATCACTAATTCTAAGTATTGGATGGGTCCAGATATAATTGCAGCCCGCGGCCTGAAGTCCAAAGTACGTGACTATGGCCGAATTTGGGACTTTAGCGGCAAATCTGCAGAAATATGTGCCATAGATTGGAAAGGTCCAAAGCCATGATAAATGAGCCACGCCACCCTGTTATAAGTTGCAACGAATCTTCGTACGGCAAAGTATTGATTATGCGTAAAAACGTAACTGTAAATAATAAATATCGTTACAACTAATTAACTTATTAACAATTATTACCCATACAATAAACAACGTAAATTTGATTGGTGAATAAAATAATGTTGTGAGCATATAAATTTCTACACGCACGGGGTTTAACTGCTACCACTACGTTTTTAACTACTAAAACAAGTTTGCAACATGGTATTACAAACCGCCTCAAATACGCCGGCAAGTTATTTATTTCTTATGTTTTAGGATGAACTATGGCTGTTATATCCCCTTCGCGCCGGCTGCGGCGCACCCCATTTTCAGACGGAGTCGAAGCTGCAGGAGCAAAGGCTTACACCGTGTATAACCACATGTTGTTGGCAACAGTATTTGACAGTGTTGAAGCCGACTACAGACATCTCAAAGACTATGTACAGGTTTGGGATGTGTCCGTCGAAAGGCAAGTCGAATTGCGGGGCCCGGATGCAGGCCGCCTGATGCAAATGCTTACACCGCGCGACCTGCGCCTAATGTTACCAGGGCAATGCTATTATGTACCTATCGTAGATGAAACAGGAGGTATGCTTAATGACCCTGTCGCTGTAAAACTCGCTGAAGATCGCTGGTGGATTTCTATTGCTGATAGTGATCTGTTATTATGGGTAAAAGGTATTGCTAATGGTTATCGACTAGATGTTTTAGTGGATGAGCCAGACGTAAGTCCATTAGCTATCCAAGGTCCTAAATCCGACGAGCTGCTCGTTCGCGTATTTGGAGACAGAGTTCGTGACATTCGCTTTTTTCAATTTGACATATTTCAGTTTGAAGGCCGTGACTTGGCCATTGCACGGTCTGGATATTCCAAACAAGGCGGTTTTGAGATTTATGTTGATAGCACAGAATGTGGAATGCCTTTATGGAATGCTCTTTTTGCAGCAGGCAAAGATTTAAACGTACGAGCGGGATGTCCTAACACAATTGAGAGGATAGAAGCTGGCTTTTTATCCTACGGTAATGACATGACTGATGACAATACACCGCATGAATGCGGACTTGGCCGCTTTTGTGATACACAGACAGCAATTGGCTGTATAGGTCGTGATGCCTTACTACGAGTAGCAAAGGAAGGACCTGTTCAACAAATTCGTCCTATTAGTATAGGCGGTAACAAAGTACCTGGATGCGATAGACCGTGGCCAATTTTCGTTAATGACAAAAGGGTTGGACAAATTACATCTGCTGCTTGGTCACCAGATTTTGAAACTAATGTTTCGATAGGTATGGTGAGAATGACACATTGGGACCCCGGCACATGTTTAGAGATTGAAACACCTGATGGTATGCGTAACGGCATAGTGCAGGAATCTTTTTGGCTTTAAGAGCCTTTTATTTCGGCTTAACCCAAAAAAGCCCTTTGTTTTTAAATTTTGATTTAGTTTAGGGGTAAACCCCAAGGATGGAGAAAAAATGTTTGATGCGTTTGTGGTGAATAAAGACGAAGAAAGTGGCAAAACATCCGCTGCTGTGCAGTCATTATCACTAAACGATCTTCCACCAGGAGATGTTACAGTTGCCGTTGAGTATTCGACTGTGAATTACAAAGATGGTCTGTGCGTTGGATCCGGTGGTGGACTTGTAAGAAATTACCCACATATTCCTGGTATTGATTTTGCAGGCGTTGTCGAAAGCTCGGAAGATCCGCGCTATTCAACAGGAGACAAAGTTGTACTAACTGGCTGGCGGGTGGGTGAAGCTCACTGGGGTGGATTTTCGCAAAAAGCACGTGTAAAAGCAGACTGGTTAGTTCCTTTGCCGAAAGGTTTGAACACCCGCCAAGCCATGGCTGTTGGTACTGCTGGCTTTACAGCTATGCTTTCGGTGATGGCTCTAGAAAATAATGGCATCAAAAGTGGGCCAGTTTTAATCACTGGCGCTGCTGGCGGGGTGGGATCTATTGCGACAGCAATTTTATCAAATTTAGGACATGAAGTTACTGGGGTAACTGGCCGTCCTGAAACTGCTGATTACCTAATGTCATTGGGTGCAAAAAATATCCTCGCAAGGAACGAAATAAATGAAACAATAAAACGTCCGTTGGAGGCTGAAAGATGGGCGGGATGCGTGGATGCAGTAGGTGGGGCAATGCTGGCAAGAGTATTGGGTCAAATGCAGTATGGTGCAAGCGTTGCTGCTGTAGGTTTAGCCGGAGGGGCTAACCTACCTGCAACGGTAATTCCTTTTTTGCTGCGGAGTATAAATTTGTTGGGTATTGATAGCGTCATGCAGCCTTACGATAACCGAGTGCGCGCTTGGGAACGTATATCCAAGGATTTACCTTTAGAAAAATTAGATTCAATGACACAAATTGCAACTCTTTCCGATCTTCCACAATTAGGAGCAGATATACTCAAAGGACAAATTAAAGGGCGAGTAATAGTGGACGTAAATGCTTAAACCAACCGGGATTTTATCGAATGAAAACTTATGACGATGAAAATATCTTTGCAAAAATTTTGAGAAATGAGATTCCATGTTTCAAAATATATGAAGATAATACCACTTTTTGTTTTATGGATATAATGCCTCGCTCAGATGGCCACTGTTTAGTTATCCCCAAGAGCCCCTGTCGTAATATTTTGGATGCCTCTGATGCACAGTTAGCCGCTGTTATGGCAACGGTCAAAAAGGTTGCCAATGCAGCTACTGTTGCCTTTAATGCGGATGGGATAACCGTACAACAGTTTAATGAAACGGCCGGTGGACAAGAAGTTTTTCATTTACATTTTCATATACATCCGCGCCATAAAGGTATCCCCATGCGTGCCGCAGGCTGCATGGGAGATATGGATAAAATCAAGCAACATGCCGAACAAATAGCGGCAGTATTAAACTAGTAATAGGGAGGCTGCTCGACCAAGTTTAAAATGTAATTTGCTTTTTATATAAAAAATTTCCAAAAACCTATCTTGTTATAAGAGCAAGTGACAATTTCCAAACGTATCTGTCATTTGAAATGTTTACGCCAAAACTGACTCAGTTATTAGACTCGAGATGTCCAACCATAGCATTAATAGCTAGGTTATACCCAGCAGCCCCAAAGCCACAAATAACACCCACTGCCGCTCTTGCTATATAACTATGATGTCTAAATTCTTCTCTCTTATGGATATTACTTAAGTGTAATTCAATCGTCGGAATTTGCGTGCCTACAATCGCATCATGCAAAGCTATCGATGTATGAGTAAATGCACCTGCATTCAAAATAATGCCAGCGTGGGTACCTGTAGCTGCATGAATGTTATCTACCAACACACCCTCATGGTTGGATTGCAAAAATGTGATCGAAACACTTTTGGTCTCACCGTAAGCGACACATGTAGCCTCAATTTCTTCAAGCGTAACTGCACCATAAATTTCAGGTTCACGCGTACCCAAAAGGTTCAAGTTGGGACCGTTAAGAATAAGTAAAGAGGTCATGTTATTCATCCAAATGTTTTTAAGTTGTTAACGAAAAAACACTACAGCTGTCTAGTAAAGGTTCATGTTTCTTCACTAAATATCGCGAGGCTAAGCCAATCAGCTACAATTGCAGGTTTATTTTCGTCCTCAATTTCAATAGTCAAAGCCATTTCACGAAGCAAATCTGTTGAGCTTTTTTGAACCACTCCTGAAACCTTAAATCGCCCACGCAATCGACTTCCCACTTTAACAGGTGTAATGAACCGTAATTTGTTGAAACCATAATTTATCGACATTACTTGGCCAAGCGCTGAATCTAGGCAATCATAAGAGAATCTGCTCGCCAAGCTCAGTGTTAGAAAACCATGAGCAATAGTGCCACCATAAGACGTCTCGCGCACCACCCGTTCTGGACTTACATGGATCCATTGATCGTCATAAGTCGTCTCAGCAAACCTATTTATCACAGATTGATCAATCTTTATCCATTGAGAAACGCCAACTTCTTGTCCAATTTTTAATTCTAAAGCAACTTTCGCAGCAGAAATATTTTTCATTTAACCACTCCATATAAAAGCACACGAAAAGACTAACTTTATCAACATATTTATATTTAAGACCTTAAAATAAGCCCACAGCCCATCTAATGATCTGGTAGTGTAAGTCTTACTATTTCTTACTTAGCCTGCAGTTTGATCATCAACTTTTTCCCACCTTAAGTACCACTTTTCCAAGAACTTTTCGGTTGGCTATAGCACTAAGTGCACCTGCCGCATTTTCAATTGGAAAACAGGCTGAGATCTGCGGCTTAATTTGACCATTTACATACAGATTAGACAGTTCAGATATATTTTTTTTGTGACCTTGTAGATTGCGTTGCATTGATGCACCCCAAAATACACCAACAATCTGACAAGACTTTAGCAAGCAAAGATTGAACGGGACTGCTGGTATTCCTGCTGGGAAACCCACTACAAGAAAACGTCCGTTCCAATTCATTGACCTAATCACTGGCTCAGAATACCCACCTCCCACAGCGTCATATGCAACATCAATGCCCCCAGAGGGAGCTAAATTTTTAATTGTGACGGATAATTTTTTTTGTGCAGCCCTATCCATTTTTAAGGGATACACAATTGTGGTATCAGCACCTAAAGTTTTGCAAAAATCTGCTTTTTTATTTGAACTAACCGCAGCTATTACATGAGCTCCCACAGCTTTACCCAACTCGATTGCAGCAGCTCCAACACCACCAGCAGCACCAAGTATTAACAGAGTTTCACCAGCTTGAATTTTTGCCCGATCTTTTAGCGCATGATACGAGGTTCCATAAGTGAAAACAAAACATGCAGCTTGATCAAAGGGCATCTTATCCGGGATTTTCGAACAAACGTTTGTGGAAACGCAGATTTTAGTTACAAATCCACCGAACCCACACAACGCCATTACTCGATCGCCTACCGCCCAATCTTCCACACTTTCACCAACAGCATCAATTACGCCTGCTACCTCGCCGCCAGGCGCAAAAGGCCGCGTTGGTTTTATTTGATAAAGGTCTTTAATAATCAACGTATCAGGAAAATTTACACCAGCCGCCTTAACCGCAATGCGAACTTCACCCTGCTTAGGTACAGGATCCGGAAGTTCTGTCCATTTTAGAGATTCTGGATCGCCTGGTACGGTACTTAGCATTGCTTTCATATTATTGCTTTCTAACATTATATTCTGATATAGTGGTAACGGTAAAACACTCCGAGCATAGACATTTCATGTACTTGAAGTTTTCTAAATCAACTTCGGATAATCCCTCGGCTGCTTCATTTTTACCGGAAAAAGTTTTTGAATGATGTCTTTTGATTTCCAAGGTCAAATATTTCATATCTCAATACTACGTAATTTTATCCTTGAGAAATTTTTAAATTGCTAAGGCTGTTATATTTAACCAATGACAGCTAAGAAATACAGAGCTGTAAAATCCTAAAATTAATGATTCAGTTTTAAAATGAAAAAGTTTGATGTAATCTACGTAGACACTCTAGGCTCTTTGTTGTCCTAATGAGTCAACATTCGATAGCTCAGGCCAAACTCATACTCATACTAATAGCAAATAAGCACAAAAGAAGGTAAATTCATGCGCGACGCCGTTATTGTCTCTACAGCGCGAACTCCGATTGGCAAGGCCTATCGGGGTGCATTTAATGCAACGACACCGCAACAACTTGCAGCCCATGCAATCTCTAACGCAGTTTTAAGGGCGGGATTGGAAGGGGCGGAAATCGAAGATGTAATTGTGGGTGCTGCGTTACAACAGGGATATACGGCGTCAAATATTGCCAGACAAGCGGCAATTCGTGCGGGACTAAACGTATCAACCGCCGCAATGTCACTGGATCGACAATGTGCGTCCGGTATGATGGCTATAGCCGCAGCATCAAAACAGATAATTAACGATGGGCACAATATAATTATAGGTGCTGGTGTCGAGAGTGTCTCTATGGTGCAAACTAACGATATGAGGGTTAACGTTGATCCATGGTTAAAATCACATAAGCCTGAAATTTACATGACAATGCTCGAGACTGCAGAAACTGTAGCTGCTCGATATGGTGTGACACGAGAACAACAAGACCATTATGCGGTTCTATCTCAAGCAAGAACTGCAATAGCGCAGGCGGCAGGAAAGTTTGATGAGGAAATAGTGCCAATAACTACTATAATGAAAATTCAGGATCGCGAAACAAAAGAAATTACAGAAAAGACAATAATACTCGATAAAGATGAAGGAAATCGTCCCGATACGACGTATGAGAATATTGCTAGTTTAAAGCCTGTTTTTACTGATGGCATAAATTTGACACAGGGTCAGTGCATCACTGCTGGTAATGCTTCGCAGCTCAGCGATGGAGCATCTGCAGCCGTAGTAATGGAGTCTTCTTTAGCCGAGAGACGCGGGCTTTCGCCACTTGGCCGTTGTGTTGGAGTCGTTTCAATAGGGTGTGAACCAGACGAAATGGGTATTGGACCAGTTTTTGCTGTACCAAAGTTACTCGAACTGCATGGTTTAAAAATGGATGATGTTGGACTTTGGGAACTTAACGAAGCTTTTGCAGTTCAGGTCATTTATTGCCGCGATACTCTGGGAATTCCAAATGAACTATTAAACGTTAATGGTGGCGCTATTTCGATTGGTCACCCATATGGCATGTCTGGAGCGAGAATGGTTGGTCATGCTTTAATTGAGGGTAAACGCCGCAATACAAAATACGTCGTCTGTACGATGTGCGTTGGAGGTGGTATGGGCGCTGCAGGCCTTTTTGAAGTGCTGTAAGAGCAACTAGCTAGCTGAAACTGTACCTTTTAATGTGTAATTTTAAATTTCAAAGGATGAAGTAGGATTTGAATACCCAATCAGACAAACATTTACCTAAAGTCTTACAAGGATTACGAATTCCAGTCATTGCAGCCCCACTATTTATAATATCAGTTCCTAAACTGGTTATTGCACAATGCAAAGCTGGCATTATAGGATCATTCCCTGCATTAAACGCGCGCGAATCTGAAGGTGAACCACCACTTTTAGGGAAGTGGCTCACAGAAATTAGTGAAGAATTAGATAGGTATAACCAACGTAATCCAGATACCCCAGCGGCACCTTTTGCAGTAAATCAAATTGTGCATCGTTCAAATACAAGGCTCGACCGCGACCTTGAGATTTGTGTCCGCCACAATGTTCCACTCTGGATTACATCTTTGGGCGCACGTGTTGAGGTGAATGAAGCAGCGCATTCATGCGGTGGAATAGTTCTACACGATATTATCAACAATACTTTTGCCCGCAAAGCAATTGAGAAGGGCGCTGACGGGCTTGTTGCAGTCGCTGCAGGAGCAGGAGGCCATGCCGGCCAGCAATCACCCTTTGCTTTGATCCGCGAAATCCGAGAGTGGTTTAATGGAACGTTGGCCCTTTCAGGGGCGATTGCAACTGGTGAATCCTTGTTGGCGGCACGCACATTAGGAGCAGATTTTGGCTACATTGGATCTCCCTTTATTGCAACTGACGAAGCAAACGCACATGTTGATTACAAAGAGATGATTACTCAAAGTGGAGCAGAGGATATAATTTATTCTTCATTATTTACAGGCGTTTGGGGTAATTACCTTCGTGGCTCTGTTGAAAATGCAGGTATGGACCCAAACAATCTTCCACAAGCAGATGCATCATCAATGAACTTTTCCGCAGGATCGTCCAAACCAAAAGCTTGGAAAACTGTTTGGGGGTCAGGGCAGGGGATTGGCCCCATCAAATCAGTCGAGCCTACAGCTGCGTTAGTAGATCGAATTGTGAAAGAGTATGAAATTGCTGGCAACCAAATGATCCTAAATCTAAAAAAATAATATGTTTGTTCCACAAAAACTTGATACCAATGCAGTCAGTCTGTATCTTCGTGATCGGCTGCCAGGGTTTGACAAACCTATAACTGCCCAAAAATTTAATACAGGTCAGTCCAACCCAACCTTCCTTTTGGAAACTTGTGTTGGCAATTATGTATTGCGCCAGAAGCCACCAGGAGTACTGTTAAAGTCTGCACATGCTGTTGATAGGGAGTTTCGTGTCCAAAAAGCACTAGCTGGATCAGATATTCCCGTAGCAAAAATGCATGTTTTATGCATAGATTCCAGTATTATAGGCTCTGATTTTTATGTGATGGAACACATACATGGACGAAATTTCAACGATCCAAAAATGTCTGAAATTAGTAACCAAAGCCGGACAGCAATTATCAAAAATATGAATCGTGTTCTAGCTGCGCTACACGCGGTGGACATCGATACTTTAAAGCTAAATGATTTTGGGCCACCGGGGAATTATCTAGAACGACAAATACGTCGTTGGACAAAACAGTATTGCGCATCAGAGACTCAGAACATCCCTGCCATGAATATCTTAATTCAACGTTTAAAACTCGAGATGCCGATTGATGATGGTAAACGTGCTTTGGTACATGGAGACTACCGCATTGATAATTTAATATTTGAGAGTGCTGGCACAGAGTGTCTGGCTGTTTTAGATTGGGAGCTTAGCACAATCGGGCATCCATATGCTGATCTGGCATCAGTTATCATGCAATGGCAATTGCCTTCTAACAGAGATGCTCGCGGTCTTTCGGGTATTGATCGTGGGGCCCTTGGTCTTCCATCAGATACTGAATTTGTGGAAGAGTACTGCGAACTGCGCGGTTTAGATACAATTGAAAACTTCCAGTTTTTTCTTGGTTTTAGTTTTTTCAGAATGGCCGCAATAATTCAAGGAGTACTGAAAAGGGCACTAGACGGCAACGCCTCTAATCCGGAGCGCGCATTAAAAATGGGTTCTCTCGTATCAACTTTTGCAGACGATGGACTGAAAGCATTAGACCAAAAAAACTATTACTTTTAACTAAATAAAATGATAGCTGACATAATCATTTCCTCACAGTAGTTTGGCCACGGTAGGTATGCTGGATAATTAGAGGTATGATGCGCGGCGCGAAAACGCTCATCTCCATATATTGGAAATTAATATTCTAAAATTGCGATACTTTCCATTATTGTGATTTCCTCATCAACAAGTAACGGAACTCGCTCCATAAGATGTAACGACCGTTACTCAGATTTTGGCATGGGGTTTTCGCATGGTACGATCGCCCAATTTAAAACTGCTCAACTGATATTTGAGTTCCAATTCATCAAGTAACAAAATACT
The DNA here is from genome assembly GCA_905480645.1 of uncultured Tateyamaria sp. Lineage (GTDB taxonomy): Bacteria > Pseudomonadota > Alphaproteobacteria > Rhodobacterales > Rhodobacteraceae > Tateyamaria. The sequence goes on from CAJQRC010000018.1 coordinate 22,769, forward strand.
ACGTACCGCACGGTTCTTTGGAGCAAAGTACAATTTAAACATTCTTACCTCCAATATGTTAATCCTGAATTTAGGCAGATCTCTTTTGCTTTGTTAATGTTGTTGGTCTCGGTATTAAAAAATATAACTCACTACATTTGGAGACCCTTTATGGATGATACAGATTGGATTAAACAGCGCGATGACGGTGAAATTCGTCACTTGATCCTTAACGCAGCTCCAGCAAATACCTTGCTTCCTGATCGTCTTTTTGAACTGATAGAAGTGATTAAAGATGCAGAAGCCACAAACCACGTAAGAGCAATTATAATTTCTAGTGCTCTCAGAATATTTTCTGCTGGTCTCGACTTAAAAAGTGCATGTAACTTCGATTTAGCTGAACAAATCAGAACTGTAGCTGGGTTAAATGAAAGTTTTTTACGTTTATTTTCCTGTGATAAACCAGTATTAGTGGCCATAAATGGTGCTGCAATAGCAGGTGGATTATTTTTTGTTCTTTCAGCAGATTATCGTTTATCAACATCACGATCAAAGTTTGGATTAGCCGAAGTTCGTGCTGGCGTAGATTTTCCGATCGGACCGATGGAAATAGCACGCGCCATGATGGCACCCAATGATTTACGGCGGTTAATGATGCGTGGTCAAATGATTGACGTAGAAGTGGCAAAAAAAATGGGTTTTATTGATGAGATTGTATTGGAAAAGGACTTAATCACGCAAGCAACCAGAGCAGCTAAGGAGTTTGTAGCCATTCCACCCAAAGCGTATGCATCAGTTAAAAAACAAATCAGAGGAAAGACAATTGCGCTGATTGAAGGCCAAATGGGACTAATACAGCAAGAGTGGTTCACATCCGAAACACGTAAAGCAATGACAAATATGCTCGAGTTGTAAAATGGCGTTCAAACTTGAAAAAAAACTTTTGAGCCGTATTTCTGTTTGGGCCGAACGCTATGTAAAAGAGCAAAAGTTTGCAGGTTTATCGATAATGGTAAAACAGGCCGGTCAAGAGGTTTTTTTTAACGCAGTTGGTCAACTGGACATAGAAAGTGGCAAGCCTTTCGCTCGTGATACAGTCGCACGCATCTATTCAATGACAAAACCCATAACGGCACTTGCGTTAATGACCTTAGTTGAAAAAGGGTACTTAAGTCTAAACACTCCTGTTTCAGCTTTTTTGCCTGAGTTTACTAACTGCCATGCGTTGATACCCAAAGCCAAATCAATGGAACAAACTTTTGCATGCCAACCACCAACTCTACATCAGTTACTAACTCACACTTCAGGTCTAAGCTACTCATTTAATAAATCCTTAGTTTCTGACGCTATGAAAAAAAGAAATATAGATTTTAGTCCTGATTCAGGCACATTAGCGGACCAATGTAAATCAGTAGCAACTCTGCCATTAGCATTTCAACCAGGTGAAAAATGGGAATATTCTGTTGGTATCGATATCATCGGTCGGGTGATTGAGGTTGTAACTGGTCAAAATCTTGGTGAGTTTCTCATGCAACAAGTTTTTGAACCCTTAGAAATAAAAGAGACCTCTTTTTCGGTTAAACCAAATCAGCAAAGACGTTTTGCTAGCCTTTATACACCATTTACCAGTGATCCTATGTACTTGGGACAGCATGCAGATGATAATTCGACGTTGCATGCTATTGATAACACGCTCGGGTCACCTTTTCTTGAGCCAACGTTGCATTCTGGCGGAGGTGGACTTGTTGGCACAATTGATGATTATATGAAATTTGCGGAGTGCTTGCGCCGTAATGGGCAGGGCCCAAACGAAAAAATTATTTCTAAATCAACAGCAAAATTTATGCTGGCTAACCACTTACAGGGTGATATTGCGAGCCTTGGCACCACAAGTTTTGCTGAACAGCCAATGGATGGGGTAGGTTTTAGTTTAGCGGGCGCCGTTATTATTGATCCAGCACTTAGTACAGTGCCAGGCTCTATTGGTGACTTTAGTTGGGGCGGAATAGCTTCCACTTTTTTCTGGGTAGACCCAATAAACCATCTATCTGTAGTGATGTTCACTCAGCTCGCCCCGTCTTCCAGTTACCCAGTCAGAGCAGAACTAAAAGCTCTTGTACATGGAGCATTATCATAGATAATAAAATCCAAAGTTTAATAGAAAGAAAAAATTCAATTATTACAAAGGTAAAGGTCTAAATAGGGACCAATGATTTGATGTGTATCCCCAAAAATATTCTCACTCTCAAAATAAAGAAAACTCTTCGTTAAATATAAATATTAGGATAGAAATTCTTTAGATATGGATAGAAAAATATACAACTGATGCAACAAATAGAGTAAGATGATGCACTTAATTTCTTTAATTCATGCTTTATTTTTTTAAATAATAGTTTGGCATTTTTATAATTATTTTAGGAATATAAATGACAGCCGCGCATCTTACTTTGTTAAACCTACTAGCCGTTGAACGTTTAGAAGTTGACCTTTTTCGTGGCTCAGGGCAGGGGGGAGAAACCCCAACCCGGATTTTTGGAGGGCAGGTCATCGGACAAGCTTTGGCCTCTGCTTATCATACGGTTGAAAAAAGGCTGTGCCATAGCCTTCATGCGTATTTCATTCGTCCCGGCGACCCATCAATTCCAGTTATTTATCAAGTCGATCGAGCTCGGGATGGTGGCAGCTTTACAACGCGGCGGGTTGTGGCAATCCAAAATGGAAAACAGATCTTGAATATGTCAGCATCATTTCACGTTGATGAAGAAGGATGGAGCCATCAACACCAAATGCCCGTTGTTGAAGGTCCTGAAACGCTCGCTGATCGCTCTACTCTGCGTGAAGCAGTGTTGAATAAAATTGCGGCACCCCATCGTGATGAATTTCTTAGAGAGCGACCTATTGATATCCGAGAAGTCGCACCACGAGATTTTTTCAAGCCCAAACCGGCTAATGATGTAAATCATTTGTGGTTCAGAATGGCAGCAGCGCGAGGTATAACAGCCCAGTTACAACATTGCTTACTAGCATATGCATCAGACATGAATCTTCTTGGATCTGCTCTAAGACCCCATGGTCAAACTTGGTTTACTGGAGACGTAATGGCTGCCAGCCTTGATCACTCAATGTGGTTTCATGGCCCAACAAAATTTTCGGATTGGCATTTGTATACAATGGATAGTCCATGGTCCGGTGGAGGACGCGGTTTTAACCGTGGTTTAATCTACAATCAAAATGGCTCGTTGATTGCTTCAGTAGCACAAGAAGGATTGTTGCGAAAAGCTCGACGAAACTAACTTTTAGATGCTGAGCATTCCAAGAAGAAAAGAGGTGTTGTCGAACTTGCACCTAGATTTTAGGTTTCAAAAAAGTATATTTTAACTATCAAATATTATTGAAGTGCCGGTTCAGTTTCCGCATGCCGCCAATCCAGCGGTCATAATTAGCTGTTTTACCACGTATGTAATCTAAAACGGCAGGGTGAGGGAGAATTAAGAAATTTTCAGAGCGAATTGCCTCTATACACGAAACTGCGACTTCTGCTGGCTCCAGCATTCCATCTAAAGTTGAGACATGGTTTTCATTTCCTTCTATCATAGCTGTGCGAACTGCTTGTGGGCACAATACAGAAACTCTTATACCTGCGTCCCCGTGCGTAAACGCCAACCATTCAGAAAATCCAACTGAGGCATGCTTTGTTACACCATAAGGAGCACTCCCAATCTGGTTCAATAATCCAGCAGCTGAGGCAGTATTCAATAAATACCCACCACCACGGGCAATCATCAGTGGCACAACGTGTCGGGCGGCGTAAACCTGAGACATTACATTAACTTCCCATAACCGCTGCCAATCTTCGTTAGATGCTTCCAAGCCGCCTTCAATTAGGGCACCAGCATTAGAACAGAATAAATCAATAGGACCTAATTTTTTTTCAACTTTAGCAATCAGATCTGCGATTAAACGTTCAGAGGAAACATCACATTCAATGGCTATACCATTAATAAGGTTAGATGTTTTCCTTGCACCACTTATATCTTGGTCTACACAAACTATCACTTTTGCACCTTCAGAAGCAAAAGCAACACATAATGCGCGTCCGATACCTGCTGCAGCTCCAGTAACAACAATTATCTTATCTTTAAGTTCCATTACATAAAGTGTCCTTTAAATACTGAACTTTATTTTGACTTGTTTATTTTACAACAGATTATTGAATAAATAACACAATGCTTCCTATTTTGTTAAGCTGAGTAGAGCAGGCTCTATTATGGAATGTGTTGAATTTTGATAATTTAAAATTCGCATAATATACATTATGTTAATTATTTTCAAACAAATAAACCTAGTTTCTGGCAGCATGAATTGCTTTAGTAAAAATTTCACACAGTATTTTTGGATCTTCGAGCCCAACAGATACTCGAAAAAATCCCTCTGATATACCCAAGTCAGCGCGTTGTTCCGCGGTCAATGCACGATGCGATGAAGACGCTGGATGCGAAATGGTAGTACCAACGTCACCAAGAGTCGGTGCAAAATTTAAACCTTCAGCAGCACGCGTAAAAGCATTAGCCTCTGTCCGTCCACCAGAAATCTCAAAACTCACCATGTTACAAAATTGATCTTTCAGTAGTATTATTGAAAGTTGACGATCTGGATGATCAAATCGTCCAGGATAAATCACTCTCTCCACCAAAGATAATTCTGCAAGGTGATCTGCAAGAATTGCCGCAGTGGCTTGCGCTCTGTCAAAACGCAGATCAAAGCTAAGCATCCCCCGTTCCGCCAACCAGCAATCAAAAGGACTAGGCGTCATTCCTGCAGTCACAGTAAATGTTCGTAGTTGGTTATTTATTTCAATATCTCGGGCAGCAATATAACCCAGCATTACGTCCGAATGGCCAGCCAACAACTTTGTAATGGAATGAATTACAACATCAGCACCGTAATCGAATGCTTTAAACGCACGTGGTGTCGTAAAAGTATTGTCGACGACTAGTAATACTCCAGTCTCGCGCGCCAATGAGGCCAGTCCTAAAATATCAGCCATACGCAAGGTTGGGTTGGAAACGACTTCTACCAAAATTATTCGTGTAGTTTTGCGGATGGCTGAGCGGACAGCGTCAACATCGCTCGGATCAACCAACGTAGTTTTAATACCCAAACGCGGCAAGTCTTCCGACATCATTCGTAAAGATCGACCATAAAGCTGGTTTCCACCAATTACATGATCACCAACCTTAGTTAAACCTAGCAACACTGCAGACACTGCGGCCATCCCTGATGACGTTACTACGCCTAAATGTGGTGCACCTTCAATTCGATCTATGGCATGAGCCACCACATCAGCGTTGGGGTGACCTTCACGACTATATGTATAACCAGCGAGGTCTCCCTCATATTGCGCATCCAGCATGTCGGGACTATCGGATGAATAAACAACGGACGGGCAAAGTGGCGTTACCACCGGCCGAGAAGCACTATCAGGTAATGGTTTTGGCCGAATTAAAGACCCATAATCATTTTTCATCCATCACCTCGATCATTTCGTCACGAAATTGTCGCATATTATTTTGATAGTGTAAGGCTGATATCCTTAATCCTTGAATAGCCATATCATCCAGTTCACGTACAACCTTGCCCGGAGTTCCCATTACTAATGATCCATCCGGAATTACTTTACCTTCGGTAATCAAGGCCCCTGCCCCAATTAAACAGTTTTTACCAACCTGTGCTCCATTCAATATAATTGCACCCATGCCAATCAAAGAATTTTCACCTATTGTACAGCCATGTAACATAACTTTGTGACCAATTGTGCAACCCACTCCGATTGTGAGAGGATATCCCGGATCGATGTGCAGCACGCAATTTTCTTGAATATTACTACCACTACCTATTCGAATTTCTTCATTATCAGCACGAATGTTACAACCAAACCAAACACTTGATTTTTCTTCAAGTACGACTTTACCGATCAGGCTAGCATTTGGAGCTACCCAAGTATTTGGGTGGCATTCTGGTCGATTAGCGCCCAAGGCATAGATAGGCATTACAATTCCTCAAATTCCGACTGAAGCTTACGTACATGTTCAGTCAGTTCAGGCTGTTGCAAGCGACGAAGGCGAGTTGCGGCAATGATAGTTTTGACTTGCTCCTCTGTCTCATTCAAGTCGTCATTAACGAGAACAAAATCATAACTATCCCATCGGCTTATTTCATCCCAGCTTTTGCGCATTCGCTTTTCAATGACCTCATCGGCATCCTGGTTACGAGACACCAATCTGCGGTGAAGCTCTTTAATTGATGGAGGAAGTAAAAAAATTGACAGTGTGTTACTGCCTAAGTCTGAATTTCGGATTTGTTGAGCACCTTGCCAGTCAATATCAAATAACACGTCACATCCGCTGTCGACTGCCATGGTTACAGGCTCTTTTGGAGAACCGTAGAAATGTCCAAACACATGTGCATGTTCTACCATTTCAGCATTGGCTACCATAGTTTTAAAATCGCCTTCAGTAATAAAATGGTAGTGCTGACCGTGGATTTCTCCTTCTCGTGAAGGCCTTGTTGTTGCTGAAACTGAGAATGCAATATCAGGATCCCATTTGCGCAAACGTTGCGCTAAAGTGCTTTTACCTGCCCCCGAAGGCGAACTAAGAATAATTAAAAGTCCACGACGTTGATTTTGGTCTAATGTCATATTTTATTCCACGTTTTGAACTTGTTCTCGCATTTGATCAATCAATGCCTTAAGGGCGAGGCCGATCCTTGTAAGATTGATATTTTGCGCCTTTGCGCACAACGTATTAGCTTCCCTATTAAATTCTTGCATCAAAAAATCCATCTTGCGCCCAACTAATTGAGCTTCCCCAAGCAATTCACGGGCTGCTGCAACGTGAGACACTAATCGATCAATTTCTTCAGTAATATCAGCCTTGACAGCTAGCAGAGCCAGTTCTTGCTCCAAGCGGCTATGGTCCAACCCTTCTGAATTATCCAAGATACGAGCCAAGTTGCGCTTTAAACTGGTGGCAACATCATCTTTACGCTCCTCCACCAACTGAGAAGCTCTCTCCGTCAAGGCCTCTATCTTGTCCAACTGCCCCGACAAAACTGAGGTCAGCGACTGCCCTTCGGAAACACGCATCATATCAAAGGCTTTTAGAACCGATGGAAAATCATCCAGTAACGCCTTGCTTAATTCTGTTGGATTATCTTGCTCAATAGATTGTTCCAGAACACCATGTACAACTGCTATATCACTGGCTTTAGCTAGTCCAAGCGAAAGACCTAAATTCGCGGCTTCCCTTTCGATGTCAAGAAAAGCTCGAATGACTGCTGCTAATTGTTCTTGATTTACAGAAAGCTTTGCCACGGCACCGTCCCGCGCCACCCGAAGCGAGACAGTTACATTCCCACGTCGTACATGCTCAGCGATAAGTGGACGGATCGCAGTTTCTAGTCCTTCAATCCAATCAGGCACGCGTAATCTAATATCAAGGCCTTTACCATTAACGGCACGAATATCCCAAGTCCATCGAAACCCATCCATAGCGCTCGACTGCACAGCAAAACCCGTCATTGATCGGACTGAGGCCTTAAAATTATTTTTTTCCATAAAATGGATTTAGGGGTATACGTTCTACCAAGCAAGTCTAAGATGTGCATATAAGAGAACTGGTACAATGATGGCTACAAGATGTAATTTCTACTTACCTGACTTATAGTACTTTAATTTACTAAATTAATTTAATTTAATAATCAATAAAATAGGCATGTATTACTTAACAGAGATGACCGAGACAATAATTGAACGGTAAGTCAATTTTGGATTTAATTTCATATTATTAATCAGTATAAAAACTGTGAACTATAAACTAACAGCGCGCTCCTTAGACCGAGCGTTTCGACGGTTAGAGAGCTCTTCAGCTACAAGAAATGCTAATTCTAAAGCTTGAGAAGCATTCAAGCGAGGATCACAAGCAGTGTGATAACGGTCGCTAAGATCTTCTTCACTGACAGCACGCACTCCACCAGTACATTCGGTTACATCTTGACCTGTCATCTCGAAATGCACTCCAGCAGGCACAGTTCCCTCGGATTGATGCACTCCAAAAAATTCACGCACTTCCCGCAGAACTGACTCAAAAGGTCTAGTTTTATATCCAGTAGAAGATTTTATTGTATTGCCGTGCATTGCATCACACACCCAGACCACCTTAGCCCCTTCCTCGCGAACCGTACTGATCAAACGTGGTAGGTGTTCTCCAACTGAACCAGCTCCAAATCTCGCTATTAACGACAAACGACCGTCTTCATTTTCAGGGTTTAATCTGGCCATTAAGACCTTAAGATCTTCACTCGTCATTGTTGGCCCACATTTCAATCCAATAGGATTTTGCACACCGCGAGCAAATTCAACATGGGCGCCGTCCGGCTGTCTTGTCCTGTCACCAATCCAGATCATGTGGCCTGAACCAGCCAACCATTTTCCTGATGTTGAATCTAGCCTAGTAAGCGCCTCCTCATATTCCAGTAACAATGATTCATGGCTTGTATAAAATTCAACAGTTGAGAACTTATGTGTTGTATCTGCGTCGATACCCGCCGCGGCCATAAAATCAATAGTATCCTGAATCCGTGCTGCAATTTCTCGATATTTTTTAGCGCCTTTTCCATCGGTAAAACCAAGTGTCCACGAGTGGACCCTATTCATATCAGCAAAACCACCGGTCGAAAATGCTCGCAAGAGGTTTAAGGTGGCGGCGGCTTGTGTGTACGCTTGTAGCATCTTGTTTGGATCTGGGGAACGTGCTTCTGGCGTAAATGCCAATTCGTTAATAATGTCACCTCTATAGCTAGGCAACTCTAGGCCATCTATAATTTCAGTAGGTGCTGAACGAGGTTTCGCAAACTGGCCTGCCATTCGGCCTAATTTAATTACTGGCACTTTAGCCCCATAAGTTAGCACCATAGCCATTTGCAGCATTACTTTAAACGTATCTCTGATACTGTCAGCACTGAACTGATCAAAAGACTCGGCGCAATCTCCACCCTGCAACAAAAATGCATTTCCATGGCTTGCATCCGCCAACAGGTGTTTAAGACGCCTGGCTTCGCCAGCAAATACTAAAGGTGGATACTTTGAAAGTTGTACCTCGACCGCATTTAAGGCAACGGTTTTTGCATAGTTAGGCATCTGCACACGAGGTTTGGTACGCCAGTCGGATTTAGTCCAGTCACTCATCATCCATCTCCACAAAACGCTAGCAAAAGTATTTTTCTTTATCTCTATACAAAAGCTATTGCAGACTGACCATATCGGAAATTCACCCTCTTGACGCCATCCAATGTGCATGATCAAGATTTTATTAATGAAAAAATATCTGTCCGTAAAAGCGGGCGTTAAACCTGACAGGAATACGCGGCGATGGCTATCCCCCGCCCAACCACAAACTCTTCAGTTGATAAAGACGAAACGAAGCGTTATGTCTTTGTTTTATTGGAGAACTTTACTCTATTAAGTTTTTCGTCAGCATTAGAAAGTTTGCGTATCGCAAATAGAATGGCTGGCCGCGACATTTATAGTTGGCGTATTATCGGAGAAGGTGGACAGGTTGCATACTGCTCCGCTGGTACAGGATTCCAATTAAACGGGGATTTAGATGACGTAGCCCGTAATGATGTTGTGATGCTATGCGGTGGCATCGATGTACAAAACGCCACAACAAAGCGGCTGTTAGGGTGGATGCGTAGAGAAGCACGCAAAGGTGTGGTAATAGCTGGCTTGTGTACGGCTGCCTACGCGCTTGCTAAAGCTGGCTTGCTCAACGGTAAAAAAGCAACTGTTCATTGGGAAAATCAGGATAGCTTTTTAGAAGAATTTCCAGACGTAGAGCTAACAAAATCTGTTTTTGTGGTTGATGGCCCACGTTTGACTACTGCTGGTGGAGTTTCATCGCTTGATCTCATGCTGAAGCTCATAGCGGACGATCATGGAGAGGAACTGGCGAACGCTGTAGCAGATCAATTAATTTATTCCTCAATTCGTACCGACCAAGATACACAGAGGTTGTCTGTACCCACTCGAATTGGTGTTCGGCATCCTAAACTTAGTCAAGTGATCCAGATTATGGAAAAAAACATAGAAGAGCCAATAAGCCCTTCAGTTTTAGCTAGAGATGTAGGTATGTCCACACGTCAGTTGGAACGCCTGTTCCGACGGTATCTAAACCGGAGCCCTAAGCGATATTATATGGAACTCCGTTTGCAAAAAGCACGCAACCTACTAATGCAAACAGATATGAGCGTGATTAACGTTGCTTTGGCATGCGGATTTGCTTCGCCATCACATTTCTCAAAGTGTTACCGAGCACACTACAACACCACACCATATCGTGAACGTGGTGCTCATGCATCAAGTTCATCCATGTAGGCCACAAAAATTTAAAATAATTTTACTTTATATAATAGTCATAAGTATTTGATTTTAATAATTTAAGTTATTAAAGCTTAAAGCCTGTAGCGACAACAAACTTCTCAGAACTATCTGAACGCGAAGCTGGCGGCTTAACATTATCAACTTTCTTGAATTTTTTTTTCAATAACTTTTGCAGACTTCCTTCTGCACCACCAGCCAGTACCTTGGCCACAAATGTGCCACCTTCATCTAAAACGTCAAAGGCGAAGTAAGCGGCAGCCTCACATAAAGAAATTATTCGCAAGTGGTCAGTTTGTTTATGTCCTGAAGAAGAAGCTGCCATATCCGACATTACCACATCAGCTTTACCCCTAAGCAATTGCTTGACTTGTTCGTCTGCATCCTCATCCATAAAATCCAGCTGGTATAAGTCACAGCCAGTGATTGGTTCCATTTCCTGGAGGTCAATTCCCAGTATTGTGCCAACTGTTTTTCCCGAACGTTCGGCTAAGACATTGCACCTCTTGACTGCAACTTGACACCATCCACCAGGAGCAGCGCCCAAATCTACGATTCTAGCGCCAGGGACTAGGAAACGGAACTTATCATCTAACTCCATAATCTTGTAAGCAGCACGCCCTCGATATCCCTCAGCTATGGCGCGTTTGACATAGGGATCATTCAACTGACGCTGTAACCAGCGAGTTGAACTCAGCTTACGCCCTCGAGCTGACTTAACCTTTACCTTAAGATCTCGCTGTCCACGCCCAGAGTTATTTTTCCCTGTTGGCGTTTTAGATTTTCCACTGGGAATTTTGGTCAATATACCACCCTTATTAATTACTCCGGCTATACTACGTCCTCAGCTATGCACTAAGGGAGTGCTTTAGAAAAATCTGTATCCAACACTCCATCAGCGCTCATTTGAGAATAAAGTAATCCCTCACGCAGTCCTCTATCTGCAACAGATAAACTATCAGTTGGCCAACAACGCATCAAAGCTTGCAAGATCGCGGCACCCGACATGATCAATGCATGACGGTCCGAACCAATCCGCGGATCCGCACGGCGACCACTAGGACCCATAGCAAGGTACGAGTGAATAACAGCATCGATTTGTTTAGTAGACATGCTCAACCCATCAACCTTGGTACGATCGTAACGTTTTAAACCCAAGTGAGACGCTGCTACGGTAGTAACCGTACCAGAGGTCCCAACAATCTGAAAATGTTCAGTTCTCTCCTTCGCATGGTAAGGAGAAAATCCTGCGAGATTTTCCTCGAAATACCAGCTCATTAAAGCAAAACGCCCAGCATCGTCTTCCACATCATTAAACTGTTCCCGCAGCGTTGCCACACCTAAAGGTACACTAATCCAATCAACCACACGAGCTTGCGGGATATTAGACAAAGCAGGTTTAAAACCAGCATGTAACCGCATAATTGCACATGCTCGGTCATGCTTAGCTACACCGCTTAGATCAATCCAAACAAGCTCAGTTGAACCACCACCAATATCAACAATCAACAAATTTTCAGTCTTTGGACACACCAACGGTGCGCAAGAAATAACCGCTAAACGCGCTTCCTCTTCAGTCTGTATAATATCAAGACGCAAACCAGTTTCACGATGGACGCGATCAATAAAATCTTCTGCATTAAGCGCTCTGCGACACGCTTCAGTCGCAACTAGTCGCATCCGTCTAACCTTGTGTCGCTTTAACTTTTGTTGACAAATGCGCAGCGCCTGTATCGTTCGTAACATCGATCTACGTGACAAGCGACCTGAGCTTTCCAGCCCAAGGCCTAATTGTACGGATTTAGAGAAACTGTCGACAACACGAAAGCCCGCACCACGCGGCACGGCGATCAGCATACGACAACTGTTAGTGCCCAGATCTAGTGCTGCATAAAGTGCAGATGATCGTCGGACACGTGGCACGGGTTGGGGTGCGTGTCTTGCACCTTGCGAATAACGCGCACCCGCATCTTTGGGACGCTTTGACGCCATTTTAAGCGCCTTTCATATCAAGTTATTACAAAGATATGATTAACCTGCCAGGCACGCAAGTGTCTTGATACGATCAATCTATATTTTGCTAAAAATGGTATGGTGGCTAAACTAAACTGATGGGTATTAAAGATTAATAGAACCGCATAGTTGCGATTTAATTAACAAAAGAGAATTCACAAAGTAGCCCGTCGCAAGAGCTTCCAGTTTTGTCGAAAACAAGCCATGTTATATTTTTTTGATGCCGTATTGAAAACCTAACAAAACCGAAAGAATCACATGCCTGATGTAACTATTGTCTATTGGCGCGATATCCCAGCCCAAGTTATTGTTGGCAAAGGACGCGCCGGAGCAAAACGCCAACTAGCTGAACGGTTTGAACAAGCAATCGACCGCGCTGCCATGAAGGTGAATGCAAAAGACGCAGACGCTTATCTTGCAGAATGGCGCAAAGTAAAATCCCACTCTGTTGACGGGGATCCCACCGAAACGGCAGAAAAAGAGAGCCTAAAACTGGAAACTGAATATGATAACGATCGCATCAAAGCTCTTATTGAAAATGAGGGATGGGATTGACTATTAAAAACCTACTGACAAAAAATAATAGATGAACTGCAGTACAACTGCAACTTTTCCAAGACAATACTCAGGGGTTGGACACGATGGCTCTGTTAAAATTTAGAAAAGATGATGATCCTACTGCTGGATCACTTGGTGCGGACGTGGAGGCTCTTCTTGAGAATTACTCCATTGAAGTTATGCCTCGCACAGCTGAAAAGGTAGAAGACTTTAGTTCAATCCTCCCTGCTGGTACCCGTGTATATATTGCGCACATAGCAGGCACGCCGATCGAGGACATGGTGGCAACCGCTAAACGTCTTACCTCTGACGGATTTCCAGTCATGCCACATTTTCCCGCACGCATTATTAAAGATAAACATACCTTAAAAGACTGGATTTTGCGTTATCAGGGAGAAGCAAATGTAGATCAGGCCCTTTTGCTAGCCGGTGGTGTAGATACACCGCAAGGCGACTTTCATAACTCGATGCAATTGTTAGAATGTGGTGCTTTTGATAAGGCTGGGTTCCGGAGGCTTCATGTCGCTGGTCACCCAGAGGGCAACAAAGACATCGACCCTGATGGTGGAATAATTAATGTAGAAAAAGCCCTCCTGTGGAAACAAGCCTTTTCTGATCGTTCCGATGCTAATATGGCAATAACTACTCAATTCGCATTTGAGGCTAAGTCTATTATAGCTTGGGCAAACACAATTAAAGTATCTGGCGTTAACCTCCCAATCCATATAGGCATAGCGGGCCCAGCCAAGTTACAAACCATGATCAAATATGCTATTGCATGCGGGGTTGGACCGTCATTGCGTGTGTTGCAACGCCGTGCCAAAGATGTGACAAAGTTGTTAGTGCCTTTTGATCCAACAGAGGTTATTTCCGAACTGGCTTCATACAAAAGAAAAAATCCAGATTTCAACATCACAAACGTTCATTTCTTTCCTTTGGGCGGCATCAAAATTAACGCCCGTTGGGCCACCGAAAATGGTGGAGCAAAAGCCCGCACTAACAACCTCTAAAGGACTATTTTAATGGTACGCACCATTGTCGAATCTAAATCTAAGACTGCAATCATTGGCTTTGATCAGCCGTTCACCGTTATAGGAGAGAGAATTAACCCAACAGGACGCAAAGTGCTAAACGAGGAATTAGAGAGAGGCGATTTCTCACGTGTTGAAATGGATGCAATTGCACAATCCGCAGCTGGGGCTACGATTCTTGATATTAATTCAGGGGCAGTTTTTTCAAACAAAATGGCTGATGACCCAAGATATGCTGATAACAATTTTGTAGAACCGACACTGATGCGCGAACTAATTGAATGTGTCCAAGCAGTAGTTGACACCCCACTTTGCATCGACAGTTCTGTTCCTGGAGCGTTGGAAAACGGCCTTGCCGCAGCTGAAGGAAGACCACTTTTAAATTCCGTTACAGGTGAAGAAGAGCGCTTAGAGTTAGTGCTTCCACTTGTTAAAAAATATAATGTCCCAGTTGTTGCAATTTCAAACGACGATACCGGTATCTCCGAAAACCCAGATGTCCGTTTTGCAGTAGCAAAAAAGATTGTTCAACGCGCTGCTGATTTTGGAATTCCTGCATGCGATATAGTTGTTGACCCATTGGTAATGCCAATTGGTGCTATGGGTACTGCTGGCTTACAAGTTTTTGCGCTGGTACGCCGCCTGCGCGAAGAGTTAGGCGTGAATACGACATGTGGTGCATCGAATATATCATTTGGACTTCCTAATAGGCATGGAATCAACAATGCTTTTTTACCTATGGCAATGGGCGCTGGCATGACATCCGCTATAATGAACCCCATAGCTTTACCAATTGGTCCGCTTAGAATTAAAGAAAAACGAGCCGAAATTGCATCTGCAGGAATTATCCTACCAAATAATATGGATGACGAGTCTTTCGTACAACTTTTTAATATGGGTTCTACTGCAACACTTGCAGGCAAGGAGATGGAAGCTATCCGCGCAGCAAATTTCCTTACAAATAATGATGAAGGAGGCGGAGAATGGATCAAGTTCAATCGCCTACCAGTGAAAGCTGGCCAAGAAGGTCGCGGTCGCTCAGGTCGCTCAGGTGGGCGTCGTCGGAGAGCGTAAGTAAAAATTACGATTAAAAGACAAAACGTATAAATATGATAACATTGATATATTATAGTTAGCGTCCCAGATTTATACTGGCACCTTTCACTGTTTAAGTCTTGGCATGTAAGGTTACCTGTTGAATTTGCCTTTTAGTTGTTGCAGATCGTTGTCATACCATCCTCACGTTAATCTATAAGAGGTATATCCGCTGCGGAGTGTTCTAAAAATATTTTTCAAAGCAAGCGAAACTAAACCCTTGGTTGTATTGCTTTGTCTATTCCTAAGTGGCCTTGCTCAAGGTATCGGACTTGCCAGCCTTTTACCAACAGTATCAATGGCCCTTGGAGATACGGCAGGAGAACAAAGTTCCTCGGTAGTAAAAGTAACGGAATGGCTCGCTTTTTTTGGAATTGAAGCAAATATCGTCACACTAGTGACGCTCGGTGTATCAACTGTAATACTTAAAAATATTCTTACACTAACAGCCATGACATATGTAGGTTACACAGTTGCAGACATAACCACTAATATTCGAAGCAACCTGGTAAATTCGTTACTAATGGTGCGATGGGATTTTTTCACTAAACAACCCATCGGAAAAATAACAAATGCATTGAGTGCTGAAGCAACACGCGCCGGGGCGGCGTACCTCTCAGCAGCAAGGCTATTTGTATATACCATGCAGGCGGTCGTTTACACAGTGGTTGCGTTATTTATCTCATGGCAAGCGGCGATGATGTCTCTTTTTGTAGGTGCTGTCATAGCATTATCACTGCACTTTTTAATTAAAAGAGCACGTCGAGCTGGTACTCAACAGACAAAACATGCTCGCAATTTCATATCTTACATAAGTGATGCTCTTAATAATATAAAACCGCTTAAAGCTATGGCTCGACAAGCAGATTTTGAGAGATTAATGAATGAAAATATTTCAAGATTAAAAAAAGCTCTAAGAAAACAGGTTATAGCAAAGGAAGCGCTTAAAGCTTCTAATGAAACTCTAGCTGCGATTGTACTTGGGATAGGAATTACAATAGCTATTGTTTATTGGGGTTTCCCAATTGCAGAGCTTGCGGTGATGGGCCTAGTGCTGACGCAATTAGTTAAAACCTTTAACAAAATGCAAAATGAATATCAAAAAACAGTTATTTCAGAGAGTGCCTACTTCAGTGCTTTGGAACAAATCCGAGAAACACAAGCACAAATAGAGTCAGATCCTTCGACAAAGAAGCCTATTTTCAAAAAAGAGTTCAGTTTTGTGGATGTGCATTTTTCTCATGCAGGCAGTCCAATACTCAAAGGAATAACATTAGAATTCCCAAAAAACGCAACCACAGTTCTTACAGGCCCTTCAGGGTCAGGAAAAACAACAATAACAGATATTTTACTTGGATTTTATTCTCCAGACACTGGCCAAGTCTTAATTGACGACATACCACTTAACAGTTTTTCTCTACATGACTGGCGAGCATCAATAGGATACGTACCACAGGAACCAATTTTATTTCACGATACAGTTTTCTCAAACATAGCACTGGGTAACAAAACCATAAGTGAAGCCAATGTAATTGATGCACTTTCTCTTGCTGGTGCATCAAATTTTGTTGCAAACATGCCCCTGGGCCTCGACACTGAAGTAGGAGAAAAGGGGTCAATGATTTCCGGTGGTCAACGCCAGCGCATTGCTCTCGCTCGGGCTTTAGTCTGCAAACCTGACATCTTAATCTTGGACGAAGTGACCAGTGCTCTTGATCCACTTTCAGAACAAGAAATCATCAAAAATATAAAAAATCTTGGTGGTCAGATAACTATAATTGCAATTACTCACCGTCCAGCATTTATTAAAATTGCCGACAGAGCTTATCATTTATTAAATGGTCAAATTTCATCTATTGAAAATAATAATTAGTTCAACAGTTAGCATCAATAAAGAATGACATCAGTAACTGGAGACGAATACCAATCTTTATTTCTTTGGGACATACTAATTTCGATTTACAATTAGAAAGTTACTACATGAAAGAATTAGGTATGTAACACTCAAAATACCCACTACGACTGATTGACATATTCTTTCGACCAAGAGGTAATATACCCAGTCATTACCTGGCGAGCGTTTTCTATGTCTTTTCGTTCAATGTAGCTGCGTGCAAAATTAATGTTACCATCAAAGTGCTTAGCATATTTTTTTGCAATAGTCATTTCTATAAAACGATGGTTTCTAGTTTCAACACGCCTTACTGGAAGATCAGGTATATAAACGGGTTTTCCAGTTGCGCACGCTTCGACCACCATCGTAATAGAGTCTGGCGTTACAATAAAAGCTCCAGCACTTTCACAGGCATTCAAAAACCCTTGCCTATCAGTTGCCTCAATTAACTTAACGTTAGTTGGAGCAAAACGTTTTTTTATGGCGTTCTGTACACTTTTTTTTGTCCTTCTTGAAAAAATTATACTCAGAGAATGTTGAGCCGATATCGTATCAAGTCGATTGAGAAAATCGGAATAATCAGTGATTTCATCGCCATATGTGATATTTAATCCGCCAAGTAAAATAACAACCTCGCAACCCTCTTCTTTTGATACCGGTAATGGGTTGCAAATAGGAGAATTCACCCACACCTGTTTAGGGCGCCAAGGATATCGTTTTTCCTCATCAACACCAAGCTCACGTTCGTGTTGAGGTCTCAACATTAGGTCAGCGCAATTAGTAGTCCACTTCTTCGGCGATCCTATGAAAAGAATGAATACTTCATTACCCCGTAGGAATTTTATCAATCGACAAGCTGGTAAAACGGATCTTCCGCTCGCCAAAATCAAATACTCGCCTTTACGGAATGTCCATGCCATTTTTATGGCCGGGAATATCCAATATAATTTTTCCAACTCTCTTTGCCACTCCGGCAGTGCTTTATTTAATCCGCGTATTTGCAACACGGCTTCAATTTTGACACCAACCAAGTCCGCGACGGCCAAACATTGTGTAACGTGACCATTTTTTTTAGTACTAATTGCGAAAGTGCGAAACGATCCAGCAGTTATTGAACATCCGTTGGTAGATTTTTGCAAAACATCCAAGCCCTCCAAATTCAAACTGATTTACAAAAACAATCCAATCGGTGTTGTCTCTACCAGCCTCGTTTATTCATAATAAAGTTTGTTTAATACAAAGTTACGCAACTATTTAGTTTCTTTTATCAATTTCATTAAGCAGCGTATCTAAATCTGGAACTCTTTCCATAACCTTGTAAGCGTCACGGCGCACATGGTTTTGCAACATTTCAGAATTAATCTGTTCATCAGAAATAGCGCCTGTAGCCAGACACTCTTTCAATAAACTAAAGAAAAACTGTTCTTGCTTAGGATCAGGATGTTTCGAATAATAACCCTTTTTCCTGTAGCCACTAATGCCAAGTGCCCTAAAAAGTTTGTTGGGCCGGTTGGTATAATCAATCGCAAGGCCCGTTTTCCAAGGCTGGGTTCGCCTTTTGGTATTGTGAATAAGCATAGTGTCTGAAGCCAACCGATCAAAATCGTTCCAAAACGATTCCAGATAACCAATAGAGTTATCAGGTTCATTACGTAGTTCAATCCAATCTTCATAATCCAAGTCACCAGAAAACATGGCTTCAAACTGGCTTTTGACGTTCCAATGCCGAAGATCAGCACAATTTAGTAGCATTACACTGGAAGCAACATAATTAGCATGCCCTTTATGACCAGGTCGCGGTTTTGCGCAAATACTTTTCCCATCCATATCCCTATCAAACAGTTCGTTGATATCTCCTACAGCAAACACGTCAGGATCAATTACTATAGCACGGCCTTCATATCCCATCAACTCTGGCGGCATAAACCGAACAGGAGTAAAAGACTGCAAGTCTGCATTTTTCCAGGTACGCCAATTGCCACCACGTAAAAAATCTTTACCTTCAAAATCCAAAAATAAAGGGAAGTCTTCTTGTACCGTTATTTGCACATCAAATTCTTTAGGGTTAGCTGAATTGCGCTTGAGCGAATGTTTGCCAACAATAGCACCAACCATTTGCTTTGCATTCGTATGTATAAAAACCGTCTTCTTCAATGTTCTGCCCTTACTTCGAATTAACTCTGAACCAAAGGATAAGGTCACTATTAAAACGTTGGGGCTCTAAATGCCTTTTGTGTTTCGTTGTGATCAGTTAAACTGAAGGTGCAGTTATTCATGTTATTAGGTGTTCAGATAAGTGAAAGCAAGAACAGTTGACCAATCGATAGATGTACAGGACGCTATAGATTCGCCGATGGTTTGGGTTTTAGAGGGCCATCGTGCGGGTGATAATCTTCAATTGCAGACATTAGCGGAAGGGATAGGTTGGCGGTGGACAGTTAAAAAATTAGATTGGCAAAAACAACTGCCAATTTGGACACCTTACTATAGCAGATCAATTAGTTTAAAACATTTAACGCCCGCAAGCAGGAGTGAATTAACGCCTCCTTGGCCTGACTTGGTTTTATCTATCGGTTGGCGAAGTGTACCGGTTGCGCGCTGGATACAAAAACAATGCACTGCGAGACTAGTTCATCTTGGGCGACCACGCGCCTCTCTTTCATATTTTAATCTCGTTTTAACTACTCCACAGTATGGCTTACCCTCAGCAAACAATGTGTTGTGCCTAACCGGACCACTGAATACTCAATCCCCAACGAGGCTGGCTAATAATGCTAATGCTTGGCAAAATCGCTTACTACATCTTCCCCGCCCTTGGACCGCTGTTTTTGTGGGGGGTAGTACACCATCACTTAAATTTTCAAAGTTTTCCGCCCAAAAATTAGTTAATATATGTAATGATCATAAACTAAAAGTAACAGGCTCTTTATTGGTTGCAACAAGCCCCAGAACGCCAAGATTTGTCACTGAAATCTTACGCAAATCATTAGATTCACCATCTTTTATATATTTTTGGCATACGGATACAGACAATCCTTATGCCGCTTACTTGGCATTGGCAGATGAATTTATAGTTACAAATGACAGTATTTCCATGACACAAGAGGCTGCTTTAACCCAGCGGCCAGTACAAATTTTTTCGTTAACTCAAAAAAACAAAGCTCTAAGGGAGTTAATTTTAAATGTTGATAAAAAAATACGAAATGGTAACAAAACTCTGTCACAGATTTATTTAAACTGTATACGAATGGGGATTATTTTTCCGCCAAAATCCCCAGATAAATACTTCAAAGAGTTGCATAAAAACGGTCAAATTAACTTTTTAGGTATGCCTTTGCGATATACAAAAAAAGTACCCCTTATTGCAGAAAATGATAATGCAATTCGAGCAGTTTACAAACTATTTGAACAAAAAAGACTTAATTAATTGACTACAGCGTCAAAGTGAATTTGTGCAATTAAAATAATTAATACTTCAATTTCGCAACAACTTGTGAGTATCCACATCGTCTTATATCTGATGTTAAGGTTCATAGCTTTAGAAAAACCAATATAAAAGAAGTGGCAAATTGCCTCCATAATCATACAAGGAAAATGCGGCTTGATTGAAATCACAATCCCAACTCCTACTGAACGTGGAATTCCATTTAAAGCCTCGGGCTTTCGTTCTTTTACTGAAGCTTTAGACTACGCTTCTCAATGCAAAACAGGTATTAATTTTTTCTCGGGTAGAGGTGTAATAGAGGAGGTTTTACCGTATAAAAAGTTGCGCGCTCAATCAGTTGCGCTTGCAGAACAACTGATATCGATAGGGCTGCAAGCTGGAGACCGGGTTGCAATTATTGCTGAAAGTGACGGAAATTTTTTGCGTATTTTTGCTGCATGCCAGTATGCTGGTTTAATTCCAATGCCTATGCCTTTACCTGCTGCTTTTCGAGGGCGTTCAGGATATGTCGACCAAACACGACGTATGATTTTAACTGCCGGTGCAAAAGCTGCTTTCGGTCCTAGTGCAATGCTCAGCCTTTTGCATGAAGCTGCTGACGTATTGGAACTAGAGTACATTGGGACGGTTGAGGAATTGCCTAAGTTGAAAAATTCAACTTACCTACCAGAACCAACTATGAGTGGGCTAGCATATCTCCAGTTTTCATCAGGCAGTACACGCGCTCCAAAAGGCGTGGCAATCACTCATGAAGCTTTTATAGCGAACACAACTGCAATATCTTTATCTGGTATGACAATCAGACAAGATGATCGATGCACCACTTGGCTGCCTTTTTACCATGATCTGGGGTTAGTCGGTTGTCTGTTGACCCCAATTATGACACAAATGTCAATCGACGTTATCCCTACTCGCGATTTTGCAAAACGCCCCATGACATGGCTTTCAACCATTAGCAAATATGGTGGAACACTCTCATTCGGACCAACTTTCGGTTACGAGCTTTGTGTAAGACGCGCAGAGCGAGCAAAACCACCAATGGATTTAGACTTATCTACATGGCGGGCCGCTGGTATTGGCGGTGATATGGTCCGTCCGTCAGTGTTAAATAATTTTTCAAAAACATTTTCAGATTTTGGTTTTGAGGCAAACTCCTTCTCTCCCAGCTATGGAATGGCAGAAGCAACGGTTGCAATAAGTTTTCACGAACCGGGCAGAGGCTTAATTGTTGATACCGTAGATTTAAATATGCTTGAAAATGAAGGACGTGTGATTGAAACAAGCGGCGATACAGATAGGATAAGATCTTTCGTTAGATGTGGAAAAATACTCCCTGGACATGAATTAGAAGTCCGTGATCCAAGTGGAAGTGTACTTCCGGAAAAGCGGGTTGGAACATTTTTCTTACGTGGCCCCAGCACTATGAAAGGTTACGATGGTTTGCCAGAAGAAACAGCAGATGTCTTGGATGAACAAGGATGGTTGAATACGGGAGATCTTGGCTACTTATCCGATGGGGAAATTGTAATCACTGGCCGCGCTAAAGACTTAATTATTATGAACGGTCGAAACATCTGGCCCCAAGATATTGAATGGTCTGTAGAACGAGATATTTCCCTTTGCCGTACAGGGGATGTATCAGCATTTTCTGTACAAAATGGTAACGATGAAACTATCGTTGTTCTTGTGCAGTGCAGGGCTACAAGCACTGAAGCGCGTGAGTCTTTACGAACGGAAATAGAACGTGTAATTAGCGGCGTCCACGGTTTACAGTGCCAAGTCGTACTTGTTCCTCACAATAGCCTTCCGCATACTTCCTCGGGAAAGCTTAGTCGTACCAAATCACGAATACAATATCTTGATGGCACTATTGCCGAATTATCGGCGCCTTAGACGCAGTGACTTTTTAGGGCAAGAATATTGACACTTAAACAGAAACCTTTGGCAGCTATAACCGGTGGGACTGGATTTGTTGGGCGCTACATAATATCCGACTTAATTAAATCTGGTTGGAAAATAAGGCTGCTTGTGCGTAGTGAACCAATGCATCCACTTATTCCAGAATTAGATGCTGAAATTATTATCAGCGATTTATCTGATCAGAAAGCTTTAGAACAATTTTGTGCGGACGCAGATGCAGTCATACATGTTGGTGGATTAATAAAAGCAAAAAACCGCACCGAGTTCTTTGCTGTAAACGAAAAAGGTAGCAAAAACTTAGCAAAAGCAGCCGCAAAAACGGTACCAAAAGCAATCTTTGTTGTAGTTTCTTCAATGGCAGCCAGAGTGCCAGGCCTATCAGATTACGCTGCGAGCAAACGCGCAGGTGAGGATGCAATAATAAGAAATTTTACTGGACCTGTTACTATTTTACGACCATCAGCAGTTTATGGCCGATGGGATAAAGAGACACTGCCATTATTTCAGATGGCTTCAAAAGGGAGGATTTTTATGCCTCGAGATGAAGCAGCCCGTATTTGTTTAATTAACGTTGCGGACGTTTCAAGCGCAGTGGTTACGTACGCAAAGATAGGAAAAGTTGACGCACTTTATGAATTAAGTGATGAAAATATTTACGGTTATACTTGGAGTGAAATTGCTTTAACAGTTGGAAAAGCGGTTGGAAAAACCCCCAAAATTACAAGTATTCCAACTGTATTGTCCAAATCTGGAGGTAATACCTTTGCTTATATTTCCCGATTAATGGGGCAGACACCATTCGTCCCAGCAGGGAAAATTGCAGAAATTCTACACGGTCAATGGGGTTCTTCTCCTACATTTCAGCCGCAGCTTGAAATTTGGCGCCCACGAATATCTCTGGAAAGTGGTTTTACTCAAACCGCAAAATGGTACGCGTCAAACAAACTTATTTGAAATACTTGGTAGGAAAACGTGACACTTTCTTACAGCCATTCCTCTTTCCAAACAGTGCATATACGCTTGATAAGTGTTATGTAGATAAAAAACAAACGGTGTCAGTATATGAACGATGAAGAAGTTGTCGCTATTATCATCAAAGAACTTTTGGTAATAATGCCCAACGCTTCTGACATAGCCTCGGAGACTAATATCGTTCGAGACTTAAGCTTGGACTCATTAGCGGTAATGGATTTAGTGATGGCGTTAGAAGACTACTTTGATATTTCGATCCCTTTGGATCGTATTGCCGACACAGAAACTGTTTTCCAGCTAGCGGGTGTCGTACAGTCGTTACAAACAGAGGTTAGAGCATAATGAGCATTTTGAAAAAATTCGAAGAATTGCGTGGCGCTTACAACCATGTAAAGGAGGCTGGCAACGACCCATTTTCTGTTTGTTTTGATGAAATACTATCTCCAACTGAAGGAGTGGTGTCGGGTAAAAAAACTATTCTATTGGGTACAAATAATTATCTAGGGCTAACTTTTGACAAACAAAGCATTGAAACTGCTGTTTCTGCGCTTCGCGAAAATGGTACCGGCACAACCGGTTCTCGGATAGCTAACGGCTCATATGGCTGGCATGCACGACTTGAGAGTAATCTAGCATCATTCTATGGCCGTGATCACGCCATGGTGTTCACCACAGGGTATCAAGCAAATCTTGGAATTATTGCAACGTTGGCAGGTCGGGATGACCATCTCGTTATTGATGCGGATTCTCATGCATGCATTTACGACGCGTGTAAGTTAACCCCTGCTCCAGTAACTCGATTTAAGCATAATGATCCAAACGATTTAAGAACACGATTGGGCCGTATTAAAAATAATGGTGGTAATATAATCGTTGTCACTGAAGGCATTTTTAGCATGCTCGGCGATAAGGCACCACTTAAAGAAATAGTAGAAGTGACTAAAGAGTTTGGCGCTTATCTGATAGTTGATGAAGCTCATTCAATGGGAGTTCTAGGCAAACATGGAAGAGGTTTAGCCGAGGAGTGTGGCGTAGAAGATGATGTCGATTTTATTTTAGGTACATTTAGCAAGAGCCTTGGAGCAATAGGTGGGTTTTGCGTTTCAAACATTGCTGACTTCGATTTATTAAAAGTAGCCTGTCGCCCCTATATGTTCACAGCCTCTTTACCGTCTTCAGTAGTAGCTTCAGTAGTAACTGCGTTGGAAAAGGTAGAAAAAGGAGAATTATTGCGTGAAAAACTGATGAGTAATGCACGTTACCTCCATAGTAAAATGATAGCAGCTGGATTTTCCGTTGGTCCGGATGTAAGCCCTGTAGTTGCTTTAAGATTGCAGTCATCAGAAATGGCAATCTCCTTTTGGAATGCATTACTGAATGAAGGTCTTTACGTCAATCTTGCGCTTCCTCCAGCAACACCGGCAAATATGAGTTTGCTCAGATGCAGCGTAAGTTCTTCACATTCAAAAATACAAATTGATAAAGCTGTAGCACTTTTCACAAAGATAGGTATTGAGTTTGGAGTGATTGAGCCTGAACTTCTCGCCCAGTTTGGCTAATCACTATAAGAATTTGTTGAAAGCTTTTATTAACGAATAAGACCCTTAATCCAAAGTCGCCACAATACACCTGGTGCAGAAATTATAGGGTGTCGTTTTTGAAATTCAGTTAATTTTAACGGTTCACCCGTATGTCTTTCGACTTTCCACTGAATGTATTCAACTCTCTGGTCAAAAGTAAATGCGGCCTTGAATAAACGAACAACGTTCAACATCTTACCACAAAGGCTTTTCCAATACCATTTTCTCAAATAGTGTGGTTTTGATTTATGCGTTAACCCATCAGGCCAACCGTTTTGACCTTGCTTGTTAGCCGCGTAAGCGAGAGCCGGGGTCAACATCATATCGAAATAATTTTGGGCCTGTTGGTAAATAGTCTGGCCCCGATTATGACCTTCTTCAACGCGCAATTCCGCACCATAAGTATTTTTGAAAAGAGCAGTCCAAAAGTCAACTTTATTGTAATTTTTTGGAGCTAATCTGTCTGCCCATACTGCGCCAGTAGCCACTGCATCTGCAACATTATTGACGACAATCAAATTTGCTGGCTTGTCACGACAATATAGTAAAGCAGAAGGCTGACAAAATCTCGCCCACATTGAAGTATCATGGCTATCCGGACACATTCTCTTGGCAAACACATTAGCAGAAACTATTGCTATTTTTGCACGAGTATTTGATCCATGTCGATAAATCACTGTGGGAGGTAACAATTTATTGGCTGACGCAGAAACCCAATTTTTATAATAATCATTATAATTTTCAACTAAAATATAGAAATCTAAAACACCTTCAGTATTTTCATTACGTAAGCAAGATCCATAGAATAGTACCGCCAAAACAGACGACCCTCCCTCAGATGCAAGTTGGTTGGCAAATTCTCTTACTTCTTTGGGAACGGGACGATCAAGGCCTTCACGAACCAGATCTTGCAAACAAACAGTCATTGTCCTAAAAACCCAATTGGTTGTGTTGCCACAATTTTAATATGACCTCGTGCGTCATAAAGTTCGCCGTCTAGTACAAATTGATGATTAGACTTTATGTCAATAGTTTCAGCTCGACCGCTTAAGTATCCATTTTGTTTCATCCACGTCTTAAATATTCCAAGTACCAACAGGAAAATGCCAATAAAAATATGCCTGGGTGGCGCCGAAATATCAAGCCAATTCAAAAGTCCCCTACCCTCACCCCTGAATGGTTTTAATCCAAAAGTTAGACGCTTAAGTGAGCTTACTAAAACTAAAAAATGGCGATCTCCGTTAATGTGCCTTCCATTCACAAAAATTTGACACTTTTCATTCAAAACAATGTTTTTTTTCTTGATGGTGAACATATTACGACGCAAAACACCAATTATAGCCATAGCAACGGCTAAACCTTTGACAATGCCAATAGGATGGATTGTTTCGTTTGCTATTTGGACGCCATCTGAGAATGCTGCGAGCCCAAGTAAAAACCCTCTTTTTACTGGCTCCGAACGTTCTGGCCAACAAATTTCAAGCGCTGGACAATTAGTACGTCTATGTTGCAATTTATTTAATTTATTTTTTTCAAGTAACCGCTGCCAGCCTTTATATCCACTACCAAAATGTCCAACTTGTCCTGCAATTACATTAGTTTTACCTGATGGTAGCAATGCAAAAATGGGCCATTGGCTACCGTACGCATGATGAATATTACTTATAATATCACGCACAGTCCCATCACCGCCATCTATAACAATTAATTCAACACCTTCTTTAGAAAACCTAATGAGATCCAGAAGCAGTTGATTATGACAACTTGGTTGAGCCACAAATATTGTTCTGCTGGGTGTAACCCGCGCAGCGACACCACCATTCTTACGATTTGCGCGACTAAGCGGATTACTAATCAATCCAATTTTCAATGATTAAGCCATGATTGCAACGGATGCGGAGCCCGCGCTGCTTGAAAAATTTGTAGACTGTGTACTATGAGCGAAATCAACGTCCAAATAGCCACTGAAATCAGCCCCTCAGCAGGATAACTAAAAAGAGCAAATGCCGTTAATATCGCAAGGTTTGGGTTACGTCGAGCAACAAACAAGCGGTACCAACTATCAAACTTACGCCAAATATGCATTTCAATACCAAATGCTTTGATAAAAATTCCTTCTTGAATTCTTTGAATAACATAACCAACCACAGTTATCCAAAACGCAATTATTAAAATTGATGGATTATCTGTTACTGACATAGCACCGACTGCCCATGCCCAATACCAAAATGGGGGATGTATTAAATCTATACCATGATCGAAGATATTACCAAACTTAGATGATGTAAAAGTAACTCGCGCCAGTTTTCCATCAACCGTATCGAGAAACGTCATTATCCAAGCTGTAAATATCCCAAATATAAAAAATCCATTCCAAAACAACCAGATCGTCATTAAAACAAAGATGAGACTGACCAAGGTCACCATATTAGGAGTAATAAGTAGCCCTGCAAAACAGCGCACAACGGCGATCGCTGGCTTTGGCCAAAAATAAAGCGTGACAAAGTCAGTCACGCCTTTGTAGGACCCATTAAATGTACGTTGTTCCACAGCGCTTAATGTTTTAGGATTAAGTTCGACGACATAAGGCTCTTCTCTCTTACGTAATCTCTCATCATAAGCTGTACTCAAGTCATCAGGGGTGCATATCTTTAAATCTGCCACCTTGGAAACACTTCCTTTTTTAATGTCATAAACTAAATCAGCTGCGCGATCAGCGGTTAAATAAGCAGCAACTGGACGCCCTTCGGAAACAAGAACTGTCCCCACTTCCTTTGCCAAATCAGCTAATAATATTTGTGAAAATGCATAATCCGCACTTATTACATAACAACATTCTGTTTTTGGTGATTTTCCATCCCATTGCGACAGGTCGCTTACATTAAGTCGAGCAAACATCCGCCTCAACCGTTCAGTAGGTGACATGCCCCATATAGGAGTTCCAAGCCCAACCAATATAACTTGAGCTGGTCTATTAGCTTTTTTACAAATTGATGTTGCCATAGATGGTTTTTCTTTCGTAAAAATCAGCATATCGGTTATGCTTATATATAAATTTAAACAACCATAAAACGCGAGAGTTATGCATCTTTCCTTTGCCCATTTATCAGATCCGCACAATCCTCTAACCCCAAATATTAAATTGAAGCAAATACTCAACAAACGGTTATTTGGGTATTTATCATGGCATCGCAAACGCCACTTGCGTCATAAGCCTGAAATTTTATCAGCACTCATTGACGATATAAGAACAACTGCTCCAGATCACATAGTGATTTCCGGTGATTTAGTAAATATTGCTCTGCCAGAAGAATTTACTGCTTCTCGTGATTGGTTAAAGAAAGTAGGCGCACCACAGGATGTGACTGTCGTTCCGGGAAATCACGACGCTTATGTACCTATACCAGAAAATCAAGGGATTGGTCATTGGAAGCCGTGGATGGTAGGAGATTGTGAAAATTACATCAAGTTTCCTTTCGTGCGTCGAAGAGGGCCAGTTGCTTTTGTGATGTTATCGACATCAAATCCAACCCCGCTATTTTCCGCAACAGGCGCTATCGGCAAACAGCAATTAAAACGACTGGAGAACATTTTAAGTAATTTGCGTAAGCTTGATTTATTTCGTGTCGTTATTTTACACCATCCCCCAGAAGATCATCCTACTATTCATCGCAAAGCGCTTCAGGATCGCATTCTTTTCCGAGAGGTTTTAGCACGAACAGGCGCAGAGTTAATACTACACGGACATCAACATCACAGTCACTTTGGATCAATACCTGGCCCAATTGGAAAAATACCTGTGCTGGGTGTTCCTTCAGCATCGATGGTTCTAAATCCGATCAAAGGGGACGAAGCACGATGGAATTTTATTAATGTTCACCGCAAAAAAACAAATTGGCTTCTTTCAAACCACACAAGATCTTTGACTGAACATGGCTTTAAAACTTTCGGAAAATGGCAATTAGCAGTTCCTTTCCCAAACATTTCTGTATAAAATTGAAAGGGTATCTAGCAAGGCCACACAAAATAATAATATTTGTGGACCTATAAGTCTAATTCTTGAGTGACCATAAACTGTCAGATATTCATATCGTTGGTAAATTTGCCTTCGACGTAGCTCTTTCCTAACAGCAAAAACAATTTAATTAGGTGATAATATGGCCAATAAAACAATGATCAAATTCGGCCATCCAAATACGGTGATAGGACAAACTGAACATTGGACGGTTCAGCTTCGACCAGAACAAGTAACATTGGGATCTTTGGTGCTGATTAGTAATGAACCAGTCGAGACTTTCGGCAATTTATCTTACGAAGGTTTTACCGGGTTAAAACCAGTTATTGGTAAGATTGAGGATATTTTATATGATATGATTAATTATCAAAAAATAAATTATTTAATGCTTATGATGGTTGATAATGATGTACATTTCCACGTCATCCCTCGCTACGATGGCACCAGAGAATACGAGGGGGTATTGATCAGCGATCTGGGTTTCCCTGGACCACCGAAACTGAATAATTCGGTAACGCTGGAATTAACAGTAAAGAAACAATTAATAACTGAACTAAGAAAACGTTGGCAAGAAAGTTAAATACAGAAATAGCATGATTTCATGACTATCCTCGATAAATACGTACTTTCGCAAACGATGCGCCGTCTTTTCATTGCTCTCAGTATTGTTTTGCTTACACTCATCTTAGAACGTGTTTTAAGACTGTTTGAGTTCGCAGCTGCTAATAATGCGGCCTTTGGTTTAGTTCTGCAGATGGCAGCTAACTTATTACCGCATTACTTAGGCCTAGCCCTTCCTGCAGCATTTTTCATAAGCATATTATTGCTTATGGCACAGTTGGGCGACAATAATGAACTTGATGTAATTTTAGGCTCAGGCTCTTCAGTTAAACGCATGGCTCGCACCATTATCATCATTGGTGTTATTTTTTCGGGTTTGAGCGTTCTTTTACTAGGTTATCTTCAACCATATAGTCGATATGGATATCGTGCAATCCGTCACGCTGCTACTCATGCGGTGTGGAATGAGGTAATCACAGCCCAAACCTTCTTTGCACCTGTAAAAGGCCTAACAATTCTTGCAAACGAAATAGATCTAGATGGGCGCAGCTTATCTGGAATTTTTGTACATCAAATTGAAGATGACGGTCCAGAAATGACTATTACTGCGGGAAAGGGACAAGTTACTACAGATATTAAAACTGGTGACACTGAAATAGTGCTGCAAAATGTTGTTCAAATTATTGAACGCCCTGGTCAATCGCCCTATGCACTATTTTTAGGGAAACTGGTCTTCAAACCAGATTTTCCATTCAAACCAGCTCCATTTCGAGAACGAGGCAATGATCAACGTGAAATGACCTTGGGTGAGATTTGGCGCAGTAATAATCGGAAAAAAATTAGCGATAAAACCGAAAAAAATAAAATGGCTGCAGAAGTAAACGGTAGATTAGTACGATCCTTTTCTGTGGCAACTATGCCATTTCTAGCGGTGCCAATGGGTATAGCTGCTAAACGGCGCCGAAGGGGGCCAGCGGTAGCCACAGCTGCTATATTGCTGCTACTTTACCATTATTCTCTTGAGATTGGTGAAGGCCTTGTGGGCATTGGAGCCGTTTCTCCATTAATTGGCCTATGGGTACCATTCTCTTTATTTTCTTTTTTTTGTATAAATATGTTTCTGCGCA
This sequence comes from uncultured Tateyamaria sp., assembly GCA_905480645.1. Taxonomy (GTDB): domain Bacteria; phylum Pseudomonadota; class Alphaproteobacteria; order Rhodobacterales; family Rhodobacteraceae; genus Tateyamaria. The sequence goes on from CAJQRC010000018.1 coordinate 53,397, forward strand.
TAGATCAAAGATTGCGACCCAACAGATTTGAACAGTTATTTGATAGATTAGATAACGGTATTCAAACGATAAAACGAAATATCCTTTTAAGAGGAAAACCTAAACAGTGATAATTCTAATTAGTTACTTTGGACATGTACTGGGGACACGCATTTTGTCAGTTTTGCTTGCCTTTGTCGCACTTCTAGTACTGATGGATTTAATCGATAATATTGAAGATATTCTTGAGCGTCGTGGTAATGTTGCAGATGTAATTCTGTTCGCCACTTATCGAATACCAACAATAGTTGAACGCTTGATCCCCCTGTCGGTACTCATTGGGAGCACCATGGGCATACTTGCTTTAGCTACACATAGCGAATTAATTATTTTGCGAGCTACAGGAATGTCTGCAATTAAAGTTGTCACATTAATGGCCCCAATCTGCTTGTTAATAATTTCAATCCATTTTTTTCTTGCCGATCGAATAGCACCCTATTCACAGCAGGCGTTTATAGACTGGTGGGAACCTCTTTTGAACCGTGGCGGCATACAATGGTTAAGAAGTGACGGTAGTCTGGTGCGGATTAGTGAAGTGTCACAAGATGGACGAACATTACTTGGACTTAGTTTTTTTGAACGTGATGAGAGTGGACGTCTACTTGGCAGAATAACGGCAGCGGCAGCCGAGTTTAAAGGAGGTAATTGGCAACTCTATGACACTAAAGAAACAGTTCTCTCCAAAACTGGTCCAGAAATCATTCAAATGCCGACTAAAGCATGGCTCAATGGGCCAGACCCACAAATAATTCTAAATCTAATTGCGAGACCCGAACAACTGTCAAAGAATACCCTAGGTCAAATTCTTTCTGTTGCTTGGAGTTCAACGGCTGATCCTTCTGTATACAGCACTGAACTTATACGTCGTTCCGTAGGGCCTTTAACATCTCTAGTTATGATGCTCATTGCTGCATCTACTATTCGTGGTCAAAATAGATCAGGAGGACCACAACTTGGGGCTGCAGTAGCCCTTGGACTTGGGTTGACCTTTCTAGTTGTGGACGGCATGTTCTCAGCTCTTGGTAAGGCAGCGGTTCTTACTCCTTTTGTAGCGGCTTGGACCCCTCTTGCTGTATTTGTGGGGTTATCAACCTTCTTTCTTTTTCGTTTCGAAAAATGATTAGGACATACAATGCATATTTGGATTGATGCAAAACCGGCAGAACACCCATTGCATCTTTTCGGTCTTACCGGCCTAGAGCGAATTCTGCGTTCAATCACTAAAACCTGTGACAATTCCACTGTAGTTGTCGTGTCCGGATTGATTACAGTGGAAACAGATACCAGATACAGTTTAGTAGATGATACTGGAACAGCAATTGAGCGGTTATCTGCTTATATTACAAGAGTAGATGGACCAGTTTTGGCTTTAGAAGTCAGCACGATACTCGATGCTCGCCTAATACCTCAACTCATGCAAAATTCTTATCCTTCATGTTTTATGGGTAATGCAGACAACACTGATAGTGCTATCTTGTGCTTAACTCCATCGACACTACCACCTACAAATGCTGTTTCTTTGTATGATGCAGCAAAATTAATGCTGCAAAATGCCACTATTAAGGAAGTTAAAGCCAATCAGTTATCCGATTTTGTCGGAAATTTGAGGCGCAATGTCCCCTTCACTCTTGAGCGGGTTTTTAATGAACAACAAAGTACTGATCTAGAGAAACGGCTTTTTCAGCTAAGTTATAAAGGCTCTACAGATTTTATGACGAAGTGGGTCTATCCCCCGATTGTTTGGAAATTAACGCGCCTGTGTATTAAATGGAATTTAACTCCAAATATAGTCACAGTTTTTAGTATTTTATTAACAATTATAGCTATTCCACTCTTTTTCTATGGCTATTGGATTTTAGGTTTTGCTGCTGCTTTTAGTATGACAATTTTAGACAGTGTTGATGGTAAACTAGCACGTCTAACATTAACAGATTCACCGGTTGGCAACTTCCTTGATCACGGCTTAGACATTATACACCCACCTTTTTGGTATTGGGCTTGGGCTGCAGGCCTTGTAGCAGATGGCTCTACGACTTCAGTATACATCGCGGCAACGTGGCTTATATTTTTTTATATTGCTGACCGGCTTACATTAATGGTAGCCAAAACGCGTTTCAAACGTGGTCTGCACGCAGTCACTCCGCTGGACGGCATGGTGCGAACTTGGATAGCTCGACGCAATGTGAATTTGGTTATATTTACCATTGGCGTCATTTTCGGAATTGGTGCTTATGCATTTTTATTTATAACGATATGGCAGGCCATAACATTTATCTGGCATACTTACCGGACTGCTTGGCTATACCCAAAATGGCGTCATAAGCAATACTTTACCTAAAAGCGTAAAAAATTAGTAACTTTCATGAAATACACTGTAACACCTTCGTTTTATGGCATAATATGCGACAATCAGGAAACTAGACATAGGTTTAATGGAAAACTACTATCACACCATTCAAAGTTAATAGTGAGTGTATGATCATGTTTATCACAACTTGGAAAGGCCGCAGTTTCGACCTCGGCAAGATGACAATGCGAGATTTAATAAAAGCATATTTTACATTTTACGCGATACAGACTTATTTAGGGTTGGCCTTTGTATCTTTGATACTCACCCTTATTTTTTCAGTAGGTTGGGTTGGTCCAATTGTGGCGGCTGCAGTCATTATATTGCTGTACCCAGTGGTTTGGTACTTATTACACCGCTTTGTATTACACAGCCAATACCTTTACCGATGGAAATCAACCGCCACAATATGGAAACGTATTCATTTTGATCATCATCAGGACCCTCACAGGTTAGACGTTTTGTTCGGAGCACTGTATACTACGTTGCCTACTATCGTCGTGGTAACCATTCCCATCGGATGGGGTATTTACGGGCTGTCAGGAGCAACGGCTGCGCTAGCTGCTGGTCTCTTTACCACATGCGTTTACGAGTTTGTCCACTGTATCCAACACTTAAACTTTAAACCCGCAAACAAATACCTAAAGCATATGAAAGAACACCACCTGTTACATCATTTTCACCATGAAGATGGAAATTATGGAATTACGAATTTTGCTGTAGACAGAGCATTGGGTACTTACTACGACAAAGCGAAAGAGCGGCCACGTAGCCCAACAGTTTATAATCTGGGATATGACTCTGATAAAGCTGAGAAATACCCATGGGTGGCTGAAGAAACGGGGCATATGCCTAGAGATAGACCACCGTCAGCTCGTCAGCAGGTTTAACACTCCAAAGTTTATTGGAATTTATCCCATGAGTGATCACTCAGTTGTTGTTTTTCCAGTCAAGTCACGAGCAGACCTTAAAGATTTTATCAATCTGCCATACCGCCTACATCAGGGTGACCCCAATTACATATCGCCTTTGCACACAGAACGGAGAGATTTACTTAATCCCAAAAAAAATCCTTATTTAGAGCGTGCATTAGTTCAACTTTGGCTGGCCAAGCGTCATGGAGAAGTTGTTGGTAGAATAAGTACCCAAATTGATCCGTTAGCAATGGAAGTGCGTGGATATAAAGAGGGTCACTTTGGTTTAATAGCGGCGGAAAATGACCTTAGTATTTTTGAAGCATTAACTCATACTGCTGAGAATTGGCTGCGTAAGGAAGGAGCAACTACGAATGTTGGTCCGTTTAGTTTGAATATCAACGAAGAAACCGGCGTTTTGGTAACGGGCCATGAAACCAACCCGATGATGATGATGGGGCATGATTTTGGGTATGTAAGCGAACACCTTAGCGCCCTTAATTATGATAAAGGCCGCGATCTCAACGCCTATATCTGGGAAATGGGGGCAGAGATGCCAGCCACCCTAAAGAACTTTGAGGACAGAGTTCCAACAAAAGGCATGATAGTACGCTCAATAAATATGAAAAAATATCATGAAGAAGTTCGGATCATTGGTAAAATTTTCAATGATGCCTGGTCCGAAAATTGGGGTTTTGTACCTTTGGCAGAAAACGAAATTGAACATATGGCAAGTCAGCTAAAACCATTAATTATACCTGACCTAGTCTGGTTTGTAGAAATGAATGGAGAACCTGCAGCGTTCTTGGTCTGTTTACCAAATCTAAATGAAGCGATTGTTGATTTAAAAGGCAAAATTTTACCATTTGGTTGGTCCAAGATTTTATGGCGACTTAAAGTAAAAGGACTTAAATCAGCCAGAGTGCCTCTGCTTGGTGTGCGCAAAAAATATCTCAACGGTATGCTAGGGCCTTTCATGGTTGGCAGCATAATGAATAAAATGTTTTATGAGATCAAAAAACGCAATATTGAAAAACTTGAGATGTCTTGGGTGCTCGAAGATAATGTTCCCATGAACCAACTCGCTAAACGTATGGGGGGGCGCCATTATAAAACTTATCGCGTTTTTCAAAAATCACTGCGTTGACCTATTCTGTGCTTATTTTAGCAGGCAATCGCGGTCCCGCTTGCAGTGTAGCCGCTTTGGATGGCGTATCTCACAAAGCGCTCTTGTCAATAAACGGGGTTACGATGATTGAACGCGTCATTTCAGCGCTAAGGGAAGTTACAATTATAGAGAAGGTTACAATTGCAATAGAAACCCCAGAAGTTTTGAAGAGTATACCTAACCTTAAACCATTATTTACCAACGGTTATTTAGATACTATTACAGCAATGCCAACACCCGCACAAAGCGTACTCAATGGTTTTGAAGCACTTAGTGCCAGTCAAAACGGACCGATCCTAATGACAACAGCAGATAATTGTCTGCTAACATCTGAAATTGTCCAACATTTCATAAACTCTCTTAACCAAGACACTGATGTTACGGCAGCAGTTGCTAAGACTGATTTGGTACTAGAAGCTTATCCACAAGCACGACGCACACGCATGAGCTTTAGCGACGGTAGTCAAGGAGGCTGTAATCTTTTTGCATTCCAAACAGGCAAGGCCCGAAACATAATCAACTTTTGGCGCCTAATAGAGCAAAATCGTAAAAGCCCTCTCACTATGCTCCGCCAACTTGGATTTTGGGTTGTCCTTCGCTATTTAAGCAATAGTTTATCTATATCACAGGCCGTGAATAAACTTGGCCAACGAACGGGAACTAAATTGGCTATTACACAAATGCCATTTCCAGAGGCAGCAATAGATGTTGACACTATCGATGACTATAAGCTTGTAGAAAATATACTTTCAAAAAGAGAAAATAAATAAACTCAAGCGAATCTTTATCGAGAGTGTCCACCCCATTTATCACTGAGAGCTTTTGCACGACTTAAATCATCCATGAAATCAACTTCTTGCCAAGCGAACCCTTCTATAGATGCTATACCAACAACTTTTTTAACAGCAAGTGCGTCAATGGCTCTTAAATACCAACTCTTCAAACCATGTTCACCACGGAGCAAATTGACAATAGCTTCTTTGAAGAGTGCGCCACCTTCCCTGTTGAACATTAAAAAACCGATTGACTCAGCATCAACAACGTCTAACGGCAGCGCCTTTCCAATGCGTATCAAGTGATCGCCTTCAAGACAAACTTTCATGTCATCACCATCGTAGGTATTTTTCCTATCAATCGTTACAGTGATTGAGTGATTTCTCTGATTGAGAGCTCTAGCCGCAAGTTCTGGCTCAAACAATGTGTCACCATTGATGACTATAAATTCATCAGTCATTTCTTCGCGTGCGACGTAGCAACTTCCAGCATTGTCTGCTACAGCAAAAAAGGGATTATACAGTGTCCGAACCGTTTGTTTCCCAAAATCTCTCGAAGCAATTAAATTTTCCACTTCTTCAGCGTAAAACCCAGTAACAACCGTTACATCGTTAATATCGTTTAAAGCGAGGGCGTTTAACTGCCATTCAAGAATAGAACGATCGTTTATAGGAAGCAAACACTTGGGTTGATTTTGGGTTAACGGTAGCAATCTGCTCCCTTGTCCAGCGCTAAGAATAATTGCTTTCAACGTTTTATTCCAATGATAATTAATTTGATGTTTGTTTTGCCTACGATCAAAACAAACATCAAGTACCTCATAATCATAGCATTTCACATTGTTACAATTTGCTAAAGCATTATCTAGAAAACTTTAGAAGGTATTTAAAAAAGGAAATTGTTAACAAAAGGCAGAGTTATTGGCCAGAAAGTATTGGGAGGGTAATGAAAAATTTTCCTAAGTGATTAAATATTACAACCTAATTAACAAAGTTGATAGAAATATTTAAGTATTAAAAATTTTACAACTAACTGATTTTTATATAAATTTTTCTCTACTAACCAGACAGTCCAAATAACTTTCTCCTGCAAATACCACGGAATAGTGAAATACTATAAATAAAATTATTTCCTGCTTATATTAATAATAGTGTCGCAACACACGGTCTTGATCAGACATAAATTTTTACGTAAACTATGGTATCACGCGAAAAACCTTCAGCCTCTTGTATTTATTAGAGCTCCACCTGGTTGTCAGAGTAAGAGGCAGAAATAGTGGCAAAAAAAATCCCAAAATACATAAATCCGCTGATATCATTTCTCCACTTTGCCGTTAGAAACCTTCCAACAAAAAAAGCATCTGCTTTGATGGCGTTTGTTTTGACAAAAGGCAGTAATATTTTTGTTAAATCGCATAATATGCGCACAAACATCCGTTATATTTTTCCTAATATGGAAGAAACAAAAGTTGAAGAAATTGCGCAACAAATGCTTGCTAATTTTGGTCGCCACATTGCCGAAATAGCACATATCTCTGATTTCAGATACGATCAAAAAGGCGCCCGCATTGATACAGTTACGGCAAATGGGTTGGCTTTTGACGGAAAAGGACCAGCGATTTATGTTGGTGCTCATGTTGGAAGTTGGGAATTAAGTGCTTTAATTTTTGACAAGCAAAAACAACCAGTAACCGTTATTTACACAGAAAATAAAAGTCCAATAATAGAAAATCTTCTTCAAAAATATCGTAATCAAACAGGAGCCAAGTATGTTGAAAAACAGAAAGCACTTAAACCCTGTTTTAAAGCTTTAGACCGTGGTGAGTCAGTCGCACTACTCGTAGATCAACGTGTCCGTACCGGTATTGACGTTGAGTTTTTAGGACACAATGCAACTTTTACACGACTACCCGCCCGATTAGCTATAAACTATGATTGCCCAATAATTCCTTTTGAAGTTATCAGAGTCGAACCGGGACATTTAAGAGTGAGTTTTCAAGCGCCAATAATGCCTTTGGGTCGAAAAGGAAAAAAAGTGGAATTCGAATTGACCCAAAAGCTAGCAACCGCGGTAGAACAAGCCATTACTCGTAACATTGAAATGTGGTTTTGTAGTAAATTGCGGTGGAAAGGTGTAGACAGGAAAAAATCATGAGGAAAACAGGTTAAAGATCTCGTGAAACAAAAACTTAACTAATACTATTTTCAATTATGTTATTACAGCTAGGGTTATCTTTCTTGTACAGAAGTTAATAACTTTCAAATCTTGTGAATTAATTAAAAAATACCATTTTTAAAAATGCTGAACCTTCACAACTTATAAAATAATTGAATATCTTTAAGATCACTTGGTCAATACTTTAAACGGATCTATTATTAATCCATGGAAAATAAAAACAGATATGGAAAATTGATCGCGTGCAAAACGTGAATATTCTTTTTATAATGTATGACCAATTGCGGTTTGACTATTTAAGCTGCTCAGGTCACCCACACTTACAAACTCCGAATTTTGATCGCGTTGCTTCGATGGGCGTTCAGTTTAATAACGCATATGTACAGTCCCCTATTTGCGGGAGTTCCCGGATGTGCTTTTATACTGGGCGCTATGCATCCTCGCACGGAGCCCATTGGAATGGCTTTCCTTTACGCGTGGGTGAACTTACTTTAGGAGACCATTTGCGTGCAAATGGGATGGCGTGTCATTTGATAGGCAAAACCCATATGAAAGCTGACGCCGACGGGTTAGCTCGGCTAGGGTTGAACTTGGACAGTATAATAGGCGTACGGCAGTCAGAATGCGGTTTTGACCCTTGGATCAGGGATGATGGATTGTGGGCAGAGGGTCCAGATGGATTTTATGACTCAAAATCAAGTCCCTATAATAATTATCTAAAGTCAAAAGGTTATGATGGAACAAATCCATGGGCTGATTATGCAAACGCAAGTGTAAAAAACAGCCAAATTGCTACTGGATGGATATTTGATAATACCAATTTGCCAGCAAACATTCGAGAGGAAGATAGTGAAACACCTTGGCTAACAAACGAAGCCATAAAATTTATGGACCAAAATACTGGTCCATGGTGCGCACATCTTAGCTATATTAAACCACACTGGCCTTACATTGTACCAATGCCCTACGCGTCAATGTTTGGTTCCGAACATATACAGCCAGCTACCAAAGCTTTGGTAGAAAAAGAATGTCCACATCCAGTTTTCGAGCAATTTATGCAAAATCCCATTGGGCAAGCATTTCAAGATGAAAATGTACGCCAAAAAGTAATTCCAGCTTATATGGGTTTAATAAAACAGTGTGATGATCAACTGGGGAGATTGTTAGATTATCTGGAACAAAACGATAAACTTGATACTACAATGATTGTATTGACCTCAGATCATGGGGATTACCTCGGCGATCATTGGTTGGGGGAAAAAAATTTATTTCATGATCCCTCAGTAAAAATACCATTAATAATATATGATCCACGTGAAGCAGCTGGAGCCACAAGAGGCACTGTCTGCAATGAATTAGTCGAGTCCATTGATTTAGCTTCAACATTTATTGATATAATAGGAGGCCAGGTGCCAGATCACATCGTTGAAGGTCGCAGTCTGGTGCCATTTTTGATTGGTGAACAGACTGAATGGCGAAAATATGTAATATCAGAGTACGATTTTTCCGCACAACCTATTGCTAAAACATTGGAACTTGAGCCACGTGATTGTCGCATATTTATGGTATTTGACGGGCGCTATAAACTCATGCATTGCGCCGCCTCCAACCTGCGCTCTATGTTATTTGATCTCCAAACAGATCCTGATGAACTAATTGATCTCGCCAAAGACCAAAGCCATGAAGCCGAAATAGCAAGGCTTACAGAGTACTTACATGCTTGGGGATTACGCATGTCACAAAGAGTTACTAAATCTGACGTTGATATAAAGGCCATGCGGGGCGCATCTTTAAGAAAGGGGATTTTACCTTTTCTTAAAGATGGCTCAGAAGTTGAGGCGGAGCTTATCGAAAAATATAAGGGACCTGCACGACAAAATTATCTTAACACTGACGAATGATACTAATTTCCAGAAGGCTTTATAAAATCATAATTTATATGATTAGCGTCGAATATACATATTTATTTCTTCAAAATAAGAAACTAAATTTAAGTTTCTGAATCTGCTTATATCTTACAGTGTATGCTTCCCAAACGTCGTCGAAAAAATGCAACAAATGGACCTAGGCAGCCCTTAAATAAATTAATCTATCAAAATATTACAATAAGTCTCTCGCAAATTACGTTTCAAAACTTTACCTGTGGCATTACGTGGCAATAGGTCTGTAAAAACAACTTTGTCTGGGATATGCCATTTCGTAACTTTACCATCAAAAATAGTAAGTACATCACTTTCGCTTGGTGAATGTTTTTCTGCTGGAACAGCCACTAATATTGGCCTCTCATCCCATTTTTCATGATGCACACCAATTACTGCTGCATCTTCCAATGATGGGTGTGCAATCGCAATATTCTCTAAATCAACTGATGAAATCCACTCTCCCCCAGACTTGATAATATCTTTTGATCTATCCTTAATTGATAAATATCCATCATTATCCAATGTAGCGACATCACCAGTATGAAACCAATCATCCGTAAGTGTTTCTTCGCGTGTTTGACGAAAATATCTTTCTAAAATCCAATGGCCCCTTACCATGAGATCTCCTTGGGTAACTCCATCTTTCGGTAATTCAACACCACTTGGATCTACGATTTTAAGTTCCACCCCCCAAGGTGGCCGACCTTGATTTTCACGTAAAGCATGTTGTTCAGAAATCGGTAAATCAAAATGCTTTGCCAGTGGTTGGTTAGAGGAACCTAATGGCGACATTTCTGTCATTCCCCAAGCATGTATAAGTTCAACATCGAAATCATCACGAAATTCAGCAATCATAGATGGAGGACAAGCCGAGCCCCCTACAACAGTACGCTTTAGACTGCCCAAAGTTGTATCTAACTTTCGGGCTTCAGTCAAAAGTCCCCGCCAAATCGTTGGAACACCAAGTGCAATGCTTACGCGGTATTTTTCAATTAAATTAACAAGCGAAGCTCCATCTAATCTAGGACCTGGCAATACAATCTGTGCCCCCACCATGGCACATGCATAAGGTGATCCCCAAGCATTTACATGAAACATTGGAACCACTGGTAAGACAATATCACGAGCAGAAAACCCAATACAGTCTCGAGTGTTAGAGGCGAAAGAGTGCAAAACAGTTGAACGGTGGGAAAATAAAACCCCTTTCGGGTTTCCCGTCGTCCCAGATGTATAGCAAAGTGACGATGCCGTATTTTCGTCAAAATCTGGCCAATCCTTTTCTGGAGAACCTATAGAAATGAGTTCGTCGTAATATATTAAGCCATTAATTTCATTACCAGATTCTTCATCTCGGCCTTCCATCAATACAATATATTTAACAAAAGTTAGTTTATCACGAATGGCCTTAACTAAAGGTATAAAAGTTTTATCAATGAACATCACCTCATCTTCAGCGTGGTTAATAATGTAAATTAATTGCTCAGGAAACAGGCGCGGATTAATTGTGTGACAGATAAAACCCGCGCCTGAAACGCCAAAATAAATTTCTAAATGTCGGCGATTATTCCAGGCAATAGTTGCACATCGTGCCTGTGGTCTGAGCCCCAAATTAGTCAATGCATCACCCAAACGATGCGCATTTGCGTTTACTGAAGCCCAAGTAGTACTTTCAATACCATAAACTGTATTAACAGATACAATTCTAGTTGTGCCGTGATACCGAGCCGCATGGTCCACCAATGAACCAATGGTCAGTGGGAAATTCATCATTTGACCAAGCATAAGTATCTCCACGTCCGATTTAGAGTATCTGTTTTGTGGTGATCAACCATTTTCAATACACCCTATATACAAAAAGTGGACAATTCCAACCAAGTTTTACAGGCATATACAGCGCATAATATTTGTTTAACCATATTTTTCAGCAACCTCTCGGAACACGTTTCTTTCATTAATATTAGAATTTAAAATAATACGTTTTACGGATGGGCTTAGCTGTTTTATTAATATTATTAAATAATTATATGATTTACCAAATTTAATCACAGATGAAATTAAGAAAAAATATAAAGGCAAGGCATTGTCCCACCAATAAAAATTTCCATTATACTAACCACCAATTTTTAGTTAAATAAAAATGAAAATCACCGTAACACTTATATCAAATGCTTTAAAAGCTCTGTATAAATACCACTTACAGTTAAAACTAGATGCGCTGTCTATGCAAATAAGCTACTAAACTCTTTGTAGAACTATCCTTCGTGTCAGCGGTTTGTTTTCCTATGACAATAGGTTGCAGCGCCATGGCCAATTCCTTACCTAATTCGACCCCCCATTGGTCAAATGAGTTTATCCCTAAAATTACACCCTCAACAAATACGCGATGCTCATAAAGCGCTATAATTTGACCCAACGTAAAAGGATCAAGCTTTGGATACATCAAAGTGGTGGACGGGCGGTTTCCGGAAAATACACGATGCGCAGCCTGTCGACATAACTCTGGACCATCAAATTTATCCACTAATAGAGCGCGCGCATCATTTAGAGATCGACCTCGCATTAGAGCCTCGGATTGTGCTAAACAATTAGCAACGAGCAAATCATGATGGTGCGAAAGCTCAGTTTCGTGTCCGGTAGCAGCAATCATAAATTCACAAGGAATAACTGTCGTACCTTGATGCAATAATTGATAAAATGCATGCTGACCATTTGTTCCAGGCGCGCCCCAAACTAAAGGGCCGCTCTCCAATGTTAAAGAAGATCCATCCATCGTAACAGACTTGCCATTTGACTCCATTTCCAGTTGTTGAAGATAGGATGGCAATAGAACCAGTCGTTGGTCGTAAGGCAAAACCGCATGACTAATAAAACCACAAATCTGTCTATGCCATATCCCAGTCAGAGCCAGCATGAGTGGCATGTTTGCCGCTCCTTTTGCATCGCAAAAATGCCTATCCATTTCTTCGGCACCACGCAGAAAATCCCTAAAGTTATAAGATCCAATTGCCAACATAATGCTTAGGCCAATCGGTCCCCAGATGGAATATCTTCCACCAACCCAATTCTCAAACCCAAAGACACGCTCAGGTGGTATCCCAAACTCTGCAGTTTTTTCCAAATTAGACGAGAGAGCGACAAATTGCGCACTAGTATCACCACCATTTTTTTTCATCCAAACTCTGGCGGTACGAGCATTAGTCATTGTTTCAATTGTTGTAAAAGTCTTTGAAGCCACAATCACCAAAGTTTTTTTTGCATCCAGTTCACACAACACATCAGCAATGTTAGCACCATCCACGTTAGAAACAAAATGGCAACGTAGTCCGTTTTGGTAAGGACTAAGTGCTTGGACAGCCATCGCTGGGCCAAGATCGGAGCCACCAATCCCTATATTAACCACATCAGTGATATTACTTTGGCGTACTTCGTTTGCATAAATGAACAAGCGTTCCAATGTAGCAAGAACTTTTGGCATCACATCAATCCCGTCGACAATCACTGGACTACCATCAAGATTTCGTAGAGCCGTATGCAAAACTGAACGGCCTTCAGTTTCATTAATTTTTTTGCCAGAAAACATTGCATCACGACGCGCTGCTACTCCTGCGTCATCTGCTAAAGTAATGAGCATCTTCCGTGTGGGCACATCAATATTAGTTTTTGAATAATCAAACCGCATGTATGCAGTTTCAACTGAAAAGTCATCGCCACGCGTCTCATCGAAAAGATCAAGAATAGTGCGCTCCCGTACAGCATAATGCTTTGTTTTCAAATTACTCCACATCAAATTTTATTCCGCCCAATGTACAGTTAAATTATCTAAAACAGTTGCAACTGGTGCCGTTACTGGCGTTTGCTCTTGTGCAATTTCCAAGGCAGCCAGTTTATCTGCTCCAGAGATTACAAGATGCTTATTTGTTGCACTTTTGAGGGCACGCCCACTTAATGAAATACGGGGTTCCTGACCTATTACTGAAACAGGAACAATTAACGGTGCATTATTTGTTAACATTGCAGGTAGGTTAACAGCATTAGGAAATAATGAGGCAGTATGCATATCTACCCCCATGCCCAGCAGTAAAAGAGATATTGGCATTTTATTTGCAAGTATTTCAGACAAAATAGGACTAGCTGTAGCCGGTGTTTTCCCCGGCATATAGAACGGAACAAACTGCGCGGCAGCCGCCCGCTTAATCAAAAAACGTTCTTTGATAACGCGCGTATTGGACCGATTGTGGTTTTCTGGTACCCATCGTTCATCGCTCAAAAATAAATGTACACGATCCCATTCTATTTCCGCAGCACATAGAATATCAAAAATTGGACCTGGCGTTGTGCCACCTGGCACAACGAAACATACCTCCGAATGGACAAGTAAGCTATTTTTAAGTTCATCTAACAGCCTATTAGCCAGTTCAATTGCCAGCATCTCTCGGTCAGCATACTTAATCAACTTCATGGACTAACCTTTCGCCAAACGCGCGTATCACGCGCCATCATCTGAACTGCATCTTCAGGTCCTTCACTTCCACTTTCATAAATTTTTGGCACATCACCGCGCGCCTCCCAAGATTCAATTATTGGATCTGTCCAAGCCCATGCCGCTTCTACTTCGTCACCCCGCATGAAAAGGGTCTGATTGCCACGTATAACATCCATTATTAGACGTTCATAAGCATCAGGAGGCTCCTCCGAACCCTCGCCTAAAGCTTCCGCAAATGTCATATCAAGTGGCACATCAACAAGACGCATGCCCCCCGGGCCTGGTTCTTTAATAGTTACTCCAAGCGTAATCCCCTCATTTGGCTGCAAACGGATTGATAATACGTTATGATGGTCCTCCTGCTCTCCAAAGATTGAGTGATTTAACTCCTTGAACACAACAGTTATCTCACTAGAACGCGCTTTTAAACGCTTACCAGTGCGTAAATAAAACGGTGTCCCAGCCCACCGCCAGTTAGATACGCCAACCTTCATTGCTATATAACTTTCAGTGCGTGACTGAGCGTCCCGGACAGCCTGACGATAGCTGGGGCCGTCACCAAATCCATCGTACTGGCCACGTATAATTTGATGTGGATCCATCGGATCAAGAGCACGGATTACTTTAAGTTTTTCATCGCGCACGGCATCAGGGTCAAACTTTGAGGGTGGCTCCATCGCAATGAGACATAACAGTTGCATAAGGTGGTTTTGCACCATATCACGCATAGCACCAGATTTGTCATAATACTCTCCGCGATCGCCGACCCCAACTGTCTCAGCCACGGTAATCTGTATATGGTCAACATATTGACTATTCCAAAGTGGTTCAAAAAGCATATTACCAAATCGAACAGCCATTAGGTTCTGTACAGTCTCCTTACCCAAATAATGGTCAATTCGGTATATTTGACCTTCGTTAAAATACGTTGCCAAATCAGTGTTAAGAGTTTTCGCGGTTTTCAAATCTCGACCAAAAGGTTTTTCAACAACGATCCGACTAAACTCGTCTGTTAATCCGTGAATATTCAAACGCTGCGCCAAATCACCAAAAAGACTTGGTGCCACAGAAAAATAGTAGGCCCTAACAACATCAGAACGAACAAGTTTTATTAATTTGTTCCAACCTGTTACACCGCACGCATCAATTGCTACGTATTCAATACGTGCAAGGAATTTCTCTAAATCAGTATCGATGCCTTGTCCTACCACACCAAATTCGCGCACAGCTTTTGCTACAAATTCGCGATAGTTCTCACTACTCATTTCTGTGCGGGCAGCCCCAATCACTCTTGCATCAGGAGGCATTTGTCCCGAACAGTATCGTCTAAACAAACCGGGCAAAATCTTGCGACGGGCAAGGTCACCCGTTCCACCAAAAATTACTAAATCAAAAACGCCGACAGGAATGACTCGTGACACCATATGCCTGCTCCTTGCAAAAATGTTTGCGCAAACATTACCATAGATGACTACAGGAACAACAAACAAAAAGTCGTACTATGTTTCAATACTTACGCATTTGACATTTTGTTTATCACAAGCGTGTTAATATTTAACAGGTCACTTTTCTCTAGATTAAATTAAGATTAATAAATAAAAAATTTAAATATTGGATGCGCGTATGACAGATCCCATTTTTGCTAATACAGAAAAATTCCAAGATCCAGAATTGACCATACGAGGTGAAAAACGCGCCAAGGTCGCACTAAATCAACCAGAAACCCTTTGGTTTAATACAGGCACTTTGTGTAATATAACATGTAATAACTGTTACATCGAAAGTTCACCAACAAATGATGCTTTAGTCTATTTGAAATCTGAAGAGATAATTCCTTACCTTGATCAACTAAAAATAAGAAAATGGGACGTTCGAGAAATAGCCTTCACCGGAGGCGAGCCATTTATGAATCCGCAAATAATCGAAATGTTAACAATTTCATTGAAAAGAGGCTATGATGTATTGGTTTTAACCAACGCCATGCAGCCAATGATGAGGCCGTTTATAAAGACTGGACTGATTAATCTGATATCCAAATATAGGGAAAAACTAACTTTTCGCATCAGCCTTGACCATCATCAAAGTAAAATCCACGATTCTGAACGGGGTAAAGGCGCTTTTGAAAAGAGTTTACTTGGCGTAAATTGGTTATCCTCCATCAAAGCTAAGCTGGCTGTTGCTGGGCGAGTCGAGATGGCCGAAAGCGAACCTCTGGCCCGAGCGGGCTTCGCCGCCCTCTTTGCAAAACATAATTGGAATATTGATGCTTACAATCCAAGCGAAACTGTTCTCTTTCCCGAAATGGATGAGACTAAAGATGTACCAGAAATAACACAGGCTTGCTGGTCAATCTTAAATAAAAAACCTGAGACTGTTATGTGTTCGTCCTCTCGGATGGTGGTCAAGCGTAAAGGTGCTCTGTCACCATCAGTTCTAGCCTGCACATTGTTACCATATGATCCTCGATTTGAATTGGGTGCGACACTTCAAGAAGCTGAAAGTGAGGTGTCGCTAAACCATCCCCACTGCGCTAAATTCTGCGTATTAGGCGGTGCAAGTTGCTCAACGTGATTAAAAAATTAGCAATTTTTAACGTTTTCAGTTTAAAGCTATGAATAGTAATGGGAATTTTAATATTATTCACTCGAATTTAAAATGTAGCTAAAACGCTGGTGAAAAGTTTATTAATCTTCCAAAAATTTTTGGAGCTGTCCTAAACAACCAATATTGAGGTTATTATGGGACACATGAGAAAGGGTCGTTTAAGTCAGCACAAATAAGTACGTCTGATTGAGCATTTTGTAGCCAGAACCACGGCGCGAACAGCGGCGAGGCTTTGTGGGGTTCACCGCAATACCGTCGCCTACTATTTTCTTCGTCTGCGCAAAATTCTTGCCTGCGAACTAGAGGCGGCGAGTGAGGCTATATTCGGCGGAAAGATTAAGTTAGAAGAGAATTGTTTTGGTAGCAAACACAAAAGTAAACGTGTTAGGGGTGCTGCGGGTAAGATCCCTGTATCTAGTTTATTAAAAGGGGTGGAAAGGTCTATACCAAGACCACTCCGTCTGCTTCAGACGCCACGCTGATCCCCATAACAGAGCGTAAGATGGATCCCGGATAGCATCGTCTATTCCGACTTCTGGCGCGGCTATAATGTACTGGATTTGTCAGACTTCCATCACTTCCGTATCAAACATTCTAAGCTCTTCGCAGACCGCCTAATCACATCAATGGCATTGAGAATTTCTGGAACTAGGCCAAGCTCCACATACGTAAATTCACAGTGTTCCCAAGTCGCATTTTAGGTTATTCGTTAGGGATGCGAGTGGAGATGTAACAAGAGTGACTCGTCAGCGCAGTTATCCCAACTAACACAATGGGTTAGAAGATATCTGAACTAGTTTGCTAGGACAGCTCCAAGTTTTAATTTTTATTAAATGTCTATTTGCCAGTCAATTAATTAGGTCACATTTGCTTCGTATCAGGCATTGCAGCCTATCTACCCTTTCTGCTATGTTTGGTTTAAGAAGTTTACCCATAATAAGAACGGGCTGATTAACGTGAACGATAAGCCAGAACCAACTGAAAATAAATCAGAAAAACCAGCGGGAAGACCTGAATATAGAGGTCCTTCCGTAACGATAGAACATGAGATGCGAACATCTTATTTAGATTACGCCATGTCGGTAATCGTATCACGCGCCATTCCTGACTTGCGAGATGGATTAAAGCCTGTTCACCGCCGTATTCTCTACGCGATGTCAGAGACCGGTAACACACACGACAAATCATATCGCAAGTCTGCGCGTCCTGTTGGTGATGTTATGGGTAAATATCACCCTCATGGCGACTCTGCTATTTATGATGCACTTGTTAGAATGGCACAAGATTTTTCAATGTCGTTGCCCCTTTTGGATGGACAAGGTAATTTCGGCTCCATGGATGGGGATAACGCAGCCGCCATGCGATACACAGAAGTACGTATGGATAAACCAGCGAGCTTCATTCTTGCTGACATTGATAAAGACACAGTAGATTTTCAAGATAACTACGATGGAAAAGACCGTGAACCGACTGTGTTACCTGCCCGGTTCCCAAATATGCTGGTTAATGGTGCAGGCGGTATTGCCGTAGGCATGGCAACCAATATTCCACCGCATAATCTGGGTGAAGTCGTAGATGCTTGCCTCGCTTTAATTGACGAGCCAGATTTATCAAGTGAACAACTGATTGAATATGTACCAGGACCTGACTTTCCAACAGGTGGCATCATGCTTGGCCGTAGTGGCGCTCGCAAAGCTTACTTAGAGGGGCGCGGAAGCGTCATAATCCGTGCCAAAACACGGATAGAAGAAATAAGAAAAGACAGATATGCAATCATTCTTGATGAAATCCCTTATCAAGTAAATAAAGCAACTATGATCGAGCGCATCGCTGAGGCAGCACGTGATAAAAAAATAGAAGGTATATCACACGTTCAGGATGAATCTGACCGCAATGGAGTTCGTGTTGTTGTTGAACTTAAACGGGACGCGACAGCTGAAGTTGTTTTGAACCAACTTTTCCGATTTACACCAATGCAAACCTCGTTTGGATGCAACATGCTTGCACTTAATGGCGGTCGCCCTGAACAACTCACTCTTCGTCGATTTCTTACAAGTTTTATAGAGTTTCGCGAAGAGGTGGTGGCTCGCCGAACGGCCTTCGAACTTCGTAAAGCACGAGAGCGTAGTCATATTTTATGTGGTCTTGCCGTAGCAGTCACCAATATAGATGAAATTGTTGCCACTATTCGTCAATCAGCAGATGCGGCAGAAGCCAGAGGTAAACTAACAGAGCGCCGCTGGCCCGCCATTGATATACTGCAATATATTGCTTTAATCGACGATCCGACACACACAGCAAACGACGACGGGACCTATAATCTGTCTGAAACGCAAGCGCGCGCAATTCTGGAATTACGGCTTCAACGTTTAACCCAAATAGGGGTAAAGGAAGTTACCGATGAACTTGAAATTTTAGCCGGTAAAATCAAAGAGTACTTGGATATTCTTGGTAGTCGTGAGCGTATCTTAAAAATCATTGGTTATGAGCTCCGGGAAACCAAAGAACTGTTTGCTAAGCCACGCCGTACAGAGATTGTCGACTGGTCCGGCGATATGGAAGACGAAGACCTTATTGAACGCGAAGACATGGTAGTTACTGTAACCTCTGGAGGTTACATCAAACGCACACCACTAGCCGATTTCAGAAGTCAACGGCGTGGCGGAAAAGGCGTCGCGGGTATGCAAACTAAAGAAGAAGACGTGATAACAACACTTTTTGTTGCCAATACCCATACTCAATTGCTCTTTTTTACTACTGATGGAATGGTTTATAAATTAAAAACTTGGCGCTTGCCACAAGGTAGTCGCACATCAAAAGGTAAGGCGATCGTCAACATTCTTCCAATACCGACAGGTGTCAGTATAGCAGCTATAATGCCAGTTGATCGTGATGAAAAAGAATGGGATGATTTGCAGGTAGTTTTTGCTACGTCTGCTGGAACAGTTAGGCGTAATAAATTATCTGATTTCACCAAAGTCCAGCGTAACGGTAAAATTGCCATGAAATTTGAAGACGATCACGCAAATACCACTCTGATTAATGCAAGAATAGCGAGCCATGATGATGACGTTATGTTAGTAACTAATTCTGGCCGTGCAATTCGATTTCCCGCAACTGACGTACGCGTATTTAACTCTCGTGCTTCTGTTGGTGTGCGTGGAATAAGGCTCAACGGGGACGCACGTGTGGTTTCAATGTCGATAATCCGACACTTTAATGCCAGCAGTGACGAACGTTCTGCATACCTAAAAATGCGTAGAGCTATTGCAGGTTTAACAGACGACATCGATATTTTGGATGGCGAAGAAGAAAATGTGAATGCAACTATCGATCAAACCCGTTATGCAGAAATGTCGGCTGCAGAAAACTTAGTATTGACAATTACTGCGGGTGGCGCAGGTAAATTAAGTTCTTCTCATGATTACCCTGTGCGAGGACGTGGTGGGCTTGGCGTATCGGCAATGGATAAAGTAATGAGGGGCGGCAAAATTGTTGCATCATTCGCTGTGGAAATAGACGATCAAATTATGTTGGCAACATCTAAAGGACAATCGATCAGGGTCCCCATTGAAGGGATAAGTTTCAGGTCGCGTAGTGCTGGCGGTGTTAAAGTATTTGATACAGGCAAAGGTGAAGAAGTTGTTAGCGTCGCTTGGATTGCAGATCAAGGAGAGCAAAATCCTCCAGAGGAGGACTAAATAAGCCCACCATTAAAATGAAAATTATATAATTATAACAATATTTTAAATTATTTTATTTAAGTTTAATTTTTATTTTTCATTTCACTAAATACATCAATATTGCATATTTTTATGTTTTCTAATTCTTCATTCTATTTAATAGATTTGAAATCTATTGTGAGAACTTAGTTGGAAACTAAGCATTAATTAGTTTCTTACAGGTTGATTGTTTACCTAGGTTATACTTAGTTCGCAAAGACGAGTTACAAAAACTAGGCAACTAAATTCCTTAAATGTCATAAATTTCGCCAAACTTTGTCTTCAGATAATTAATAAGAGGTTTATGTGATGGCGTCATCCCACTTGCACGCTGGATCACATCTTGCGGTTCATAGAGTGCTCCATACTGTTGTAAGTTTTCACACAACCAATTTATTGCGCTGGAAGTTTCACCCTGTGCTAGTTGCTCATCCAAACGAGGCACTGCGGCGCGAAGACCTTCGTACAGACAGCCTGCGTAAACATTACCTAAAGAGTATGTTGGGAAATAACCGAAGAGACCAACAGACCAATGTACGTCCTGTAAAACACCATTTGACGGTTTGTCTACGGCATACCCAAAATCAGATTTAAAACGATCATTCCATGCAACTTCCAATTCAGAAACGTCCAAATCATCTCTCATTAAAGCGCGTTCAAGATCAAAGCGGAGTAATACGTGTAAATTGTATTGCACCTCATCTGACTCTGTACGAATATATCCATCCGTAATGCGGTTTGCAGCGGCGTAAAAACAGTCTTCACTATCCACTCCTATATCACCAAAAATATCCCTCATCTGACCGTATAACCAGCCAGTAAAAGCTCTACTTCGACCCAATTGATTTTCATAAATTCTACTTTGGCTTTCGTGAACACCCATTGAGACGCCGCGACCCAAAGGTGTAAACAAATAAGCGTCATCTATATTTTGCTCATAGCTTGCATGACCAACTTCGTGAATCGTTGAATACAAACAATTGAAAGGATCTTGTGGATTAGTTCGTGTTGTTATTCTCACGTCATGACCGGACCCACTTGAAAACGGGTGTACCGCTTTATCGATGCGACCACGCGAAGTATCGTAACCGAAAACCAATGCTAGTTTCGCACTCAACAACATTTGGAGATTTTCTTCAAAGTGTCCTTTCAAACTGAAAGGTATTGACTGACCTTCTATTGCGGAACGTAAATCTACAAGCTCCGGACGCATAGCCTTGAACATTTCTTCTAGATCAGAGCCATTTGTACCAGGTTCGTAATCATTAAGCATAGCGTCATAAACATCGCCACCCCCGGCTAAAGCCATGCCTTCTTCACGCTTAAGTGAAACAACCTCTCCCAAAATTGGGGCGAAAGTTGCAAAGTCGTCTTCAGCCCTTGCCTCAGCCCATTTTCCTTGTGCAGTTGAAGTCAAACGGGCCATAGCTTTCGCGAGTTTTAACGGAATTTTACAAGATCGTTCAAAACTACGAGAGATTTCACGTACCTGAGCACGTTCAACAGTTTTGAGATCACGAGTATTAATCGCTGCCAACCACTCACCCAAACGATCGTCAGTGCGGCGCGCATGCAAGACAGATTCAATCGCAGCCATCTCTTCACTGCGTTGCTTTGAGGACCCCCGCGGCATCACAGTCTCTTGATCCCAACTTAACCGACCAGAAATTTGACTTAACGCCTGAGTTTCATATTCAAAAGCCATTAAATCTTGATAGGCTTTCATCAAATATTTCCTTTAATAGCGGTTGCAAGCGGGTAAGCTGATAGAAACCTAGAGCGTAATATAAGTGTCCAAAGAACTATTGCCATTAGTTGGTGCAGGATCGCGACTTGCCAGGGTGCTCCATACACTACAGTTAAAATTCCTAAAACAAGCTGAAAACACATTCCAACAAACATTGCATTAAATGCGAAGCGTGTCTTGATCATAGCGGACTTGCGCGCCTGCAACCAAACAAACAAAGTAATGGCGAATAACAAATATCCAGTCGATCTATGTATGAATTGAAGTAATGCAGGATTTTCAAAAAAATTGCTCCAGAATGGGCTTAAAATAAATGAATTAGCAGGGAATAACTGACCTCCCATGAGCGGCCAATCGGTGTAACTACGCCCTGCATCAATCCCAGCAACCAAGGCTCCAATTAGTACTTGCAAAAAAGTAAAATACAGCAATCCAGTTGAGAGACCGAACAGTTTAGCATCCTTTTCCCTTCTTGCTTGCATTAAATCACGTTCTGAACGCCTTAGCAGCAGTATAAACCAAGAAATGAAACCCAGAATAAGAAATGCGAGACCAAGATGTAATGCCAATCTATAACTTGCAACATCCAACATACCCTTACCCGAGGTTATGCCACTGGATACCATCCACCACCCAATTGCTCCTTGGGCACCACCAAGCACTCCTAGCAACAGCAACTTTGATGTCCATCCAGTTGGTATTTTACCACGAAGCAAAAACCAAAAAAAACCGATTGCCCATACAAGGCCTATCACTCGTCCCAATTGACGATGTCCCCACTCCCACCAATATATTACCTGAAAATCAGACAAATCCATCCATCGGTTTTGAAGTTGAAATTCATCAATATTTCTATACTTAGCAAACTCTGCTTCCCAGTCGGCTGTACTCATAGGTGGGATTGCACCAGTGATTGGACGCCATTCGGTTATCGACAGACCACTATCAGTCAAACGTGTTAAGCCACCGACGACAATCATGATAATTACTAAAAAAAATAACATTAGCAGCCAGATACAGATTGAATAACGGGCACCGCCTCGCCCTTGATCTATGACACCTCCGCTCAAAAACTGTTTTTTGTTCGTATCAACATCTTCAAAAATACTGCGATTATTCTTCATTTTAATCTCTCGCCTTACTTGAGATGTAATCTAGGGTGGTCACTACCGGACGTCCAGCATCACCGGTGTTCAGCCCAGCGGACCATCTGCCGCAGCATTCCATGCAGCATTTGAACATCAGCTTTAGTAAGAGACATTCTACTCCACATATTACGTAAATTAAGACGCATACTTTCTGATTTATTTTCTGGGTAGAAAAAACCAGCATTCGCTAATCGCTCTTCAAAGTGCCGAGCCATATATTCTACTTCTTGACCTGTTGCCCAATCGGTACTAGATAATTTAGTATATGTTTCAGTAACTTCACCGACGGCTTTCATCCACTCATAAGCAATCAATAATACGCATTGAGCTAAATTCAAAGACGGATATTCCGAGTTAACAGGCACTGATATTAACGCGTTAGCTTGTGAAAGATCGTCATTTTCCAAGCCAGACCGTTCTGGCCCAAACAAAACTGCAACATGGCCACCCGCAGTAATTCGTTCTGCCGTATCTTGCATCGCCGCTTCAGGGGTCAGCACTGGTTTGGTTAAATCACGTTTTCGAGCTGTCGTAGCATAAACAAAAGTACAATCCGCAATTGCACCAGATACATCATTATAAATAGATGCAGCATCCAAAACGCGTCCTGCGCCGCTTGCCAAAGCTGTCGCGGCTGGATTTGGCCAACCGTCCCGCGGATCAACAATTCTCATTCTATCAATGCCAAAATTGAGCATTGCGCGCGCTGCAGCGCCAATATTTTCGCCCATCTGGGGCCGCGTAAGTACAAAAGTAGGTGTCATATGCAGGCTTTATCCTAGCCAAACACACCTCACAATGCTTTCATTAATAAAACTAAAATAGTAGTAACAAAGTTTTCTTTCAAAGTTATATCGGCTATTGTTGCACTCTAATTGTAAGGAAGGTTCATATGTGCGAACAAGGGCTACCAAAAATATATCTGATTACCCCCCCAGTAATTGACATCAATGTATTCCCGGATCAATTAGCCTCTATTCTGGATGCGCACGAAATTGCCTGCGTTCGGCTAGCCTTAGCAACGGCTAGCGAAGATACTATATCCCGAGCAGCGGATATTTGCAGAGACATAGCTCATAAGCGCGACGTCGCAATCGTGTTGAGCGACCATACCAGTCTTTCAGAACGGTTGGGACTGGACGGGGTACATCTGGAAGATTCTTCTAAATCTGTTCGAAATGCTCGAAAAGTGCTTGGTCCTGACGCCATAGTTGGCAGCTTTTGTGGAAACTCACGCCATGATGGCCTTGGAGCCGGCGACGCAGGAGCAGACTATATTGCCTTTGGGCCTGTAAGCGCCGTCGCAAAAGACCTATTTGCAAAGAAAGAATTATTTGAATGGTGGTCGGAGATGATTGAAACTCCACTGATTGCTGAAGGCGGCTTAACATTAGATTTGGTTACCCAACTTTCTCCCTTTACTGACTTTTTTGGGTTTGGTGAAGAAATATGGACCAGTGATAACCATAATGATTCAATTGCTAAATTGATCAATGCAATGCAATAAGTTATCAATATCCATCTCCACTTCATAAAAAAACACGCTCTACAACCCAATAAGCTCCAATACTCGCTATCACACAGGAGGCAGGGACGGCTATCACTCTACGGTACCAAGGCATAGTTAAGAACCAACCTACGGTCAGAAATGCTATTGCAATGACTGTCAACTGGCCAAATTCAACTCCAATGTTAAATCCAATAAGGGCAAAGGTAAATTGTTCACGGGGCAAGCCAAATTCGCTCAGTACAGATGCAAACCCAAGTCCATGCAGTAAACCAAAGCCAAATATAATTATTGGTCGCCACAGTGTAAGTTTGGAAGAGAATAAATTTTCTAGGGCGACGTACACAATTGAAACAGCAATCAATGGCTCAACAATATTGGCAGGAACATTTACAATTTCCAACGAACCAAGGGCTAATGTAAAAGTGTGTGCTAGGGTGAAAGCGCTAACTTGCCATAAAAGTACACCTAATCGTGCCGATAAAAAAAATAAACCAAGTACAAATAAAATGTGATCAAGACCTTTCGGCAATATGTGATCAAAGCCGACAGGGATATATTTAAAAAAGGTTTGCCAACCATTGGCCTGATTACCACCGCCAATATAAATAGGTCCACTACCAGAACCACCCTTAATCAAACCAGTGTAGGGTGCCACTACACCCTGCTGACGTAAAACAAGATCACCAGCACCTTTAGGCCAAGCCACCTCTATTGATTTAATATTTTTTGGGATTTTACCAGAAACAACAAGATTGGATATACGTGGCAATTGGTCATCCAAAACCTCCGGCACAGCAATACTATCTAGCTGTAAAGTCACAGGCTGTCCAGCAACAATGATGAAACTAGCGTTCCAGGATGCCACTAAGCCTTGTGATCTATCCGCAATAAGGCTGACAGACAAGGCTCGTAACTCATCATAATCTGCAACGTTTTCCGCCGCATCAGTATCTTGTACAGCATCCAAGTTAATCCCGGACAATTGCGCCTCAAGATTAACCTTCAAATCTAGGATTACCCGCCCATCCCGAACTGAAAAATCAGCAATTGTTGGCACAACTTCGTGAGCAAACGCAAAAACAGAGGAAAACAAAACCCAAATGCTTGACATCATCGCCCAAAACGTCAGCTTCACAGAAAATAAATTGAAGGCAGTCATTATGTTCCTCACTCGGGTTTTTTTAATATTTTGGTTTGCGATTTACGCAGGCTGTTCAACTGCACATGAGTTTTGGATTGAACCCGATGCCTTTCAAATCGCTTCTAATGGCAATATCACTGCAACTTTAAAAAATGGCCAGAGATTTCAAGGTATTTCATTAGCCTATTTTAATAAAAAAATTTCACGTTTTGAAGTAATTACAAATGACAAAGTTCAAACTGTTCGTGGCCGAATGGGCGACAACCCTGCTCTCGATATGCCAGCACCTCAAGACGGACTGATTATTGTTGTTCATGAAACCACCCCAGCTTTTGTGACCTATTCCGAATGGGATAAATTTCTTGCATTTGCTAATCATAAAAGTTTTCCTGACATTAAAGCCCGTCATATGCAAAATGGCTTTGGCCCAGTACCATTTATTGAGAGATATACTAGACACGCAAAGGCTCTGATCTCTGTTGGAAATGGCGTTGGAGTAGATCGTGAAATAGGATTAAAAACTGAGTTTGTAGCTTTGACCAATCCGTATGCACCGGACTTTGATGGAACAATGCTAGTCAGATTACTGTATAAAGGCATTCCAAGGCCTTATGCTCAAATAGAAGTGTTTGACCGTGGTGCAGGTGGTGATGTTACTATTTCACTCCACCGAACAAACTCAGATGGAGTAGCATCCATCTTAGTTGCATCTGGACACGACTACCTCTTTGACGGTGTTGTTTTGATTGCTGCAGATAATAGTGAAAAAGCAGTTTGGGATACTTTTTGGGCAACTCTTACTTTTGCAGTTCCTATCAAGTAAACCACTATTGGCAAACTTGCCATGTCTTACCTTGCACGGCAAAATATAAAGATGAATAAATATCCAAACATTCTTTGCATCGGCTCGGTTCTTTGGGACGTTATTGGGCGTGCACCGCAAACCATGCGGAAGGGTTCTGATGTAGCCGGAAACATTACACGCCTACCTGGTGGCGTGGCAATGAATATTGCCACGACACTAGCCAAATTTGAAATGATACCAGCTATACTCACTTCAGTCGGCTATGATCCAGATGGAGACGAATTGCTAGCAGCCTGTGTTGCCCAAGGTTTGATAATTGATACAGTATATCGTTCTGAAAATTTACCAACTGACAGGTATATGGCGATCGAAGGGTCTAATGGAGTGATAGCTGCAATTGCAGACTCTCATTCCCTTGAAGCCGCAGGCGACAAAATTTTAACACCACTCACAGACGGAACCATAGCAACAATATCCAAGCCATATTCGGGACTTATCGCTATCGACGGCAATCTTACTACTAGTCTACTAAGCGAAATCACCACCAGTTTCCTTTTTGCTAGGGCGGACTTACGCGTGGCACCAGCATCACCGGGCAAAGCAAAGCGATTGTTACCTTTCATTGCCCACAGTCGAGGTACGCTTTATGTCAACATGGAGGAAGCCAGCTTATTATGCCAGAAACGTTTTCAAAACACTAATGAAGCAGCGCAGGGCTTAATTAATCAAGGTGCGTTTAGAGTACTGGTAACTAATGGAGCAAAAACTTCAACAGAAGGTTCGGAAAAAGGATTCATCAGCCAAACTCCTCCTTCAGTTAATGTTACTCGCGTTACCGGTGCAGGTGATACCTTCATGGCCGCACATATTGCCGCAGAAGCGCGCGGTTTTGACCGTTCAGACTCTTTGGCTTTTGCACTCGAAGCGGCCGCAATCTTCGTTTCAGGAGGAACACCTTAATGACAGCTTTCGTTCCCTCACTCGAAATTTCTGACGCAATGGCTACTGGCAAACCCATAGTAGCCTTAGAAAGTACGATCATAACTCACGGAATGCCATATCCACAAAATCTCGAAGTGGCCAAAACTGTCGAAAATGACATCCGAAAATTTGGTGCTGTTCCTGCAACAATGGCCATTTTGACCGGTACTTTACATGTAGGTTTGACCAACATCCAACTTGAAAAACTTGCTCAGTCAACTGGTGTCGCAAAGTTAAGCCGAGCAGATATAGCTGCCTGTATGGCGTCGGGTGGAACAGGAGCAACAACAGTTGCCGCTAC
Organism: uncultured Tateyamaria sp.; assembly: GCA_905480645.1. Taxonomy (GTDB): domain Bacteria; phylum Pseudomonadota; class Alphaproteobacteria; order Rhodobacterales; family Rhodobacteraceae; genus Tateyamaria. Next base: position 81,178 of record CAJQRC010000018.1, read on the forward strand.
AATGATTGTTGCTCATTTGGCTGGAATAAAAGTGTTTGCAACAGGCGGCATAGGAGGAGTGCATAAAGGTGCAGAAAATACCTTTGATATTTCCGCTGATTTATTAGAACTGGCACAAACACCAGTTACAGTAGTATCAGCAGGTGCGAAAGCAATTCTTGATATTCCCAAAACACTTGAAATATTAGAAACGCAAGGCGTACCAGTAATTGCTTATGGGCAAAATGAAATGCCAGCGTTCTGGTCGCGCAGTTCTGGCATAAAAGCACCGTTGCGCATGAACAAAGTAGAAGACATTGCAAACGCACACATTATTCGAAAATCTCTAGGCTTGCCTGGTGGACAATTAATAGCGAACCCAATACCTAAGAGATACGAGATTAACCATGCTATAATAAAACCGATTATTAACGAAGCCCAAAAAGACGCTGATAACATTGGAATTACCGGCAAAGAAGTCACTCCATATTTATTGCAGCGCATTTATGAATTGACTGAAGGGCGTTCTTTGTCTGCTAATATTGGATTAGTCCGAAATAATGCCAAGCTTGCCGCAAAAATTGCCACTAAGCTGAGCTTAAATGCTCCCAATATATAATAAGCCACTACTCACTATTGTAGTGCCATCTCCCATAACATAATAATTATGTATCTCGTTTTTCGGAAAAATTATGAATACGCCTTTCGAACCAGAAAAACCACGCGGTCCAGGATTATTTGTTCGGCTGCGTGCCTCATTCATAACTGGCCTGATTGTTATAGCTCCGGTTGGTCTTACAATATGGCTCATTTGGTCCGTCGTCGGTTGGATTGACGGCTTTGTCTTGCCATTTGTGCCTTGGCAATACCAGCCAGACAAACTGATACAAACATATTTAGGACTTGATCAATCTGTACAAATTAACGTTCGCGGCATTGGCGTTGTAATATTTTTGTTATTCACGATCGTAATTGGCTGGCTAGCAAAAGGTATTATTGGTCGTTCTATGATCCGATATGCAGAATCTCTCGTCGAACGAACACCAGTTGTGAGATCAATCTACTCTGGGATCAAACAGATTTCAGAAACAGTTTTTGCTCAAACTGACCGGTCTTTTCAGAAAGCCTGTCTTATAGAATATCCACGCAAAGGTATTTGGGCTATTGGGTTTATTTCGACAGTTGCCAAAGGCGAAGTGAGCGAGAGAGCCGGAAATACTGGTGACCTACTCAGTGTTTTTGTCCCAACAACACCGAATCCAACTTCAGGATTTCTGTTATTTTTACCCGCTGAAGATGTTGTTGAGTTGGAGATGAGCGTTGAAGACACAGCAAAACTGGTGATTTCAGCAGGTCTTGTTTATCCTAATAGTAAGCCTGATGGTGATAATTGATAGACTTACTGGCTTGCAGATATGAAACAGAAGTTCAAATTTTAAAAACGTAGAATTGTTTGTCGTGGTTATAAAAAAGTGAGATTACTATTCAACTGCCGTCCATACTCAGGGTGGTTCCGGTTGTCTAATAGGCAGCCGAGGGACATAAAAACACAGCAGCCCTCCCTAATTGGCTTACAGCAACTAATTCTTTTAATGATTGACTCATAAAAAAATTCTGAGCTTCTTCGCCTCGGATCAAATCATAATTTTACATTGAACTGGGAATTTTCTTTTATGATAGCAGTAAGAACATAGCCAGGGCATATCACATTCACGGTGATTGCATCTTCAGCAGTTTCAAGAGCAGTTGTTTTAGTTAAACCGATCATATCATATTTAGAACTAACATATCCTGATTAAAAAGGTGAGGCTTTTAGTCCAACGGCTGAAAATATATCAATTAGCGGACCAAATTTTTTGCTCTCTCCATAGGAAATGCTGCAGCAGTTATGTGAAATGCAGATCAAAATGGATCTAGATATTCTCATCCCGTTTAGCAACTGGAAAATCAGGAATTGCTGTCGCGTGTTGGATACCAGCATTTTTTATCAAAATAATACGATCATCCAAAGTTTTTTATTAGGCCTCTACACTTTTCAACCTCGCTTATATCAGTTTGAATATAAAGTGTTTTGGCCTTGGGCTCTTCTGCAATTCTTTTTGCCTAAATATAATTTGTGAAAGAATTTAAAACATTGTTAACACCTACATCCGCCATTTCCCCCGCTATACCCAGATTAATACCAGCGGTGGAGCCCATTATGACAGCAGTCTTCCCAGACAATGAGATTTAAAATACCAAAGTTACACTCCGTATGCCCAGACAAAAGTAGAAGGATTATAAAAATCTTTTTTAAATTTAAATATAAAACATTTCAATTTTAAAAAAAACGCCAGCACGAAGCTGGCGTTAAGTTATTGAGGCAGGTTTCATACAGGCAAGAAACCTATCGAGCAGTAGTTCTTTATACTCGTTTTATATCAAAGAGTCCAAGCTAAAAATTTAGTAATTCACAATCGCGTTGAGAGCGTTATACTCAATAAAAAAAGGGTTTATTGGGATTACTGCCAAAATGACACGTTATTTTTTCAAAAATATTATCAATAATAATGTAATAAAAGCTACTATTCTATGTGGAAGCATGATTGCGTCGGATACACTACAAGCCGAGCCAAGCCATGGCATAGCTATGTATGGCGAGCCTCAACTACCACCAGATTTTGTGTCCCTACCCTATGCAAATCCCAGTGCACCTAAAGGAGGTGCTATAACTTTGGCGAATACAGGTAGCTTTGATTCGCTAAACCCGTTCATAAAAAAAGGTAATGTGCCTTGGCAGTTGCGTTTTTTAACTCACGAAAGTTTAATGGGCCGCAATCGTGATGAACCATTTGCTCTATATGGTCTTTTGGCAGAATCGATTGAGGTCCCAGAGGATCGATCTTGGGTAATATTTAAACTACGGCCAGAGGCAAAATTTTCTGACGGTAGTCCAGTTACAGTCGAGGATGTAATTTGGTCATATAAGACACTTGGAACAAATGGGCACGGACGCTATGCAAGTCTTTGGGACCAAATTGATAAGATTGAAATTATCGGAACTAACAGTCTTAAAATCAGCTTTAATACTGAAAACCGCGAACTTGCTCTATTGGCTGGAATGCGACCTATTTTACAAAAAAAACAGTGGCAAGGAGTGGATTTTGAAGATGCTCGACTTGCCGACATACCGATAGGGACCGGTCCTTACGTTGTTTCAAACTTTGAGGCTGCAAGAAATGTAGTTCTATCAAGAAACCCAGAATATTGGGGAGAAGACCTTAATTTTCGGCAAGGCACATTCAATTTTGACAATATTACAATTGATTTTTATGGCGATGCAGATGTTGTATTTGAAGCTTTTAAAGCAGGCCAAATCTCTGCCATGCGGGAATTTAATGCTGAGGCTTGGGCGACCAGATTCAGCTTTCCAAGAGTAAAAAGTGGAGCCGTGGTTAAGACCGAAATCAAGCATCAAAAACCGTCAGGAATCACTGGCTTTGTAATGAACACACGCCGCGCCCCTTTTGACGACTGGCGGGTTCGAGAAGCTCTGATTACGGCTTTTAACTTTGAGTATATTAACGACACGGTAACTGGAGGTATTCAACCACGAATTACCTCTTACTTTTCCAATTCCCTTCTCGCAAAAGAACCAGGACCAGCAACAAATAGAGTTGCCGATTTGCTAACCCCGTTTGATCTGGAACTGCTTCCCGGGGTAATGCAAGGTTATGATTTACCCTCATCTGACGGCACTCTGCGCAATCGGCGCGGAATACGCCGCGCTTTGAAACTTATGGAAGAATCTGGATGGACACCGCAAGATGGTGACCTCAAAAATGCAGATGGGACAGCTATGGCATTCACCATATTGCTGAAACAAAACAATACACAAAATCGTACAGTTGCCGACCTATATGCGCAATCACTCACTCAATTGGGAATAAACGTTTCAATAGATTTGGTTGATGGAGCACAATACACAGCTCGGACCTCTGACTATGACTTCGATATGACATATTACAGACGTGCATTATCCCTGAGTCCCGGAAATGAGCAAAAATTTTATTGGGGGTCAAAGGCAGCCGATAAGGTAGGAACACCCAATTTAATGGGCGCAAAAAATCCAGCAATTGACGCAATGATTACAAAAATGCTGAATGCTAAAACTCGCGAACAGTCAATCGCAGCAACACGGGCGTTAGATCGACTGTTGATTGCTGGCCGATACGTAGTGCCATTTTGGCAATTCACAACTGGACGCATTGCACACGTTAAGGAAATGAAAAATCCTAGCATCATTCCAATATATGGCGATGGTCCCTATTACATGCCACAATTTTGGTGGTGGGAAGAATAACTCAGTTTCGAGTCTTTTCAGCAGCTAACACTCTTCATAAATTTTACACGCAGTCTATTTGGCTTGTTGGCTTCCCTTAAATTATTTTTATTGAGAACTAGGCTATCAGAGGCTTATTTTATGCACGGAGTGAAATAATACGATAAAATAATTTTTTAAAAAAAACTCAAAAAATAAAGTTCCTAGGTTAAAGCAAGTACCGCGATCATATTATATGATTTGCATAATTTTTTTGTGTGTAAGATATAAAACGGA
>CAJQRC010000019.1 GCA_905480645.1 uncultured Tateyamaria sp.
TGATGCCCCCACCATAACTGTCTGGAAATGCACCAAGGCTCAATATTTTCGAGCCAATGGAAATAAGTTTTCTTGCCACTTTCTGGTATGATTGTCACTTCGCCATTACGTACTTTTTCGAGAGCAGACCCAACAATTTTATCCGTATCAACAAACCATTGATCCGTTAGAAGTGGTTCAATTACCACCTTAGAACGATCACCAAAAGGCTGCATAATCGGCTTATTATCTACGTAAGGCCGGCTTTCTAATTTTTCATTCCCCTCTATATCCGTGGTGGTAAATATTTCCATGACGGCGTTACCTTCGGCACTGATATCGGCCACAATGCGCTTACGCGCTTCGAACCTATCAAGGCCTCGATATTCTTCGGGTACCATGTTCATCGCTGCAACTGTCGTTTCGTTGAAAGTGCACTCGCCATTAGAGATGGCTTGAGCCATTGCAGCCTCTTCGCGGTACGATTTTCCATCAGAGCGCATGTTTGCCTTGGCGTCCATAAGATTATACATGGGAATTCCACCGCGCTTGGCTACTTGATAATCATTAAAATCATGCGCACCAGTGATTTTTACGGCTCCTGATCCAAAATCCTTATCCGGGTATTCGTCGGTAATTATTGGTATCAAACGCCTTTGTTGTTTAGGCCCAACGGGGATTTCGCAAAGTTTTCCGACGATCGGAGCATAGCGTTCATCTGACGGATGCACTGCAACGGCACCATCGCCTAGCATAGTTTCAGGGCGTGTTGTTGCAATAGATATGTAATTACGTACCTCTTTAAGGATCACATTTCCATCTGGGTCTTTTTCGACATAAATATAAGTTTCGCCATCGGCCAGTGGGTACTTAAAGTGCCACATGTGACCCGGCATTTCGATATTTTCAACTTCAAGGTCGGAGATTGCAGTTTCAAAATGGGGGTCCCAATTGACCAAGCGCTTGCCCCGATAAATCAGGCCCTTTTTGTACATTTCTACAAAAACTTTGATAACTGCATCATGAAAATTCCCGTCTTCGCCAACGGGTGCACCGGGTGCTCCCGACATCGTAAAGGCTTCGCGAGACCAGTCACAAGAGGCGCCAAGGCGTTTAAGCTGGCTTACAATAGTGCCTCCGCTTTCTGCCTTCCACTCCCAGACTTTGGCAGTAAAGGCTTTACGACCAAGCTGGGTTCGACTGGGTTGTTTTTGTTCTGCCAGGCGTCGCTCGACTACCATTTGTGTCGCAATTCCAGCATGATCAGTTCCCGGTTGCCACAGCGTATCAAAGCCACGCATCCGGTGCCAACGCACCATAATATCTTGTAAGGTATTGTTGAAAGCATGGCCCATGTGCAGGACCCCGGTGACGTTAGGGGGTGGGATCATAATCGCATAGCTTGATGCTCCATCGCGCGCATTGGCGCCCGCCTTAAAACAAGCATTTGCTTCCCAATTAGCGTAAATGCGTGCCTCAACTTCGGCAGCGTTGAATTTTCCCAGAGCCATAGCGTAGGTCCTCTTTATTTGTAGAAGTCGGAATACCCACGCTAGATGACGAAGGGAAGGGGTTTTGTTCTCAAATGGATAAGAGATTTTTTTGAGCTTAATGACCAATATTTGTGGCAAAGCGTTGACGGAATATTTTCCAAAAAAGTAGCAGTTTTCATAATCGAGTAAAAAACGCGCCACTTTGAGGATTTAGTCCATTGCAAATAAAAAATCTTACTAATGGTGGCTATCCAAAACAGGGTTTACCGTATTTGTCTGAAAAGTAACTACTGTAACAAATTGAATAGCAATATGTTTTACAATATAGCGCTGTATTCCTGAAAAGTCTTCGTTGATATTAAGTACCGATTAGTTGTTTCTTGGTCTGGACATATGCGCTGCAACAGCTATCTAAACCAACACACACTCACCTAATTATAAGGTACGGACGCATGGAAAAATTTGGTAAAAGTCAGCCAATCAAACGTAAAGAAGACGTCCGGTTTTTAACTGGTTCAGGTCGGTATATTGATGATATCTCGCCTGCTGATGCTTTGCATACATTTGTGTTTCGCTCTCCAGTTGCTCACGCCAATATTATAAACTTAGATGTCTCAGACGCAAAAGCGGCGGTGGGTGTTCACGCTGTCTATGTTGCTGGTGATCTGGAGACAGCAGGTCTTAAACTCGGGATGCGGGGAGCCGTTATGAAGAACCGTGATGGTTCTGATGGTGCTTCTCCTGAACGTCCGATTCTGGCCAAGAGTAAGTTACGTTTTGTTGGTGAACCTGTAGCTATGATTTTGGCGGATACTCTAAGTCAAGCGCGTGATGCCGCAGAAATGATTACACTCAGTTATGATGACCTACCCGCTAAAATGAACATCGATAAGGGTGGAGAGATGATCCATGATGCGGCTCCGGATAACGTGGCTTTTGATTGGGAAATGGGTGATGAGGTGGCTACTGAGACTGCCTTTGCCAGCGCGGCACATGTTGTCAGCCTCAACATAGGGGACAACCGCATAATCGTGAATTCGATTGAGCCGCGTGGCTGTTATGCAGAGATGGAGGGCGACCGGGTGCATGTGGCTATTAATGGTCAAGGTGTTTGGGGCCCCAAAGATCAGTTAATTGAAGTTCTAAGGATCTCCGAAGATGATATTCGGGTTACCAACCCTGACACCGGCGGTGGCTTTGGGATGAAGGGTATGATGTATCCCGAATATTTTGTCCTGGCACATGCCGCTCGTGATTTGGGTCGGCCTGTGCGCTGGATGTCTGAGCGGACTGAAGCGATGTTATCGGACAATGCCGGCCGTGATTTAACATCGTTGGCAGAGTTAGCTTTTGATGCAAATCACAGAATTATAGCCTACCGCGTGCTGAATAAGGCAAACATGGGAGCTTATAATTCACAATTCGCACAGATCATTCAAACCGAGCTATTTTCGCGGGTCCTAATGGGTGTTTACGACGTACAAAAAACTTATGTGCGATCAATTGGGTATTATACCAATACTACGCAAGTAGACGCATATCGTGGGGCTGGCCGACCGGAAGCGATTTATGTTCTCGAGCGGGCAATAGATAGGGCTGCTCGTGAACTGGGTGTAGATCCACTTGAGTTGCGCCGTATTAACTTTATTAAACCGCATCAGTTTCCGTATGCAACTACGGTTGGTGAGACATATGATGTGGGTGATTTTAATAAGGTTTTGACCAGAGCTGAAAACGAAGCGGATATAGCTGGCTTTACTGCTCGAAAAGAAACCGATGCTAAGCTTGGCTTAATCCGTGGAATAGGCCTTTGTTACTATATTGAGAGTATTTTAGGTGACCCATCTGAAACTGCAAAAATTGAATATAATGACGATGGACGCGTGTATATCTATGTTGGAACTCAATCTAACGGTCAGGGCCATGAGACAGTATATTCTAAATTTTTAAGCGATCAGACTGGTATTTCTGTTGATATGATTGACGTCGTGCAAGGTGATAGTGACAAAATTAAAGTAGGTGGTGGAACGGGTGGATCCCGGTCGGTTACGGTGCAAAACAATGCTATGCTTTATACTGTAAAAGCTATGACCGAGGCATTTACTTCTTTCTTGTCGGAAGAAATGGGAGTGCCCGCTAAAGATATAGCCTTTGATGATGAACGCTTTCGCGCGGATGGCTCTAATATGACACCCACAATGCTTGAGGTGGCAGATATGGCTCGCAACAAGGGCCGATTGGATCTGCTGACGCACGAAGAAAGAGCCACATTGCCCGCACGGAGTTTTCCAAATGGGTGTCATGTTTGCGAAGTTGTTATCGACCCTGAGACTGGTGTTGCCCGGGTAGATCGTTATGTAGTGGTCGATGATTTTGGAAATCTAATTAATCCAATACTCGCCGAAGGGCAGGTGCATGGTGGTGTTGCACAAGGCATTGGGCAAGCAATGACTGAACATGTGATTTTTGATGATGACGGTCAACTTCTTACAGCATCTTTTATGGATTACGCCTTACCTCGTGCAGATGATGTGCCCATGATTGGTTTTACGTCGGAACCAGTGCCGTCTACCGCCAATATAATGGGCATGAAAGGGTGTGGAGAGGCTGGTACAGTTGGTGCGCTAGCTGCGGTATCAAACGCTGTGCAGGATGCTTTGTGGGAACATGGCGTCCGTCAAGCAGACATGCCATTCACCCCTTCCAAAGTTTGGGAAATGATTGGAGATTTGGCGATAGCGGCTGAGTAACATTGCCGTCTTTAGGATAAGACATTTGGCAATGCTATGGTCGTGTTATTTCGGCCATCTTCCATTTAAATAAATCTATGATTTTTGAAACAAAACCTTTGGTTGTTATAATACGAAGACGATAAGTTTACGGAATATGTCTTGATTAACAACTAAAGCATTCTGATACTGAGCGCTATTTGCACAACACGTCATGATTGAACGGCTGTCCTGGCGTTTTCTGCTAATCGTTAATAAAGAAATGCCGTCCTTCAATAACTACTTTACTTTCATAATGATGCAGGTCGTTGATCCCGTTGCATAAAGCTTGCCGTCCTTAGTCCCTCGTATTTCGCCGTTTGCAACGCCTGTTGACCGGCCTGCGTGACTTACAGTTCCTGTACAATCAATGCTCATCCCCAATGGTATTGTGCGGAGCATATTAACTTTATATTCCAGTGTGGTGTATATCGAACCGCGCGGAACTTTGGTCATTACGGCGCAGGCCATCGCACTGTCCAATAATGTTCCATACCAACCTCCATGAACTGTTCCCATGGGATTAGTAAAATTAAATTCAGGCGATCCCCGGAAGGTTATGGTGCCTTTTGCGACATGGTGCAGTCTATAGCCCATCGTCGTTGCTATTGGTGGAGCCGGCAAGCTGCCGTTAAGAATGCCTTGCATAAACTCCAACCCGGACAGGGCTAAGATTTGATCCTTACTGAGCAGATCAGATGGGGATTGAGCTACCTTGGGCATGGGGATCTCCATTACTAGTATTTGGAGACACTAGAATAATTGGGCAGCTCGGTCCAAGGTTTATCATATTACGCCACGTTACGTATGTTTGCTACGGGTACCAACCCTAGCGCGCGGCAAACCTTGAGCGTAAGATCGGGTCTATTGAGCGTGTAGAAATGCAATGCACTGACGCCTTCACTCATTAAAGTGTCACAAAGGTCTGAGCAAAAAGTCAGAGCAAATAAGTCGGCTCTATTTTCGCGTTCTGCTCGGTCAAAAGCAGTGGCTGTAACAACTTTAATGGGTGTTCCACATTGTTCTGCGAATACTTTTGCGCGTTTCCAATTTGAAATAGGTAAAATGCCAGGTGTGATCGGGGCATCTATCCCTGCGTTTGCACAGGCGTCTCGGAAACGCAAAAAGTTGTCAGCCTCAAAAAAGAACTGGGTAATAGCTTCAGAAGCACCTGCATCAATTTTTGCTTTTAGCCAGTCGATGTTTTGATCCATTGACGCTGCATCCGGGTGGCTCTCTGGATATGCCCCAACGCGGATATTAAATTTTCCTAAATCGGCTAAAGCTTTTACCAATTCGATACTATTTGCATAGCCATCTGGATGAGACTTGAAAGTATTGCCTCCTGCAGGATCTCCACGTAACGCTAAAATTTCAGTAATGCCAGATTTTGCAAATCGGTTCGCTGTTTCAAGCACCTGGCCCTTACTTTGGCCAGTACAAGTTAGATGCGCTGCCACAGGCAAGCCTGATGTTTTGCGCAATGTTTGAGCCGCTTCTTGAGTGAGGGCTTGTGTGGATCCCCCAGCACCATAAGTAACCGAAATAAAACGAGGGTTTAGTGGATTAAGGACTTGGACGGTGTCCCATAGGTGAAATGCAGCATCAAGTGACTTTGGTGGGAAGGTTTCAAAAGATAATGCTGTCATGGTGGCTCCTTTTGGGGTTGTACGTTGTATGCCTGAATTGATATGTTGAATCAATTTCATAACTTTCATCATAAACATGAGTCATTATGCATATAGAATTCCGTCATCTGCGTACGATTAAAGCCATTCATGATGAGGGCGGTTTGGCACGCGCTGCAGATCGCATGCACATCACTCAGTCTGCCCTGAGCCATCAAGTTAAAGGTTTAGAAGCGCAAGCAGGTGTGGAATTGTTTGTTCGTCGCTCAAAACCACTCAAGCTTTCTGCCGCGGGTCTGAGACTGTTACGTTTAGCTGAGCAGGTGTTGCCTCAAGTAGAAGCGACCCTGGATGAATTTGCATCATTACGTGATGGTTCAACCGGTCGGATGCATATTGCTATTGAGTGCCATGCTTGCTTTGAATGGCTTTTCCCTGTGCTGGAAGCATTTCGATGCGCATGGTCGGATGTGGATGTCGATATACGCCCTGGATTGGCTTTTGACGCACTGCCTGCACTCATCAAGGAAGAAGTAGATTTGGTGATATCTTCTGATCCAGAAGATTTGACTGGTATCGAGTTTGTAGAGCTTTTTGATTACGCCCCTGTTTTTGTCGCAGCGAGTAATCATCCATTGGCTCAAAAAGCATATATCGAAGCACAAGATTTTGAGGGTCAGACGCTTATTACTTATCCGGTTGAGCATTCCCGACTGGATGTGTTTAGTCAATTATTGATCCCAGCTAACGTAGCGCCAGTCGCGGTGCGTCAGGCTGAACTGACGGCAGTTATCTTGTTGTTGGTGGCATCCAATCGTGGTGTATCAGTCTTGCCGGATTGGGTTGTGCGTGAAGTTAAATATTCAAGTGATTATGTGACGCGGCCTTTGACTAAAAAGGGTCTTAAAAGACGCCTTTATGCAGCTGTGCGAAGTGAGGATCGTGATAAACCCTACATGGAGAAACTGATCTCGTTGGCCCGTATTGAGGCGCGAAAGTTACAAGCAGTTTGAATTTTGGTATTTGTTTAAAATGAGAAAAACTTTATAGTTTCTTCTTAATCAGTGATTGCCATAGTATTCATTTGAGAACTAAATTTTAAATTATCTGGACAATCTGTTTACCCACGTTTTGTCCGTGTAACAGTCCAATAAATGCCTGTGGTGCGTTCTCTAACCCGTTGGTGATATCTTCGAGTACCTGAATATCACCATTAATCACTTTTGGCATCATTTCAGTGAGAAACTCTGGGTACTTGTTCCAATGATTGGAAATTATAAATCCATTTACTTTTAGAAATTTAACCAGAATGGGTCGCCAAAGGGCAGGGGCGGACATTGTTGCTTCGGCACCTTCACCCAAGCCGCCTGCGTTATACCATGAGATCATGCCGCAAACAGGAATTCTACCGAACGGGTTCATGAGAGGCATTACAGCTTCCAGAACCTTGCCGCCAACATTTTCAAAATAAATATCGATACCATCGTAAGCAGCCTCTTTTATTGCTTTGCGGAGGCTCCGTGCATCATTATGTGCCCGGTGATCAATGCAGATATCAAAGCCAAACAAATCAGTTGCCAGCGAACATTTTTTCTGACCGCCAGCCAAACCAATAGTGCGTAAACCACAGGATTTAGCTAGTTGTCCCACCATCGAGCCAACCGGACCGGTTGCAGCGGCGACAACAATTGTTTCACCTGCTTTGGGTTGCCCGTATTCCATAAGACCATGCCATCCGGTGAACCCTGGCATGCCCAAAACACCCAGCATGTTAGTTATTGGGGTTAGATTGGGATCGATCTTGCGCAATTCTTTACCTGATTGAATTGCGTGGGTCGCCCAACCGAGCATGCCAAAGACGAAATCACCAGAAACAAAGCCATTAGCGTTTGATGTGATGACCTGACCAACGCCACCTCCCTCCATTGTGCCGCCAATCGGGACTGGTGCTGTATAGGATTTGGAATCATCCATGCGACCGCGCATATAGGGGTCAAGTGAAATGTAATGAACGCGTACAAGGACTTCACCGTCTCCGGGTACAGGAATATCGGTAGTTTCAAGTTTGAAGTTGTCTGCCGTAGGTGCACCCACTGGACGGCTAGCTAGATTAATACGCTGCATTTTGTTGGTCATGAGTATTCCAGCTGCTATTTCAGAGGTTTCGTTGGTTGTAACTTGCTGATCGGCGTATCGCGTATTCGTAGTCTCGGTACACGCAGACAATTCATTACTATAAAGTGTCCAGTATACAACTGGTCTAACAGTTTTTGTTCCTTTTAATCATAGCTGCTTATAGCTGCTTAAGGATTATTACTAAATCTATTTGGGAGTTCTTAATCAAGGCAAATTTGAATTTTTAGATTACAGGGCTTTGGGTAGTTTGCTTGGCGCGGTGACCTCTTGGCAAAATGATCCGTGCGGCGTATAGCCCGCAAACATCTTTTCAGCTTTTGGAGCCATTGCATGCAAGGTAGCGCAAACCTCAACATAATGATGAAGGCCGCCCGGAAAGCAGGCCGTTCGCTGGTCAAAGATTTTCGAGAGGTGGAAAACCTTCAGGTTTCTGCGAAGGGACCAGGTGATTTTGTGTCGAAAGCAGATATAGCTGCTGAGGCAATTATTCGTGAGGAGTTGCGCACTTCAAGACCGACGTATGGTTGGCTTGCAGAAGAGAGTGGGGAAGAGGCTGGCGAAGATCCAACTCGGCGTTGGATTGTAGATCCGCTGGACGGCACCACCAATTTTCTACATGGGTTACCGCATTGGGCCGTTTCTATAGCGTTGGAACATAAAGGCCATATTGTTGCGGGTGTTGTATTTGATCCTGCAAAGGACGAGATGTTCTTTGCTGAGAAGGGCCAGGGTTCTTATATGAATGACACGCGATTGCGCGTGTCGGGTCGTTACAAAATGATTGAAGGCCTTTTCTCTACGGGCATGCCCTTTGGTGGTAGATCGGATTTACCTGAGACATTAAAAGAACTTGGCCGCTTATTGCCTGTGTGTTCTGGTGTTCGTCGGTTTGGTGCCGCCGCGCTAGATTTGGCATACGTTGCGGCTGGCCGCTATGATGGCTTTTGGGAAAGAAATTTGAACGCTTGGGATATCGCAGCTGGTGTTATAATCGTGAAAGAGGCAGGTGGACTTGTTGAACCGGTGACACAGGGACATAACATAATCGAAGACGGTGAAGTTATCTGCGCCAATGACGCAATGTTTTCTCAACTTGCCAAGATTGTACGAGCCTAATCTATAAAATTGGACCTAATTGTATATCTGTTAAAATGTTTATTTTAAGTTTGAAAAGACTTAGCCTAAAATAAACTAATTAATATCAGCGTTTTACCTTTGGAATACGAGACTTTGTATATTGCGTTTCGGGATGTGGTGGATGTCCTTGCGTTTGCCTCCAGAAACTCGTTCCACCACGTTTGAGCCAGAGTGGAAAAGTCAGTACGAAACCGGCGATAAAGCCCCCTGCATGAGCCCAATATGCAACGCCTCCTAATTCGGGGTCTGCTGCGGCGCCGCCAACAAATTGCATTCCAAACCACAGCATAAGCATAATCCAAGCTGGAATGGGAAAAATACGAATAAAAATTATTAAAATCAATAGAATATCAACTCGTGCTTTAGGAAATAGAAGTAGATAACCTCCCATCACACCAGCGATTGCGCCAGACGCTCCAACCGTTTGGATTGGTGAATATGGGGCTGATAATACATGAAATAGACTGGCAAGAATGCCAGTGCAGATATAGAAACCCAGAAAAAGTCCATGGCCCATTTCATCTTCAACATTATCGCCGAATATCCATAAAAAAAGCATGTTTCCTGCTAAATGCATCCAACCGGCGTGTAAAAACATAGAAGATAGTAAAGTTTCGTATCCGGCACCTGCGGTTATTCTGGCAGGAATAGTACTGAATGTGGCAAAAAACGAGTTCAAAGCAGTTGGGTCATCAAGCAGGCCGACATAACTCAAAAATACAACCACATTCACAGCCATTAGGGTGTAAGTCACGTAAGGAGTGCGACCTGATGGGTTATGATCACGAATGGGAATCATAAATTTACGCTGATCAATCGTTAGAACGGCGTCAAGCGATTGTATTGGAAACTCCCAAGTCAGTAATTTAATATTTGAATCTTTGAAGCGTGCTTTCGGTTACTTCTGCAATCTCATCCAATTAATCGTTTTAATATTATCTCAAAAACTATCGGGTAATTTGCTTTACTGGTTGGAAGTTAGGGTTGACTTGAACTGTGTATGCCGCATTTCAAGTATTATGAAATATTTGTTTATATCAGCACTAATAGCCAGCCCGGTATTTGCGGACACGTGTCCCCCTGCAAAGGATTACTCGGCGGAGTTAGCTGAGCTCGCAATTGCAGCTAACAAAGCTTCTGATGAGCGAGAGGGTCGCATTGTTTCTGACAAAATGTGGGATGTTTGGCTACGAGCACCCGATGAAGCCTCTCAAAAGAAATTAGATTATGGCATGCGCCAGCGGGCCCGTAATGATTTTACTGGGGCTTATCAAAGCTTTGATAGTTTGGTCAGTTATTGTCCACTTTATGCTGAGGGCTACAATCAACGTGCTTTTATAAGCTATTTGACTAAAGACTATGCAGCAGCATTAGATGATTTGAATTCAGCCTTGAAATTATCTCCAAACCATGTTGCCGCTCAATCTGGACGTGCTTTAACTCTCATGAATTTAGGGCAATTAGCCGAGGCTAGATTGCAACTGCAAGCAGCATTGAAGAACAATCCTTGGCTTTCTGAGCGCGCTTTGCTCGATAAAGGCGCCCCGCTGGCAATAAAAGGTGAAGATATCTGATCTTGGGCTTGAGGTGCTTAGTAGGATTGCCTATTAACGTCACTGTGCGGGCGTGATGGAATGGTAGACATACCAGACTTAAAATCTGGAGGCCGTATGGCCGTGTGGGTTCGAGTCCCACCGCCCGCACCATTGATTTTTATAAACATATTTAAATCAGTTACATGACGCTGATTTTGTATTTAGCT
>CAJQRC010000020.1 GCA_905480645.1 uncultured Tateyamaria sp.
GAAACGAACAAAGAAAAGACCCTCTGAAAATAACGATCTCAACAGTCTATTCAGGGTTGGGTATCTTTAGGTATTCCGAAGCCGGGATTTTCACAATCCCCTTCAGAAGCATATCATCACGCATATCCTGTGGTAGATCTTGAATCGCTTGTTTAACAGCATCGAAAATTTGATCTGCATCCAGCGCCAGCGATGTGATCAAGGGTAATGCAGGGGTAGTAGGCGTTGTTCTCTCCAATACTCGTAACTTTGATGCGAATGCCTCATGCCTTTCAATCAGCATCCAAGTCACCGCATCAATTGCGGCAATATCAGCTTTGCCACTCACAACCATTTCAGCAGATTTTAAATGCCCGTGTGACTCAATCCGGTTTGGAAAATGAATGCCTTGCGCTGCCGCATGATTAAGTGGCGCCGCATAACCTGATTGCGAGGCTTCCATATTGTAGGCCAAAACGGCTTGGTCGTAGTCTTTAAGCAACAAGCGCGGGTCATTTTTTTGTACCACTATTGCGCTGAAATAGTGGCCTGGCAGACAGTTGGGTAAATCATAATTCGGTGTGCCAACCAATTGAACTTTGCCGTGCAGGATGTTGCGATATGGCATACCACATGTTTGACTTAATACCAAACCGGGGTCCAGCCAGCTGATTATATCTTGGGCATCTTGCGACAGAGTAATTGGCGCGGGAATGCCTTTTTTGGTCAAATTTTTTCGGATTAAGTCCCATAAGAGCGAGATAGCATAGTCTAATTCGGGACGGGCATACATTGGTAAACTGGCAATCATCGGTATTTCCCTGATCGTGTTCAAGTTGAAGATTGTGAAACTGTTTTCCGACAACAGCAGGACGAAGTAATCGTCAAATCTGTTTTCGAAAGAGCCTCTGCAAGCAAGCCTTGCAGCTCATTGCATTCCATTTCTCCATTTCGTTCTTTCAGACACTCAACGATCCCATGCAAAGCCCAGACGTTATTCTTGTGCTGCCCGCAGCGAGGCACTGTATCATTTAGCCCAAGATCCGCGCGGTACACTTCTTCTGCTTCTTCATAGTGTCCTTGTTCCAATAACAGCGCCCCAAGCGCATGACGGGGGGGGTGCATCCATGGCCAAGGCTCTGAATAATGCAAATCGTCGCAGCGCCGAACACTTTCACGCAGATGAGCAAACGCAATGTCATAGTTCCCTTTGTGGTACTCAAGTTCGCCCAGAAGCATCTTTTCTCCGACCCCTAAGATTTGGAGCGCTGGATTATTGAAGAGCTTTCTGTTGGGGGAAATGCACTTAAGAGAGGCGTAGAAAGCCTCTTTCTCCTGATCGGCTTTGTCGAATTGCTTTAACGCAGCAAACGCAATCGTTTTTGCGTAGTGGTACATGCTAGTTGTTAAGCAATAAAGCTCCGGCCTTTCAGGCATAGGGGAGCCAATAATTTCCTGCCATTTTCCAAACCGCACAAGCACATGCATTCTCATGGCATAATACCCTTCCATAGTTCCTGCAATGAAGGGCTTATCTTTCAAGTCGATGACATCAGGGGGCAGGTTTTCGCAAATCTCTTCTGCAGCAGCCATAGCAGGTTCAAACTGACCAAGTAACATGCAGGTGTACATCATCAGATGCAGGTCATGACAGCGAGCGGTTGTGTAATAGTTGTAGGGCCCTGCATAAGACAGGTATTTTCGGTTTACCAGAATAGCCGCCTCACTTGCGGTTTTTGCCTTTTCATATTCGCCGCATAGTAAGTAGATGTGCCCAGGCATATGTTGAATATGGCCCGCGTCAGGACAAAGACCACCTAACCGATCGGCGGAGTCCATAGCACGTTCAGGTTCTGGTGACATCTCCAACAGGTGAATGTGGAGATGTAAAATGGCTGGGTGCTGTTCTTCGTCACTTTGGCCAGCCAAACCGATTGCATATTCGCACAATCGGATCGCTTCGTATGTGTCAGCACCTTTAGGGGGTAAACAGGTTTTTACATCCCACATGCGCCAAGGTGTACGCGTCATCATTGCTTCGACACACAACGCCATTACAGATTGATTGTCCGGAAAATCAACATTCACCTGCCGCATGGCATGAGCGTATGCATCATCCCATGCATCAAACTCTGATTGAGAAACAGTGTGAGGTTTTTGTATACGTTGCGAAAGTGCTTCGATCAAAGCCTTTTCAAGCGGTGATGTCACATCAGACAGCGCGGTAGCTTTATCCAAATAACTCCGGCAATAAGATGTGCATACCGCTGCTTCTGGTTCACTGAAATCTATCCAGGGCATATTGTAAAATGGGCCAGCTGCATAAACGATACCCCAATGCAGCATGGCGCAGGTTGGATCGTACTCCAGCGCTTTTTTGAAGCAAGTCAAGCCTTCTTCTTGATTAAAGCCAAAACACCAATTCAAGCCCAGATCGAACAGTCGCTGCGCATCAGCGCTAACTGTACTCACCTTGAAACTGTGCGAACCCAGATCAAAATCTAGCATGTCATTTTTCATGGCCAGTATCCCTCAGGGCTGCATTTGAGACCTTGCGTGCATGCAGCAAGAATTCGCTACTTCCAGTGTGGGACTCAGAGTAGCCGTTCGCTGCGGGATGTACAAATATCAGCTGAGAAATGTGTCCCCCGAAAACTGAGAAACCTTAGGCATCTATGATGGAAACCACCATCATGGAGAAATACCAATGCTTACCACCTTCACGCTGCTCGTTGTCACAGGCGGCATCCTTCGGCTTGACTTTGCGGACGTTGTCCAACTTGAATGGGATCCTACACTAATTTTTGATGATGAACGGCATAATTACGGGGAACGCAGAAAAACGGCGCTTGGACTTTTAGACGGGCGTTTAGTTGTTATCGCATTCACTGAACGCAACAACAATTTGCGTATTATCTCAATGCGCAAGGCTAATAATCGAGAGACAAAAATTTATGCCAAGTTCTAATGAACAAAGAAAACCACTAATCGGAGTGGATGGAGAAGTTCGGGAAATCACGGAAGATGATTTAAAGTTTGTGCGGCGGGGCGGGCCACCTATCCCAGATCAAGAGCGTAAAATACGTATTAACTTAATGCTTGATCCTGATGTTGTCGAAAAACTCAAAACAACGGGCAACATGAGCGACCTCAGACCTCTGCTTACTCTGTACTTTCTTGCCACTTTCCTACAAGCTGGGACCTATGGTTTAACTTTTCTACTACCGCCGCTATTTGAAAGCTTTGGCGCGAACGAGAAAGACTTCGGAACTGTTCTGGCATCGACGACAGCCAGCACTTTGATTGTTGTTCTATCTCTGGGGCATATCACCGAACGGCTGGGACGGGTTAACACAATTGTGCTGGCTTCGGTGCTAATCGCGGCGTCACTGGCTTTGTTTGGGCAGGCCACGCAGTACGGACCAATGTTGTTTGTGGCAGGTTTGCTGCTGGGCGCAGGCTGGGGCCTGTTTTATGTTTTGACCCCGGTCGTTCTAGCAGAAATCACGAGTAAAGATGACCGGGTCCGCGCCTTCACCCTTTTATCGGTCTTCATCATGGCTGGGTTTGGATTGTCACCGGTACTGGGTGCCTATCTTTCCAAATCGCAATTTGGAATCGCCTCGACATTCACATTGACAGCAGGACTCTGCCTTATCAGCGGGGT
>CAJQRC010000021.1 GCA_905480645.1 uncultured Tateyamaria sp.
TAGCCCCATAAACCTCGATCTAGTCATGTCCCAAAGTCGTTTCATGTGGCTGAATATCGCCTCAATGCGCCCTCTTGTAACACCGATTTCCACGTTGCGGGCGTGGTCATCCGCATTAAGTTTATTATTGCGGTAACCTTTGCGCTGCACACGGTCCTTGATATCGTTCTTATCCATGCATTCGCGGATTTTTTGTTAGGAATACGCACTATCTGCAAACAACATATTTTCGCTCCCGTCCAGTAATCTGGCCAACGATTTGCTCTCGTGTTCATTACCCGGTGTTATGGCCGCGGCGAAAATAAACCCGTCCTCGTCTATGTTTGGGATGGCTGAACCCCCCACTTCGCTTGCATCTTACCTTTTGCATTAACCTTTATGTGACTGCCCGCCTCAGGATCACGCTTGCGAATACGAGTTTGAGAAGCCTCGATTAGGGTGGCATCTACAATTGCGATACGGCCCTCCTAAAGGACGACATTCCGGCTGGAAAGCTGGCTGTTTATCTCGCCTAAAACAGCCTCCAGACGCCCTAATTTGTCCAATTTGATCCGAAACTGACCGATGGTATATATTGATCGAGCTCCGACGGTAGAACTTTCTGAACATCGAATTCCGCGCCAACTGCGCCTCTAACTTAACATCCGAAAGATCATACCAAAGCCCCAGAAGCAGTGCCCAAAACAACGTCAGCGCCGCATATTCAGGCCGCTCGGTCTGCCTTCTACCATTTGGTAAAAGCGGCTCTAAGGAGGGCTAGTCAAACAGCCGTTCTATCTCATCCAAAGCACCTAATGCCGAGTGTTCGAGAAGATCATGCGTGGTGAATAGGGCAGGTTGGTTCATAAAGCGTTTTCTCATGCTCTTTTAATACAGTGCAATCAACCGCGAAGGATTCCTAGAAATTTTCTGAAGTCTCTTAAAATTTTCTATTTCAGCAACAGAAGTAATCCGAATTGGCAATATGACTAAGCATCAATATATTAAACACAATCAGAACAAAACAAAAACATGGGCTATGGATAAGTTTATAGGTTAAATTTTTGGGAAATTATGGGATATAATATTTATATCAACTATTATACAACATATAGATGATTAATATCATTGTATAGCTATATATATAAATTTATACTGTTTTAATAATTTAAATAATTGGGTAATATGACTTGCATATAAATTAAATATGTATTTTTTTAAATAAAACTATTGCATCCCATGAAATCCCATGCCATCAATAAAAAATCAGATGAAGATGAGTTCGGGGCACCAAACGACCCCAAGTAAATAAAAAACTCTAGCAGGTTTCATACAGGCACTCGCTTTCATCAGACCAGAGATCCGGCGCGTTAGCGAGAAGACATCCTCCCCCAGATGGCGCGCGCAGCTGGAATTCCCGCAAGGCGGGTTGAAGTTGGCGGATTGATCAGTGGCAGCAGATCAATCCGCCTTTCTCATTTCTGGAGGAGTGGGCAGGAGTATTTTGGGGGTGTTGGTATAGCCCGCAAAGGCAAGTGAAGGATCGGATCAGGCCGGATGGCGCGAAGATTCAGAGGTGAAAGTGACCACAAGGTGGACGCAAAGGGCAGGGTTTCGATACCGGCTTCTTTTCGTCGTGTAATTGAAATGTGTGATCCTGATTGGACTGAAGGATTGCCGCCTCGTTTAATTCTGGTCTATGGTGGTATGACCCGCAATTATCTTGAAGGTTTTACTGTTCAAGCTATGCATGAGGTCGACGAAAAGATTTCTCGACATCCTCGTGGTTCCGCCAAACGAAAAGCGATGGAACGTCTGTACAGTGCGCAATCCCTAGAAACAGTCGTAGACGAAACCGGCCGGATTGTTTTACCTGCCAAAGTACGTGAAAAAATTGGATTAAGCGTAATGGCCCGCTTCGTTTCCTCTGGTGATACATTTGAAATTTGGCAGCCTGATTTTTATGAAGCTAGTATAGCCGCTCTCGATGATGATGGTTTTGATCCAAATATGGATCCATCCGTGTATTTGGATGGAGATACAGTTTAAATGTCGGTCGGGGGGCCTCATGTACCGGTATTGATTGACGCAATTCTGCAAAATTGCGCACCTATTCAAGGTGTTTGGCTCGATGGAACTTTTGGAGCAGGGGGCTACGCTCGTGCGTTCTTGGACGCAGGTGCTAGTCGCGTTATCGCTGTAGATCGAGACCCTTTGGCCTTTGAGATGGCAGAATCTTGGGCACATACTTATAAAGATCGTCTAATAATGAAACCTGGTTTTTTTTCAGACATGGATAAATTTGGCAAGAATCTAGATGGAGTTGTTCTGGATTTAGGCGTCAGTTCTATGCAGCTTGATTTGGCTGAGCGTGGTTTTTCATTTATGCGTGACGGACCTTTGGATATGCGTATGAGCCAAAAAGGACCTTCGGCGGCTGACTTGGTGAATGCGGTAGAAGAAAAAGATTTGGCTGGCTTACTTTATCATTATGGAGAAGAGCGCGCGAGCCGGCGCATTGCACGAGCCATTGTTGCTGCCCGCCCGATAACAACAACCTTTCAGTTGGTGAGAGTTATTGAAAAATGTTTGCCTCGATCAAAGCCCGGTCAGTCCCATCCTGCAACCCGTAGCTTTCAAGCTATACGGATTGCAGTAAATAATGAATATGGTGAGCTTTATCAAGGTCTGATGGCTGCTGAGCGTGCTTTAACACTAGGCGGTAAATTGGCAATTGTTACATTTCACTCTGTTGAGGACAGAATGGTGAAACGTTTTTTGACTGAGCGATCTGGTAGGGCAGCAAAGGCTAATCGCTATGCGCCAGAAATTTTTTCATCACCCGCTCAATTCGAAGTGAAAATACGTAAGGCTATTGTAGCCGATGAAACGGAACTTGAAGTCAATCCGCGCAGTCGCTCGGCCAAGCTGCGTGTGGCCATGCGGACTGATGCACCCGCAGGGGATATAGATCCTAAATCTATTGGGATGCCGTACATTAAAGGGCTTATGTAATGCGGACAGTACTCTATATTGTGACAACTATCGCAGTGGTTGCTCTCGCCTTTTGGGCGTATCGTGAGAATTATGCCACGCAGGCAGTGCTCTCAAAAACTGAAAAATTGCATCGAGAGATACGCCACGCTCATGGTCGGTTGGCAGTTCTACGCGCAGAATGGGCTTATTTAAATCGTCCAGACCGCCTACGTGATTTAGCTGATATAAATTTCGATCGTTTGGGTTTATTACCATTTCGCGCTGATCAGTATGGACACTTAGATGAAGTAGCGTATCCAAAGCCTGAATTATTGCCAATTACTAATGCGATAGAGGTATCCGGAACTTTGCCAGTAATAGCGGGTGATTTACAATGATCCGCACACCCCTTCGTCCACTGGCTCAAATTTTGCCTGCACGCGCTGCAGGCGAAAACCCCGAAGCAATCGAATTTGAAAATCTTCGAAACCGTCACGAACAAATGCGGGATCGTATGCGTCAGCGTGCGGAGAGTCGATTGTTGATATTGGGTGTTTTTTTTATGTGCGCATTCTGTGTAGTAGGCGCCCGCATGGGTGTGCTTGCCACTTCTGAACCCGCTGAGCCAAGGGCAATCGCGAAAGGATCTATTATTTCCGCATCGCGTGCCGATATTGTTGATCGCTACGGTCGGCTACTTGCAACAAATTTTGATACCCATGCGTTATACGCTCAGCCAACTCAAATGGTAGATCCATTGGCTGCCGCTAATGGGCTTGTACAGATTTTTCCAAACCTAAAAGAGGAGGAGTTAATAAGAGGTTTTACCGGAAAACGTAAATTTCTTTGGATAAAAAAGAAAATTAGTCCGGAACAGATGCAAGCCGTGCATGATATTGGTGATCCTGGACTGTTATTTGGGCCACGTGATATGCGGCTATACCCTAATGGAACTCTTGCTGCACATGTGCTTGGGGGAGCATCTTTTGGTAAAGAGGGTGTCAGTGCTGCAGAAGTCATCGGTGTAGCCGGCGTAGAAAAGTATTTCGACGATTACCTTCGGGATCCTGCTAATGGACGAAAGCCTTTACAACTTTCATTGGATTTAACCGTTCAGGCCGCAGTAGAGAGAGTCCTAATGGGCGGTATGAAAATAATGAATGCAAAGGGTGCAACTTCGGTTTTGATGGATGTGGAAACTGGAGAAATCATATCAGCCGTATCTCTACCAAATTTCGATCCCAACAATCGGCCTCGCCCGATGATAACTGGTGATCAATCTGACAGCCCACTTTTCAACCGTTCGGTTCAGGGGGTGTACGAGCTTGGGTCAACTTTAAAGATTTTTGCAGTGGCACAAGCGTTAGATCTTGGACTAATATCACCTTCAACAATTGTTGACACTGCTGGTCC
Source organism: uncultured Tateyamaria sp. (assembly GCA_905480645.1). GTDB lineage: Bacteria > Pseudomonadota > Alphaproteobacteria > Rhodobacterales > Rhodobacteraceae > Tateyamaria. The sequence continues at coordinate 4,369 of CAJQRC010000021.1, forward strand.
TATGCGGATTGGGGGTTTCCCGATTGGTGAATTTAGAAATAAGAATTATGGTAAGTTAAGTGTCACTGATATTATTGTAAAATCCTCTAACCGAGGCACTGGCCGTATCGCTCTCCAAATAGGTGCTAAACGTCAACAGCATTTTCTGCGTAGCCTTGGTTTCTTTGAACCCACGACCTTTGAGATAGTAGAAGCCGCTACAGGTAAACCGCTTTTGCCTAAACGTTGGACAGATTTAAGTACGGTTACCATCAGCTATGGTCATGGATTATCGTCTTCTCCGATGCATTTGGCTGCAGGATATGCAGTAATCGCTAACGGAGGTCGATTAGTAAAGCCCACTATCCTCAAGAAAGAAGGTTCACAAATGGGTGAGCGTGTTATGCTTGAAACGTCTGCAAGAGCTGCGCGTGATATGTTACGCAAGGTTGTAACCCAAGGTACTGCTTCAATGGGTGAAGTGCCTGGTTATGCGGTTGGTGGGAAAACGGGTACTGCGGATAAACCAAAGCCACGTGGAGGCTATTATGAGGACAAGGTCATTGCTACTTTTGCAACAATTTTTCCGTCGCATACTCCAAAATATGTTTTAATTGTGACGTTAGATGAGCCTGTTGAGACAAGTGGGGACAAACCCCGACGCACAGCCGGTTGGACTGCGGTACCGGTAGGTGCTGAAATTATCCGTCGTATTGCACCTTTACTGGGTCTCCGTCCAACCGTTGAACCCAAAGCGTTGGCTGATATAACATTGACAAGTAGTAACTGAGCCAAAAGGCTAATTTATGTGTAAGCAGGTGAAACCACTTTCGGCACTGGGGCTCACGGCTCATAGGCGGTATTCTAACAACGCCGATAAAAATCCACTAATATCAGGTGTAGCTGTAGACAGTCGCGATGTCCGAGATGGTTTTTTGTTTGCTGCAATGCCGGGAGCCCGAGTGCACGGCGCGGAATTCATTAAATATGCGATACGAATGGGAGCTGTGGCAGTATTAACAGACGCTGAAGGTGCTAATTTAGCAGCTGCTCATCTGAATGGAGTGGCGGTTGTGATCGCAGATGTTCCCCGAGAGGCCTTATCACGGGCTGCGGCGCTTTGGTTTGGTGGTCAACCAGACATGATGATTGCTATCACTGGAACAAATGGGAAAACTTCTGTTTCAACTTTTGTTCGTCAAATCTGGCTTGCATTGGATCTGCCAGCTATAAATCTCGGTACAACAGGTGTGGAGGGTACATGGACTGCGCCACAAGCTCAAACAACGCCAGAGCCTATAACTTTGCATCGCACTTTAGCAGAAGCGAAAGAAATGGGCGTCACGCATGCCTCTATGGAAGCATCATCTCATGGCCTGGATCAGCGTCGCCTTGATGGTGTTGTGCTTAAGGCGGCTGGATTCACAAATTTTACTCAAGATCATTTGGATTATCATAGTACTTTTGAAGCATATTTTTCTGCAAAAGCGTGCTTGTTCAAACATGTTTTGCCCGAGGATGGCATTGCTGTGATTAATATGGACGATGCCCGTGGGTCTGATATGGCAGCAATCGCTAGAGCGCGTGGGCAGAAGGTATTGAGTGTTGGACGCAACGGCGCTGATCTGCATCTATTAACACAACACTTTGATGCGACTGGTCAAGATTTGAGATTTTCTTACTTAAATCGTATCTATATGCCTCGTTTGTCGCTGATTGGAGGCTTTCAGGCTGATAACGTCATGTTGGCAGCTGGTCTTGTTATTGCCTGTGGAGCTGATCCTGATCTGGTTTTTGAAAAGTTACCAAGTTTGAAAACGGTTCGTGGTAGGATGCAATTAGCAGCGACACGAGACAATGGAGCTAATATTTTTGTTGATTATGCGCATACACCCGATGCCATAGCTACAGCACTGGCGGCAATGCGGCCGCATGTGATAGGAAAATTGGTTGCTATTGTCGGGGCTGGTGGAGACCGCGACGCAGTCAAGCGCCCACTTATGGGACAGGCCGCTGCACAGAACTCAGACGTAGTTTTTGTCACGGATGATAATCCGCGGAGTGAAGATCCGGGCACCATTCGTTCAGCTGTAATGACCGGTTGTCCTGCAGCTGTGGAGGTTGGTGACCGCGCTGAAGCTATTTTGCGCGCCATTGATATCTTGGAGCCAGGTGATGCATTGCTAATTGCGGGCAAAGGCCATGAAAACGAGCAGATTATTGGTGATGATATTTTACCCTTTGATGACGTTGAGCAGGCAAGTGTTGCTGTTGCTGCGCTGGAAGGAAGATTAACATGACTATTTGGACAGCCAAGGATTTGGTAAAGGCCACTGGGGGCAGCACAACCACTGATTGGATTGCTACCGGTATTTCAATTGATAGTCGAACCCTTTCGCCTGGGGATTTATTCGTAGCTTTAAACGCAGAGCGTGATGGTCACGATTATGTTGCTGAGGCCTTTGCGGCTGGTGCGGTTGCTGCTTTAGTTACGCATGTTCCAAATGGCGTATCAGCAGATGAACCATTACTGATCGTGCCTGATGTCCTTACCGGGCTGGAGTCAATAGGTATTGCAGCCCGTGCGCGAACTGCGGCTACAATAGTCGCTATAACGGGCAGTGTAGGTAAGACTTCGACCAAGGAAATGCTTCGTACAATTCTGAGTGAACAGGGACGTACCCATGCATCTGTTGCCAGCTATAATAATCATTGGGGTGTGCCACTTACGCTAGCGCGGATGCCTGCTGACACCGAATATGCAGTAATTGAGATTGGGATGAATAATCCTGGAGAAATTGCGCCACTGGCCAAAATGGTGCGACCGCATGTTGCTTTGATTACGATGGTTGCAGCAGCCCATCTTGCAGCTTTTGATAATATCTGCGGTATTGCTTGGGAAAAAGCTTCCATTCTTGATGGTCTGGAGGAAAAAGGTACTGGAGTCTTTAATAATGATTGCTCTACAGCGCTGATTTTATTATCAAAAGTACACGATTTAAAATGTCGATCTGTTAGTTTTGGCCTGACTGGCTCTGATTTTAAACTAAAATCATGGGACTTAGGCCAGGGTAACACGGTGGTAGAGGCCGAAGTGCGTGGCGCGCCTCTTCTTTTTAAGATTGATGCCGTAGGCAAACATTTTGCTATGAATGGGCTTGGTGCGCTAGCTGCAACTGAAGTTCTTGGCGCAGACTTGGCACTGGCGGTCCAATCGCTTGGCCGCTGGGCTCCTGATGACGGGCGAGGTGCGCGCGAAGTCATACATCTTGATCCAGTTGAAACCCAAATGGTGATTGAATTAATTGATGATAGTTACAATGCAAACCCAACCTCAATGGAGGCTGCATTGGATGTATTAGCCATTGGAAGAATTATAAATAATACTGGCACGATTGCTGAAGGGCGCAGAATTGCATTTTTGGGAGACATGAAAGAGCTTGGTAGCCAAGCTGTATCGATGCATGGTGATTTGGCTTGTCTGGATGTCATGGAAACAATAGATAAGATTTACTGTATAGGGCCATTGATGCGGCATCTTTATGAGGCATTACCATTAGAAAAACGTGGGCTGTGGACTGAAACGTCGGCTGAAATGGTAACAAATATCAGACGGAAACTAAAAAGTGGTGATGTAGTACTAGTAAAAGGTTCCCTTAGTATGAAACTTGCCCTCGTCGTTGACGCCATCCGGAAAATGAGCCATCCGGTTAGCGCGGGAACAAAACTGCAAGATAAAGTTTAGGAACGTCTGAAATGCTATATTGGTTGACGGCTCTTTCGGATGGTGGTGATTTTTTTAATCTCTTCCGCTATATCACATTTCGTGCTGGTGGGGCATTTCTGACGGCGCTAATTTTTGGTTTCCTATTTGGCAAGCCTCTCATAGAGGTGTTGCGCCGTAAGCAAGGTAAGGGGCAGCCTATCCGCGATGATGGACCGGAAGGACATTTTTTAAAGGCTGGAACACCAACAATGGGTGGTTTGTTGATAGTGGGATCCCTGACCACTTCTACTTTATTTTGGGCAAGGTTAGATAATCCATATGTCTGGATTGTACTCGGAGTGACTTTGTCATTTGGTTTGATAGGTTTTGCCGATGATTATGCCAAAGTTGCTAAACAAACAACGGCGGGTGTTTCGGGCCGTGTGCGATTAATTTTAGGATTTATTATTGCAGGGATAGCGGCCTATTTTGCAACGATAAGCCACCCTGAAACATTGCAAAATCAACTGGCATTGCCCGTGCTTAAAGATGTTTTGGTTAATCTTGGATTTGTTTTTATCCCCTTTGCGATGATAGTAATTGTAGGTGCAGCTAATGCAGTAAATCTGACTGACGGCTTAGATGGACTGGCAATTATGCCTGTGATGATTGCGGGTGGTACGCTGGGTGTGATTTCGTATGCAGTTGGGCGCGTCGATTTCACTGAATATCTTGACGTTCACTACGTACCAGGGACGGGAGAATTGTTAATTTTTTCAGCTGCGTTGTTCGGCAGTGGTTTAGGATTTTTGTGGTATAACGCCCCTCCTGCTGCTGTGTTTATGGGTGATACCGGCTCCCTGGCTTTGGGTGGCGCGCTTGGCTCAATTGCAGTGGTGACAAAGCATGAGTTGGTGCTGGCAATCGTTGGTGGGTTGTTTGTGGTGGAAGCGTTGAGCGTCATTATTCAAGTTTTGTATTTTAAAAAGACAGGGAAACGGGTATTTTTAATGGCTCCGATACACCATCATTATGAGAAAAAGGGTTGGTCGGAACCTCAGATTGTAATCCGTTTTTGGATTATATCTTTGATACTTGCAATTATTGGTTTAGCAACTCTAAAGGTTCGTTGATGTACAGAGTGCGGGCAGTAGTTAGAAATAAATTTTAAATTTGCATATTCGTTAATTTTTACGTTAGGCTTGAAATTTTTTTATTATAAAGCTGGCATTCCAACTTTCATTATTTTTGTATCGCTGAAATATTATGGTACCGTTAATGAAAGTTTTATATTTAATCTATGGTCGCAAAAATCTTTATACTTTATAAAATTACACTTCAAATTTTGAAATTTTGTTATCGAGTGACTTGGTATTTTGTGCATTTGCACGCTACAGGTTGATCGTTTTCTTTATTGTAAAAATAAGGAATAGTGGACTTCATATTAATTGGTTATTTTATATGGTGAAAAGTGTGAATAGCAGTCCTTCTGAAATAAAGCTATATCTGCGAGAAAAATTATGATTCCCGTGCGTGGTGTTAATGGTGTACGTGTCGCGGTCCTAGGTCTTGGGCGTTCAGGATTAACCGCTGCAAGAGCTCTTAAAGCAGGCGGCGCGGTGCCTTTATGCTGGGATGATAATTCGGATGCCCGTAGTAAAGCTGAAGATGAAGGTTTTGAGTGTGTAGACCTAAAACAAGCAGGGATTTTTAAGGATATTGCGCGACTTATTGTAAGCCCCGGTATTCCCCATCTTTATCCTGCGCCAAACCCTATTGTATCTGCTGCGCTAGACGCCAAAGTTCCTTTGGATAATGATATTGGTCTTTTTTTCCAATCTTTTGCGACCCCAGACTGGAATAGTTTTGAAACTGTGCCACGGGTTATTGCCGTTACTGGATCAAATGGAAAATCTACAACATCAGCATTGCTTAACCACATCATGAATGTTGCAGGTCGTCCTGTACAACTTGCAGGTAACATTGGATTTGGGGTCCTTGATATATCGACACCACATGATGGAGAGGTGATTGTTCTAGAGATTTCGAGCTATCAGGCCGATTTGGCGCGGAGCCTTACACCGGACGTTGCTGTTTTTACAAACCTATCACCTGACCATTTGGACCGACACGCTGGTATGGGTGGTTACTTCGGTGCCAAGAGACGGTTATTTGCTGAAGGTGGCCCAGATCGTGCAGTCATCGGGGTTGATGAAAAAGAGGGAATTTTTTTGGCCGGACAGCTAAGTGAAGGTCCGTCGGATGATCGTATCATCTGTGTTTCTGTGGAAAAGAAACTTACTGGCGCTGGTTGGCATGTCTTTGCAAGGCGTGGTTTTTTATCAGAATATAGAAAAGAAAGGCAGGTTGGCTCTATTGATTTGCGCGACATTGGTGGATTGCCTGGTGTGCATAATCATCAAAACGCTTGTTCAGCATATGCTGCTGCGCGCGCCGTGGGAGTTGCTCCCAAAGTAATAGAGAAGGCTTTTCGTTCATTTACTGGATTACCACACCGCAGTCAGTTGATTGCTGAGTCAAATGGTGTTCGTTTTGTGAATGATAGCAAAGCTACTAATATTGATAGCGCCAAAAAAGCACTTGTAGCTTTCAAGAACATTCGGTGGATTTGTGGTGGTTTGCAAAAAGAAGGTGGAATTGACGGGGTGAATGCCGCTTCAGATAATGTAAAAAAAGCCTATGTAATCGGTTGCAACGCTGCCGAGTTTGCAGCGCGCTTGACTGTAGATAGTCAGGTTTGCTTCACTATGGCTGCCGCAGTTACGGCCGCGATTGCTGACTCAGAACCTGGCGACGTCGTTCTTTTGGCACCTGCAGCAGCTAGTTTTGACCAGTATGACAGTTTTGAGCAAAGGGGTAATGATTTTATTACGGAGGTTAAATCGAATTTGTAATGCTATTCACTTCAGTGTCATGGAAAGATCGCTTCTTTTAAGCTAAAATTGAAGATAGATCAGCGTTGCAAATCGCTAGCTGCGGCTTTAGCTGATGACCAAGCCCATTGAAAATTATAGCCACCTAACCAGCCTGTCACGTCAACAGCTTCTCCTATAAAATACAATCCCTTAACCTTAGTTGACATCATAGTTTTTGAACTCAGCTCGTCTGTTGCGATGCCACCATGAGTAACTTCTGCTGTTCGGTAACCTTCCGTTCCTCCTGGGATAAGTTGCCATTTGGCAAGGTTTTCGCAGATTAAGTTGATGCGATTGTCTGATAGGTCTCCTAGGCGACCTGACAGATCAATTAGGTTGCCTAGATAGTCTACAAGTCGATCAGGTAAGTATTTTGCGAGTTCATTTGCTAAAGATCGTTTACCTTCTTTGGTGCGTTTTTGACGCAGAATGGCGTTAAAGTTTTTGTCAGGCAAGAGATGGATGGTTATAGGTGTTCCAGGTTCCCAATAGTTGGAGGCTTGTAGAACTGCTGGTCCAGAAAGGCCTCGGTGGGTAAACAGCATTGCTTCCTTAAAGCATGTGTTGTTGACCGTGATCTGCGTCAGGCATGATACACCAGAAATTTTTGCGAAACGAGCATCTGCAAATGTTAAGGGGACTAACGCAGGTTTTGTTTCTGTAACGCGATGCCCAAATGTTCGTGCAACTTCGTAAGCGTAACCGGTAGCACCCATCTTGGGGATAGATTTTCCACCGGTAGCAATAACAACGTTTTGAGCTTGAATTTTTGTCATTTTCCCATCATTTTGAATAGTCACGATGAAGCCGCTAGAATTTTTAATAATTTCTGAAACTGACGTTTGTAAACGTAACTCAACCTCAGCTTTCTGCATTAGTTTACGAAGCATATTGATGATGTCTTTAGCTGAGATATTGCAAAATAATTGACCTAGAGTTTTTTCGTGCCAACTAATTGCATGTCGATCAATAAGATCAATGAAATCCCACTGACTAAACTTTGCGAGTGCAGACTTTGCAAAATGTGGGTTTTCACTTAAAAAAGCTTCTGGACAGCAATACATATTAGTGAAATTGCAACGTCCACCACCGGAAATTCGAATTTTTTCTCCTGGGCTTCGAGCGTGATCCAATAACAACACCCGACCACCAGCATGCGCAGCGCACATCATTCCAGCCGCACCGGCGCCAATTACTAGCGTATCGATATTCATTTGCTTGCACTGCATTATTGTGCAATCAGGGTCAAGTCTGTGATTTTTAAATTACTGTTACAGATAATGAGAAAGTAACATTGCTGCTAAATTGCAGACATTAATTTGCAATTCTGAATTTTGCCATTCTTATTTTATAAAAATTTAATGTGAATTGAATTTCACTAACAAGAAAAATTTGTGTTTTATACGTTTATTGCTGACGCTAGACTACGAAGCGGCAAAGGCATATGTTTGCTATTTTGGCGTGTGAATTGACTTACACTATAAATTAATAATTTTCATAATTATTCTGCTCAACAAAAGCTGGTCCGTGTGGTGTTTTTCCGTTATAGCTATATTCATAACTCGGAATAACCGAGAGATTGAGGCAGATAACAGGCAATAAGGTGGCAGATCATGACTGAGATGGTCTATGGTACCGTTCCGGTTAGGGACGGAGAACCCATTTTTCCAAAATGGTGGAGGACAATCGATAAATGGTCGTTGTCTTGCATCTTAATTTTGTTCGCAGTTGGGATGTTATTGGGATTTGCAGCTTCAGTACCTTTGGCAGAAAAGAATGGCATTCCACCCTTTCACTATGTTGTAAGGCAAGCTGTTTTCGGTGGTGGTGCTCTGATTGCAATGATTTTAATGTCAATGATGTCACCATTGTTGGTGCGGCGTCTAGCTGTAATTGGATTTTTGATTTCCTTTGTAGCTTTAGCTTTGCTTCCTTTTTTCGGCACTGATTTTGGCAAAGGCGCGATGCGGTGGTATTCGTTAGGGTTTGCTTCGTTTCAACCTTCCGAATTTCTGAAACCTGGTTTTGTTGTAGCAGCAGCTTGGATGATGGCTGGGAGTCAAGATATAAACGGTCCTCCTGGCAAGCTTTGGTCATTTGTCCTTTGCGTTTCAATAGTACTTATGCTTGCTCTGCAACCTGACTTTGGTCAAGCTTGTCTTGTTTTATTTGGTTGGGGTGTCATTTATTTTGTGGCAGGTGCATCAATTGTTTTGCTCGTGGGTATGGCTTGTCTCGTAGTTTTTGGTGGTACTATTGCATATTCTAACTCTGAGCATTTCGCGCGGCGTATTGATGGCTTTATGAGTACAGATATCGATCCTCGGACCCAATTGGGCTATGCGACTAATGCGATCCAAGAGGGTGGACTATTTGGAGTTGGTGTTGGCCAAGGGCAGGTGAAGTGGTCTCTGCCGGATGCACATACTGACTTTATTATTGCTGTTGCTGCTGAAGAATATGGCTTAATTTTAGTACTTTTTATAATTGTATTATACATGATGATCGTTTTGCGATCACTTCTTAGGTTAGTGCGTGAACGCGACCCCTTTATTCGTCTGGCTGGTACTGGGCTTGCTTGTATGTTTGGTGTTCAGGCAATGATCAATATGGGTGTGGCAGTTCGATTGTTGCCTGCCAAGGGTATGACCCTTCCGTTTGTGTCTTATGGTGGTTCTTCAGTAATTGCTTCCGGTATTGCTATTGGAATGTTGTTAGCTTTCACAAGGGTAAGGCCCCAAGACAAGATCTCAGATTTATTAGGCCGAGGGCGGAGATGATTTTGTGCAATATTGGCAATAAGCTTGTCGCCTTAATAGGTTTCGAATGAAACAACCTCTTCTTTTGATCGCTGCGGGTGGGACGGGCGGGCATATGTTCCCAGCGCAGGCTCTCTCAGAAGCGATGTTGAACCGTGGTTGGTCCGTCAAGCTGAGCACGGATAAACGTGGTGCGCGTTACACGGATGGGTTTTCAAATGCCATTGAGACAGAACTGGTTTCGGCGGCTTCATTTTCGCAAAGTGGCTTTCTGAGCAAAGTGGTTGCACCTTTTCAAATTGGTGCGGGAGTTTTGACCGCCACAATGAAAATGAAACGTGAGCTTCCTTCAGTTGTCATAGGATTTGGTGGCTATCCGACTATTCCAGCAATGGTTGCTGCCACACTGTTAGGGCTACCACGCATGATACATGAACAAAACGGTGTTTTGGGCCGCGTTAACAAAATCTTTGCGCCGTATGTTAGCTCAGTTGCCTGTGGCACATGGCCTGCCGACTTGCCTAAGACGCTTGATGCTGTGCATGTTGGTAATCCAGTCCGTAAAGCTGTTTTGGAGCGTGCTGAATCAGGGTACATTGTTCCTGGTGACTACCCTATGGACCTTCTTGTAATCGGTGGTTCCCAAGGTGCGGGCATTTTATCAGAGATTATTCCATTTGCGATAGCTAACCTTCCGGCAGATCAAGTGCGATATTTGCGGGTCAGTCATCAGGCGCGTGCAGAAGATGTGGATCGTGTCAGCGATTTCTATGCCAAGCACGCTATTGACGCAGAAGTAAAACCATTTTTCCAAGATGTACCGAGACGTATGGCTGAGGCACAACTGATAATTTCACGTTCGGGGGCAGGCTCTGTATCTGACATCTCGGTTATTGGACGCCCATCAATTCTGGTTCCCTATGCAGCTGCAACTGATGATCATCAAACGGTTAATGCGCGTAGTTTAGTTGAGGTAGGTGGAGCTATTTTGATACCTGAAAATCAGCTAAATGTTGACCTAATGACTGAGCAAATTAAAAGAGTGTTAGGCAATCCCAATGGTGCATTGCAAATGGCGCTTGCTGCAAAAAGTATGGGAAAGCCTGAAGCTGTAGAGACTCTCGTCAATATGATTGAATCACTTGCTGAGAAAGGCAAAGCATGAACGCTGCCACAAAATTACCTATGGACGTTGGTTTAATACACTTTGTTGGTATCGGCGGTATTGGGATGTCTGGCATCGCTGAGGTGCTATTGAACTATGGTTATAAAGTTCAAGGTTCTGACCTTAAGGCGACTAAAATCACTGACCGTCTCGTAGAGTTAGGTGCAAAGGTTTTTGAAGGTCAATTGGCTCAAAACGTCGAGAATGCTGCAGTTGTTGTTATTTCTTCCGCAATTAAACCTGGTAATACAGAACTTGATAAAGCGCGTGCTCTTGGCCTGCCGGTTGTGCGCCGTGCTGAGATGCTTGCGGAACTGATGCGTTTAAAATCAAATATTGCAGTTGCAGGTACGCATGGAAAAACAACGACTACGACCATGGTCGCTGCTTTGTTAGATGAGGGGAATTTCGATCCAACTGTCGTAAACGGCGGAATAATCCAAGCCTATGGAAGTAATGCTCGTAAAGGTGAGGGTGAGTGGATGGTTGTTGAGGCTGACGAAAGTGACGGCACGTTTAATCGACTTCCTGCCACTATTGCGATTGTTACAAATATCGACCCAGAACATATGGAGCATTGGGGTACTGAGCAAGCATTGCATAAGGGGTTTCTCGATTTTGTATCAAACATTCCATTTTATGGAGTGGCTGTTTGCTGTACAGATGATCCTGATGTTCAAGCTCTTGTGGGTAAGATTAGTGATCGGCGGGTCATCACATATGGCTTTAATGCGCAAGCTGATATTCGGGCAAAAAACTTAACTTATAAAGGTGGAAGTGCTCGATTTGACGTTGATTTACAAGAGGAGGGTGTCTCTATTAATAACTGCTGCTTACCCATGCCGGGTGATCACAATGTGTCTAATGCGCTTTCTGCAATAGCAGTCGCACACCATTTGGGTATGAACGGAGATCAGATCCGTTCAGCTCTGGCTTCGTTTGGTGGTGTTAAGCGCCGTTTTACTTGTGTGGGGGTAGTTAACGAAATTACCATTATTGATGACTATGGTCACCATCCAGTTGAAATTTCTGCTGTGCTAAAAGCTGCGCGGCAGGCGACTGATGGACGTATAATCGCTGTGCATCAGCCGCATCGCTTTTCAAGATTAAGTCACCATTTTGATGAATTCTGCGCCTGCTTTAATGACGCTGACGTTGTGGGGATTGCGGAAGTATTTGCAGCAGGAGAAAAACCTATAGATGGTGCTAGTCACGACGACCTGGTTTCTGGCCTTATAAGGCACGGCCATCGTCATGCCTGCACTATAAGCGATGAGGATGACTTGACGCGTTTGGTTTTTGACCAGTGTCGACCAGGTGACATGCTCGTATGTTTAGGGGCGGGCACAATAAGCGCGTGGGCTAATAATCTGCCTGAGCGTTTACGCAAAGAACAGCTGTAGGCTTGGGTCTCCATCGTGCCTGATCTTGCTTGTTTGATTGACCTTTGCTCAAAAGCCGTGAAATTTATGATCACCTCAAATACTTTGAAGTAATTGCCTTATGAATATTAATAGGATTTTTAGTTTTATTTACTTTTTTTAATTCACTTTGGGCGCTTTGTTCTTGCGTGTTTATACTCAGGCTTCTTGACCTGCGTGCCCCAAGCAGCCATTTCTTGATTATGATTTATGACTTGCCCAAAGTGCGTGGGGTTTTAACCGCGCAAAAAGATCTTTCATCCCTAACATGGTTACGGGTTGGTGGGCCAGCAGATTGGTTGTTTCAACCTGCTGATACGGAAGATTTGAGTTTTTTTTTGAAAAACCTAGATCCGCAAATACCTGTGTTCCCTATGGGAGTTGGTTCTAACGTAATTGTCCGTGATGGTGGCTTGAAAGCAGTTGTGGTCCGACTATCACCACGTACTTTTGGACAGATAGAAGTTAACGAGTTAGAGGTTACTGCTGGTGCTGGTGCACTGGACTCAAGAATTGCCATAACTGCTGCCGCTGCCGGAATCGATCTGACGTTTTTTCGTACTATTCCAGGATCTGTTGGTGGGGCATTACGTATGAATGCGGGTTGCTATGGTAGTTACACAGCTGATGTGTTTGTTTCGGCTCAAGTGGTGCTGAGGAATGGAACCATCACTACACTTTGTGCCAACGATTTATACTTTAGTTATCGTAACTCTCGTATGCCAAAAGGTGCCGTGATCACCTCGGTTACGTTGCGTGGTGGCTCTGCTGATCCGGACGCCCTTTTTGCTAAGATGCAGGATCAAATTGTTAAGCGTGATGCAACCCAACCCACTAAGGAACGCAGTGCGGGTTCAACGTTTAAAAATCCAGCTGGCTTCTCATCAACTGGGCTGTCCAATGATGTGCATGATCTAAAAGCGTGGAAGGTGATTGATAATGCTGGTCTACGGGGTGCGCGGCTTGGTGGAGCACAGATGAGTGAGAAGCATTCAAACTTTTTGATCAATACAGGAAGCGCAACGGCTGCTGATCTTGAAGGATTAGGTGAAAAAGTGCGAAAAAAGGTTTACGATTCAAGTGGTATTACGCTAGAGTGGGAAATCATGAGGGTAGGTGATCCAGCATAAGGACACGCTTGCATGATTTGTCGTTTAAAAAATAAAAACGATGAATAAACATAAGGGTTCAAAAAGGGCTCAAGGATAAAATATATGGCGGGTCAGTCGAGCAGGACTTCCCCAACAGTGGCGGTGTTAATGGGTGGCATCTCAGCTGAGCGAGAGGTTTCGCTCTCAAGCGGGAAAGCTTGTGCATCGGCTCTAAGGGATCAAGGATACAAAGTGGTTGAGGTCGATGCTGGCCCCAGTCTGGTTCAGTGTTTGCAATCAATAGACCCGTATGCTGTTTTGAATTGCCTGCATGGCCGTTGGGGAGAAGATGGCTGTGTTCAGGGTATCCTAGAGTGGGTCGGCATTCCATATTCGCATTCGGGAGTTTTGTCATCGGCTTTGGCAATGGACAAGCAGCGCAGTAAAAATATTTATCGTAGTGTTAAGCTGCCTGTTGTGGACAGTATTATTGTACCGGCAATTGCGGCACGTGAGAAGCATTTAATGAAGCCGCCGTACGTAGTGAAACCAAATAATGAGGGGTCCAGTGTTGGTGTATACGTTGTCCATGAGAATTCAAGTGGTCCCCCGCAACTTGGGTTAGATATGCCAGAACTAGTCATGGTTGAGGCCTATGTAGAGGGTCGTGAGCTTACCACAACAGTAATGGGTAATCGTCCATTAGGCGTCACAGACATAATTACTGATGGTTGGTACGATTATGACGCGAAATACAAACCAGGTGGATCGCGACATGTAATCCCAGCAGATATCCCAAACAACATTTTCTACCTTTGTCAAGAATATGCTCTGCGCGCCCATAACGCTTTGGGTTGTCGTGGTGTGTCGCGAACTGATTTTCGCTGGGATGAAAGTAAAGGTGTTGCAGGCCTGGTTTTACTTGAAACTAATACCCAACCCGGAATGACTCCCACTTCCCTGGCGCCGGAACAGGCAATTGCAGCAGGGGTAACTTTTGAAGAGCTTTGTACATGGATGGTAGAGGATGCATCATGCCATCGTTAAAGAACCAGGCTAGAATTGATCCTGCTCCGTCTCGCTGGTCGTGGCGCTTTCAGCGTTTAATGCTTACTCCTGCATTTTTATTTGGTTTGCGCATCGGTGTGCCGTTTGTTGTGACCTTAGTTATTGGCGCTTGGTGCATTTCTAATCCGGAAACGCGAGCAGTGATTGCGAAAGCCGTAATGCAAGCTCGAGAAAGCATTGAACAACGCCCCGAGTTCATGGTGAACTTAATGGCCATTGATGGTGGCGACACAGATCTTTCTGAAGCTATAAGATCTTCTGTATCACTTAACTTCCCTGTTTCGTCATTTGAATTAGTGCCTTCTGAAGTTAGAAATAAGTTGTTGAAATTAAACCAAATTAAGGAAGTTTCTGTTCGAATTCGGCCTGGTGGCATTTTACAAGTTGATGTTGTCCCAAGAATTCCAGTCGCAATCTGGCGTACTGCAGATGGTCTAATCTTGATAGATAATGAAGGCAAATCAATAAGTCCTGTATCACTTCGTAGCTTGTATCCAGAACTCCCGGTTATTGCTGGCGAAGGTGCGCCAAAACACATAAATGAAGCGTTGAAACTTATTTCTGCGGCAACTCCTCTTGGTGATCGATTGCGTGGTTTGGTGCGTTTAGGAAACCGGCGTTGGGATGTTGTTTTAGACCGGAACCAACGTATTCTTTTGCCAACTAAAGGCGCTGTCCGCGCCCTTGAGCGGGTAATTTTTTTGGAGACTACGCCAACACGTCAAGTGCTTAGTCGTGATATTGCACGCATAGATTTGCGACTGCACGGGCGACCAACAGTGCAAATGAACGCTGCCGCTAATGAGGAATGGCGGCGCATAAGACAGTTGAACACTAAGAAAGAGTTGCAGTGATGAACGATCTCTATTCAAACCAGCGCAGCATGCGCAACATGCGTAATATTGCAATGCAGCGGGGTGTAGTAGCTATTTTGGACGTTGGCAGTTCAAAAATAGCATGCCTTGTCCTTCGCTTCGATGGAGTGCCTGACGTTAGTACTGCAAGCGACATTGGCCCATTAGCTGGGCAGTCTGGATTCCGTGTAATTGGTGCCGCAACAACCCGCTCTCGTGGAGTAACTTTTGGTGAAATAAACGCAATTCAAGAAACAGAAAGTGCTATTCGTACTGTTCTACAAGCCGCACAAAAAATGGCTCACAGTCGTGTTGATCATGTAATCGCATGTTTATCAGGAGGAGAGCCGCGTAGTTATGGACTAGATTCTCTAGTTGATGTGCAAGGTCATATCGTTACGGAGGAGGACGTGGCTCGTGTTTTGTCTCTTTGTGATGTTCCTGATTACGGTGAAGGGCGCGAAGTGCTACATGCTCAGCCAGTTAATTTTGCGCTAGATAACCGTTCTGGTTTATCTGATCCTCGGGGCCAGATGGGCGCCGAGCTAGCTGTTGATATGCATATGTTAACTGTTGATACATCTGCTGTTCAGCATCTCGCAAATTGTATCAAGCGATGTGATCTTGAATTGGCTGGAATTGCTTCAGCTTCATATGTATCGGGCATTTCTTCCCTAGTTGAGGATGAACTTGAGTTGGGTGCTGCTTGTATTGATCTTGGTGGTGGCTCAACGGGTATCTCAATTTTTATTAAAAAACATATGATTTATGCAGACTCTGTGCGGATGGGTGGTGATCATATCACAAGTGATATTTCGATGGGGCTAAAAGTACCTATGGCTAATGCTGAAAGAATTAAAACTTTTTACGGTGGTGTTCAGGCGACAGGCATGGATGATCGTGAAATGATCGAGATCGGTGGCGAGACAGGCGACTATGAACATGATCGGCGCACCGTCAGCCGTGCAGAATTAATTGGCATTATGCGTCCTCGCGTCCAAGAGATTCTCGAAGAAGTTCGGGTGCGACTGGATGCTGCAGGCTTTGACCACCTGCCTAGTCAGCAAATAGTTTTGACAGGTGGCGGTAGCCAAATTCCGGGCCTCGACGGTCTGGCTTCTAAAATTTTAGGACAGCAAGTTCGTTTAGGCCGCCCGCTGCGAGTGCATGGATTGCCACAGGCAGCAACTGGACCAAGTTTTTCCAGTGCGGTTGGGTTGGCACTTTTTGCAGCCCATCCGCAAGACGAATGGTGGGACTTTGACATCTCGTATAACCGTTATCCTGCTCGTAGTTTGCGCAGGGCAGTAAAATGGTTTCATGATAACTGGTAATCACAATATGTATTGCAATTACCGATATGGAGTAAAAAAGCGCGTTTAATTCCCCATATTTTGCGATACTTTGGTTTTTTTACGTGACGAATAAGACACAAAGAGTTTATAAAGGTACCAATACAACAAAAAAACACCCGCGAATGCGGCAAACTATACAGGCGGATATCACAATGACTTTGAACCTTTCACTGCCAGGGCAGGATGAGCTTAAACCTCGCATAACCGTTTTTGGTGTGGGTGGGGCAGGCGGTAACGCTGTCAACAATATGATCGAAAAAGCGCTGGATGGCGTTGACTTCGTAGTTGCTAATACTGACGCACAGGCTCTGCAACAATCTACAGCGGCTAACCGCGTTCAACTGGGTATTAAAGTTACGGAAGGGCTTGGTGCTGGAGCACGTGCAAGTGTTGGAGCCGCCGCAGCTGAGGAATCAATTGAGCAGATAGTTGATCATTTAGCCGGAGCGCATATGTGCTTTATCACAGCAGGAATGGGAGGTGGCACAGGAACTGGAGCTGCTCCAATCATTGCGCAAGCAGCTCGTGAATTAGGTGTTTTGACGGTTGGTGTCGTGACCAAACCTTTTCAGTTCGAAGGTGGCAGGCGGATGAAGCAGGCTGAGGATGGTGTCGATGCATTGCAAAAAATGGTTGATACTTTGATCATCATACCAAACCAAAACCTTTTTCGATTAGCGAATGAAAAAACCACGTTCACGGAAGCTTTTTCAATGGCGGATGATGTCCTTTATCAAGGTGTAAAAGGTGTAACAGATCTGATGGTGCGTCCCGGTCTTATTAATCTTGATTTTGCTGACGTTCGCGCAGTTATGGATGAAATGGGAAAAGCGATGATGGGTACCGGTGAATCAGAAGGTGAGGACCGAGCCATTCAAGCAGCTGAGAAAGCAATTGCTAATCCGTTGCTTGATGAGATTTCGCTGCGTGGTGCAAAAGGAGTTCTCATCAATATTACCGGCTCTCATGATCTTACCTTATTCGAATTGGATGAGGCGGCAAATCGGATTCGGGAAGAAGTTGATCCGGATGCAAACATTATTGTTGGGTCAACTCTCGATACGGCAATGGAGGGTATGATGCGGGTCAGCGTTGTAGCAACTGGCATAGACGTCAGTGATGCGCATGGTGAAGTTCCAGCGCCACGCCGGACATTGGCAGAACCTTTACCCTATAGCGGGACAGTTAGTGTTGCTGAGCAAGAGGCTGTCTTGGAACCAACTTCTAATTTAGTGCATGCAAGTACTGAGGAGCCAGGATTGTTTCCTGATCTTGAAAGATCAGAAGGAAATTTTCCAGCATTAGAAGCCCTCACACCCAAAGAAGGAAATTCAGATTTTGAGCAAGATGACTTGCCGCCTCCAGCCTACAAGCCTCACGTAGCTGCTTTTGGATCGACATCTGGCCATCAAGCCTCAATTGGTGAAGAAACGCCTTTACCAGGTACGCCATCGGCAGAAGTATTGGCTCGTCTGAACGAAGTAGTAGGAAGAACCGCCCCTGAGGCCCCCACTCTTAAAACATCGTCCGCCGAACCAGAAGAAAAACCACGCTTTAGTGGAATAAATTCGTTGATAAATCGCATGACGGGTTCGGGTGAAGATGTCACAGCTGGTATTCCGTCTAGGCAGCAACCTTCGGTTCAAAGGCAAGCTACAACACCGGCGGTACAGCCTACAGAAGCTGTTGACCCAGATCAGGAACGGATAGAAATCCCAGCCTTTCTGCGTCGTCAAGCAAATTAACAAAAATTAATTGATGATCTTAATTTAGGCCGCCAAGTGGTGGCCTTTTTTATCGTTTATGCTGGAAATTGGATTACCTCTCCGCGTGTGTCATATTTCAAATTGTTACAAAGATTGAATTGTGTTTTTGGACTGCCCCCTGTTTTTCTTTTCTAAGTTCAGGGTTATAAACATTGCCATGCAAACCACTTTAAAAACACCAATTGTATTCACTGGCTGGGGTTTGCACACAGGAAGATTGGCTCAATTGACAATTTGTCCCGCAATGGCTGATCAGGGCTTTTGGTTTTGTCGAACAGATATAAGCGTCGGTAACAATTTGGTGCAGGCCCGTTGGGATGCAGTTCAGCCTTCTTCCCTTTGTACAACCCTAGCAAATAAAGATGGGGTCACAGTAAGTACGGTGGAGCACTTGTTGGCTGCTCTTGTAGGCTGTGGGGTACATAATGCCTTGATTGAGATCGATGGGCCAGAGGTGCCAATTTTAGACGGATCTGCACTAGCTTTTGTGCGGGGGCTTGTTCGGTGCGGTCTACGTGTCCTCTCGGTGCCGGTGCATGCGCTGGAAGTATTAAAGCCTGTTTCAATTATGTCCGGAAATTCCACAGCAACGTTAGTCCCTTTTGACTGTTTACGTATTGATTTTCAAATCAATTTTGATGATTCCGCTATCGGTAGCCAATATAAATCCTTGAGATTGGTTAATAGTAGCTTCGCCCGTGAGCTTTGTGATAGCCGTACATTTTGCTGTAAGGGCGATATTGATAGGATGCAGGCTAATGGTAAGGCTCTTGGTGGAAGTCCAGGCGATAATGCGGTAGTTTTTGATGGTGCTTTAGTTGCCAGCCCTGGAGGATTACGCCATCCAGATGAACCATTGCGTCATAAAATGCTTGATGCTGTAGGTGATCTGGCTTTGGCTGGTGTCCCATTAATTGGACACTACACCGGAGTGCGGGCAGGGCATTCGCTTACTAACAGATTACTTAATAAATTGTTTACAACATCTGGAGCTACTAGGATGATTACATGTGATAGAAGAATTACAGAGCGTTTGCCCGGCTTTGGCCTTGTTTGGGAAGAGATTCCTGTTGTTGTATGATTTATAGTGAATTCGTCATTTTCTCCGCTGGAATTTGTGTGCTAGAGAGTAAAGTGACAGCCCGGATAATGGGTGGCGTATGGCATCGTTGGGGGCGGTAAGGCATGAACTGGAGCAATTCCATGACAAGGCTGACTTTAGTTATGGCTATAGTGGCTGTGCTTGCAGCTTGTGGTGGTAATGGCCGTCCAACTACGGGTGGTTTATTTAATAAAAAAGAAATTCCACTTGATAATTATACAGCCGAACAAATTTTTGGCCGTGGAGAATTTGAGCTGGATAATGGCAACGCTAGTGAAGCAGCATACTACTTTTCTGAAATTGAACGGCTGTATCCGTATTCTGATTGGGCGCGTAGAGCATTAATTATGCAAGCATTCTCATATCATAGTGATAAGGATTATCCGAACAGCCGGTCAGCAGCACAACGGTTTATAGACTTTTATCCCGATGATGACGATGCAGCCTACGCTCAATACCTTCTGGCCTTGAGTTATTATGATCAAATTGATGAAGTTGGGCGGGATCAGGGACTTACCTTCCAAGCACTTCAGGCTTTGCGCGAAGTAATTGAACGTTATCCCGACAGTGAGTATGCTAAGTCATCGATTTTAAAATTTGACCTCGCTTTTGATCACTTGGCGGGTAAAGAGATGGAGATTGGACGTTATTATTTAAAACGTGGTCGGTACACTGCTGCGATAAATCGATTTCGTGTTGTGGTAGAGGATTTTCAAACTACAAGTCATACGCCTGAAGCCCTGCATCGCCTTGTTGAAAGTTATTTATCGCTTGGTTTGACAGCAGAGGCGCAGACTGCAGCAGCAATTCTTGGGTATAATTATCAATCAACTGATTGGTATCAGGATAGCTATAAGTTGCTTGCAGGCAAGGGGCTAAAACCTTCAATGCTTAGTGACGGATGGTTGAGGCAGGTGTATCGTCAGATGATTAAGGGTCGTTGGATTTAACTGTCGTATTGGCGAAGGCCAATTTGGTGAACGAGTATGCTGCGCGGACTTGAAATATCAGATATGTTAATAATTGACCGACTGGAGCTTACATTCCAGCCTGGTTTAAATGTATTGACTGGTGAGACCGGTGCTGGAAAATCAATTCTTTTGGACTGTTTGGGCTTTGTTCTAGGTTGGCGGGGGCGTGCTGATCTTGTACGTCACGGTGCGGCTCAGGGAGAAGTCTTAGCATGGTTCGATTTGGTGGAGGATCACCCAGCACAATTTATTTTAGATAATGCGGGTTTGCCGCGTTGTAAGGAATTAATTTTGCGTCGGGTTAATACTGTTGAGGGACGCAAAACAGCGTGGGTAAACGATCGGCGTTGTTCTGGTGAAATTTTACGTGCCTTGTCCGAAAAGTTGATAGAATTGCATGGTCAGCATGATGATCGAGGCTTACTGAACCCTGGCGGGCATTGTGATATTTTGGATGAGTTTGCTGGGCTTGATGAGGCTCGGGCAAATACTGAGATCACATGGCAAAAAGCCAAAAAGGCTAGCAAAGCTCTGAAGTCAGCGGAAGATGCAATGGGTGTTGTCAGGGCAGAGGAGGAATATCTACGCCATGCTGTTGCAGAATTGGATGTTTTAGATCCTAGACCAGGCGAGGATGGAGAGCTTGATACAAAACGTCGTCTGATGCAAAGTGCTGAACAAGTACGTGATCATGTACGTCGCGCTTATCAATCTTTAGGTAATGAAGGTGCTGAAGGTGCGGTTAGCGATGCTTTCAAGTGGTTGGATGGTGCTGCCGAAAAAGCAGATAGCTTGCTCGATGGGCCATTGTCAGCCTTGGGTCGGGTTGTGATTGATCTAGACGAAGCTTTGGAGGGGATTGCAACTGCAATGGACCGATTGAGCTTTAATACATCTGAGTTGGAAGATGCTGAAGAAAGATTATTCGCCATTCGTGACTTGTCACGCAAACACCAAATTATTCCTGATGAGTTAGCGGCATTCGCCGATGATTTGCGCGCTAAACTAGCGTCTTTGGATGCCAGTGATGCTAAACTTTCTAGTCTGAAATCCCATAGGGACTTTGCTGATGCGGCTTATGAAAAGGCAGCAGCGTCATTATCAGCTGAGCGTAAAAAAGCTGCTAAAAAACTTGATAAGGCAGTAATGGTGGAACTTATGCCGCTCAAAATGGAACAAGCAGTTTTTATCACCCAAATTTCAAATGACGTTGCTACAAAAGGTGGTATTGACGCTGTAACTTTTACTGTGGCGACTAACCCAGGAGCACCTTCTGGGCCACTTAATAAAATTGCATCAGGTGGTGAGCTAAGTCGGTTCCTGCTCGCAATTAAGGTTTGCCTTACAAAAAGCCAAATGGGTCTGACAATGATTTTTGATGAGATTGATAGAGGTGTTGGAGGGGCAACGGCAGATGCTGTTGGGCGTCGCCTTGCGTCAATTGCTGAATCTGGGCAGGTACTGGTCGTAACGCATTCGCCACAGGTTGCGGCGTTGGGTACACACCACTTGCGTGTAGAAAAATTAGTTTCGAAAGGTAAGACAAAATCTATTGTAGTTCCCCTAACTAAGTCTGATCGCGTAGATGAGATAGCACGCATGTTGGCCGGTGATGTTATTACAGATCAGGCTCGTGATGCCGCAAGAGTCCTTTTGGATTAATCAGTTAGTATCTTTGGGAAACTTATTCGTGGTGGGCTTTCCACATAACAAGACATAGCCTATGACAAAACAATAAAATTATTTTTTGCAAAAAGCACTTTATGTCCATATCTCTGCGCCGTTTTTTTCTCCAAAAGTTAAATCAGGTCGTTACAGCCTGCGCAGTTGGCTGGTCCGTCCTGCGTCGTCAGGGACCAAGCCAAATTCAGTTTTGGTTTATCGCACTTGCTATTGGGATTGTGGCCGGTTTTGCAGCCCTACTTTTTCGTAAAGGCATCGAAGGGCTCCAAGCTTGGGTTTACGGGACAGATGATGTTCATAATCTCGCTAGCTTTGCTTCATCTTTGCCGTGGTACTTAATCTTGATTATTCCAATTTTTGGTGGACTATTGACCGGTATTATTCTCCATTGGTTCACTAAAGATGCAGTTGTTCGCAGTGTTGCAGATGTGATTGAAGGTGCTGCATTGCGTGATGGGCAGGTGGGAACAAGGGCTGGTATGGCATCCGCATTAGCGAGTTTGATCACTTTATCTTCTGGTGGTTCTACAGGCAGAGAAGGACCTGTAGTTCACATTGCTGCAGTAATCTCTACCAAGGTATCGCGTTGGATCAAAGCGGATGGGATTACCGGACGTGATTTATTAGGCTGTGCTGTTGCTGCGGCAGTGTCTGCCAGCTTCAATGCGCCAATTGCTGGTGCTCTTTTCGCACTGGAAGTAGTACTGCGTCATTTTGCAGTGCATGCCTTTGCTCCGATAGTTATCGCGAGTGTTGCTGGCACTGTAATTAATCGACTTGAATTCGGTGGAATTACAGAATTTGAGCTAACAAAAACAAATGCATTGGCCTTTTATTGGGAGTTACCGGCCTTTTTGGCTCTTGGTTTAGTTTCAGGCTTGGTCGCTGTTATACTGATGCGTGCAATTTTTTGGACAGACGATTTAGGGACTAAATTACAAGAGCGGACTAAAATGCCGCGTTGGCTACGCCCTGTAATATCTGGAGCAATCTTAGGATTATTAGCCATTTTTTATCCACATATCATTGGTGTGGGCTATGAAACGACTACGCTAGCACTAACTGGTCAGTTGGCTTTGAATGATGTTCTTGTTTTTGCGGTTCTCAAAACTGCCGCTGTGGCAATCACGATGGCTGGTCGCATGGGAGGAGGCGTGTTTTCGCCGTCGCTGATGTTGGGGGCATTAACTGGGTTGTCCTTTGGATTAATTGCAACTGGATGGCTTCCGGATATTTCTGGCTCAGTGACACTCTATGCTTTGGCCGGAATGGGTGCCGTTGCAGCGGCTGTGTTAGGAGCACCAATTTCCACTACTTTAATTGTGTTTGAATTGACAGGCGACTGGCAAACAGGATTGGCCGTTATGATTGCAGTCTCGATTTCAACTGCGCTCTCATCACGTTTGGTAGATCGAAGTTTCTTTTTGACGCAGCTAGAGCGACGCGGAGTTCACCTTGCTGCTGGCCCACAAGCATATCTTCCGGCAACGTTTATCGTGGGTAAAGTAATGCGCAAAAAAGATCACCCACAAGCTGCTAATGAAAGCCTGTGTTGGCAGATGATTAATGGTGCAATTTATATTGATGCCAATGCAACTTTGGAGGCCGCCCTACCCATTTTTGATCGAACAATGGTATCTTTCATTCCTGTTGTTACATTAACTGGTGATGAAAATGCACCGGAGCTTCAGGGTGCGCTTTTCCAAGTCGATGCTCTGAAAGTATATACTGGAGCTTTGGCAGCAACTGCAGCTGAAGAACATAGTTGATCGGTTCTTATTATTAACGGTTTTGTGATAAAATAGCTTAGTGTTACAGCGGTTTTGTTGCAAGCTTCAACCAATCGTAAGCACTTTTTGATACCCTTGGGCCAATTTTATTAAGTGTCTCAGCATGGTAGTTGTTAATCCACGCTTTGCTATCTGCGTCTAACATGTTTGAGAGAATGAGCCGTTTATCCATCGGTACGTATGTTAAAGTACGCCACTGCAGCATTTGCCGATGTTCATCCCCGCCTGGTAATGTGCTAGCTTCTTTGGCGACAATCAGGTTTTCTATTCTGATCCCAAACTCTCCTTCACGATAATATCCTGGCTCGTTTGATAGGATCATGCCTGGTTCAATTGGTACTTGGCTGGCACGGCTCAGTCTTTGAGGACCTTCATGTACCGAAAGGTAGGCGCCGACGCCGTGCCCCAGACCGTGGTCGAAGTCTTGATGAGCATACCATAGCGGGGCACGGCCAATTGCTTCAATATCGCGGCCCGCCAATCCTTTAGGCCAACGTAATCTCGATATGGCAATCATTCCCATTAAAACTCTTGTGAAGGCCGCACAGGCCTCTGAAGGTGGTAATCCTATTGAAATGGTACGGGTAATGTCTGTTGTGCCATCAAGATATTGCCCACCACTATCGAGGACAATCAACTGCCCATCCTGCAATACGCTATCGGTTTCTTCAGTAACACGATAATGCATGATGGCACCGTTTGGACCGGTTCCTGCGATTGTTTCAAAACTGATGTCTTGAAGGGAATTATCGCGTCGTCGCATATGCTCAAGTTGTGTAGCGACTTGTATTTCTCTTAGAGTGTTTGGCTCTTTACTGTCTAGCCAAGCAAGCAATTCAACAACAGCGGCGCCATCGCGCAAATGTGCTTCTGCACTACCTTCAATTTCCGCTATATTCTTGCAAGCCTTTGGGAGTGCACAAGGGTCAACCCCCCATCCCCCGCGATCGCCAAGAACATCTGCAACGCGAACTGGCACTGATGATTTATCAATACAAACGGGACCTTTAAGGGTTTCAAGATACGAAAGGAAGCTTCCTATTTTATGACAAGTTACTTCTGGGCCGAGGTGTGCATACACTTGTATCAGTTTATTTGGGTCCATAAACAAATCAACCGCCCCGTTCTGATGCAAAACAGCAAACCCTTGGGCAATGGGATTACGAGGAATATCTGCACCACGAATGTTCAGTAACCAGCATAAGCTATCTGGTAATGTAATTACGGCAGATGCAAAGCCGTTTGCACGTAAAATATCACCAAGACGCGATCTTTTACTCGAATGATTTTCACCAGCAAATTCAATGGGATGCGCCTTTACTGCTTCTGATGCTGGAAGTGGTTGATCTTTCCAAATTCGGTCAACTAAATTATCATATTGTGTGAGCAATATTTTGGAATTTTCCAAGTCATTATTTATTTCGGCAATTTGTTTGGGCGTGTGCAACCACGGATCGAATCCAATCCGTCCACCTTCAGGCAATTGTTCCATCAACCAATTAGCAAGAGATATTTCTGGCCAAGAAACGGGAGAATATTCAGTAGCAACTTGTAACTTTACTTGCGTTCGATACCGCCCATCGACAAAAACTCCAGCAATGTTTTTTAAAACAGCGCAAAACCCTGCTGAACCTGTAAAACCAGTAAGCCAAGCCAAACGCTCGTCGTGAGCTGATACATATTCGCCTTGATGGGCATCTGCTCGTGGAATTAAATATCCATCAAGGCCTGCGGTGTTTAGTTGCGAACGAATTTCTTTTAAACGGGGTGGGCCCTGCTCAGGGCGTGCAGTTACCTCAAAGCTTTGAAACATTCGAAGTTCCTTTTTAAATATAAAAAATGCCTAAGAAACAGCATCAAGCTATTCTGCGCATTCCCATTGCGCGCGCACGCGCTCGTGGGTCACTATCAAAAAGAGCTGCTAGCTGTTCGGTCATTGCGCCTGCTAACTGCTCTACGTCCGTAATTGTAACTGCCCGATCATAATAACGTGTCACATCATGGCCGATGCCTATGGCTAATAATTCAACTTGGCGCTTACGTTCTACCATTGCAATTACATCTCTCAAATGTTTTTCTAAGTAATTTGCTGGATTAACTGATAACGTGCTATCATCCACTGGAGCACCATCTGAAATCACCATAAGAATTTTGCGAGACTCGGGGCGGCCTACTATCCGACGATGGGCCCATTCAAGGGCTTCTCCGTCTATGTTTTCTTTAAGTAAGCCTTCTTTCATCATCAATCCAAGATTAGGCCGTGCTCGACGCCATGGCGCATCAGCAGATTTATAAATAATATGCCGTAAATCATTCAGGCGCCCTGGTTGAGTTGAACGTCCGTCGTTTAACCATTTTTCGCGAGCTAAGCCGCCTTTCCAAGCGCGAGTAGTAAATCCAAGAATTTCAACTTTCACATTGCAACGCTCTAAGGTCCGCGCCAAAACATCTGCAGAGATTGCTGCGATCGAGATAGGGCGTCCACGCATGGAGCCTGAGTTATCTAATAATAACGTTACGCAAGTATCACGGAATTCCGTATCTTTCTCCACTTTAAAAGAAAGTGGGGTCGTTGGATTAGCAACAATTCTTGCTAGGCGACCTGCATCTAGGGTACCCTCATCCATGTCAAACTCCCATGAGCGGTTTTGCTGCGCTTGCAGACGGCGCTGCAATTTATTTGCCAAGCGACCAACTGCTCCTTTCAGTGGCTCCAGCTGTTGGTCGAGATAGGCGCGTAATCTCTCCAACTCAATTGGCTCAGCTAAATCTTCAGCTCGAATTTCTTCGTCATGGACATCATAGTAAATTTTGTAATCAGGATCTGCTTCTGACACCGGTTGTGGGGCTGGGGGTTCAAATGGAGCTTCACCTTCCGGCATCTCAGCTTCTTCACCAGTTTCTTGATCCGCCATGTCGTCCATCGAAACCTGTGCTTGAGATGCATCCTGTTGTTCTTCTTGAGACTGTTCTGGCGTTCCTTCTTCGTTTTCTTGCTCCTGTTCATCTTGACCGGTACTGTCCGGCTCTTGATCTTCTTGTTGGCCTTCTTCGGCTTTATCATCCTGCTCGTCGTCAAACTGATCGGGATCTTCGCCTAATTGATCGCCGTAACCGAGGTCACTTATCATCTGTCTGGCAAAGCGAGCGAATGCTGATTGATCTTCTAATTTTTCGTTAAGTTCTTGTAGTGTGCCGCCAGCATGATCTTCTATAAAGCCTCGCCAGAGCTCCATAGCATTTTCTGCACCTGTAGGAAGGCTGCGCCCTGTGGCTAAATGTCGGATAAGATAGCCTGCAGCAGTAGCCAGCGGAATTTCACTGGCCTGATTACATTGATCGTAGCCTTTACGGATAGCATCGTTCTTAATTTTAGCGTCGATATTTCCAGCGGTTCCTGGCATGTCACGTGCACCAACCGCTTCGCAACGTGCTGTTTCCATAGCTTCATAAAGATCACGCGCCAACTCGCCCTGTGGTGAATATCGAGCGTGAGTTTGTCCATTATGATACCGGCGATGTAAGGCAAGTGCATCGGCAGTACCGCGCGCTAACATCACTTCGTCCCGCGTCATTCTACGGCTAACCTGAGGTAAGCGCATTGCGTCGCCTGAAACGCCTGATGGATCAACCGAATAACTCACGTTTAACTCGGGGTCATTAGCCAGCACTTTCGTGGCCTCCGCGAGGGCTTTCTTGAATTGATCAGCGGGGTTGTCGGAGTTATTGGACATAAAAGCTCCAAACAGCTTGGTCAAACGATCTTATTTTATTTAGTGAAACTTCATTGGATTAACCCAAACTTACGCTAGCTGCGCTTTCCGGTAGTTCTTCATCAAATAACCTTTGGTAAAACTCAGCTACTGTCTGTCGTTCTAACTCATCGCATTTATTCAGAAAACTTAGGCGAAAGGCGTAACCAATATTGCGAAAAATATCGGCGTTTTGAGCCCAAGCGATTACCGTTCTGGGAGACATAACTGTGGATAGATCACCACTCATGAAAGCCGTACGCGTCAAATCAGCTACTGTCACCATCTGCTTGATAATCTTTCTGCCCTCAGCAGTGTTATAATTTGGGTTTTTTGCCAACACTATGGCGGTCTCGGCATCAATACTCAAATAGTTAAGTGTTGCTACAAGAGACCAACGGTCCATTTGGCCTTGGTTGATCTGTTGGGTGCCATGATAAAGGCCAGTTGTATCACCAAGACCAACAGTATTTGCAGTTGCAAAAATGCGAAAGTATGGGTGTGGTTTTATAACCTTATTCTGATCCAACAAAGTCAGTTTACCGTCTACCTCGAGTACGCGCTGGATTACGAACATTACATCTGCCCGACCGGCATCATATTCATCAAAAACAATTGCTGTGGGGGTACTCAACGCCCAAGGTAAAATACCTTCCTGAAAATCAGTGACCTGCTTCCCGTCCCTCAGCTTAATTGCGTCTTTACCGATCAAGTCAATACGGCTGATATGGCTGTCTAGGTTAACTCGTACTGTTGGCCAGTTCAAGCGGCTTGCCACCTGTTCTATGTGAGTTGATTTTCCAGTACCGTGATAACCTTGGATCATTACTCTACGATTGTGCGAAAACCCTGCAAGAATAGCCAGAGTTGTATCGGGATCAAATTTGTATGTGCTATCTAAATCTGGTACTCGCTCAGTGCGGTCAGCAAAACCTCTCACCAACATGTCAGTATCAATACCAAATACCTCACGGACAGAGATTTCCTCGCTTGTTTTTGCGTTGATATCTATTCCGCTCTCAGTCATTTTTTTATCCCTTATACAATTATTTGTGTGTACAGAACACGCAGAACTCGTCGTGCATCATATATCCAAAAAGGGCAAGGGAAAGAGCTAGTATTTGCACGCTCAAAGGTACATTTTTAAGTGGTGATACTATCAAGCTATTTATCCCGAAAATTACGGCTGCCTTTGATCTGATCCCAAGCCCAGACAACTTCTTGCAATTGTTCTTCCTGACTTCGGTCTCCACCGTTCATGTCTGGGTGCAATACCTTGATAAGCGCTTTATATGCCTTGCGGACTTCTGTTTTTGTCTCTGCAGATGCAGCATCCAAAATTTCGATGGCCCGTTTTTCAGTTGGCGGTAGTTTGCGGCCGCCTCCAGGTCCGTTTCGCCCGGGGTTCTGAGTGCTGTTTTTACCCAGCACTTGATGAGGATCCTCAATGCCGAGCCGAGCCCAAGCGCGCGCTTCAGGGTCCCCCATCGGTTTGGTTGCCCGCTCCCAAACTTTATCTTTCGATTGTTGTGCATTAATTTCCGCCTCCGTTGTGCTATCAAAAAAATTCCATTTAAGATTGTATTCTCTGACATGTTGTTGGCAGAACCAAAAAAAATCATCTAGTACGTCGGGGGCTTTTGGTGCACGAAATTTTCCAGCTTCCGTGCATCCGTCATGGTCGCAAAGGCGAACTGATGTTTCGGAAGCGCCTGACATCCCTCGTCTTCCTCTCGAATTTCTCTTTTTTGCCGATGAAACCGACATGTCAAAACCGAATGGGTCTGATTTACGCATTATAACGGTCCTTTCCGACTCAGCGGATAGAGTTTAAACCTATGTGGGCAAGATTGAAGGGGTATTTAAAAAAAATGTCTGTTAAACGAGAAATTGAAGAAAAGTTACGCAACGTATTTGATATTCGTAAAATTGTTGTTGTTGACGATAGTGCTAGCCACGCAGGGCATTCAGGTGCACCCGAAGCTGGAGAAAGCCATTTTAATGTGATGTTGCGCTGCCCAGAATTTGCAGGAAAAACGCGTATTTTTCGGCATCGCGCAGTTCATGATGCTTTAGGCTCTGATCTATTAGCACGTATTCATGCGTTGGCACTAGACCTTGATAAATAAGAGACTTCTTCGCTGTCATTATGCATGTATTTGTAATCTAACATGCATAACTTAGCTCTCAGTACAACTGATTTTAGTGTAAAAGCAGTATTTACATGGCTGCGCAAAAAGTGCTTCTAAATCACGTTGTATCTGGTCATTAGACAACTGCCGCAAATGCTTTCCAACAGAGGAAATTTGTATCCTTAATAAAAATGTTGCTTTTTAACTTATTCTTCAAATTTTTTCTGTGTTGCATCGGATTGTTTTCTTTCGTTCTTTATGGCTGATTTAGTTGATAGTTTGGCTCTACATTAGACGGTAGGGCGTCCGAACTTAATTCAGGTATAAATTTGTTAGTTTTTTTCGGTGCGCGATCGACGGAACACCAAAATATTGCGCCATTCAGTTGTCGTACCAGTCAACCCTGAACGTTCCAGCGAAGGTAGTATTTCCACCCGCTGAAATTCCCAACCTATGATGCCCATCTCGTTCATTAATGTCTCGAGTGTATGAGCAAAGCGCTCTTCAGGACCTTTTATGCCCCGCACTTTGGTGCCTTTTTTTGGGGCAGGTACAACCTTATATTCCCAAGTGGACATAAATCACCTTTCAAATAATTTTAGAAGGACATAACCGTCTGCTGGTGCCGTGAAAAGGCCAAGACAGTCGTTAACGTCAAAAAATGCTCTTGGGCTTTTTTAGGCTTTTATTTACCATCGCAGGTTTGAATTGTTGCGCCAATTCAATCTGGTTGGGGCAGGGTTTTTGTGACTTATATGAACGGGTAAATTTTTTTCAAAATGTTGGCTGGCATTTGCGCAACGTGGGAACCCAATTGATCTACATGCAGTGTCAGAGTTCCAGCTGTTGTAGCTAACCACCCGTCTGGGTGATGGATCTCCCGATAAAAATGAAAGCTCTGATTGTTAAAATCAGTTAGTTGAAAAGTGACAATGCATTCTTCGTGAAATTCTACGACGTATGTCGTATTGCCAGATACTTTGCGATAAAATCATCCAAAACCAAACGCTTCGTTTATTTCACCAGCATAAAGATCAAACAATAATTGAATGTTTTGAGGTGAAGAAATTAGCCTTCGCAAGATTAAAAGAAGCTCCATTAGGCACTGAAGAAGCAAGTTCACCAACGCCAGAGAGTGGAGAAGAGCAACAATCTCCATCACAGTTTCCTTTGCGGTTTAGAGGAATTGCAGACACATTTAATAAAAATTAGAGTCTATTAGAGAGATTGGTTCCAGCTCTGTCGTCTGACAGAAAAAGTTTTGCTAATTACAAAGTGTGCTAACTCTCCTCAATCACTAGTGTCTTGCTTACAGAAGGCATTGTATATTTGGCGGTAGATACCACCTATTGGATAGCCGTAGGTACATCTGCTTTCGGTGCGGTGAACCAAGTAGAAGTGTCACAGGGAAAGTTAAAAGGGTCAAATCTAGAGAAATTGAATGCACAAACGGCTATTTGCAGCAATGATAACTCAATAATGCTAACTTGTGCTGACGACTGCAGAGCGCAAATTGTTGTGATTTCAAAATAACAAATATGAGACTAGCTAAACGATATCGATCCAAGTAGCGCGTATGAACATCTTCAGCATTTTGTTAACATAAATTACAACTTTATGTAAGTTACTGTTAAGTTGAAGTTATTTAAGATACCCAGTGGCGAAGTGATAATTTCGCACAGCTGGAGAAAATAAAATGCTACTGTCTTGCGGTTCACACTGTCAAGGCCTGGCCGTAGTTGGCGTTGTCGATCCCGAAAAACGCTCCGAGAGGCGATCTTGTTTGTAGTGGTCTAGACGGCTCTTTTCCAGGCTTCCCATTATAACCTCTTTTGAGGTTATCTGGGTCAGCGCTTATATTTTTAATTTATCCACAACCATCTCATTAACCGCTTTTGGATTAGCCTTACCGCCTGTAGCTTTCATAACTTGGCCTACAAACCATCCTGCGAGTTTAGGGTTTTGCAGAGCTTTGTCCACCTGAGAGGGATTGTCTGCTATAATTTTGTCTACAGCAGCCTCAATAGCGCGGGAATCTGTGACTTGCTTCATACCGCGCTCTTCAACTAATTGAGCTGGGTCACCACCCTCTGTATATGTAATCTCAAATAGGTCTTTGGCTATTTTTCCAGAAATCTCATTATTGCTTATGAGGTCAATAATACCACCCAGTTGTATTGGCGTGACAGGACTGTCGGATATGTCACAGTCATCTTTCTTGAGGCGGCCAAACAGCTCATTAATTACCCAATTAGCTGCTTGCTTGCCGTCGCGCCCTAAGGCTACCTCTTCAAAATAAGAAGCAGTATCCAGTTCAGATGTCAAAACAGACGCATCATAATCAGTAAGACCGAAATCTGCAATAAATCTAGCTTTTTTAGCGTCAGGTAATTCGGGTAAGGACTTTTTGATATTATCTACCCAAGTTTGTTCGATTACCAATGGCAGCAGGTCTGGATCTGGAAAGTATCTGTAATCATGCGCTTCTTCCTTGCTCCGCATAGACCGAGTTTCTGCTTTGTCAGAGTCATAAAGCCGCGTCTCTTGCTCAACTACACCGCCTTCCTCTACTAAAGAGATTTGGCGACGGGCTTCAACCTCAATTGCTTGTTGAATGAACCTCATAGAGTTCATATTCTTGATCTCACAACGTGTACCCAGATGATTAAAGTCCTGATTTTCTTGATATTTCTCGTATTGTCCTGGCAGGCAAATCGATACGTTAACGTCAGCGCGCATCGCTCCGGACTGCATGTCTCCATTGCATGTCCCTAAATAGCGCAGAATTTGACGAAGCTTAGTAAGGTAAGCTGCAGCTTCCTCTGGACCTCGAATATCGGGGCGGCTGACGATCTCCATAAGAGCAACACCGGTACGGTTGAGGTCAACAAATGACATGTCAGGGTCCATGTCATGGATAGACTTGCCTGCGTCTTGTTCCATGTGGATCCGCTCTATCCTAACTAGGCGCGCAATACCGGAGGCCATTTCAACAACAACTTCTCCTTCACCCACTATTGGGTGATACAATTGGCTGATTTGGTATCCCTGCGGTAAATCAGGATAAAAATAATTTTTTCTATCAAAGGCAGATTTCAAGTTGATTGTGGCATTTAGACCAAGCCCGGTGCGGACAGCCTGCTCGATACAGTATTCATTAATTACGGGAAGCATTCCAGGCATAGCGGCATCCACAAACGCTACGTTGGAGTTAGACTCGGATCCAAATTCAGTTGATGCACCCGAAAACAATTTTGCGTTGGAACTAATTTGGGCATGCACTTCCATTCCAATTACCAGTTCCCAGTCGTGCTTGGCGCCGGAAATTACTTTGGGTTTTGGAGTCTCGTATGTAAGGTTAAGCATTGTTCCACCGTGCTGTTCAATAGCTTCTCGCGGTTTAAATCAGCTAACTGTATGTCGCAAGAGGCCTGAACCCCAGATCACTTTTGTTGTGATAAAAAATACTCGATTTAAAATTTTATCAAAGAAGTTCTTATGATTTGGCTAAATTATACCTTTATGAAATAGATATGTTCGCCGTCATAATCGTTTAAATATGCACTTATTGCTTATTTCAGAACAATTTTAGGTCAAACCAAACAAAGAGAAATGATGCTGTTCTAATCGTATCCCGCGATCAAACAGTATTTTTGAAAATGGATTAACTGGAGGAATTACATCGAAAGGCAAGTAAATTATTTGCCCATTTACTAGCGCGCCGATTGTGCGCACGGACAAATCTAGTCTTGTATCGAGCAGAACATAACAAATTTCCTCTAAGGAAATAGAGCCACTACAGTAATTTGAAAACCAACTGATTGTATTTTTTTCCAACTATTAAACCTGGTTTTCGGGCTTTAAAAAAATCAAAGACTGCAGGCACTGTGAAGATAGCCGCTGCGTATATCAAAAATGGTGCTGCATCAAAAAAAATAATCCCTAAACCCAATACTGCCCAGATAGTCAGAACTGTAAGTGCAGTTATTTTATTTCTAGCTTTTTTTCGAAAAAATACGATTCCATTTAAATTATCGCCCGCCTGAGATATCTAGTGCTGTTCCAGTAACATAGCTGGCTTTTGAGGATGCGAGCCAAAGGATACCTTCAGCAACTTCTTCTGCAGAACCTGCTCTTTGCATTGGTACTTTTGGCCCCAGTAGCTCCGCTCTTTCGGGTTCGCCACCTTTACCATGAATATCGGTAATGATGACCCCTGGACGCACTGCCACTACACGAATATTGTCACCAGCGACCTCGTCTGAAAGGCCTTTTGTAAAAGTGTCTATGGCTCCTTTTGATGCAGCATAATCAACATATTGGTTGCCCGCTCCTAAGCGTGCGGCGGCAGAAGAGATGTTGATTATTACCCCGCCAGTACCTTGAATTTGCATTCTGGATACAGCTTCTTTGGCAACTAACATAGCACCAATTACATTAACATTCATTATTCGACTAATTCTGGAGTGATCCATTTCAGTTAGTTTCGCCCGCTTATCAACAATGCCTGCATTGTTGATAAGCACATCAATATGTCCAAATTCCGAATCGACAGTCTTAAAGATGTTGTGAATGTCATGTGGGTCGGCAATATCACCTTGGACAATTAGGCATTTGCAGCCCATGACTTCAACGTCTTTCTGCACAGCTAACACGTCTTCAAGGCTGGTACGATAATTCAGGATTAAATCATACTCGTGGCCGGCAAGTCTAGCGCATGCGGCTCCAATTCCTGTCGAAGCTCCTGTAATTAAACAAACAGGGCGTTCGGTCATTTCTAACTTTTCCATGAGGTATCGTTAATTTGCAACCTTTGAAGAGTCAAAGTAAGTTGCGCGAAAATATTCATTTAGATTTCAAGGGAATGTTTTGCTTTGAGGCATATGATTATCGCACAATTACAAGTCTCGAATACGAGTGATCATCTCGGTAGTATCGCTACTGAGATTCTTGGTGGTGGCAATCTTATCCAGTTCATTTTTGATTATGGATTGACGCACACCATCGTAACGCTTCCAAGTTTGGAACGCTGAACACATTCGAGCAGCAATTTGTGGATTTATTGGATCAAGAATTATCAACCATTCTGCTACCAATGAATAGCCTGATCCAATTTTGTTATGAAAACCGGCATGATGATTTGATAATGCTCCAATTATGGAACGAAACCGGTTTGGGTTCTTCCAGTTAAATGCACTATGTCCGGTAAGAGTTTTCGCTTTGCCCGCTGCGTTATCAGGACTGGCTTCCGTCACTTGAAGACTGAACCATTTGTCCATGACAAGTCGGTCATGCTTCCATTGTTTTTGAAATTTTGTGAGAGCTGCGGTACCTTTTCCGGCGCGAATTAAGTTAGCCAATGCAGCAAGCTGCTGTGTCATGTTATCGGCTTTGTCATATTGAATTTGGGCTTGCTTGCCTCCGTCCTGCCGTGTCAACAGTGAGAGTGCAGCATTGCCAAGGCTCCGTACGCCGGCTTGATTTGAGTTTGGAATAAAATGGTCGGTAACTTGGTGGTCCAGATATAGTTTTAAAAGATTGGTAGCCAAATTGTCTGATAATGCTTGTTTAAGTCCATCAATTGCACCCCAAATATTGTCCGGGTCCGGAGTGTGACCTAGGCGGTGCAGATCAGCAGCTAATTCAGATTGTGATGGCAGCCCTAACATCAAAGATCTATAAGCCGGATCAAGATTTTCATCGCTTAGCACTGTTGCCATTCCATCAAGCCAAGCAATATCCACTCCACGGCCTTCAGTAATTGTACTTATGAGTGAGTTGCGCGCTAGGCTACGTGCGGCCTCCCAACGATTGAATGGATCAGTATCATATTTCAGTAAAAACGGATTGTCAGGTGTGTGGTCAAGTATGACAGGGGCTGAAAATCCACGCAAGATTGAGGGGACGCTTTTGGGGGGTGACTTTACCGTTAAACGATCTCGGTTTTGTTTGAGTATAAAAAGTTGTGTATCAAGTAGTTCTGTTCCATCGGAGCTGATAAGTCCCCAAAGAATTGGTATTATTTGGGGTTTACCATCAGACTTTGCGTTAGATTGTGTAAAATCAAGCGTCAGTAAGTCATCTTTTTGTTTCATCTTAATCGAAACAGTTGGTGTGCCCGGCTGGCTATACCAGCGCTGGAATGCAGGCATATCTCCTGCGGTAAAAGCGTTTGATGAAAGAGATTTGGTGTTATCTTCTAACACTGTCTCAAAGCAAGCGAGCCATTGTTCGATTGTGCAAGCTTGTCCATCGTGACGATCAAAATAATTCTGCACTGCCTTTTTGTACGCCGTATCACCGACTAGTATCTTCAGCATACGGATGACCTCCGCACCTTTCTCATACACAGTTGCGGTGTAAAAGTTATTGATTTCTTGAAAGCTTTCTGGACGCACAGGGTGAGAAAGTGGACCTTGATCTTCGGGAAATTGTTGGGCGCGCAAGTCAATAATATCGTTAATCCTTTTGACTGGTGCGCTACGCATATCGGCTGTAAATTGACTATCACGAAATACGGTAAGTCCCTCTTTTAAACATAATTGAAACCAGTCACGACAAGTTATCCGGTTGCCTGTCCAATTATGAAAATATTCGTGTGCTATAATTCCTTCAATTCGTTCGAAGTTCATGTCCGTAGAAGTTTCTGGCGACGCGAGTACCGCGGCGGCATTAAAGATATTGAGGCCTTTATTTTCCATAGCGCCCATGTTGAAGTCATCAACGGCAACGATGTTAAAAACATCAAGATCATATACGCGACCGTAGATGTTCTCGTCCCATTTCATGCTGTCCTTCAAAGCTTGCATTGCAAAAGCACATTTATCTTCATCACCGGGTCTAACATAAATTCCAAGCTCAACATTTTTCCCATCTATCGTAGTAAAAGTACTTCGGTGGGTGACTAACTCACCTGCAACAAGTGCAAATAGGTAGGAAGGTTTTGGCCAAGGATCATGCCATTCCGCCCAGCCTTGACCAGACTTAATCAAGTTTCCGTTTGATAACAGAGTATTATGAAGGCCATTAATTCTGACTGTAAAAGTACTCATCACATCAGGACGGTCCGCATAATAGGTAATTTTGCGAAACCCTTCTGCTTCGCATTGAGTGCAGTACATACTATTTGAAAGATAAAGGCCTTCGAGGGAAGTATTAGCAGCAGGATTGATTTGAACTTCACATTCCCAAGTAAACGGTTCCGATGGGACTGCACAGGTTAAACCCACTTTTGTAAGTAGTGGTATAACTTTTTCCCCGTTGATTTTAGCGGAGATGAGTGACAAATCTTCTCCATGAAGAAAGAAAGTACTATTTGGAGATTTAAGATCTGTTGAAAAACGGATGCGTGAGTATACACGAGTGGCGTTAGGAGCCAGGTCAAAGGTTAAATGTACGTCTTCAATATGGTACCCGAAGGGTGTGTAATCGTTGAGGTACATTGTCTTAGGACTTGCTTCACACATGGGTATGGCTTGCCTTATCTGGAAATTTTCTACGCAAATATTAAGCCGATGTTAATGAGGTCGCAAGATCAGTAGACAGTTTATAGTTTTTAAAAATTATTTAAAATTTTTCTAAATTACCCAACATTTTTAATAGGAAGTGATACTTTTCCGTTGTGTTGTCCTTAAGTCGCGCTAGCTCGAACATAATGAATTGTTTGGTTTGGTTCAAACGTGATCTCAGAGTTACCGATCATACACCCTTGGCTGCAGCGGCGGCTCGAGGATCGGTATTGCCATTATACGTTTTTGAACCAAAATATTGGGAACTGCCAGATGTATCCAAGCGTCAATTTGATTTTGTCAATGAGAGCGTATCAGACTTAGCTGAAAATTTGCGTGATTTAGGAATTCCACTGGTATTGCGAGTAGGCAATGTAGTTGATGTCCTGTCTGATATTAAATCAAATGCACCGTTTGATCAAATTGTGAGCCATGAGGAAACGGGCAATTCTTGGACTTTTAATCGCGATAATGAAGTCGCGATGTGGTGTCGCGCCAATGCGGTCAGGTGGGAAGAATTTTCGCAGTCTGGGGTTGTGCGAAGACTCAACGGTCGTGATGGATGGGCGGCTCAACGGAAAAATTTTATGCTTAAGGAAGTGGTGCAAATACCGTCTATTTTGAAAGGTCCAAACTTAAAGTCTGACCCACAGCCAAATATAAAAATAAATGATTCATGTCCACAACGACAAATTGGTGGCCGCAAAATAGGTTTGTCTATTTTAGGCTCCTTTTTGAAAAGTCGTGGACAAACTTATCGTAAGGATATGTCTTCCCCCGATACGGGTGAGGCGGTCTGTTCAAGAATATCCCCATATTTAACATATGGCTGTCTTAGCCCCCGTGAAGTTGTTCAAGTAACTTCGATACGCCAGCGGGAAGTTAGGGGAACCCGAGATGGTTGGGTAGGTTCGCTTAAGTCCTTTCAGGCAAGGTTAGCATGGCGTGATCATTTTATTCAAAAACTCGAAGATCAACCCACTCTTGAACATTGTTGTTTGCATTCTGCATACGAAGGGTTGCGTCCTATTGAACCGAACAGCACGACGCTTGCGGCGTGGCAATCTGGCGAAACTGGAATACCCTTTGTGGATGCCTGTATGCGATTTCTAAATTCAACAGGCTGGCTGAATTTTCGAATGCGATCAATGTTAATGGCAGTAGCTTCTTATCACCTTTGGCTGGATTGGCGCGTAACGGGGCTGCACCTTGCTCAAAAGTTTACTGACTTTGAACCTGGTATCCACTGGCCTCAGGTGCAAATGCAATCGGGGACGACTGGCATGAATACTGTACGTATTTACAATCCTATTAAACAAGGGTTGGATCAGGATCCAACGGGTATTTTTACGCGCCGTTGGGTGCCCGAGTTAACTGCTGTGCCAAATTTGTATCTTCAGGAGCCTTGGCGTTGGACAGGTGCAAATCAGGTTCTTGGCCACTCGTATCCGATGCCGATAGTAGATGTCGCGCTTTCTGCACGCGCGGCACGCGAAAAAGTTTGGGCTCTACGGAGAGGAAATGAATTTAATTTTGAAGCCTCTAAAATAATTAAAAAGCATGCTAGCCGTAAAGATTCACAGCGGTATTTTGTAAGAGATAAAAATATCAAATCAGGAAAAAAATCTGCAAAGCTTTCACAAAACGTAAGACAGCTAGGCTTTGATTTCTAATGGGGCATATGCGTAAAAAAATAGATTTTCCCCAGAAAATTTGTGTAACCTGTGGGCGTCCATTTCTTTGGCGTAAAAAATGGGCAAAGGTATGGGAAAATGTGAAATATTGTTCTGAGCGGTGTCGTCATGCAACAAAGATTTCGCGGCGGTAATATAGATAAAAATGGATCATAGACGTGGATGAAACGGTTTGCTGATCTTCTGCCTTACAATAAAATAAAAATCTATAAAATTTGGTAAACTTTCATATCAATGTTGTTTACCGCACTAGGTCATTACACTAGTGGTGCCTCTACAAATGGTTAGAGGATGTTGACTTTAAATGACGATTTATGTGAAACGGTGCAAATTGCAGGTAGCTTCTTCCTTAGCCGATTTTGTCGAAGCAAAAGTACTTCCTGGCATTGGTATTTTACCAGCAGATTTTTGGCTTGGATTTTCAAAAATGATTGAAGATTTCGGTCCCACAAACAAAGCTTTGTTAGCTGAGCGCAAAAAACTGCAGCTGGAAATTGATGCTTGGCATGTTGCTAATCGAGCGGTTGGGTTCGATGCCGCTTCCTACCAAAGTTTTTTGTATGAAATTGGATATTTGTTACCAGAAGGATCTAATTTTTTAATAGAAACGGATAATGTTGATCCTGAGATAGCAAAAATCCCTGGTCCTCAGTTGGTTGTCCCCGTTATGAATGCAAGATTTGCTTTGAACGCCGCTAATGCGCGCTGGGGAAGCCTTTATGATGCTTTGTATGGTACTGATGCTATTGGTGAATTGCCGAAAGAAAAAGGATACGATGCTGAGCGAGGTCAGCGCGTTGTTTCGTGGGCTAAAGACTTTCTCGATGTCGCCCTGCCTTTATCCGGAGCTAATTGGTCTGACGTGACCAGCCTCAGTGTCGAAGATAACGCGCTCATTTTAAAGATTAATGGACAGCTGTCAGGTTTGTTAAATCCTCTACAGTATGAGGGCTACCGTACAAATGGTATAAAAAGGTATTTCCTTTTTAGAAACAATGGCCTTGGCATAGAAATTGCAACTGACCCCAACAATCAGATTGGGCGAACTGATGCCGCAAGCATTGCAGATGTAAACCTTGAATCAGCCGTATCAACTATTATGGACTGCGAAGATAGCATTGCTGCAGTTGATGCGGAAGACAAAGTACTCGCTTACAGTAACTGGCTTGGTCTGATGAAAGGTGATTTGGAAGAAAGTTTTGAAAAAGACGGCAAGATTGTGGAACGTAATTTAAATAGTGATACAACTTTTACTAGTCCGGATGGTTCACTTTTTTCTGTTAAGTGTCGAAGCCTGATGCTGGTACGAAATGTTGGCCACTTGATGACTAACGCTGCTGTTCTGGATCACAACAATCAGGAGGTCGGTGAAGGTTTAATAGATTCAATTATGACAACACTTATTGCAATGTACGATTTGCAAAAATCTCAAGGGTTGCGGAACTCCGTTAACGGTTCGGTTTATGTTGTTAAGCCCAAGATGCATGGACCGGCTGAAGTTGCGTTTGCAGATCAAATATTTACTAGGGTCGAAGTAATACTGGGATTGCCTTTAAATACTGTAAAACTGGGTATTATGGATGAGGAGCGCCGGACTAGTGCTAACCTGAAAAATTGCATTCGTGCAGCCAAGTCTCGCATAGCTTTTATTAATACAGGTTTCTTGGATCGCACTGGCGATGAAATTCATACGGCTATGGAGGCAGGCCAAATGATACCAAAGGCCGAAATGAAAAGTGCTAAATGGATTGTTGCCTATGAGGATAGAAATGTTGATATAGGCTTGGAGTGCGGCCTTTATGGAAGGGCCCAGATTGGTAAGGGTATGTGGGCGATGCCTGACCTAATGGCAGATATGCTCAAGGAGAAAGTTGGCCACCCTGAGGCGGGTGCTAATTGCGCTTGGGTACCGTCGCCTACTGCGGCAACACTGCATGCTACACACTATCATCAGGTAGACGTTTTGGCTCGCCAGGTTGAGCTTGTGGCGGGTAGTTCTCGCGGCACATTGGCCGACCTGCTCACAATTCCTATCGCGGGAGAAAGAAACTTTTCTTCTGAGGAGATAGTATTTGAACTGGAGAACAATGCTCAAGGGATTTTGGGTTATGTTGTTCGTTGGATTGACCAAGGTATCGGTTGTTCCAAAGTTCCAGACATCAATAATGTCGGCCTTATGGAAGACCGTGCTACCTGTCGTATCAGCGCTCAAGCCCTAACCAATTGGTTGCATCACGGAGTGGTTAACGAAAATCAAGTTTTGGAGGCATTTAAAAAGATGGCGGCCATTGTGGACAAGCAGAATTCGAGCGATCCAACATATATTGCCATGGCACCAAATTTTGACGGTATCGCTTTTAAGGCGGCATGTGACTTAGTCTTTACTGGTAGAGTACAACCTTCTGGTTATACTGAGCCAGTATTGCATGCCCGTCGGTTAGAATTTAAGAATAATCATTTTAGTTAGCTGTCACTATTTTGATATTTAAATTGTGGGTCTTTTGGAATGGCTTATATAATTGCAATATTAATGCTGAGATTAAAAATTATGAATTTTTGAACTGATCAAATACTATTTTTTGGGGTTTTCTTAGTGATAGCATTGATCGAAAAACTACTGAATAATTTCATCGAAGGTCATGCCGTTCCATCTGATATATATTGAATTACTTTTTAAATTACTTCTTTTACTTGTCTCTCTATCTCAACGAAGTTTGCAGAAATGGAGGTTTGCAGAAATGCTGTCCTGTGGACTTCTACTAAGTTTTCGGGATTATAGCCAAAATGTGGGAAGCTT
This sequence comes from uncultured Tateyamaria sp., assembly GCA_905480645.1. Taxonomy (GTDB): domain Bacteria; phylum Pseudomonadota; class Alphaproteobacteria; order Rhodobacterales; family Rhodobacteraceae; genus Tateyamaria. The sequence continues at coordinate 45,898 of CAJQRC010000021.1, forward strand.
TCACGCAGCCATGGCTGTGATTGTGGCGAAATAGAGTTGTTATATGGTCCGTCCAATTATTGGTATTATTTCAAATCATCATATCATTAGTGAGACCTATGCTGTGCAGGCAGTTGGTTCGATAAACGTTTCTGCTGTCGCTGAAGTTGCTCAAGGTTTACCACTTTTGGTGCCGGCCCTACCTGACATGGTACGAATTCCCGATTTAATCGACCAATGTGCCGGATTTGTCTTCACAGGTGGACGAGCTAACGTACATCCTCAGGAATACGGTGAAAAACCTACGCCCGCACATGGTGAATTTGATCGCGATCGAGACCGAATTACACTTCCGTTGATCCAAGCTCTAGTAGAGCGTGGTCAGCCATTTTTGGGTATTTGTCGGGGGTTTCAAGAAGTAAACGTGGCCATGGGCGGTACGCTTTATCCGGAAATACGGGACTTACCGGGTCGGGAGAACCACCGCATGCCACCCGATGGTACCCTTGAGGAGAAGTTTGCGTTACGTCATGAAGTGAGGTTTTCGCAGGATGGAATTTTTCATCGTTTGATTGGAAATCAAACAGTGCTCACAAACACATTGCATGGTCAAGGTATCAAGAGTACCGGTCCTCGCATCGTTGTTGATGGCTATGCGTCAGACGGAACGCCAGAAGCCTTATATATTGATGGTGCACCAGGTTTTACCTTGTCTGTTCAATGGCATCCTGAATGGAATGCTGAAAATGATACTGTGTCGCGTCCGCTGTTCGAGGCGTTTGGCATTGCCTGTCGTGAGTGGGTCAATAGGGACAGTTTGTAAAATTTATTGAACAGCGAGGATAAAAGTGAAGGCGATTTGTTTATATTTCAGGGCAAATGATTGCTGAGTTTATATTAGCTTATATTCAGTAAACAATAGCAGATTTGAACAGAATAGTTTAACTTGATCAACTGTATTTATCGTCAATATTTTAGATATCGAGCTTATACTTGATTGCTAAGTGAACTTACGCCTGCGTCCGATACCGTGCTTGATTGGCGGCTTAATTTGGCTCGTAATATTTATCAGAATCTTCAAATTGATCTAACAAGTATTTAATATCAAATTGTAAATTGCTCAGCATTGTATAAATGCTAATGAAAGCTGACTAACATAAAACCTATTTCTTTGGATATTTAAACTGATATAAATCACGTAGTTTGCCCACCAGAAATTTGAATGGATTGACCATTAATACTTTGGGATCCATTTCCAACTAGCCACAATGCGGCAGCGGCAACTTCTTCGACCTCAAGCAGACGTTTGTGTTGATTCCCATTCACCATTAGCTGACGTGCTGCATCGGGGGTCATTCCTGTTCTGGAAGCGATAGTTGCTTGGTTACGCGTTACGATAGAGGTATCGACATAGCCTGGGCAGAGAGCGTTGAATGTGTATGGCTGCCCCATATAATCTTCGCTCAATGATCGTATCAGACCAATTAATCCATGTTTGGACGCCGAATACGCTGCGGCGCCCGGTAATCCGCGTAAACCCGCTATTGATGAGACGCCAATAACCCTACCCCATTCGGTTGTTCGCATGCTCTGCAAGCATTCTCTAATTGTTAAAAAAGCACCATCCAAATTTGTGGACATAATATTGCGCCAAAACTCCATATTGGTTTTATGCAAGCTTCCACCTTCAGCGATGCCTGCATTGGGAACGCAAACTTGAATTGGTCCGCGTGCAGAAACAGCCGCAGCTATTACGTTACAAACCGAGCTTTCATCACGAACATCCATGGCTTGACCAAATATGCCTAAGTCCGATATATTATCTAGGACTTCTTGCCTGCGTCCTGTAATTGTAACGACTGCGCCCTCAGCGGCAAAAGCTTGAGCAATAGCAAGCCCTATACCTGTTCCGCCACCTGTTACTAAAGCATGTTTGCCAGCAAGTATTTGTGCTGAAGTCATAAAATATCCTTTCATTGTCAGTACTAGGAAAGGCTGATAAAAAAGTTTTTTAATGTAATTATGTTAAGGCAGTCACTCAGCCATTGAAAAACCTGCATAAAGGAGCAACATTTAAAGTGCTATTAACTTTTTTCTAATAAATTTCTTAGGGCAGGTTCAACACTGCACTCAGGGTCTCGGTAATGGTAAAATTTCCGGCATAGTTAAACATGCTGTTTCAAAGTATCGCTTAGTTTTGGTCTGTTTTACAGATTACCAAATTTGATAAATTCATAAATTTTCTATTTCGACGCCACTGCTTATTATTTAACTGAATTCTAGCATCAACACACTCTTTAATCACAATTACGGCTAAAGACTTATATTAATAAAATTATTTAAGTATCATATTTGTTTATACCCGATGTAGTTTTGTATTCATCCGTGATAAGATAAATAAGTAGTTTTTCCCCTTCTGGTAACAGGATGCATTAATTTGGCTGCGCTTCTGTGTCACAGCAACTAGGCATGGATGGACTTCTTGTAAAATATGGATTGCGAATGTATTAAACAATTTGCAAAATATAACTATGATGACTTCTAGATTAGCTATTTGAGACGGGGGAGTGGTTCCTATGAAGATTGGAACGCCAAAAGAAGTTTTTGTTGGAGAGCACCGAGTTGCTATGACGCCAGACAGCGCGATTGCTTTACAAAAGCTCGGCCATGATTGTGTGATAGAGACTGGAGCAGGCGTTAACGCTGGCTTTGACGACGCGTCTTATGAAATTGCTGGTGTTGAGGTAGTCAAGACCGCAGCAGCTTTGTGGAAAGCATCAGATCTGGTGGCCAAGGTGCGAGTCCCAGATGATTCGGAGATGAAGCGATTGCGAGCGGAGCAAACGTTAGTATCTTTCTTCAGCCCTGTTGCCGATGAAGCCAAGATGAAAATGGCTGCTAAAAAAGGTGCTACAATTATAGCGATGGAGATGATCCCTCGCATTAGTAGAGCCCAAAAAATGGATGCCCTTTCATCCATGGCTAATATAGCAGGCTACCGTGCTGTAATCGAGGCAAGTAACAATTTTGGCCGTTTTTTTACTGGACAGATTACCGCCGCTGGTAAAGTGCCTCCAGCCAAGGTGTTGGTTGTAGGGGCAGGTGTTGCGGGCTTAGCCGCTATTGGTACATCAACTTCGCTGGGCGCAATAACCTATGCTTTTGATGTTCGCCCTGAAGTTGCTGAGCAAGTTGAATCAATGGGCGCAGAATTTGTTTATCTTGATTTTGAAGAAGAACAGCAAGACGGCGCTAGCGCAGGTGGCTATGCTTCAGTTTCATCACCAGAATTTCGAGACGCTCAATTGGCAAAATTCCGCGAATTAGCTCCCGATATAGACATCGTGATTACTACGGCACTTATTCCCAATAGGGAAGCTCCTGAGCTTTGGACAGAAGACATGGTCCAGTCAATGAAAATTGGTTCCGTTATCGTGGATTTAGCCGCTGAGAAGGGTGGCAACTGCAAGTTGACAGTTATGGATGAAAAAATTGTTACCGATAATGGCGTGACAATCATTGGATTTACAGATTTCCCTAGCCGAATGGCAACTCAAGCGTCGAGCCTTTATGCTACTAACATTCGACACCTGTTAGCGGATTTAACGCCTGCTAAAGATGGTATGGTTAACCATGACATGGAAGACGATGTTATCCGAGGAGCGACAATTGTGCACGGAAAGGAAATAACCTTTCCACCGCCTCCACCAAAAATTGCTGCTATAGCGGCGGCTCCTAAAGTGGATGCGCCCAAAGAATTAACGGCGGAAGAGAAGCGTGCTAAAGAGGTTGCAGAGTTCAAACAGCAAACTAAAAGGCAGGTTGGCTTGTTAGCTATCGGTGGTGGCTTGTTGCTTGCAGTTGGACTTGTAGCACCTGCAAGCTTTATGCAGCATTTTATAGTTTTTGTTTTATCGGTGTTTATCGGATTTCAGGTTATCTGGAATGTCGCTCATTCTTTGCATACCCCATTGATGGCTGTCACTAATGCAATTTCGTCGATCATTATTCTGGGTGCCGTTATTCAAATTGGGTCAAGCTCTTTATTGATTACTTTGCTCGCCGCTTTGGCAGTGTTTATGGCATCAGTGAATATCTTTGGCGGCTTTCTCGTAACACGGCGTATGCTTGCCATGTTTCAAAAATCATAAGGCGGGAGTGGACGCATGGAATATGGATTTACAATTGCGGCTTATGCAGTTGCGGCTGTTCTTTTTATTCTGAGCCTCGGTGGCTTGAGTGGACAAGAAAGTGCTAAGCGCGCGGTCTGGTATGGTATCGTTGGAATGGCGATTGCTGTAATAGCAACACTTATTGGACCTGGTCACGGGTTAAGCGGAGTTTCCGTAATCCTGATCGCTTTGGGAGCTGCAGTTGGTTATCAGCTGGCAACTAAAGTTCAGATGACTCAAATGCCAGAATTAGTAGCAATCATGCACTCCTTAGTAGGTTTGGCAGCAGTATTTGTTGGATTTAATGCTGACCTGATGATCAATAGCATGAGTACTCTTTTTGAAGCAAACGGCGCCGTTCTGGGTGCTGTGTCAGATAACGGTTATTCAGCTAAAGGACTATCAAGTGAGACAGTTGCAGGTCTGTCTGCCTTCGGTCAGCTCATTGCGAAAAAGACGATGGTTGAAATCAATATCCTTAAAGTTGAACTCGTGCTTGGTATTTGGATAGGTGCGGTTACTTTCACTGGTTCTGTAATTGCTTACGGTAAGCTCGCTGGTAAGGTAGACACTTCAGCGATTAAATTACCTGGTGGACATTTGTTAAACGCTGGCGCGGCACTTTTGTCAGTAATTTTCACTATCATGTATTTAAATGGCTCAGGAAGCTGGACCTTAGTTCTTCTTACACTGTTGGCACTTTTTATTGGATACCACCTGATCATGGGCATTGGTGGTGCTGACATGCCAGTAGTTGTCTCTATGTTAAATTCCTATTCTGGCTGGGCTGCGGCCGCTATTGGCTTTTCGCTGGGTAATGATCTCTTGATTGTTGTTGGAGCATTGGTGGGTTCGTCAGGAGCGATCCTGAGCTACATAATGTGCAAAGCCATGAATCGGTCATTCGTTTCGGTCATTTTGGGTGGATTTGGCGGCCCTGTTGGTGAACAAATGGCTGTTGAGGGTGAGCAGATAGCGATAGAGGCCGACGGTGTTGCCTCGGCATTGAATGAAGCCGATAGTGTGGTTATTATCCCTGGCTACGGCATGGCGGTAGCACAAGCTCAGCAAGGCGTTGCCGAACTAACTCGTAAGTTACGAGCGCAGGGTAAAAATGTTCGTTTTGCCATCCACCCAGTTGCTGGTCGTCTGCCTGGACATATGAACGTACTACTAGCCGAAGCCAAAGTGCCGTACGATATTGTTTTGGAGATGGACGAAATCAACGACGATTTTCCTACTACAGATGTAGTTATAGTGATTGGCTCAAATGATATTGTTAATCCGGCAGCTCAGGATGATCCAAATTCGCCGATTGCTGGGATGCCAGTTCTAGAATGTTGGAAGGCTAAGCAGGTTTTCGTGTCAAAACGTGGGCAGGGAACAGGATATTCTGGTATCGAAAATCCATTATTTTTTAAAGAAAACACAAGAATGTTTTATGGTGATGCTAAGGTATCCATCGATAAACTTTTACCTATGATCGAATAAAAAATAGAGGATAAATTATAAAAGTGGGTTTGATCAGAACCGCCTTTTGCGAAAAATTTCGTGCGATGTAATGTACCATGGTTATGAAATACTCACGAAACATTTGTTATTTTGATTTATTGAAAGCATGACTCAAATTGAAGTTTCATCTGTTTTTATCTGTCTGAAATTTAAAAAATTATTATACATAGTGTGAAGTTCAATTAAGTTATTGAATTTAATGTTTAATATTTGATTTCAACTTATCCAGAGTTATTTTTCCATGAAAGAATTGGAGTAGAGCATGGCCATCATAGAAGATCATCCATTACGTTATCAGTTGGCAAACGAGTTACATGCGCGTCCGTTTCCATCGATGAAAGCTCCATATGCTGCTGCCTATATAGCATTTAAACAACCTAAAATGGCCGCTAGTCGTGATCGAAATAGCGACAATGAACACCTTTTCAAATTACTTGACCGGCATGGTGCACCTCACCCTCAACCTGGTGCAACCCATTACTACGGACAAATTGGCCGCCATTGGCTAAAATGGGAACAGCATACAGAATTTGTGACATATACGGTTTTCTCAGAGGGTGTGCAGGCGCAACCTTTCAATCAGAACGCCTTTGATCCTTTCCCGCACGATTGGCTGCAAGATGCTCCAGGTCAACGTATTACATCAATCCTAATGAGGGTTGAGTTGCGACCAGACGCAGAAGTAATATGGAATAAGCTTGAGGAGTGGTTTGTCCCAGAAAGTCTAGCTGTCAGTACTGTGTTGGATGATGCTGCGATTATGGCTGGCGATTTCCGGATTGACCCAAATGGTCACATGCGTTTTGTTGTTTTTGCCTCGGATCAAACAGGTGAACGTAGAATTGGCCGCATAGTCCAACGATTGTGTGAGATCGAAACCTATAAATCGATGTCTATGCTTGGTTTTGCACGCGTGCGAGGCATGGGCGCTCAACTAGCTACCCTCGATACGCGACTTACAGAGCTTGTGACCACAATGTCGGTACATTCCTCTAAAGCTGAGGAAACTCTGGATGCATTATTAGCCATATCGGCAGATTTTGAAACTCTTTCAGCACAATCATCCTTCCGTTTTGCAGCAACTGCTGCTTATGAAGCCCTCGTTAATCAAAGGATAGAGTCTTTGCGTGAAAACCGTTTTAATGGTCGACAAAGTTTTGGAGAGTTTATGATGCGCCGTTATCAACCTGCAATGCGAACGGTTAAATCGGCCCAAGAACGGTTAGATGTTATGTCCAGTAGGGGAGTCCGCGCCGCAAACCTCTTGCGCACGCGTGTGGATGTTGAACGCTCCGCTCAAAATCAAGCACTGCTCGAAAGTATGGATAAACGCTCAGATCTGCAATTACGTTTGCAACGTACAGTTGAAGGGTTATCTGTAGTTGCAATAAGTTATTATGCTGTTTCTCTTGCTTCAAATTTGCTTTATCCATTAAGTGTATCCGTTGAAGGTTTCTCAAAAGGAATGTTAACTGCAATTGTTACGCTGCCTGTTGTGGCCGCAGTATGGTGGATGGTTAGACGATTGCGTAGGGCGGTTTATAAATAAAGGCTCCAAATAAATTGAAGTTAGATTCTTTAGACCTCAAACGTAGGTAACTCTTATCAAACTTAGCGTGGTTATCTTGACTAATCTCTTTTGAAAGTTCGCAAATAGCTTAAATTTGATGCATACGTTGGTGTAAATAAAAATATTTAACGCCCTCGAATACGAGGATCGAGAGCATCCCGCAGCCCGTCGCCTAGATAGTTTACGCCAAGCACTGTCAACGATATCAAAATACCTGGAAGAACAACCCGCTCGGGATATTGCTCCATCCTTTGGACTGCATCAGCAAGCAATTTCCCCCATGTAGGAAAATCAGAAGGAAAGCCAACACCGAGGAAGCTTAAGGCGCTTTCGGTGATAATAGCAGTGGCTAGGCCGAGTGTTGCGGAAACCATGATTGGGGATATCACGTTGGGCAGAAGGTGCCGCAGTATAATTTTTCCAGGTGTGGTTCCAATAGATCTTGCTGCGAGGATAAACTCCCGTTCTTTCAGTGCAAGAATGTCACCTCGCACAATCCTTGCCGTTTGCATCCAACTGGTTAAGCCAACCACACTGACAATTAGAATGAACATTCCACCTTCAGGCCCAAAACTAGCCCGAAGCGGTTCACGAAATAATGTCACTGCAACTAATAACAATGGTAAAATTGGTAGAGATAGAACTAAATCTGTTAGCCGCATCAACCAAAAATCAGCCTTTTTGAAGTATCCAGATATAACACCTACGCTTGTTCCTATCAGAAGTGCTAATATCATTGAAGCCCAACCGACAGCCATTGAAGCTCGCCCACCTGCGATTAGGTTTGCCATAATATCGCGACCAAGGTTGTCAGTACCCAGTGGCCGGAACCAACCTACTTTAGCATCACCATCCCAAAGAGCGACATAAATTGGTCGCATATCTTTATTTCTAATGTCTAGGTTTTGTGCATCAATTTGCCAGATATATGGCATGAATATTACAGCCAAGGTAATAAAAATCAAAAAACCACCGCCAAAGAGTGCACCCTTGTGATGTTTAAGTTGTTCCCAAACATCAATCCATTGAGACCTTGGCGGTCTGGAGGGTTCTTTGTCCTTCAGTGCTGCTATAGTATCTGGGGATTGATCAGTCATAGCGGATCCTTGGGTCAAGAACACCGTACAGCACATCAGCAATTAAATTAAAGAGTACAATTAGGATCGCAAAAATGAACGTTAATGTCATAACCATTGGTATGTCGTTGGCAAAAAGGGCTGTTAGTAATAATTGGCCAATTCCATTAACTTTGAATACATTCTCCGTTATAATTGCTCCACCAAATATACTCGGCACGCCCAGCGCTATTACTGTTACCACTGGGATCATTGAATTTCGCAAAACATGCGCCATCACAACCACACCTTCACGCAATCCTTTGGCACGGGCGGTCCGCACATAGTCTTGACCGAGGTTGTCTAGCATTGAAGAACGCATATAACGACTTAACTGGGCGGTAGTTTGCAATGCTAATACCATTACAGGCATAATCATTTGGTAAAACTGAATTTTAAAACTTGCCCAATCTGTAACTACATGCGTCGTATCATAAATAGAAGGTAGCCAGCCCAGTTGCACTGAGAAGAGAACTATCAAAAGTGGCCCAGTAAAAAAAGGTGGGATTGAGAAACCAATCATTGTGATAAATGTACCGGCTTGGTCAAAAACTGAATATTGTTTGTAAGCAGAATAGATGCCAATCGGTAAAGCGATCAGAATACCAACAATATATGACAAACCAACTACCCACAATGTTTGGGGTAGACGTTGGATGACAATATCCATCACTGGGCTGCGTGTTTGCCAAGAGATTACTCTTTGCTTGCCTTCTGAAAAGGCTGTACCAAACCAATGATCTACGAGGACCTGCGGTTCAATCCAAAAAAACTGGATTATCCATTTGTAGTATTGGACTTGTATCGGCTGGCCGAGACCAAGCGCTTCGCGCATTTTTTGTTTAACTTCTGGCGGCACCGTCAATGGAACCTGTGCCATCGGATCGCCGGGAGCTAATTGCAAAAGAAGAAAGATTACGAGGCTGATGACCAGAAGTGTTGGGATCGAAAGGATCAACCGGCGGAATGTATAAGCCAGCATAAAAAACAATCCTTATAGATGAAGTCTTGATCATTTGTTTGAAAGGCTGGAGCAGCGTCTAATAGCTGCTCCAGCTACAAAGTGGAAACTTATCTCAACTTTGCTAATTTATTTAATACGGTACCAGTCGGCTGCATTCCAAATTTCGCTATCCCATACATTCAACTTAACGCCACCAAGCGAATTCGCATGAGCTGACACGCGACCACGGTGAACGAGTGGCACGATGGTGTAGGTGTCTTTGGTTAACATATTGTTCATTTTAATAGCAATTTCAGCGCGTTTTTTGATATCACCAGTACGAGCTAACTCATCAATTAGTTTGTCATAGGCTGGATCACAAAAACGGTTGATGTTTTCACCTTGCCACTGGCTTGACGGTTTAGGTTCACCACCGCAACGATAGGCCGCTAGGTATTGCTGAGGATCTGTGCCGTTAAAGGTATTTGCATACATCTCAACATCCGCATAGAACTTCTGGAATGTGTCAGGTGATCCTGGATCTCCTCCAAAGAAAACTGAAGCATCAAGGTTCCGAAGTTCGGTTTCAACCCCGATCTGTTCCCACCAATCTTTGATCAAAGCTTGAAAATCTTGGCGTACAGCATTTGTTGATGTTTGGTACAGGATACTCAGTTCAACACCGTCCTTATCGCGCACTCCATTGCCATTACTATCAACCCAACCGGCTTCATCTAAAAGAGCTTTTGCACCTTCAAGGTCTTGGGTGGCACAATGCATGTCGCCTGAAGCAAACATTGCAGGCGAAGGCACAAGATCGCATGAGACCTTACCAGCTTTTCCGTAGCCAACTTCAACTAAAAGGGGGCGATCGATTGCTAAAGATAGAGCTTTGCGTACACGAATATCTGTAAGGAAAGGGTGCGGCTCTGCAACTGTTGCTCGAGTTTCTGGAGGCAAATCTGGCGACGGATTTGTCATGTTCATTTCAATGCGTTCGATTAGAGGACCAAATCCTGCAATCGCTTTACCTTTGCCTGCTTCTTCCATTTTTGCGATGACATCAGGTGCCAATTGCAAGTTCCAAGCGTAATCAAACTCGCCAGTTTCTAAAACTGAACGGCCAGCTGCAGCAGCATCACCGCCACCTTTAAATGTCACTTTGGCAAACGCAGGTTTGGCTGGATCACGGTAATTCTGGTTTGCAGAATACTGTATAACGTCATTGGGACGGAAATCATCGACAACAAACGGCCCTGTACCAATCGGATTAAAGTTAGCTTCTGTGCACTCAGGTGCTTTTGCCCCAAGACAATCGGCGAACTGAGCTGCTTGAATGATGGGAGACTGGCCACCAACAAATGGGCCATACGGATTTGGTTTCGGACCATCGAACGTAACCTTTACCGTAAGGCTGTCAATTGCTTCAACATTTTTGACACCGTCAAAAAAGGCAGCCTGAGCACAACCTCCTTCGGGATCCATACAATACTCTGCAGTAAATTTAACATCGGCAGAGGTTACTGCTGAACCGTCAGACCACAACATGTCTGGCGCAATCGTCCAAGTGATGCTTGTAAGGTCTTCACTCACACCTCCATTGCCAACTGTTGGGATTTCAGTTGCAAGATAGGGCACCATTTCGCCCACTTCATTGTAGCGTGCCAACGGTTCAATTACTAAAGAGGCGGCCTCGATATCCTTTGTTCCACCCGAGAGATATGGGTTAAGGATTGAAGGGGCCTGCCAATAGATGATGTTTACCTCGCCATCGGCTCCGCGCTCGGCGAATGCCGCCGGCGCAAGCGTGGCTGACGCAACAGCACCCATAAGTAGGGATCTTAATGTCATTTTAAACTCCTTGTTAGGCACCATAAGTAGACTGGTGGCAATTACGCGCCACATAGCCTTTGGCACTGTTTTTATTATGAGGAAATACATAAAATTTTTCTAACTTTTCGTTTGCCATTGAAAACTGGCCAATTTCCCCCAATGAATGTTACTATCGAAACATATTTGAAAGAAATTGCAACCTTTGTAGTGTGTTTATTATATCATTTGAATGAGGAATTTGACAGGTTTGCAAGCTAGGCCGTAGCGTGCAAGCCTATTTCCTGAAAGACTGGTAAAGGGGCTCCTGAATGCTTGATGAAATTAATGCAGTGCCCGTTGCGAGTATACAGGGACTGCGAGTTGAATTTCAAACTAAGGATGGTCCTGTACTAGGTGTAGAGAGCGTCTCGTTTCAGATAAATTCGGGTGAAACAGTTTGCATTGTTGGCGAATCGGGCTCAGGTAAGTCTGTATCTTCGCTATCTTTGATGAGATTGGTTGAGTTTAGCGGAGGTAAAATTACGCAAGGAAAGTTAATTTTTGACCGAAAAAATAACGGAACTGCCGATTTGGCTAAGTCCAATCAAGTGTTAATGCGGACCATTCGTGGCAACGAAATGGGCATGATTTTTCAAGAGCCAATGACAGCATTAAATCCAGTTTTTACAGTAGGCAGGCAACTAACTGAAGGGTTACGCTTGCACCTTGGAATGTCAAAAACCCAATCTAAAAATCGTGCGATTGAACTCATGAGACAGGTGCGAATCCCCGAGCCTGAGAGGCGGATAGAACAATATCCACATGAATTATCCGGGGGTATGCGACAACGAGTGGTTATCGCAATGGCACTGGCATGTGAGCCCCGATTGTTGATTGCGGATGAGCCAACGACGGCATTAGATGTAACTATTCAGGCCGAAATTTTGGCGCTGATAGATCGCTTAAAGCGCGAAACTGGCACGGCAGTAATGTTCATTACTCATGATATGGCTGTAGTTGCTCAAATGGCAGACCGAGTTGTTGTTATGTTCCGTGGTAACAAGGTCGAAGAAGGTCCTGTTGCTGAAATATTTGAGGACCCCCAGCATCCATATACAAAAGCTCTCTTGGCTGCCGTGCCAAAATTGGGTGAAATGACAGGCAAGCAATACCCAGAACCGATGAAGTTGATGGGGCGTCCACATCAAAAAATTCAGCCAATTTCCGGTACTGCTGAGCCATTGCTTGAAGTGAAAGGACTTACAACCCGGTTTCCGGTAAAAGGTGGCTTCTTTCGCCGGCTTGTCGCTAAAGTGCATGCTGTTGAAGATTTGTCTTTCACAGTCAACAGAGGTCAAACACTAAGTCTTGTTGGTGAGTCAGGCTGCGGTAAATCAACGGCGGGCCGGTCTATTTTGCGCCTCATAGAGCCACAAGCTGGGACTATCGTTTTAGATGGTAAAGATATCATGGCAATGAATGAGCGTAAGTTACGTATGGCACGCATTGATATGCAGATGATTTTCCAGGATCCGTTTGCATCGCTTAATCCTCAAATGCAGTTGGCGGATCAGGTTGCTGAACCAATGTATAATTATGGATTATACACTGCTCAAGAAAAAATCCAACGTATTGAAATGCTTTTTGATAGAGTTGAGCTTCCTCGTAGTTTTATGCGGCGTTTTCCTCATGAGCTCTCTGGTGGTCAACGCCAGAGAGTTGCAATTGCCCGAGCACTTGCACTCAATCCAAAATTAATAATTGCAGATGAAGCTGTTTCAGCACTGGACGTGTCTGTTCAGGCGCAAGTTTTGAACCTTATGATGGAATTGCAGGCTGAAATGGGGCTTTCTTTCTTGTTTATCAGTCACGACATGGCAGTTGTCGAAAGAGTTAGTCACCATGTGGGCGTAATGTACCTTGGGCGAATTGTAGAAATAGGGACAAGAACACAAGTGTTTGAAAACCCACAACACCCTTACACCCAAGCTTTGATGAAAGCTGTGCCAATTGCAAATCCCAGCAAGCGAAAAGTAGAAAAAGATCTAAATTTCAAATCTATCCCATCGCCTATTCATCCTCTTGGGTACGCTCCAGACCCATCCAAGTATCAAGAAATAGCAACTAACCATTTCATATTGATAACGGATAGTGGTTATTGAATTATAAATCATTTTGCAAATGGGCTATACCTATCGAATAATCTGATTTAAATTTATAGATACAAAGTGAGCATGGAGCACCGGAATTTCTAGTAATTGCAGCAGTTCAGATCAGTTGCTCCTAAAGAGGTGTAAATGGACAATGTAACTGCTAATATTGTTTTTCTAAGGTTCTTTGTGGGACAAATGTATTGAGTAATTCTAACGAACTGACAGTTGCTACTTGTGCGTTCTGTTGAGTAACCTGAGCAGCAGTCAAACCTGGTGAAACCTTCACCCTATTTAGAGGAATTGTAGTGTGGCGCACCGTCTAACACCATTGGAGCTAATGACTAAACTTATCAGTTTCCCTACTGTCAGCCGTGATACAAATTTACCTTTAGTGGACTGGGTTGAAGAATATCTTGAAAGTCATGGAATTGCAGCGCATCGGTACTGCCACCCGGAACAACCAAAAGCAGCTTTGTTTGCCCACGTAGGGCCAGATATTGAGGGTGCAATTGTTTTGTCAGGCCATACAGATGTGGTGCCTGTTGACGGGCAGCATTGGGATACCGACCCATTTGTCGTAACTGAAAAAATCGGTAAATATTTTGGTCGTGGTACTTGTGATATGAAAGGATTTGACGCGCTGGCACTCTGGGCTTTGGTCGAGGCCCGATATGTTGGAGTATCAAAGCCTGTACAGTTAGCGTTTAGTTTTGATGAAGAGATAGGCTGTCTTGGAGCTCCCCCTATGATAGCTGCTATGAGTGGTGTGGTCCCTAGAGGTGGCCCAGTAATTGTAGGCGAACCATCTATGATGCAGACAGTAACTAGCCACAAAGGCGGACAAGGTTTTGATACACATGTGGTTGGTTTTGAGGTCCATTCATCGCTGATGCATACTGGTGTGAGTGCCATCTTAGAGGGCGCAAAGATTATTGATTTTGCCAATCAACAAAATGCGATCTCTTTTTCTTCTGAGCCAACAACGCTTGGGTCTATGTTTGATCCCCCAGTAACAACATGGCACGTGGGACAGGTGTCCGGTGGTACGGCTCATAATATTACGGCCAAAGACTGCCAGTTTTCAATGGATTTCAGAGCTGTGCCTGGCGATGATATCGTGGCGCTTAAGAAGTCATATATCAATCATGTTCGAATGATTGAAACTGCGATGCAGAAAGTACACGCCGATACGAGAGTTGAGGTGAATACGCGCTTTGAGGTGCCCCCGCTTCAACCAGAAGATAACGGTATGGCAGAAAGTTTAGTGCGCCAAATTACAGGAGACAATGCGCGCCATGTAGTAAGTTATGGTACGGAAGCAGGTCAATTTCAGGCTGCTGGCTACTCAGCAGTTGTATGCGGCCCCGGGGATATTGCACAGGCTCACCAGCCAAATGAATTTATAACAGTAGCGCAATTCCAAGCGGGACATGCATTCATGCAGGATTTAATATCAAGGCTGGTTTGAAAAGTATTCTCACAAATTAACAGTGACATCGGTGCGGTGCAAAGTAAATAAACCTATAATCAATGGTTTTTGAAGGCCTTAAAGGTATGACTTTGTCAACTGATCTACGGCTCTTAATGATTTTAGTTTTGATAAAACTGGTGGTTTTTGTTTTTATTGGCAATGAAACGAGTGATCAAAATTCTAAATCTAACTTAACAAATGGTCTTGTGATAGCAACTCTGGTCATTTTTAGTGATGTAGGTCACGATCTTGACTGATTGAGTATTTACTATTTTTTATATGGGTTCACCCCAGATTTGATCAATTATGTAATCTGACTAAAAGGACTGTCTTATGCCCATTAAAAATCGATTGGCGGAAACGCATGCGGAAATTACTAGTTGGCGTCATCAT
This sequence comes from uncultured Tateyamaria sp., assembly GCA_905480645.1. GTDB lineage: Bacteria > Pseudomonadota > Alphaproteobacteria > Rhodobacterales > Rhodobacteraceae > Tateyamaria. The sequence goes on from CAJQRC010000021.1 coordinate 61,018, forward strand.
CTGCATGCGTATCCAGAGTTGGGTTTTGATGTGCACGAAACTGCAGCCTTTGTGACCGAGCGTTTAAGAGGAATGGGGATTAACGATATTACTAACGGTATTGGCCAAACGGGTGTTGTGGCCGTGATTAAAGGGTGTAAGGATACCAAAGGTCGAGTTGTAGGCTTGCGCGCAGATATGGATGCTTTGCCAATTCTAGAGGCTAGTGGGGTAGACTATGCGTCCAAAGTGCCGGGCAAAATGCATGCTTGTGGACACGATGGGCACACCTCGATGCTGCTCGGTGCGGCACAATACCTATCAGAAAATCGGAATTTTGATGGAACTGTTGTTCTTATTTTTCAACCAGCAGAGGAAGGGGGTGGCGGTGGTCGTGAGATGGTAAATGATGGAATGCTAGATCGTTGGAATATTCAGGAAGTTTATGGCCTGCATAATACACCGGGTTTGCCTGTAGGAGAGTTCGCCATTCGATCAGGATCGATTATGGCCTCTGCTGATGAGTTTGAGATTACAGTCACAGGTAAAGGCGGTCATGCTGCAGCCCCCCACGATTCGATCGACCCGAATGTCACTGCTGCACATATTATACTAGCGTTACAGAGCATAGCCAGTCGTAACGTTGATCCGTTAGAGGCAGCAGTTATTTCTGTGTGTGCGTTGCATTCAGATATAGATACTCACAATATTATCCCACAGATGACCCGTATGACTGGGACGGTTCGAGCTTTAAAAGATTCCATCCGCAGCCAGGTTGAGGCCAGGATAAAAAAGATTGTGACCTCAACTGCTGAAGCCTATGACTGCAAGGCTCAAGTTGAATATCGTTTGGGTTATCCGGTCACTATAAACCATGACGCGCAAACAAAATATGCGGCTCAAGCAGCACGGACTGTGGCGGGAAACGTTGATATAGATATGCCACCAATTATGGCTGCCGAGGATTTTTCGTTTATGTTAAACAAGAGGCCAGGTGCTTACATCATGTTAGGAAATGGAGATGGCGCTTTGCTGCATCATCCTGAATATCGTTTCAATGATGATGCGATCCCTGCAGGGTGTAGCTGGTACATTGAGATTGTAGAACAAAGAATGCCAATGCAATAATTTATGAACGCCAAGGATAAGGAAGCAAACATGCCAATTAAAAATAGATTTGCGGAGCTGCATAGTGACATTGTTGAATGGCGTCGCGACATCCATGAGCATCCTGAGATTCAGTTTGATACACACCGTACTAGTGCGCTGGTAGCTGAAAAACTTCGTGAATTTGGCTGTGATGAAGTTGTCGAAGGCATTGGGCGCACAGGCGTGATTGGCATCATTAAAGGACGTAAAGATTTGTCGGAAAAAGTAATTGGATTGCGTGCGGATATGGATGCTTTACCGATCCAAGAGCAGACGGGTTTAGATTACGCATCTAAGATAGATGGAGCTATGCATGCTTGTGGCCATGATGGCCATACTGCCATGTTATTGGGGGCCTCACGTTATCTCGCAGAAACAAGGAATTTTAATGGGACAACTGTTGTTATCTTCCAACCTGCAGAAGAGGGGGGAGGTGGTGGTCGCGAGATGTGCAATGATGGAATGATGGATCGCTGGGGGATAGATGAAGTTTATGGCATGCACAATTGGCCGGGATTGCCGGTTGGTGAATTTTCGATCCGAGCGGGTACATTTTTTGCAGCTACTGACTTGCTTAAAGTTGAATTTGAAGGGCGAGGAGGTCACGCCGCAAAACCTCAGGAAACAGTTGACACCCTGTTAATGGCAGCACACGCAGTAACTGCGTTGCAAAGCATTGTTAGTCGAAATGCTGATCCAATCGATCGCGTTGTTCTATCGATCACTTCGTTTGCAACCTCTTCAAATGCCTTCAATGTTATTCCTCAGAAAGTTGAAATATTGGGTACTGTGAGAACAACATCTATAGAAATGCAGGATTTGGTTGAAAGTCGTGTTAAAGAAGTTTGTGAAGGCGTAGCCAACACATTCGGTGGTATCTCTAAAGTAGACTATAATCGGAATTATCCGGCTATGGTTAACTCTAAAGAGCAGACAGCGTTTGCTAAGGATGTTGCCTGTAAGATATCTGGTCGGTGCAATGAGGCTCCGTTGGTAATGGGCGGTGAGGATTTTTCTTTTATGTTAGAAGAGCGGCCTGGTGCCTATATTTTAGTTGGAAACGGTGACAGTGCTATGGTGCATCATCCGGAATATAACTTTAACGATGAAGCTATTACTGCGGGCTGCTCATGGTGGGCCGAGATCATTGAACAAAGGATGCCCTTGGAGGCATAATACCGAGGGTTTCTAAGCTGTAGAAAGGGAAAACTCACGAAAATCCAACAGTTTATGGGTAAGCTGAAAGAGATAGATTGTACAGCCTATCGGCCATATTGGAGAGATATAACCTAATTTTTCTGTCTTTGTTTTATGTCTGATTTTCTAAGATGAATTATGAGAGGGTTAGGATTTGTGACATTCATAGCTGATATTTTATCAAAAAAGACATTAGAAACCAAACTAAACAATAGGTTGACCTGGCCGATAGTGGCCATTATCCGCCTGTATGGCTCATATGACGCGGCATTTGTCCATCAAGGCGCTGCCGCGAATAATCGAAATCGTGCCCTTTTGGTTTTTTAGAAATGGCAATCCGAATAGCATCCTCTAAAGGTTTGTTATCTTCTGTAGACCTTAAAGGTGCTCGCAAATCGGCCATATCTTCCTGCCCAAGGCACATGTAGATTTCGCCTGTACATGTTACCCGCACCCGATTGCAGCTTTCACAAAAATTATGAGTGAGAGGTGTAATGAAACCTATTTTTTGTCCGGTCTCTTCTAGGCGCACGTATCTAGCAGGCCCACCTGTGCGTTCTGCTAACTCAGTGACTGTAAATTGCTCGGAATATTTTCTCTGGACTTCTTTAAGCGACCAATATTGTCCGAGCCTGTCTTCCGTACCCAAATCTCCCATTGGCATTACTTCTATCCAGGTCAAATCCATGCCAAGATCTGAGCACCATTGCGTAATTAGAGGCAACTCGGTTTCATTAAATCCTTTCAATGCCACCGCGTTAATTTTTACATGTAGGCCTGCGGCTAATGCGGCGTCTATACCACGTAAAACTTGAGTTAAACGCCCCCAACGGGTGATATCCGCAAATTTTTTCTCATCTAAAGTGTCAAGAGAGATATTGATGCGGCGTACACCTGAAGCATATAAATCGGTAGCGAACCGTTCAAGCTGGCTCCCGTTTGTGGTGACCGTCAATTCTTTGAGTGCCCCAGTTTCAAGATGCCGACCCATTGAATGAAAAAATGTCATAATATTACGACGAACCAGCGGTTCACCTCCAGTAATCCGGAGTTTTTCAATGCCTAATTTTACGAATGTTGAACACATTCGATCCAGTTCCTCGAGTGTCAGTAACTCTTTCTTTGGGAGAAAGTTCATATTTTCAGACATGCAATAAACACAACGAAAATCGCAACGATCTGTTACTGAAACCCGTAGGTAATTAATGTTGCGTTGAAAAGGATCAACTAATAGAGCGCTCATTGGTCAATAGTATGCACGCAGACTGTCAGCTGCAAGGAGATTTATAATTTAAATCAGTATTATGAATCTTTTACACGCTGTTAGTTAATTACCAAATTTCGTGAAATAGCTTTAGCCTGCTTGAAGAGCAAAGAAGTACTGATGGGGAGTATTTTAATAAATGTTGTCGTTTAATCTAAAAGAAGAGCTGAAGCTTTCTTTTTGATTCAGGCGAGTACTAGCACAACGTCTTCGGAGTCGTAAGTTTGTCTTTTAGCCCTAAAATTGTTTATTTAGGTGACGCTGGTGATCTAGGCCTTTGGTGCAAGATGCCTTTAGTCTCTTCACAATGACCAATGAGAGACACTTTGTAAGCTACTGAAAAAGTATTTTGGTGAAGTTATTTCATTAGTTGTGTCTACTCTACTGTGACAGTTATACGTGTAGAAATGAACTACTCCACTGTGACTGATTTTGCTAAATTGCGTGGTTGATCAACATCCGTACCCTTGGCTACGGCGGTATGGTATGCGAGCAGTTGCGCAGGAATGGCATACACAATTGGTGTCAATAAATCTGGGCAGCTGGGTATTTCTATTTGTTCCCAAATACCATCTCCGGCTTCTTCTAAACCCTGCGAGCTTGAAATAAGTATTACCTTGCCTTTGCGGGCCATGACTTCATGCATGTTGGATATTGTTTTTTCAAATAATGGATCTTTCGGCGCCATTACAACTACCGGTACGTTCTTGTCGATTAATGCAATTGGCCCGTGCTTTAGCTCGCCGGACGCGTAAGCTTCGGCGTGGATATAGCTAATTTCTTTTAATTTAAGGGCACCCTCAAGGGCTAGTGGATACATCACACCTCGCCCCAGAAACAAAACATCCTTCACTTCGCATAGCTTTCGTGCCGTTTTCTGTATTTGTGAACTCTTTTCAATCGTCAAATTAACCAAGGCGGGAAGATTCCTCAGGTTTTGTATATGATGTTCAAAAGTTTTTTCAGATATTTCACCGAGGGTATGTGCTGCTTTTATGGCAAGGATAAATAGTACGCTCAACTGACAAGTGAAGGCTTTGGTGGATGCAACACCCACTTCGATGCCCGCATGAATGGGTAAGCTCAAATTACTTTCACGTGCGATCGAGCTTTCTGGCACATTTATTATTGATACGATTTTATCCGCCTTGCCTTTGCAATACCGCAATGCTGCCAATGTATCAGCTGTTTCGCCAGATTGGCTGACAAAAATAGCGAGAGTACGAGCTGGAATCGGAGGTTCACGATAACGGTATTCGGATGCAACATCTATCTCAACCGGCAATCGCGCAACTTGCTCAAACCAATACTTTGCTGTCATGCAGGCGTAAAATGCTGTTCCACAGGCTACCATTGTAATCCGATCAAAGGCGGTGAAATCAATGCTAGAGCCTGGTAATAATATTTGATTACTTTCTGTCAAATAGTATTTGAGGGTATTTGATAAAACGGCAGGCTGTTCTGCAATTTCTTTTGCCATAAAATGTTTATGACCTGCCTTGTCCACATGTGTGGCATCAATTTGAATTTGGCGAATATTGCGGTTAGCTAAGGCGCCATTTATATCATGGATTTCAGCGCCTTTGCGAGTAATTATTGCTCGATCACCATCTTCGAGATAAGTTATTCGGTCTGTGAGGGGAGCTAGTGCTATTGCATCAGAACCTATGAACATTTCTCCATCCCCGTGTCCGACAGCGAGGGGAGCTCCTTTGCGTGCAGCGATAATTAAGTCGTCTTGACCTTGAAATAAAAACGCAAGAGCGAACGCACCACTCAATTTATCTAGTGTGGCAAATGCCGCTTCAATGGGTCTTAATCCAGACTCGATATATTGTTGTGTCATTAAAACTACTATTTCGGTGTCTGTTTCCGTCTGGAAATTGATACCAGCATTAGCTAATTCTATTCGCAACTCACGGAAGTTTTCTATTATCCCATTGTGAACAACAGCGACACCCTTGGATTGATGGGGATGTGCATTGGCCACTGTGGGGGCACCGTGTGTCGCCCAACGAGTATGTCCAATTCCTGCCTTTCCCTCTAGAGGATCATGAACCAACACGTCGTTTAAATTTACTAACTTTCCGACTGCTCGACGGCGATCAAGAGTGCCGTTATTTATGGTAGCAATCCCAGCGCTGTCGTAACCTCTGTATTCGAGGCGCTTTAGGGCTTCTACAAGGCTTGGCGCAACTTGGTGATTACCAAGAATTCCTATGATTCCACACATATTTTCATTCGCCTTTGGTTTGTTTGGCTTTTATTGAACGCAACTTTTGAAAGAGTTTTCGCGCCATCCCGGATTTTGTGGTTTGACGCGCGCGCGCTAAGGCGAGAGCGCCGGCTTCAACATCAGACGTTATTACAGAACCTGAGCCGGTCATGGCTTCGTCTCCGATTGATATAGGTGCAACAAGCATCGTGCTTGACCCTATAAATGCATGAGAGCCTATTTTTGTGTGATGTTTCATTACGCCGTCGTAATTGCAAGTGATCGTTCCAGCCCCAATATTAGCTTTTTCACCAATCGATGCATCACCAATGTAGCTGAGATGATTTACTTTGGCGCCGGTAGACAGGGTCGCGTTTTTGACTTCCACAAAATTGCCAATGCGTACATCTTCAGATAGTTGAGTACCTTTTCTTAAACGGGCGAAAGGACCCACTATTGATCCTTTGGAAATATGACAGCCCTCGAGGTGCGAAAAAGCGCGGATAGTGGCACCTGAGTCAACTGTAACATGAGGGCCAAAAACTACGTTTGGTTCGATAAAAGCATCGCGGCCTATGACAGTGTCTAATGAAAAATAAACTGTATCAGGCGCGATAAGTGTTACCCCAGACTCCATCATATTATTTCGTGTTGCCGTTTGAAAATGAGCATCTGCTGCAGCTAGTTCTGCGCGTGAGTTAATACCAAGAGTTTCAGCAGCGTCACAGGTGACTACAGCAACATTTAGGCCTTTGGTGCGTGCTAAGTAGGGGAGGTCGGTCAGATAGTATTCACCCTGAGCATTGTCAGTATTTAGAGCTTCGATCAGGTCAAACAAAATAGGTGCAGGAGCCGCCAGCACGCCTGAATTACAAAGACCAATAGCCCGTTCTGCATCTGTTGCATCTTTAAATTCCACGATACGTTCAAGTTGATCATCGTTCATAATGAGCCGGCCATAACGAGCTGGATCAACAGGCTCAAAGCCCAATACGGTGACATCTGCTGAGCTTTGCACCAATGCTTGCAAAGTGTTGGAACTAATAAATGGTGTATCGCCAAACAACACGATTGCGAGACCATCGAAATCTTTCAAGGTTTCACGCGTCATTGCTGTGGCATGTCCTGTACCGAGTTGCTCGTGTTGCAATACCACTTGGACTGTTGCGTCGAATGACTTGGCAGAAGCTGTAACCTGATCGGCGCCAACGCCCGCCACAACGATTACATGGTCAGGCTTAATTGTATTGCCTGCAGCTATTGCGTGATGTAGCATTGGCGCCCCTGCTATTGGATGCAGAACTTTTGGCAGCGCTGAATTCATTCTACTGCCCTGGCCGGCTGCCAAAATTATAAGTGCGACGCTCATGCTTTTTCTCTTTGTTTTGTGTTGCACCCTGTTTATCCGCTAAGAAAGAACGCGCAAGCACTTGAAGCATAAAAAAAGCATTAATAGCAAAGAACGGTGACGGTTCGCCTTCTGCGCTCTGTCTGGAGGTAAAAATGGCTGCTGTAATTTTTGATTTGGACGGAACACTTGCGGATACAAGTGGTGACTTACTTGCCGCTGCTAATTACTGCTTTCGAGATATGGGTCTGGGAAATGTTCTGGGTAGTGAAGATGCTGCTGTAGCACTACGTGGAGGGCGAGCGATGCTAAGTTTAGGGCTTAAGCGCGTAAATCAGGTTGATGAAACAACCATTAATACTTACTACCCAATGCTTCTCGAGGCTTATGGAGATGCGATTTCAGTTTATACTAAATTGTATGATGGCGCGATGGATGCGGTCGAAACACTTAAATCACAAGGCTATGGTGTGGGCATCTGCACAAACAAGCCAGAAGGTTTGGCAGATCAACTGTTGCGTGACCTAGGAGTACGACATGTTTTTGGAAGCCTTGTGGGTGCTGACACACTACCAGTTCGTAAGCCTGACCCTGCCCCATTGTTGGAAGCGGCGCGTTTGTTAGGTGGAGATCCTAAGTCATGTATCTTGGTAGGTGACAGCGATACTGATCGTAACACTGCCAAAGCAGCAGGAGTGCCTTCAGTATTGGTCACTTTTGGTCCCGCTGGAGGTGACATGTCAGCATTAAAGCCTGAGGCTTTATTAAATGATTTTGCAGCTTTGCCATCTGTTGTAGCAGCACTTTTACCAACCGCCATCTAAGTTTGACCTTTTAAGGTCTTAAATTTACTGACCATGTCTTGACGAGACCATTTCTCAACCGCAAAGCTGACACCTATGATAGAGAATTTTACCGGAAGTTTCACACAGCAAGAACCAATTCCTGAAGTTGGAATTGAGGCTGCTATTAATGTTTTGCGCAACGGACGTTTGCATCGTTACAATACAGCACAGGGTGAAGTTTCGCAAACAGCGCTGCTGGAGCAGGAATTTGCGGCGAGTGTTGGAGCCAAATATTGTATTGCTGTAGCGTCTGGTGGCTATGCGATGGGGACAGCTTTACGTGCTGTGGGTGTTAAACCTGGTGATAATGTGCTAAGTAACGCATTTACACTAGCGCCGGTTCCCGGCGCTATTGCATCAGTAGGTGGTGTGCCAGTTTTTGTTGGTGTTACTGAAAACCTAACAATTGATCTTAATGACCTTGAAGTAAAACTAAGTCTCGCAAGCGTATTGCTTCTTAGTCATATGCGTGGGCACATTTGTGACATGGATCGCCTTACAGCGATGTGTGATGCTGCTGGAGTGGTCGTAATAGAAGATTGTGCTCATACTATGGGGGCGGCATGGGCCGGCATCGCTTCTGGACGGCAAGGAACCATTGGATGCTACTCCTGCCAAACTTATAAACATGTTAATTCGGGTGAGGGTGGATTCCTTGTTACCGACGACCCAGATCTCGCAGCTGCGAGCGTAATACTCTCCGGCAGCTACATGTTGTTTGAAAAGCATATTGCTGCTCCACCTGTAGAAGCTTTTGTTGATCTGAAATATACAACTCCTAACATATCAGGTCGTATGGATAACTTGCGCGCAGCAATTCTGCGTCCTCAGATTAAGGATTTAGCGAAGCAGTGCGCTAGATGGAACAAACGCTACTATTCGCTTGAAATGGGATTGCGCGATATCCCTGGCCTGACTTTAGTGCAGCGCCATGCCAAGGAAACCATTGTAGGGTCTTCTATCCAATTTCTTCTGCTTGACTGGCTGAGTTCAGATATTCAGGAAGTTATTGCAAAATGTGGTGAACGTGGGGTTGAGTTGAAATGGTTTGGTGCGCCAGAACCGGTCGCATTTACCAGTCGCTATGATAGCTGGCACTATGCGCCTTCAAAACGGATGAATGCGAGCGATCGTATATTGGCTGGTATCGTGGATATGCGGGTACCGCTTACTTTTAGTCTTGAAGATTGTGCGGTGATCTCGCGGATTATCCGTGCCGAGGTTTCGGCGGTCTATCAAGCAGCCCGATAATTCGAAATTGTATAAGTGTTTTATGTTGGCTATCGGAATGCTCGACAAAGAAAATACACCAGTCTATTATTGAACGACTGTTCAATAATAGACTGGTAGAACCGATGTTTACCCATTCCATGCACTTTGATTTAGGCGATGATGTAAATTTATTACGCAATTCGGTGCACCGTTGGGCGCAGGATCGGGTTAAACCGATGGCTGCTGAGATTGATGCTTCTAATATTTTTCCGTCAGAACTGTGGCAGGAGATGGGCGAAATTGGTCTTTTAGGTATCACAGTGCCAGAGGAATATGGTGGTGCCAACATGTCTTACCTTGCTCACACTGTTGCCGTTGAGGAGGTGGCGCGGGCAAGTGCTTCTGTTTCTCTGAGCTATGGTGCTCATTCAAACCTGTGTGTAAATCAGATTAAGTTAAATGGTACGCCTGAACAGCTTAAAAAGTTTTTACCTGATCTTGTGAGTGGTAAGCATGTCGGCGCCCTTGCCATGTCTGAGTCCGGGGCGGGGTCGGATGTGGTCTCGATGACGCTTGGTGCGGAAAAGCGTAATGACCGGTACATCTTGAACGGTAATAAATTTTGGATAACTAATGGTCCAGATGCTGAAACTTTAGTAGTTTATGCAAAGACTGATAAAAATGCAGGTTCAAGAGGGATTACAGCGTTTCTAATTCAAAAATCGATGAAGGGATTCTCAACCTCGCCACATTTTGACAAGCTTGGCATGAGGGGATCAAATACTGCAGAACTGATCTTTGATGATGTAGAAGTCCCTTTTGGTAATGTTTTAGGCGAGGAGGGGCGCGGTGTTGCAGTTTTAATGTCAGGCTTAGATTACGAACGAGTGGTTCTTGCCGGTATTGGTTTGGGAATAATGGCCGCCTGTTTAGACGAGATTATGCCTTATATGGCTGAGCGTAAGCAATTTGGGCAACCTGTCGGTTCCTTCCAGCTGATGCAAGGTAAGATTGCAGATATGTACACGGCAATGAATTCAGCGCGCGCTTACGTATACGAAGTTGCTAAATCTTGTGATCGTGGTGACGTGACCCGACAGGATGCTGCGGCTTGTTGTCTCTACGCATCTGAAGAGGCTATGAAGCAGGCACACCAAGCAATTCAGGCAATGGGTGGGGCGGGATTTTTGCACGACGCGCCTGTTGCACGACTTTTCCGTGATGCTAAACTTATGGAAATTGGTGCTGGAACATCAGAAATTCGACGAATGTTAGTGGGCCGTGAATTAGTCACGGCGATGGGCTGATGCCACGTTATGTACTAACAATAACTGTGACTTTAGTTATTCTGGCAGCAATTAGTGGATTTCGGCTAGGAAAGCGGCAGATCTCTTTAGATTTCACGGGGGTAATAGAGGCAGTGGCTGAAATTCATTCTGCTTCCTATGGTGGGTTAGTTGGTGAATGTTATGGGTGGCCTGGTGAAGGGAATTCAGTTTTTCAAGTACGCTGCGGTACTGGTCTTTATAGTGTTGATCGGCTTGGGCGTGTTGAACAGATGAAGGAAGATGGAATTTGAACCTCGTATCTAATTTTATTATCTGCGGATATTATTTGAAAATTTCTTATATGTTTGGCGGAGGTGGCTTAAGGGAAATAGCCCTGTCATGACCGAAACAATTTCGCAGAATATGGCGGCGCAGTGCTTGGATCATTCAAGACAAAAATGTGCGATTATTGATGTTTCAGGCAATGAGCGCATTGATGTTTCATTTGGGAACCTGCAACAAATGACTGACGGGATAGCTCGTAGATTAATAAACCACATTCAGTTGGGTGATCGAGTAGGTGTTCTGTTAGGCCAAACGCCTTGGTGTGCTGCAGCTCATTTGGCACTTTGGAAGATTGGAGCTATTTCTGTACCTTTATTTAAGCTCCTTAAGCATGATGCACTTGCCTCACGGATTAAAGATGCGGGTATTAATCTTGTATTGTGTGATGAAGAGGGAGCGCCATTATTTAGCGGTTTAGCTAAACCTTTTATTACGTCTGCAATGGGTGTGCCTGGTGATCCGATTTGCTACACCCCTGTTGACGGTAATACGCCAGCTGTTCTGATTTACACTTCTGGTACAACGGGAGAGCCAAAGGGTGCGTTGCACGGGCACAGTTTGCTAGCTGGGCATTTGCCTGGTGTTGTGCTTAGTCATAATAATTTAGGCTGTCCGGAAGACTGCCTTTGGACGCCAGCAGATTGGGCTTGGATAGGTGGGCTGTTTGACGTTTTGATGCCCGGATTGGCGCTGGGCGTACCGGTGGTCGCTTCACGGATGTTAAAGTTTAATGCTGAAGAGTGTAAAAGAATTGTTTCTCTCTGTTCGGTCAAAAATATTTTTTTCCCGCCAACAGCTCTTAGGATGCTCCGGGGAGCTAATGTAAAAATTACCGGCCTTAGATCTGTTGCCTGTGGCGGTGAGCCACTAGGTGCTGAAATGCTGGAATGGGCTCGGATTGCTCTGGGGGTAACTGTAAATGAATTTTATGGACAGACGGAATGTAATATGGTTGTCACAAGTTGTGCTTCACAATTTCCAGTCCGACCAGGGTTTATGGGCCGTTCAGTTCCAGGGTTTGATGTTCAAGTTATTGATGATACCGGTCGGCCGACTGCACTTGAGGGTGAAATTGCAATCAGGCGCGGTGCGCCTTCCATGATGCTGAAATACTGGGGCCGCCCTGTGGACACTGCAATAAAATTTCATGGAGAGTGGATGCTTACAGGAGATCGCGGCGTACAGGATGGAGCGGAGATACGCTTTATAGGTCGATGTGATGACGTTATTACATCCTCTGGTTATCGGATTGGACCTGCAGAGATTGAAGATTGCCTGATGACGCATCCGGAAGTTGTCACTGTTGGAGTGGTCGGAAAACCTGATATTTTGCGTACACAAATTGTGAAAGCTTATGTGGTTCGTAAAGCTGGCTCCTCTGTTACTGAGAATTCTTTGAAAGATTATGTTAAAGAAAGGTTCGCGGCCCATTCTTACCCGCGAGAAGTTGAGTTTCTTGATGAATTGCCAATGACAGTTACTGGTAAAGTTATTCGCAAAGAGCTTAGAGCTCGTGCCGCAAAAGAGGCACCTTCATGATGAGCCTATTAAATATATTTTTAAATGCAGTTTGTATTGGTGGGTTAAATGACCCCATGAATTATAATGAAAGCCAAGCGTATAATGCAAGTGCGTGGTTTTATCTGCAGATAGGAATTGTATGAGACTAAGATCCAAAGCGTTGGTTGGCTCAGGTTTGTTTCGCGATAATCGCGCGGCTCATCTAAAAGCTCTGTCACAAATACAGGTTGCCGCAGATTTTGCTTCGCAGGGTGGTGGTGAACTCTCTAGAGCGCGGCACCTTAGCCGTGGAAAAATGCTCCCCCGTAATAGAGTTTCTAATTTGTTGGACCCAGGGTCACCGTTTTTGGAAATTGGAGCAACAGCGGCACATGGTATGTACGATGGTGCAGCACCTTGTGCAGGCGTAATTGCAGGCATCGGGCAGGTAATGGGTCAGGATGTTATGATAGTTTGCAATGATGCCACTGTTAAAGGTGGTACATATTTTCCTATGACTGTGAAGAAACATCTCCGCGCTCAAGAGATAGCTGAGCAGAATTATTTACCCTGCATATATTTAGTTGATAGTGGTGGAGCAAACTTGCCTAGTCAGGATGAGGTTTTTCCAGACCGTGACCACTTTGGCCGTATTTTTTTTAATCAAGCGCAGATGAGTGCCAAAGGAATCCCGCAGCTCGCAGTCGTCATGGGATCCTGCACAGCTGGAGGTGCTTATGTGCCAGCCATGTGCGATGTTACAATAATTGTTAAAAATCAAGCTACAATTTTTTTAGCTGGTCCACCTTTAGTAAAAGCGGCCACGGGTGAGGTTGTTAGTGCTGAAAAATTGGGAGGGGGAGACGTCCACACGCGTTTGTCGGGCGTCGCAGATTATTTGGCTGAGGATGATGGGCACGCGCTGGCTTTGGCCCGTCAGGCTGTTTCCTTTTTTAACCGAATTAAGCCACCAACAGTGAAATGGCAATGTTCAGAAGAACCGAGCTATGATCCGGAGGAGATCCTAGGAGTTGTACCTGCAGATCTGCGCACACCGTATGATATCCACGAAGTGATCGCACGTATTGTAGATGGCTCAAGATTGGATCCGTTTAAAGCCCGCTTTGGTGAAACACTGGTTTGCGGTTTTGCACACCTTAAAGGATGCCCTATTGGTATTATTGCTAATAATGGTGTATTATTTTCCGAAGCTGCTCAGAAAGGCGCGCACTTTATTCAATTATGTAGTCAGCGCCGCATTCCAATAATTTTTTTGCAAAATATCATGGGTTTTATGGTAGGTCGTAAATACGAAAACGAAGGTATTGCACGTCATGGAGCAAAGATGGTGACAGCTGTTGCAACTACTTCTGTGCCAAAGGTAACCATGCTAGTGGGCGGATCTTTTGGTGCAGGTAATTATGGAATGGCTGGACGAGCTTACAGTCCACGCTTCTTATGGTCATGGCCCAATTCGCGCATTGGTGTAATGGGTGGTGCGCAGGCAGCGGACGTTTTGGCGTCAGTTAAGAGAGATTCGATTGAACGTAATGGTGGTTCTTGGCGACCAGAAGAGGAAGCTACTTTTAGACAACCCACTGTGGATATGTTTGAGAAACAGTCACATCCGCTTTACGCTTCTGCCAGACTTTGGGATGATGGAGTGATAGATCCACGTACTACTCGCGATGTATTGTTTTTATCGCTAAATGTGGCGTTAAATGCACCTATCGAGGAGACCCGCTTTGGCGTGTTCCGAATGTAATGATAATTTCTTTAATTTTTATTCACCAACTCTTTCAAATGGTTCCCAAGTCTGGTCGAAGAATTTGTGAAACTAATGTTTGAAAAGATTTTAATAGCTAACCGTGGTGAGATAGCATGCCGAATTATGAAAACGGCTCAGAAAATGGGGATTTCTTGCGTTGGAGTTTATTCAGATGCTGATGCCACATCCAAACATGTTGAGATGGCAGATGTCGCAGTTCATATAGGCGGCTCTACACCGACAGAAAGCTATTTGTGTGGTGACGTGATCATCCAAGCAGCGATCGATTTGGGCGCACAAGCAATCCATCCTGGTTATGGATTTTTATCAGAAAATCCAGATTTTGTGGATGATGTTCTTAGTGCAGGTTTGATATTCATCGGTCCATCCGCAGAAGCGATTAGGGCTATGGGTCTTAAGGCTGCGGCCAAGGCTTTAATGGTTGAGGCTGGTGTGCCTGTTGTCCCTGGCTATCATGGCAGTGACCAGTCTGATGATTTGCTAGCGGATGAGGCTAATAAAATTGGCTACCCTGTTTTGATTAAAGCTGTAGCAGGTGGAGGTGGCAAGGGCATGCGTTTTGTTGAAGAAGCGGGCGCATTTCAATCTGCCTTAGAGAGCGCACGCAGTGAAGCGCAGTCGGCTTTTAGCAACTCGGATGTATTGGTAGAAAAGTTTGTTCGCAAACCTCGCCACATTGAAGTGCAGGTCTTTGGTGATGGCGATGATGTGGTGTACCTTTTTGAACGTGACTGTTCTTTGCAACGGCGGCACCAGAAAGTTGTAGAAGAGGCGCCCGCTCCCGGAATGACAGCGGAAATGCGAGCCGTTATGGGGCAGGCCGCTGTAAAGGCTGCAAAATTTGTTAACTATGTAGGTGCTGGGACAGTAGAGTTCATCGTTGATGGATCTGACGATTTTGCGATTGATAGTTTTTATTTTATGGAAATGAACACGCGTTTACAGGTGGAGCACGCCGTCACTGAGGCAATCACCGGCATTGATTTGGTGGAATGGCAATTAAGAGTGGCAGCTGGAGAGAGTTTACCAGTTCAACAGGATAATTTAAGCATTACGGGACATGCTTTCGAAGCTCGACTTTACGCTGAAGACGTAGTGGCTGGGTTCTTGCCTGCTACGGGAACACTGACGCATTTGGCTTTTCCCGAGGATATACGCGTTGAAAGTGGTGTACGTGCTGGTGATAAGATTAGTCCTTTCTATGATCCGATGATCGCCAAGGTGGTTTCTCATGGCCCCACGCGTACCATAGCATTGAAACGTCTTGCGAAAGCGCTGGCACTAACTGAAGTGGCAGGTACTACAACCAATCTGGAATTTTTGGGCGCCTTGGTGAATCATACAGGCTTTGGACTAGGCGAAATTGATACTGGGCTAATTCAGCGAGACATTGATAAGTTAATTGAACCTTTAGCGGTTACAGCTGGTCATGCGGTGGCGGCCGCAATGAGAATTTCAGGTCTAAATAGACCCAAATTTATGTCTGGATTTCACATGTGGCAGCCACTTTCTCAATCTGTATCTTTAGCTCGGAGTGGCTTGTTGGTGGATGCGTCGGTTGAAGTATTTTCGCCAGATCGACAACATTGGAATATAGACGGTGTTGATGTAGTTGCTGAGTGTTTCAATGGGAAATGGTGGATTGATGGCCAAAAGGCGCCTCATGTTACTATTAACGATTCTGTGGTGACAGTTTTTGATAAATACGGCATCCGCTTTGATGTAATTGATGCTTTAGATGTGGTGACTGAAGCTGTTGAAGATGGTGATTTTATTGAGGCCCCAATGCCTGGATTGATAAAATCAATGTTTGTAAGCTTAGGAGATAAAGTTTCTAAAGGTGATAGACTTGCTATTTTAGAGGCTATGAAAATGGAACATTCCTTGTCCGCTTCGCGGAATGGTACTGTCGTAGAAGTTCTAGCGAACTCAGGAGATCAGGTGATCGCTGGCGCGGCATTAGTTCGATTGGAGGATGAAACATGATAACCTTGCACCACTGTCCACAATCAAGATCTATGAGAACCTTGTGGTTGCTAAATGAGTTGGAGTTGGATTTTCAAATAGTTGTTCATCCTTTTGATAAGTCACTAAGAAAACCAGAATATTTGCAGCTTAGCCCTGCTGGCCGTGTACCTGCTCTGGAAATTGATGGTGAGCAAATGTTCGAAACTGGGGCGATTACAGAATATCTCTGTGAAAAATTTAGTCCAGACAACCTAGGAAGAAGTTGGAGTAGCTCGGATCGAATGAATTGGTTGATATGGGTGCATTTTGCAGAAACGATAAGCCAACATGCCGCAGCGCTTACACAGCAACATGAGGTGCTCTACAAAGACGAAATGCGTAGCCCAATCTTAATGAAGATTGAGGCAGCACGTATCGCAAAATGTTTTGATGCGCTCGAAGCATGCTTGTCTTCAACTTTTGAAAAGCGCGACTATCTTTTGAAATCGGGTTTTTCTGCTGCAGATATCTCAGTTGGACAGGCTGTTTACATGGCTCGTCATTTTACACCGCTTGATGGGCATCGGAAGATGGCGAAATGGTATTCTCGGATAACTGAACGCCAGGCTTTCAAGTCAAGTTTACCCACGGACAGTGAGCGACTTTATAGTCAGGACTTTTACCCAGTGTGGGAGGTTTAAATGGTTGGTTCGGTTGAGATTTTTGAAGTGGGGCCCCGTGATGGTCTCCAGAATGTACCAATTAAGGTGTCTGTAGAAAATAAAATTGCCTTGATCAATGCGCTTAGTGCAGCTGGATTTTCCCGGATTGAGTGTGCCAGCTTTGTTAGCTCAAAATGGGTACCTCAAATGGATGGAAGTGCTGATGTTTTAGCTGGGATAACCCGCGCGTCGGGAGTTCGATATAGCGCACTTGCACCAAATATGCGGGGATTTAACGATGCCAAGGCTGCTGGTGCTGATGAAATTTCTATTTTTGGGTCTGCTAGTGAAGGTTTTTCTAAAGCTAATATTAATGCTACAATCAAGGAATCTATTGAACAATTTAAGCCTATAATCGAGTCTGCTCGCGCTATCGATTTGCCTGTGCGCGGTTATATTTCGTGTGTGGTAGATTGTCCTTATGATGGAACAGTTGATTGTAGCGCGGTAGCTCGCGTTGCGGACCAATTGTTTTCAATGGGTTGCTATGAGATTAGCCTTGGCGATACGCTGGGTACGGGAACGCCAGATGCGATAGCGCGTATGTTGCTTGCTGTCCGTGATGTTGTGCCTGCTGGTCGACTAGCTGGTCATTTTCATGACACGGCGGGTCGTGCCTTAGACAATATTGACGCATCACTTAGTTTAGGTTTGCGGGTTTTTGATGCAGCCGTTGGTGGCTTGGGAGGTTGCCCGTTTGCGCCTGGCGCTGCTGGAAATGTCGCGACTGAGGTGGTGTCCGCTCACTTGACCCGATTAGGTTATGAGACAGGACTTTCTCAGAAGAAAGTTGAAGCGGCCGCTGAAATAGCGCAAGCGATTTTAGAATGACTGTTTCCTAATGGACACACCGTTATTTGGTTTATCATGCCTAGTAATTTGTAATTATGAAGTAGACCGAGGGCAGTTTATTGCACAAAATGATTTCTATTTTTATCGATGAGCGGGGCGTTGCCACGATAACGCTAGAACGTGCTGAAAAACATAACGCATTGTGCGCCCAAATGTTGGATGAACTGAAAGATGCTGTCACAAATCTTAGCTTTAATAAGGCGGTGCGTGTTGTCGTTCTCACAGGTGCTGGGGAGAGTTTTTGTGCGGGTGGAGATCTGGAATGGATGCGTGAACAGATACAAGCAAATTCTGCTACACGCGTTCGGGCAGCGGCAAAGTTAGCTCACACTCTTCAAGCACTGAATACAATGCCAAAGCCACTGATTGGAGCATTGCAAGGCAACGCATTTGGTGGTGGTGTTGGGCTGGCTGCAGTTTGCGATATTGCTATTGGGGTGGATCACCTCAAAATGGGTTTTACTGAGACCAGGTTGGGCCTTATACCTGCCACAATCGGTCCATATGTTTTGGCTCGAATGAGCGAGGGGGTAGCGCGACGAGTTTTTATGTCTTCGCGGATATTTAAAGCAAAAGAAGCTTTTAATTTTGGACTGCTATCCGCTATTGTACCGGCTGAAAAACTTGATATAGCTGTTGAGTCAGAAATCGGTCCATTTCTTTCCTGTGCCCCGGGTGCAGTCGCGTCTGCTAAGGCATTGATGCGTGATCTAGGACCAAGAATAGATGATAAAACAATTGCCATGACTATTGATGCGCTCCGTCTTCGTTGGGAATGCGACGAGGCAGTTGAAGGTATAGATGCATTTTTTGAAAAGCGTAAAGCTTCATGGGCACTGTAAGTCTGAAGAACGTTTCGTTTTTTATAAAAACATTGGTAAATTTATATAACTTGGTCCTTTTACCTTTATTGACCCTGCCGACCAGGGGGCGTAAGTGGTCCTAAAGATAATGTTATCGCTTGAAATCTAGTGCGTTGTTCACGCGGAAATAAGGAGTTCAATGTGGAGGATATGCTTCGGGAATACCTTCCCATTCTTATTTTTTTAGCAGTAGCTATTGGGCTTGGCCTTGTACTAATTCTTGCCGCTGTAATTATAGCAGTCCGAAAGCCTGACCCAGAAAAAGTTAGTGCTTATGAATGCGGATTTAATGCTTTTGATGACGCTCGAATGAAGTTCGATGTACGGTTTTATCTCGTAGCTATTCTATTCATAATTTTTGATCTAGAGATTGCGTTTTTATTTCCGTGGGCAGTGGCCTTCAAAGACGTTTCTATGACCGGCTTTTGGTCAATGATGGTATTTCTTGGTGTACTGACTGCTGGGTTTGCTTATGAATGGAAGAAGGGGGCCTTGGAATGGCAGTGATAGACTCAAATTCTGCTGGCGGTCGCCCTGCGTTAGCGGATAGTGACAAAGACATTGAGTCGCGTGCTTTGAACGCTGAATTGCAAGATAAAGGTTTTTTGCTGACCTCTACCGATGATATTATAAACTGGGCGCGTACTGGTTCTCTTCACTGGATGACTTTTGGTCTAGCGTGTTGCGCTGTGGAGATGATGCATACATCGATGCCGCGCTATGATCTTGAGCGATTTGGTACTGCACCAAGAGCTTCTCCTCGTCAATCTGACCTGATGATTGTTGCTGGTACTTTGACAAATAAGATGGCTCCAGCGTTGCGAAAGGTCTATGATCAAATGCCAGAACCGCGCTATGTCATTTCAATGGGATCTTGTGCTAACGGAGGCGGTTACTACCACTACAGTTATTCTGTCGTGCGGGGCTGTGATCGTATTGTGCCGGTCGATATATATGTTCCAGGCTGCCCACCAACAGCCGAAGCTTTGCTGTATGGAATAATGCAGTTACAGCGTAAAATGCGTCGGACCGGGACAATTGTAAGATGATTGCGCAGTTTGTAGTCGGCTGTGTTTATGCGACTGTTTTTCACATCGCAGAAAAGCCTCAACTTAAGTTAGTGGTGCTGCCTGTGATAGGGAGTTATATATGATTGCCGCGCTGGAAGAACTTGGTGCTTACGTCGAATCTAAAAGACGTGACTGCGTGCTGACTTGGGATGTAACCAACGGTGAATTGAATATCGACGTAGCTCCCAGTAGTATTGTAGACTTTGTGGACTTCCTAAAAGTAGATTCAACATGCCGTTTCTCAAGCCTTGTTGATATAACTGCTGTGGACTATACTGGGCGAGTAAAGAGGTTCGACGTAGTTTACCATTTCCTAAGTATGTACCAGAACCACAGAATTCGCTTGCGCATTTCAATTCGTGAGGAAGAGATGGTGCCTTCAATTACTGAAGTCCATCCATCAGCAAATTGGTTTGAACGTGAAGTTTTTGATATGTACGGGGTTCTGTTTTCTGGTCACCCAGACTTGCGACGCATTCTGACTGACTATGGATTTCGTGGGTACCCTCTACGGAAAGATTTCCCCACCACGGGATATACAGAAGTACGATACGATGAGATGGAAAAAAGAGTGGTTTATGAACCGGTCAGTCTGGTTCAAGAGTATCGCCAGTTTGATTTTATGTCACCTTGGGAGGGAGCGGAGTATATACTACCGGGTGACGAAAAAGAAACGGAGTCGAGTTAGATGGATATTTTGATATGGCTCGGTATCGCGGTGCTTACCATTGTCCCGATGTTTAAGTTGTTACCACATTTTAAGATAAGTCATTATTGGGCTATTGTTTGTATTGTTCCAATTGGCACAATAATACTTTTATGGTTGATGGCGCTTAAGCTCCAAGACATGGAGAAGCGCTGATGGACAGTGCAAAATTTGATGACGCTTTAACTGGTGAGCAGAAAATTCGTAATTTTAATATTAATTTTGGTCCGCAACATCCGGCTGCGCATGGGGTGTTGAGACTGGTGCTAGAATTAGACGGCGAAATTGTAGAGCGCTGCGACCCGCACATTGGTTTACTTCACCGCGGCACCGAAAAACTTATGGAAAGCCGTACTTATCTGCAAAATTTGCCATATTTTGATAGACTTGATTATGTGGCGCCAATGAACCAAGAGCACGCTTGGTGTTTGGCGATTGAAAAATTGACAGGAGTAAAGGTGCCTCGCCGTGCTTCCTTAATCCGTGTGCTTTATTGTGAGATTGGGCGCGTGTTGAACCACTTGCTCAACGTAACTACACAGGCCATGGATGTTGGTGCACTGACACCACCGCTCTGGGGTTTTGAAGAGCGTGAAAAACTAATGGGTTTTTATGAACGAGCTTGTGGCGCGCGGTTGCATGCGGCATATTTTCGCCCTGGTGGTGTTCATCAGGATCTTACTGGTGACTTACTTGATGATATCGAACAGTGGTCAGAAGAATTTCCGCGTGTATTAGACGATATCGATGGGCTGCTGACCGAAAATCGTATTTTTAAACAGCGTAATGCGGATATAGGTATAGTCACTCAAGAAGACGCCTTGAGTTATGGATTTTCTGGCGTCATGGTTAGAGGGTCTGGTATGGCTTGGGACCTGAGGCGCTCACAACCTTATGAGTGTTATGACGAATTTAATTTCCATGTTCCAGTAGGTAAAAATGGCGACTGCTATGACCGTTATCTAGTTCGTATGGAAGAAATGCGGCAATCAGTGTCTATAATTAAACAGGCTGTTATTAAAATACGGGAATGTCCCGGCGATGTACTGGCTCGTGGCAAGATAACACCTCCGTCGCGGTCGGATATGAAAACATCGATGGAAAGTCTCATCCATCATTTTAAACTCTACACGGAAGGTTTTCATGTGCCCTCAGGTGAAGTGTATTGCGCTGTCGAGGCACCAAAAGGTGAATTTGGCGTTTATTTGGTAGCAGATGGCTCTAACAAACCATACCGATGTAAAATTCGTGCGCCAGGTTTTTTGCATTTGCAGGCGATGGACCACATGAGCAAGGGTCACCAACTTGCCGATGTGGCTGCTATAATCGGTACCATGGATGTGGTATTCGGGGAAATAGATCGCTGACGCATCTTTTCATTATTTAAATACTTTTCACTGGTTGCGCACCACGCTTATAAATAATTACCAAAGGTCTAAATTAATGCTTCGCCGTCTTCACTCTTTACAGCCTGACAGCTTCGCTTTTACTCCTGCCAACCAAGCTTGGGCTGAAGCACAAATTACAAAATACCCCAAAGGACGTCAGGCTTCCGCAATTATTCCTCTCTTGTGGCGGGCCCAAGAACAAGAGGGTTGGCTGACCCGTCCGGCGCTAGAAATTGTTGCGGATATGTTGGGCATTGCCTATATTCGGGCGCTTGAGGTGGCATCATTTTACTTTATGTTTCAGCTTCAACCCGTTGGTTACATTGCGCATATACAAGTTTGTGGAACGACTTCATGCATGATTTGTGGTGCAGAAGATCTTGTTGCGGTATGTCAAAAGAAAATTGCTCCTAAGCCCTATCAGTTATCCGAAGATGGAAGATTTAGTTGGGAGGAAGTAGAATGTCTTGGGTCCTGTACGAATGCTCCAATGGCGCAGATAGGAAAAGATTACTATGAAGACCTTACTGCTGTTAAATTGGGAGAAATAATAGATGCCCTTGGAGCAGGAGATGTGCCTACGCCAGGTCCACAAAATGGACGTTTTGCGGCCGAACCACTCAACGGATTAACTTCACTTAAGAGTTTTGACAGTGGTCAAACCAAATATAATGCTTCTGTTCAAAGAGCAATGGATATTGGTGACACTGTTAAACGTATCGATGGAACAGAAGCTCCTCTCTTGGTTCCCTGGCTGGGCACTATGGCCAATACCTCTAAAAAATCCCGTAAGGCGGGAGGGTCAGTTTCTCTGGGTGGTAAGTCAAATGTATCAAATAAAGAAAAATTTGGCTCAACTTTTAATGAAATTGGTAGTCGGCCGAAGTCTCTGAGGATGGCTCGTAAAGCTGGTGCAGACAATCTAAAAATGCTTAAAGGAGTTGGTCCTAAGTTAGAAAAAATGCTCAATCAACTTGGTTTTTTCCATTTTGATCAGATAGCCGCTTGGACTGAAGCTGAGGTTGCTTGGGTAGACAAAAATCTTTTTGGTTTTAAGGGAAGGGCTAGTCGTGATAATTGGGTCATGCATGCTGAAAAATTCGCTTGCGTACAAAAAAAGTGATTTCAACCTATTAATTGATATCCAATAATCTATAGAATTGGTATTTTGATTGAGATACTTTTTGGAAGAGCGCAAATGGGCAAAGAGCATAAAGGTACGGGTTGGGTGCTGGGTGGTTGGTCCGTGGCAGCACTTTTTAGCGTCTCTACTGCAGTTCTGCTCATAGTAGTTGGCCATTGGAGCTTTATTCAAGCATTATTTTTGGGGGAGTACTGTTTGCATTGGCTGGTCTCGTGATTAACTTTTTATGACGTCTTTTGTTGCGACTGGACGGCGTTGACGACTTCGTTGCAACTGAAGTGGTTTCTGATTTGACTTTGGAGCGGAGGACTGTCGCAGTAATTTTTTTTAATACTGATTTGCAAGCAAGAACTCGCTGCGCGAAAAGGTTAGTGGAAATACCGAAGGGAATTATATACAGCTCTGCAATAAAAGAAAATTGGAGGTAATAATACCGCTTTAAAAGTATTAAAAAACGGATTGAGAAATATAATGGATCTGGTGCCAAGCCGCAATCCTTGAAAGTTGCATTTGGCGCAACTCCAGATCATGGTAAGTTGATTTAAGGTGTAGGTCCCAAACTGGAACAACTTCTGCCTTCTTTAAGCTACGTTCACTTTGATCAAATTACTGTTTGAAGTGTGCATGAGATCTTTCGGGGCGATGATGATTTGCAAGGATTTAAAGAGGTGCTTAAGTAGAGATGGTTAGGTTGAACAAACAAAGAAACTGGCTATATCTAGGATCTAAACTGCTTCTTCTACCCCTAAATAAGGTGACGTTAAGTAACGGTATAAAATTATTATGCTAAGTCGTGAATATACTGGACCGATGAAAAAGCGTTTGGCATTAGTAATTGCCTTAATTGCAGTTTTATGGGTTTTTGCTAATATTATTGGCGTATATTTAGGCCTGCCCAATAGGCTAAGTGCCCTCTTTGACCTTGCAGCCCTTGCCGGTTTTGGGTCTACATTTTGGATTGCAATTAAGATCTGGCGTCACCGCCAAAAAGACAAGGATTAAGTGAGTATGCTGGCTGACAATGATCGGATTTTTACCAACCTTTATGGTATGCACGACCGAACGCTGAAAGGTGCTCAGGCGCGCGGTCATTGGGATGGGACTGACAAAGTGATCCAAAAGGGTCGTGATTGGGTTATTCAAGAAATGAAGGATAGTGGGTTGCGAGGTCGTGGTGGTGCAGGATTCCCTACTGGTCTGAAGTGGTCGTTTATGCCAAATGA
Source organism: uncultured Tateyamaria sp. (assembly GCA_905480645.1). Lineage (GTDB taxonomy): Bacteria > Pseudomonadota > Alphaproteobacteria > Rhodobacterales > Rhodobacteraceae > Tateyamaria. The sequence goes on from CAJQRC010000021.1 coordinate 85,044, forward strand.
AAGTGATGGGCGTCCAGCCTATTTGGTAGTCAACGCGGATGAATCAGAGCCTGGTACCTGCAAAGACCGAGAGATTATGCGACATGACCCACATACGCTCATTGAGGGTTGTTTAATTGCTTCTTTTGCTATGAATGCAAACGCTTGTTACATATACATTCGAGGTGAATACATCCGAGAGAAAGAGGCACTGCAAGTTGCTATTGATGAGGCATATGATGCAGGTTTAGTGGGGCGCAATGCTGCAAATTCTGGTTGGGATTTTGATATTTATCTGCACCACGGAGCGGGAGCTTATATCTGTGGTGAAGAAACTGCGCTACTTGAGTCTCTTGAAGGAAAAAAAGGTATGCCGCGAATGAAACCTCCGTTTCCTGCGGGAGCAGGTTTGTATGGCTGTCCTACAACTGTGAATAATGTTGAATCCATTGCTGTAGTTCCAACAATTCTGCGGCGTGGTGCTTCCTGGTTTTCGAACTTCGGTCGGCCTAACAATGTGGGCACCAAACTTTTTGCTATTTCGGGTCACGTAAATAACCCATGCGTTGTCGAAGAGGCAATGAGTATTCCGTTTGAGGACCTGATCGAAAAGCATTGTGGGGGTGTCCGTGGAGGCTGGGAAAACCTCAAAGCGGTTATTCCTGGAGGGTCCTCTGTACCATGTGTGCGCGGTGAAAACATGAAAGATGCAATCATGGATTTTGACGCTCTTAAAGAAAAGGGGTCGTCCCTTGGTACTGCTGCTGTAATTGTAATGGATCAAAGTACTGACATAATTAAAGCTATTTGGCGGCTTTCAAAGTTTTATAAGCATGAATCCTGTGGTCAGTGCACTCCTTGCCGAGAAGGCACGGGCTGGATGATGAGGGTAATGGATCGTTTGGTTAAAGGCGAGGCGGGCATACAGGAAATAGATATGTTGCTTGATGTTACCAAACAGGTTGAAGGCCATACAATCTGCGCTCTTGGCGACGCTGCGGCTTGGCCCGTTCAAGGGCTAATAAAAAACTTTCGTGATGAGATAGAAGATAGAATAAAACATAAACGTTTAGCAGCGGAGTAAAGTAGTGAACTAGGTTGACTGTTCTGACCAGATTAAAGTTAGCTTTGATGATCTGGCGGAATGTATTAACCATGGTCATGCGTGCTCTCGCTGCTAAAGGATAGCTTAGGCAACATATCTAGAGACGCGTTCTGGTGGAGAATACCGAATGACACAGATCAAATCACTTGCACTGACTGACATGCGTCTTTCGCTGTGGTTGGTTTCACTTTTAACAGCTACGCTTATCTTATCTGGCTGCGGTAGTATCAGATCCGACAAAGTGGCCTTTGCTGGCGTTTATTTTCGGTCAAGCGCAAAAGCCGTTGGAAAACAACGTGACTTTTTTCAGGTAGCTGTATCCCCTGCATCTAAATCAATCGGTGGTGCCAGAGAAGCTGGTCGCTATGAGGCAACGCGTTATTGCATTAAAAACTTTGGCACTTCAAATGTTGAATGGGTGCAGGGGCCTAATACAATGGATGGAACATATGCCATCGAAAATAATAAACTCATTTTGCGAGGTACATGTAAGCCATAATGAATTTGTCTAGTCAAAGTGGCATTTTCGTGCTGTTAGGTTGTGTGATCTGTTGACACGTCAACTAAAATTAAATCCTTTCCAGATGGTGAGTGATCCGCGTGAGCATTGGAGTGACGTGATGCGGACAATAATTGTGAGTGCTTTTTTAATGCTGCTTTTTACTTCTGGAGTTGCCGCAGAAAAGCCGCACCTCCGGGATGTTCCCGAAATAGATGCTCTGCTGATTGAGGTTAGAATAGCTGATAAAATACGTAAAAAGTGTGATATCATTGCAGCGCGATTTTTTAAGGCCAATCGGTTGGTTTTTAGTTTAAAGGATAAAGCACGCAAGATGGGTTACACCAGTGAAGAAATTAACGCTTACATAAACTCTGATGAAGATCATAGTCGCCAACGTAAGGTGCGCAATGAGTACCTCAGAGCTGGTGGTGTTGATAAGGATAAACCTGAGACTTATTGCGCTTTAGGTATAGATGAGATTGAAAAAGGTAGCCAGATAGGCGCCCTATTGAGGATGAAGTGACGCATGACCAACCTTCGTAAGATCATCATTGACGATCAAGAAATTGAGGTGGACGGGACAATGACCCTGATCCAAGCTTGTGAAGAGGTAAGCATTGAAATTCCTCGATTTTGTTATCATGAGCGGCTCTCGATAGCCGGTAACTGTAGGATGTGTTTAGTGGAAGTTGTTGGTGGTCCACCGAAGCCTACGGCGTCTTGTGCAGTGCAGGTGAGGGATTTACGGCCCGGACCTGAAGGAGCGCCACCAGTGATCAAGACGAACTCACCCATGGTAAAAAAGGCACGTGAAGGTGTCATGGAGTTCTTATTGATTAATCATCCGCTCGATTGCCCCATCTGCGATCAAGGGGGAGAGTGCGACCTTCAGGATCAGGCGATGGGTTATGGTGTTGATTTTAGCCGTTTTCGTGAGCCAAAACGTGCAGTTGATGATCTAGACCTTGGTCCTTTGGTTGAAACACATATGACCCGTTGTATCTCTTGCACGCGGTGTGTGCGTTTTACTACCGAGGTGGCTGGTATTGCTCAAATGGGGCAAACTGGTCGTGGAGAAGATAGTGAAATAACATCTTACTTAGGTGAAACGCTTGAATCGAACCTTCAAGGCAATATCATCGACCTTTGTCCTGTCGGGGCTCTTGTTTCAAAACCGTATGCGTTTACTGCTCGTCCCTGGGAGTTGACCAAAACTGAGAGTATTGATGTTATGGATGCGCTTGGCTCCTCTATCCGGATTGATACTAAAGGACGGGAGGTTATGCGCTTTCTACCCCTAAACCATGATGGCACCAATGAAGAGTGGATTTCAGACAAGACCCGATTTGTATGGGATGGGTTACGTCGTCAACGTTTGGACAAGCCTTATGTCCGCGAAAATGGTAAATTGCGTGTAGCTTCTTGGCGTGAGGCTTTAAAAAAGTCTGCAGAAGCGATCCAAAGTGCGTCCTTCCTAGTAGGTTTAGTGGGTGATTTGGTGCCAGTAGAGGCTGCTTTTGCACTAAAACACCTCATCGAAGGGCAGGATGGCGTTGTTGAATGTCGTACAGATGGAGCCAAATTACCAAGTGATAATCGCGCTGCCTACGTGGGTACGGCTAAGATTGAAGACATAGACGCTGCGGAGGAAATTATTCTGATTGGTACTAATCCACGTGTGGAAGCACCTGTTCTAAATGCTCGTTTGCGTAAAGCTTGGTCGCGCGGCGCCACTATTAACGTTATAGGTAAATCCGGTGATTTAACTTTTAGCTATAATCATTTAGGCAATACTACAGATACTATTACAGATTTTTTGGGTCAGGACCACAGCAGCATGGTGGACAAATCATCGTTGATCATTGTCGGACAAGGTGCGTTGATTGGTGGTGATGGTGCAGCAGTCTTGGCGGCTGCGCAAGCTCTAGCTGATAAAACCAGATCGTCTCTTTTAATCCTCCATACTGCTGCGGCGCGTGTTGGTGCTTTGGATATTGGAGCGACAAACGGTGAAGCGATGACGGCTATTAAAAGAGCAGACGTTATCTTTAATCTTGGAGCTGACGAGATTGATATAGAGGTTGGGGCTTTCGTCATCTATCAGGGTAGTCACGGCGATCGTGGTGCTCATCGTGCTGATGTAATTCTTCCAGGGGCTGCCTATACAGAAGAGCCTGGCTTGTTTGTAAACACTGAAGGACGTCCACAACTTGCGGCGCGGGCGAATTTTCCTCCAGGGGATGCTAAAGAAAATTGGGCTATTTTAAGAGCTCTTTCAGGTGAGGTAGATGCGACTTTAAGCTATGATAATATTGGCGCATTGCGAAATGTCCTTTTCTCTATTCACCCACACTTGGGTCAGATCGATGTTGTCGCTGAGAATTTAGGTGCCAAATTGAAGCAAAAGAAGATGGCTGGCGGCGCATTGGTTTCGAGCATTGAAGATTTTTACCTGACCAATCCAATTGCGCGTTCTAGTCAGCTGATGGCTGAATTGAGCTCTGGTGTTAAAGCACGGGCAATAAAAGCATTTGCAGCTGAATGAATGCCTTTTGTTTAATTAAAATTCACATTTATTTTGCGGTGTTTAAGCATGTGTCAAAATCTATACAGTTAGGGAAGTATAATCACGGTTTACAAATACAATTTTTATTGAGCCAGTTAACTAAAGTAAGAAAAATTTTATATACAAATTAATTGCTAAATTTCTAAACGAGGTATGCTGGATCCGCGGCCACGCATTTTCGTCAAATAAGGTGTTGGAGTTTTGTTGAAATATTTTAAAAAAATGTTGTGGACAAGGCTGGCGTGTAGCCAGCAGATGCTGTTAATAGCTCCTCGTCGGAACTGTCGCTTGGTACGCGACCAATGACACTGAAGTCATGGCCCATTGTTCCATGAACAAATATTCTGACGGTGTGAGGACAAATGGCTGATTTTTTTACTACTTCCAGCGGCATAGCTGTTTTAATCCTTGGTCAGGTTTTGGCAGTAGTGGCTTTTGTAATGATTTCACTTCTGTTTCTCGTATATGGTGATCGGAAAATTTGGGCTGCTGTTCAGATGCGGCGTGGTCCAAACGTCGTGGGAGCATTTGGTTTGCTTCAAACGGTAGCTGATGCCTTAAAATACATTTTCAAAGAGGTGGTGGTACCTGCTGGAGCGGATAAGACAGTATTCATACTCGCTCCACTTACAAGCTTTGTGCTAGCAATGATTGCTTGGGCTGTTATCCCGTTTAACGATGGATGGGTTCTGGCCGACATTAATGTTGCTATACTATATGTTTTTGCGGTGTCCTCGCTTGAGGTTTATGGCGTTATTATGGGTGGCTGGGCATCAAATTCAAAATATGCCTTCCTGGGTTCACTCCGTTCTGCGGCACAAATGATATCCTATGAGGTCTCCATTGGATTAATCATAATCGGTGTTATTCTTTCCTCTGGCTCGCTGAATTTTGGAGCCATTGTCAACGCACAAGATACTTCTTATGGTTTCTTTGGCTGGTATTGGTTGCCGCATTTCCCTATGGTTTTTTTATTTTTCATTAGCGCTTTAGCTGAAACAAATCGCCCACCATTTGATTTGCCCGAGGCAGAGTCAGAACTTGTTGCCGGATACCAAGTTGAATATTCGTCGACACCGTTTCTCTTATTTATGGCGGGCGAATACATTGCTATTTTCTTAATGTGTGCACTCATTACTTTACTCTTTTTCGGTGGTTGGCTGTCACCTATTCCCAGCCTGCCTAGTGGCGTGCTTTGGATGGTGGGTAAAATGGCGTTTTTTTTCTTCCTCTTTGCAATGGTAAAGGCAATAACTCCCCGATATCGTTATGATCAATTGATGCGTTTAGGATGGAAGGTATTTCTACCTTTTTCTTTAATTTGGGTTGTATTTGTTTCATTTGCAGCCAAATTTGACTGGTTTTGGGGTATCTATGCTCGTTGGACGGTTGGGGGCTGACATGAAATCTTCCAAGCATTGTAAATTAAACTCCTGTAAAGATTATAATGCTTTACGACTGCATTTCATGCTTGAGGTTACGGGTATTGTTTCAGTTCGTCAGTTGTCATTATCTACGAGGATCATTCCACCGTGGAATCTCCAAAACAGGTTTCCAAGCATCATTAACTCCAATAATCAAGGATTTTGAGATGAGCCAGATTGATTATGGTCGAGCTGCCAAGTATTTTTTGTTGCAAGACTTTTGGGTTGGCCTAAAGCTAGGCCTCAAATATTTCTTTGGACCAAAAGCGACTATAAATTATCCTCATGAAAAAGGACCTTTATCGTCACGCTTTCGCGGTGAGCATGCTTTGCGGCGCTATCCTAATGGGGAAGAACGATGTATAGCATGCAAATTATGTGAGGCGGTCTGTCCTGCCCAGGCTATAACAATTGATGCGGAACCGCGTGAAGATGGCAGTCGGCGCACGACCCGCTATGACATTGACATGACAAAGTGTATATATTGTGGTTTCTGCCAAGAAGCATGTCCGGTAGACGCGATTGTAGAAGGGCCGAATTTTGAGTTCAGTACTGAGACGCGGGAAGAGCTTTACTACAATAAAGAGAAGCTTCTCGCTAATGGTGACCGTTGGGAAGCAGAAATTGCCCATAATTTGGAGTTGGATGCTCCGTACAGATGACAGAAACTCAATTAAATTTTTTAATAGCTATGATGCTGCAGGCTCAGAAAATGTTTCAATTTTTTCCTCAGATAGAAGCTTATAGTGGTAAATCTTCTGTATCTAACTGTGCTGTTATGCGAAGTGAACTTGTGGAAATGTGGTACTCTAATATCATAAAAATTAATGAAAAGGGTGTGGAAACTGTGCTGCCGTCAATTCTAGCACGGATGTTAAAGCTAGGCGGTCTATTTGTCGCTGCATTCCATTATAATTTACGTGGCGGCCGAGACGCCAGATTTATAAATCAACAGTTAAGTAAAATGCCGAGTGTGCTGCCCGTATTGCATGGTCAGCCTGCAATGGTAGGGGCCATGAGTTTGTCCCGTAAAGTCTCCGATTATAAGGAGGAAGAAACATGGCAATAATTGCGTTCTATCTCTTTGCAATCAGTTTAATTGCAGGTGGTTTACTTACTGTTATCAGTCGAAGTCCCGTTCATTCGGTTTTATGGTTGATCTTATCCTTTTTAAGTGCTGCAGGTTTATTTGTTTTGTTGGGAGCTGAATTCGTGGCAATGCTTTTAGTTATTGTCTACGTTGGCGCTGTAGCAGTATTATTTTTGTTTGTAGTTATGATGCTTGACGTTGATTTTGCGGAACTTAAGGCCGAGATGGCCAAATATATGCCACTGGCGTTATTGATCGGTTTAGTGATTTTGATGCAATTTATCATAGTATTTGGTGCTTGGGAAATTAACCCGGCTGCAGAATTTTTGCGGGCGCAGATCGTACCGCTTGACCGCCATAACACTGAAGCTTTGGGACTTATTTTATACGATCAATATTTTCTTTTGTTCCAACTAGCAGGACTTATTTTGCTTGTTGCTATGATTGGGGCGATTGTATTGACTTTGCGTCATCGCCCGAATGTCAAGCGACAGGACGTTGTTGCTCAAATGATGCGAGATCCAGCTAAGGCAGTAGAATTATTAGATGTTAAGCCGGGGCAGGGATTATAATCAAATGGCTGCCATTTCATTTAGCAGATTACATTTTTTTTTGGGATGCTTATGCGTCTGAGTGTAGCTTAACTCCTTTGTTAAGATTAGTATGGTGACTTATGATTGAACTTGAGCATTATCTTACAGTAGCGGCGCTACTTTTTGTCATTGGTATTTTTGGAATATTTTTAAATCGTAAAAACATCATTATTTTGTTAATGAGCGTAGAACTAATGCTGCTGGCGGTAAATATTAATTTGGTGGCATTTTCCAGTTTTCTTGGAGATTTGGTAGGGCAAGTTTTTACCCTTTTTGTGCTGACTGTCGCAGCAGCAGAAGCGGCGATTGGTCTAGCCATCTTAGTATGCTTCTTCCGTAATCGAGGCACAATCGCTGTCGAAGACGTTAACGTGATGAAGGGCTGAGGCTCATGGAAATTATTATCCTTTTTGCACCACTTGTAGGAGCGTTGCTTTGCGGTTTTGGATGGCGTTTGTTTGGCGAAACAGTGGCTATGTGGATTGCTACAGGTTCACTGTTTTTATCTGCTCTTCTTTCATGGATCGTTTTTCTGACATTTGATGGTGTTACGGAACAAATACAAATTTTGCGCTGGATCGAAAGTGGCAGCCTGAGTGCTGATTGGGCAGTTCGACTTGATCGACTTACAGCGATCATGCTGATAGTTATTACCACTGTGTCCAGTTTAGTTCACCTCTATTCGTTTGGGTACATGAATAATGATCCGCAATGGAAAGCAGGAGAAAGCTATAAGCCCCGCTTTTTCGCCTACTTATCTTTTTTTACTTTTGCGATGTTGATGTTGGTAACTTCTGACAACTTATTGCAAATGTTCTTTGGTTGGGAAGGCGTTGGTGTCGCCTCGTATTTGCTTATTGGTTTTTACTACCGCAAACCCTCTGCAAACGCGGCCGCTATAAAGGCTTTTGTAGTAAATCGGGTTGGTGATTTTGGTTTTGCCTTAGGTATTTTTGGCTTATTTTTTCTTACTGACAGTATCCGTTTTGATCATATTTTTGCTGCTGTGCCTACAGTTGCTGAAACGCAAATAACCTTTCTCTGGCGTGATTGGAATGCAGCTAACCTGATTGCTGTGCTATTGTTTATTGGCGCGATGGGGAAATCAGCACAATTATTTTTGCACACATGGTTGCCAGATGCGATGGAAGGTCCGACCCCAGTGTCGGCTCTAATTCATGCAGCTACAATGGTTACAGCAGGAGTATTTCTTGTGTGCAGAATGTCACCATTGATGGAGGTTGCCGAGCAAGCTACAATTTTTATCACTGTAATTGGTGCAACAACGGCCTTTGTGGCTGCGAGTATTGGTCTTGTGCAATCTGATATTAAACGTGTGATTGCCTATTCTACAATGTCTCAATTAGGTTATATGTTTGTTGCGGCTGGTGTTGGAATGTATTCAGCAGCGATGTTTCACCTATTTACGCATGCATTTTTCAAGGCAATGTTATTCCTTGGTGCAGGATCAATTATTCATTCGATGCACCATGATCAAGACATGAATAATTATGGTGGCCTCCGTAAAAAAATTCCATATACATTCGCCGCTATGATGATAGGTACTCTAGCGATTACTGGTGTCGGCATTCCTTTAACACATTTTGGTTTTGCAGGTTTTCTTTCTAAAGACGCTATTGTTGAGAGTGCATATGCAGGTGGCTCCAGCTATGGATTCTGGTTACTGGTTGCAGCAGCGGCCATGACGTCGTTTTATTCTTGGCGTCTGATGTTCTTAACATTCTATGGGGAAGCACGCGGCGATAAATACACTCATCAGAACGCACATGAGAGCCCTTTGGTTATGTTAATACCACTTGGTGTTTTGTCTCTAGGTGCTATCTTCTCAGGAATGATTTGGTACGGTAGCTTCTTTGGGCATACCGATGAGGTCGCTAAATTCTATGGTATACCTTATACTGAGGACGTTACTTATCATTCTGATGGACAAGGCAAGGGGCACACACAAGGCAACGAAAAATATGTTGAAGAAGGCGTAAATGAAAAAGGATCTCACTACTTTTTTATTGGAAAACCTGGTCAAGGCGCACTTTATTTTTCACCAGATAATAAGGTTTTAGGTAACGCGCATGCTTTACCGAATTGGGTGAAAATATCACCTTTCTTCGCTATGATTTTTGGGTTAATAATGGCACTTTGGTTTTATATCTGGAGCCCATCGCTCCCCGCGCGGTTAGCTGAAAACCAGCGCCCACTATATCTATTTCTGAAAAACAAATGGTATTTTGACGAACTTTACAACGTAATTTTTGTTAAACCTACGTTTTGGATAGCCAGGCAGCTTTGGAAAAAAGGTGATGGTGACGTAATCGATGGCTCACTGAATGGCTTGGCTATGGGTTTTATCCCATTTATCACTCGGCTCACTGGTCGAGCTCAATCAGGCTACATCTTTACATACGCATTTGCGATGGTGATTGGAATTGTTGTCTTGGTTACATGGATGACACTTAGTGGAGGGGCACACTGATGGATAACCTTCTTTCCATCGTCACCTTCATTCCGGCGCTGGCCGCTTTTATTCTTGGCGTGTTTCTCCGAGGTGAAGATGACGCTGCTCAATCTAATGCAAAATGGGTAGCACTTTTTGCTACGGCGGCCACCTTCCTTGTATCCTTATTCATCCTTTTTGAATTTGATCCTCAGAATACTGGGTTTCAATTTCTGGAGGAAGCTGAGTGGTTAATGGGCCTGCAATATAAGATGGGTGTTGATGGAATTTCAGTCCTTTTTGTCATGCTTACTACATTCATGATGCCATTAGTCATAGCAGCCTCGTGGAATGTGAAAATACGCGTCAAAGAATATATGATAGCCTTCCTTCTTTTGGAAACGTTGATGCTGGGCGTGTTTATGGCGCTTGATTTAGTACTGTTTTACCTCTTCTTTGAGGCGGGTTTAATCCCAATGTTTTTGATTATTGGTATTTGGGGCGGGGCAAACCGAATCTACGCTTCATTTAAATTTTTTTTATACACCTTTCTTGGTTCGGTGCTTATGTTGGTGGCGATGGTTGGCATGTTTGCAGACGCAGGCACCACTGATATTGAACAATTGCTTTCCCATAACTTTGCTTCAGAAACATTCAAACTGATGGGGCTGCAGATCATTGGAGGAATGCAAACTCTTTTGTTTATTGCTTTCTTTGCCAGCTTTGCAGTTAAAATGCCTATGTGGCCAGTTCACACTTGGTTGCCTGACGCACATGTGCAAGCTCCAACTGCTGGATCAGTAGTTCTGGCCGCAATATTGTTGAAAATGGGAGGCTATGGGTTCCTTCGCTTTTCCATCCCAATGTTTCCAATTGGCTCGGAAGTTTTAACACCGCTGGTGCTGTGGATGTCTGCCATTGCAATTGTCTACACCTCTCTAGTAGCTCTCGTGCAAGAAGATATGAAAAAGTTAATAGCTTATTCGTCTGTTGCGCACATGGGGTTCGTAACCATGGGTATTTTTGCGGCAAACCAACAGGGTATTGATGGTGCAATTTTTCAAATGGTATCGCATGGCTTTATATCTGCTGCTCTATTTCTTTGCGTTGGTGTAATTTATGACAGAATGCATACCCGCGATATTAACGCTTATGGGGGGTTGGTGACCCGAATGCCGGCTTACGCATTGATTTTTATGCTGTTTACCATGGCCAATGTTGGACTGCCGGGAACCTCTGGTTTTGTAGGAGAGTTCTTGACGTTGATGGCTGTTTTCCAAGTAAATACTTTGGTGGCGGTTGTAGCGACAACAGGTGTGATCTTCTCGGCGGCCTATGCACTTTGGCTCTATCGTCGTGTGATGATGGGTGATTTGATTAAAGAGAGTCTTAAATCTATAACTGACATGACTATCCGAGAACGAGTGATTTTTGCTCCTCTTGTGCTGATGACAATTCTCCTTGGTATCTATCCCGCGCTTGTTCTCGACATTATTGGCCCAACTGTAACTGCACTTGTATTACAACATGACACAGCTCTGGGCGGCTTTGACAACGCGGCCCGACTTTCTTTGAATTAAGGACACATCTATGTCTGCTGACTTAATTATTATTTTGCCAGAGCTTCTACTGTCGCTGTTTGCGCTGCTTAGTTTGTTGTTTGCGGTCTATACGTCGAAAGATGGAATTGCATCTGCTATGCTTTGGTTAACATCTGCAGTTTTAATTATCCTCGCTTGCTGGATTGGCTTAACTGGAACTGGAACGAATATAGCCTTCGACGGAATGTTCATAGACGATGGTTTTTCTCGCTTTGCCAAAGTTGCAATTCTACTGGCGGCAGCGGCTATTTTAGCTATGGGCGAAGCCTATATGACCGCCAAAGGTTTGCTTCGGTTTGAGTATCCTGTTCTAGTAGCATTGAGCGTTGTTGGTATGATGATGATGGTCTCTGCTGGTGATTTAATGGCGCTGTATATGGGGCTAGAACTGCAATCACTTGCTCTCTATGTTATAGCTGCATTGCGTCGCGACAGTATAAAATCTACGGAAGCTGGATTGAAATATTTCGTCTTGGGTGCTTTGTCGTCTGGCATGCTGCTTTATGGTGCATCATTGGTTTACGGATATGCAGGAACTACAGTGTTTTCTGGTATTGTTCAGGTGGCTAATCACGATATTTCGATGGGTCTTCTATTTGGTCTAGTTTTTTTGATGGCTGGGCTCGCATTTAAGATTTCTGCTGTTCCTTTTCATATGTGGACGCCAGATGTTTATGAAGGTTCGCCCACACCAGTTACGGCATTTTTCGCAACAGCTCCTAAAGTAGCCGCAATGGCTCTGTTTGCACGCGTTTTGCATGACGCCTTTGGTGCAGCCACCGCGGATTGGCGACAGATTATGGCATTATTGTCAATTCTATCAATGTTCCTTGGTGCGTTTGCTGCTATTGGGCAAACTAATATTAAAAGATTGATGGCATATTCTTCTATCGCTCATATGGGTTACGCCCTGATGGGGCTTGCTGCAGGTACTGTTTTGGGTGTTCAAGCCATGTTGGTTTACATGGCGATTTATGTGACCATGAACGTGGGTACTTTTGCTTTTATCCTGATGATGGAAAAAGATGGTCAGCCTGTTGTAAATATTGAATCCTTAAGCATGTACTCAAGACGCGAACCCGGTAAAGCTCTTGCAATGTTAGTTTTATTGTTTTCGATGGCGGGTGTGCCACCGATGCTTGGTTTTTTTGGTAAGTTTTATGTATTAAAGGCGGCATTCGAAGGTGGGCTTGCTTGGCTGGCTGTAGCGGGTGCTGTTGCATCAGTGATTGGCGCTTACTACTATCTTCGTATAGTTTACCTCATGTATTTTGGTGATCCTGCGGAAGAAGGCCTGAATGGTGGGCAGTCGCCTGTACTTTGGATGTTTTTAATAGGTTCGGCCATCATCATGTTGGCAGGTGTCGTCAACATGTTTGGTGTTGACGCTGCCGCCGCCAGTGCCGCGGCAACATTATTAGATTAGATTTTAAAATAATATTGGCTTTTAGAATGTGCCTATTGAAACGTGAACCTTTTTGACTGGGTGGCCCACAGGATATGGCTTTCGTATTCTCAACAAGGTTGATTCGACCTTAAGTGAAGCCGTCAGAATCATACCTGAATTATCAGGACCAGAATGGATATTGGCTCACGCTCAAACTAAAGCTCGAGGACGTCGAGGGCGGTCTTGGTCAATGCCTGCTGGTAACTTTGCTGCAACTCTAGTTTTGTCTCTAAACGAACCACCGTCCCGTGCTGCTTTGCGGTCTTTTGTTGCTGCTCTGGCGCTTAGGGATTCATTGGTAGCCGTGACTGGCCATAATGATGCCTTTGCACTAAAATGGCCTAATGATGTATTGCTAGAAGGGGGTAAGGTTGCCGGTATATTGCTGGAGTCAGTTAAAACTGGGCCTAAGGCACTATCCTTAGCTATTGGAATAGGTGTTAATCTTGTTAAAGCACCCAGCCTAGAAGCCGTCGAGGCAGGGGCAGTCCGGCCCATCTCTTTAAAGGGTAGACTAGGAATAGAGGTAAAGGCGAAAGCTTTCCTGAATGTATTGGCGCAGGCGTATGCTCACCGTGAAACACAATTTGTCACCTATGGTTTTCCGCCTATTCGTGTCGCTTGGCTCGCTCATGCAGCACGCTTGGGTCAACATATTAAAGCTCGCACTGCAAAAGAGACCTATTACGGAACTTTCGCGGATATGGACGTCGATGGCCAACTTGTTCTAGAGACATCGAAGGGACGCGTGACCATTCCGGCTGGCGATGTTTACTTCTGATGAGGAAATCTTATGCTTTTAGCAATTGATTGCGGTAACACTAATACAGTCTTTTCTATTTGGGATGAAGACGCAGTGATAGGAACATGGCGCACTTCCACAGAATGGCAGCGGACTGCTGACCAGTATTATGTCTGGCTGTCCACGTTAATGAAGCTTCAAAATGTGAATGTTGAAATCACAAATATGATAATCTCGTCAACAGTGCCTCGAGTTGTATTTAATTTGCGTGTCTTGGCAGATCGGTATTTTGGAACACGGCCTGTTGTTGTGGGTAAATCTGATTGCTTGCTGCCTGTTGGCGTTCGGGTGGACGAGGGCACTCATGTCGGGCCCGATCGATTGGTAAACACGGTTGCGGGCCATGATTTGTTTGGTGGCAACCTAATTATTGTAGATTTTGGCACAGCTACTACATTTGATGTGGTGGACAAAGACGGCAGTTACATAGGTGGTGTAATTGCACCTGGGGTAAACTTAAGCCTTGAGGCATTGCACAATGTGGCCGCGGCTCTGCCCCACGTAGACATCTCCAAGCCACAGACTGTAATTGGCACTAACACAGTTGCGTGCATGCAATCAGGTGTCTTTTGGGGTTACGTAGGCCTTGTCCGTGAGATATGTGAGCGTATTAAAGCAGAACGCAATCGAGATATGCGCGTTATTTCCACGGGTGGGTTGGCACCGTTATTTCAACAGTCCGAAACACTTTTTGACGATTACATAGATGATTTAACGATGCATGGCCTGAAAGTCATCCATCGATATAATAAGGAAAATAACTAATCTCATGAGTAGTGAACGATTGATCTACCTGCCCCTTGGGGGGGCTGGTGAAATTGGTATGAATGCCTACGTTTATGGTTACGGTGAGCCGGAACAAGAACGTTTAATCGTGGTCGACCTTGGTGTGACCTTCCCTGATATGGATAGCAGTCCAGGCGTTGATTTGATTTTACCAGACATTACTTGGCTGGTAGAGCGCAAAGAACGCATTGATGGTATTTTCATTACTCATGCACATGAAGATCATGTTGGAGCTATTTCCCATACTTATGATGAGCTCGGCGCTCCGATTTTTGCGCGGCCTTTTACAGCCAACATTGCGCGGCGCAAATTGGAAGAACGAGGGTACCCAGAAGATGCCGTCACCATTTCGGATGCATGGCCTGAAATTGTAACTGTTGGACCTTTCAATGTAGGCTTTCTGCCTATATCACACTCAATTCCGGAAAGTGCGGCTTTGGTGATTGACAGTCCTCAAGGTAGGGTTATCCACTCAGGAGATTTCAAACTTGATGAGACACCACTTGTTGGCGAACCTTTTGATCCTAATCTCTGGGTAGAAGTTTGCAAAAATGGTGTTAAAGCGTTGGTTTGTGACAGTACAAATATATTTGCTTTAAGTCCTGGGCGCTCTGAGGCGACTGTTGGACCAGAGATTGAAAAACTTGTTCGCTCTCACTCTGATGGTATAGTTGTAGCTACAACATTTGCTTCGAACGTTGCACGAGTGAAAACGTTGGCTGAGGCTGGCGTCCGGGCAGGGCGATCAATAGTTTTGCTGGGACGTGCGATGCGTCGTATGATTGAAGCCTCAATAGAAACTGGCGTTTTAAAGGACTTTCCTAGTGTTATAAGTCCGGAGGATGCGCGCCAAGTGCCGCGTGAAAATCTTATGTTGCTGGTGACAGGATCGCAGGGGGAGCGTCGTGCCGCCTCTGCTCAATTGGCAAATGGTAAGTACATGGGAATGGAATTGAAGGAAGGAGATCTATTTCTGTTTTCTTCTAAGACTATTCCAGGTAATGAACGTGGTGTAATCCGCATCATGAACCAGCTGTCAGAAAAGGGCGTAGATGTAGTTGACGATTCATCAGGCCATTACCACGTATCAGGGCATGCTAACCGCCCAGATATAGAACTGTTGCAAGACATTGTTAATCCGCAGATCGTTGTGCCGATGCACGGAGAGCATCGACATTTGCGTGAGCATGTTAAACTGTCCAAAAAGAAAGGCCGTTCGGCAGTTTTGGCAATTAATGGAATGATGATTGATTTATCTGGTAATGCGCCCAAAGTAGCCGAGTATATCGAGACCGGGCGAACATATCTCGATGGGTCAGTACAAGTTGGTGCGCTGGACGGTGTTGTACGAGACCGGATTCGGATGTCTCTAAACGGTCATGTTCTCGTTACATTAATTTTAGATGAACAGGATGAGCCTCTTGGAGAACCTTGGTGTGAAACTAAGGGATTGGCGGAAAGAGGTAATTCAAATGCAGTTCTGGTTGAAGTATTTGAAGAGGATCTTAGCCAGTTTCTTGGTCGGGCAGATGCCAAAACTTTACAAGATGATGACGTTTTAGAGGAAGCATTAAGACGTATTGTACGAAAAGCTGGAAAAGACGAGATTGGAAAAAAACCCGAAGTTACTGTCGTCATTAGTCGTATGCATTAACAAAAAAATGAGGTGACATTCTCTTTTTATTTGTATGCGGTGCGAAAAAAGTATTTTAACTAACGCGCCGCTCTTCAAAGCTTAAACCAATAAAGTTTGGAGTATGATCGCCAAGACCCACAATATTATTGTTCCTATGTTCACCTCGATTAGACGACGCTTTGTTTTCGTTAGATGAAGAACGAGTTTGATTTTTCGTTTTTTCTACGGAAATGCTTGTATCTTTTTCGGACACTGTTCCTACATTTTTCAATGTTTCTTTATCAGTCTGGACGTCGCCTGTACCCTCATTTTTTTGAATTTTAGGCTTAAGAGGTGTACGAGTTGTTTTTTTCTCAGGTGTAACCTGAACTTCGTCAGCTGACGAAGTTGAGGCCTTTGATGGAAGAGGGTTTACAATTTGAGGAATATTTTTTTGGATCAAAGCTTCAATGTTACTGAAGTTTCGTTCATCTCGAGGTGTGCAGATCATTATTGCTTTGCCGTCCCGCCCGGCCCGACCTGTACGACCAATACGGTGCACATAGTCTTCTGCATGGCTTGGCACGTCAAAGTTGAAAACATGGCTAACTGAAGGAACGTCTAGGCCACGTGCTGCAACGTCAGAGGCTACGAGAAAACGTAGCTTTCCGTTTCGGAATCCTTCAAGAGTGCGTGTCCTTTGACTTTGATCTAAATCACCATGAATAGCAGAGGCATCATATTTATATTTTTTTAAGGACTTGGCTACCACATCTACGTCCATTTTGCGGTTGCAAAAAATAATTGCATTGCTGCATTTATCGCCTTCAGCATCAATAAGCATGCGCAGCACTTTACGTTTTTCCGATGCCTCTCGATCCTTGCGAGACCCTTTAAACATCACAACGCCTTGTTCGATAGTTTCTGATGCTGTTGCTTGGCGAGCAACTTCTATTCGTTCGGGGTTCGAAAGAAAAGTATTGGTTATCCTTTCAATCTCTGATGCCATCGTTGCTGAGAAAAATAGAGTTTGACGGGTAAAAGGTGTTAATCCAAAGATGCGTTCAATATCGGGGATAAAACCCATGTCCAGCATTCGATCTGCTTCGTCGACAACCATTACTTTAACGTCATTAAGAATTAGTTTGCCCCGCTCGAAATGGTCAAGCAGGCGTCCCGGTGTTGCGATGAGTACGTCCACACCTTTATCTATAAGAACATCTTGTTCTTTAAATGATACGCCACCAATTAGAAGAGCCTTACTGAGTTTTACATATTTTGAATAAGTATCAAAATTCTCTGCAACTTGGGCTGCAAGCTCACGAGTTGGGCACAGGACAAGACTACGGGGCATCCTGGCTCGGGCGCGACCGCGAGCGAGCATTGTGATGAGTGGGAGTGTAAAGCTAGCTGTCTTGCCGGTGCCGGTTTGTGCTATGCCTAATACGTCACGCCCTTCAAGGGCGGGAGGTATTGCTCCTGCCTGTATCGGAGTGGGGGTTTCATACCCCGCTTCATCGATTGCTTTAAGGACTTTAGGATTTAAAATAAGATCAGAGAATTTTGTCATGTATATCCGTGTTGTGCAAACATTTACTGGCCCGCTACGTCTATTAACATTGGCTTTTGACGCCAAGAAAGAGCGCTGACGCTCCGCATCGATTTGTTTGTCTAGCAAAGATGCTGCGTCGCGTCAAACTCATGGGGGAAAGTTGTAATACTGTGGTCTGTAACTCATTTCCGTGTAAGTTTTCATTGAATTTATTGGATAAGAAGCAAAAATATAGAGATCGCCAGCTTGTCAATATAAAGTGATTAGGCAAATTTAATGTTTTTATCTCATGCGAGATAACGGCCGCATTCTGATACAACCGCGTTGATACATTTGCAAAAATAATTAAAACCAGAGCTATTTTGATTTAGCGGAAGTCACATGTGATCAAGAATCAATACTATTGGGAGGATTTTTGTATTACGCATTTATTTTGCATATCCAAACATTTTGATACTTAACTGGAGGAGTTATTTTGAAAACGAATTGGTTGGACTTGGATGATCTATCTGAAGGTACGTATTCTGCAGTCTATTCCGATGTTTGTAATTCAGCAGGAATGCGCGAGAAAACATTGGAACCTGGTGCCAAACTATTGGCCAGTCCGTCAGGTGTTTTAATTGGTTGGGCCAGAACTGCTGTAAGCACGCCAGTTACAGATATTCCAGAACGGCCTTATTGCGGTGAAATTGATTTTATCGACTCGCTAAATGTTGGTGATGTTGTTGTATTAGATTGGTCCCGCAAACCTGTAGCGGCACGGGGTGAATTATTTTCTACGGCATCAGTGGGTCGCGGCGCTCGTGGCGCGATCATTGATGGATTGCTTCGGGATAAAAGACTGGTAGATAAGCTTAATAAATTTCCTGTTTTTGGACGCGGTTTGCGCCCAACGGACATTCTTGGAAGAGTTGCTATTTCTTAATATGACATACCAGTCTGTATATATGGCCTTACTGTATACTCTAGTGATCTAGTCGTATGCGACGCTGGCGGTTCGATAATCATACCCGTGCACATGCATTTGAAATGATAGAGCAAGCACAGGAAAAAGCTTTGACAGAAAATAATGCACGAGAACTTCTTCTGAATAGTGGCTTTCTTCGGGATGTTTGGGAAAAATATCGTGTTCTTAAAATTAAGTTCTTCCAAATTTTTGTTGCCAGTTAAAATTTGTTTTAATCACATCCAACCTGTAGAGTTAATTGCAATTTTGTTTTTCAAGCCATCATTTCTTTAGTAGCAGTTAGTATCACGTCTGGATGATCCCGACTGACACGATCAATGTCCCACTGAAGTCGTGTTAGGTAAACAATATCACCGTCATGGTCATAGGCTATATGTTGTTTATTAGATTCACTGAACTTATCAACTGCTTGTTTTTCACCGCCTACCCAACGAGCAGAAGTGAATTGTGAAGTTTCAAAGCGTACTGGTAGGCTGTACTCCAGTTCAATACGACTCGCCAATACCTCGAATTGTAGCGCTCCAACGACACCCACTATAAAACCTGACCCAATTGACGGCTTGAAAACTTTAGCTGCGCCTTCCTCAGCAAATTGCATCAACGCTTTTTCCAAATGTTTTGCCTTTAGCGGATCACCTGCTCGGACGCCCTGAAGGAGCTCAGGTGCAAAGGATGGTATGCCAGTGACACGCAGTACTTCCCCTTCGGTTAAAGTATCGCCAATTCGCAGTTGTCCATGATTAGGTATGCCAATTATATCTCCGGCCCATGCTTCCTCAGCCAATTCACGATCAGAAGCAAGAAACATTACTGGGTTAGTTATAGCCATTGGTTTTTTTGCACGAACATGGCTTAATTTCATTCCACGCTTAAAATGACCGGCAGCCATGCGCACAAAGGCAACTCTGTCGCGGTGTTTGGGGTCCATGTTTGCTTGCACTTTGAAAACAAATCCTGAAACTTTTGTTTCTTCTGGTAGAATCGGACGCGACTGCGCCTGCTGAACTTGTGGTTCAGGGCCGTAATCAGCAATGCCATCCATTAACTCTTTTACCCCAAAAGAGTTAATAGCAGAGCCGAACCAAATAGGCGTTAATGTGCCTTCAAGCATTGCATGATGGTCCAGTGGAGGCAGTAATTCTTGTGCCATTTCGAGTTCTTCACGTAATTTTTCCAATTGAGCTCTGGGCACATATTTAGTCAGTTTTGGGTCGTTGAGCCCGTCAATTCTCAATGTTTCCGAGACCTTGTTCCGGTCAGCGCGGTCCATGAGCTCAAGCCTGTCATTAAGGATATCATAACATCCGATGAAATCACGCCCAACGCCGATCGGCCAACTGGCTGGCGTCACATCAATTGCAAGGTTTTCCTGAATTTCGTCGATAATCTCAAAAACGTCTCGGCTTTCGCGATCCATCTTGTTACAGAAGGTTAAAATTGGCAGTTCACGCATTCTACAGACTTCAAACAGTTTTTGTGTCTGGCTCTCCACACCTTTTGCTCCATCGATAACCATTACGGCAGCATCTACGGCTGTGAGGGTTCGATATGTGTCTTCCGAAAAGTCGGAATGACCGGGCGTATCGACTAAGTTGAAGCGAAATTCTTTAAAATCAAATGACATAGCAGAAGCAGAAACAGATATTCCACGATCTTTCTCCATGGCCATGAAATCGGACCGTGTTCTGCGTGCCTCTCCTTTCGCACGAACCTGGCCTGCCATTTGAATAGCACCACCAAACAACAGAAATTTTTCTGTAAGAGTTGTTTTGCCTGCGTCTGGGTGAGAGATAATTGCAAATGTACGTCGACGGGCAATTTCAGGCGGTAATTTTTTACGATTTGAGATAATATTCAGCATATTGTGCATATAGAGCGCGCCCCAGTGTGGCGCAAGACGTCGGTAAGGGGGCCGTCTTTTATAAATAATTCTTATATTATAAGCAAAGCATTTGTAAGTGACATTTTGTAAAATGGGGTGGTCCTATTTTCATAGTACGTTTTTTTTTAAAATTGAACTCTGTACGCAAGAAATGTTGGGATGAGATGTCGATGTTTAGTCACTGATTGTGTTCGCTAATAAAAACTGTCAAAATTTAAGCTTGTTTCCGTAAGATTTGCAGCATTTTTCTGGTGCATTTTTTAGGGCATGGGTACGTCTAAATTTAGTAAAGCTGGGAGAGATAAAATGGATCTTGGAATTGATGGAAAACAAGCGGTGGTGTGCGCATCATCTAAGGGCTTGGGATTAGGCTGTGCCGAAGCGTTAGCTGCCGCCGGATGTAATCTGGTGATGAATGGTCGAGGATCAGAGGCTCTGGAACTTTCGGCTCAAACTATTCGCAGTGAATACGGCGTAAGTGTTGTGACTGTTGCCGCCGATGTTTCAACGATTGATGGACAAAATAAATTAATTGAAGCAGCGGGTGATATAGATATTTTGGTCAATAATGCAGGTGGACCGCCTCCTGGTATTTGGACTGATTGGGATCGTGATGATTTTATTAAGGCAATAGATGCTAATATGTTGGCTCCGATTAACTTGATGAAAGCGTTTGTGCCGGGTATGATGCAAAGAGGTTGGGGGCGCGTGGTCAATATCACTTCTCAGTCTGTAAAAGCACCAATTCCCGCTCTTGGTTTATCGAATTCGGCGCGTACTGGTTTGACAGGTTATGTTGCAGGCACTTCCAGACAGGTAGCTAGCAAAGGTGTAAACATTAACAATCTTTTGCCTGGAATTCACGCAACAGATAGAGCCAATGCTCTAGACGGTGGAGTGGTTTCATCGCAAGGTATTACACTAGATGAAGCGCGGCAACGTCGGGCTGCAACGATCCCCGCTGGACGCTATGGAACTCGAGAAGAGTTTGGTGCGGCATGCGCGTTTTTATGCTCTAAACATGCCGGTTTCATTGTTGGGCAAAACTTGTTGCTTGATGGTGGCGCGACAGTAGCCACAATTTGATGATAAAAAATTTACCAACTTTTTCTCGTAACGACCTTCTTTTTAATGCAGAAAAACTTGGTGAATTGGCTGAATAATTCACCAAGAACCTGCTCGATTTTTCTTGGGAAGGGTTCCTTAAACATGAATTACCAGAAATCCCAAAGCGATATCTACTTGGGTGCCTTGATTGGCTTGCGGAATGCCGTGAGCAATATGTGGCTGCAGAGTTCTGTGTAATGAATGACCAATTGGAGCAAGAGATGCCTACATGCCTTGATCCGAATATGCGCGATGGTGATTTTGGACGTTTTGTTAACGCAGTTTCTGGTATTTTTTCCGTGTGGCATGGAATTGAAATTCATGCTAATCGCCCATTTGATTTAGATTATGTTGCAACCTAGCAGTTTTTCACGGAGTTTTACATATGTTATTCTTAGAGCGTTGACCTGTGCTAACGCTCAGGAGGCTTGAGGAGTGGATTTGCGACAAAAACTGCTATTTTTGGTGACTGGTAAGCTAAGGAACACACCCAAATTAGCTATAGGCGTGGAAATAGACCTGACAAAAAATCAAACTTTACCACTTTTGGATAGACTTAAAGGAGACAGAACGCGATTTCTTACGCGGTCAGTTGCTAATCATCTCATCGACATTACCAAAAACAGGCACCAAGGTCTCTAACCGGTGGAGTTATTGTTATGGTCGTGTTTATGTAATTGGGGTTGCTATTCACATTGTGGGGTAACGCAACTCTATTTGATGCAGTAGCGGTAAGCGGTACGGCCTCTATGTTTCTGGATCCTATTTTAATTATCGGGTTAATAGTGGGGCGCACCATAAATATTTGGGCGTATTTGGTTGCTTTTTTTACAGCGGTTATGAGTACTTTGGCTTATTTTGATCGTGCATGGACATGGTTAGAATTTATTTTGTTAGAAGGTCATAAATATGAACAGCTTTTAATAATTTGCATTGGTGTTCTGGCCATTGGCTTTAAGGCAGTGCTTGCGGGATCGCAACGAGCCTGATACCTCCTGACTGGTTTAATCGGGAATGCGGCGTGATAGCACCGAGGCTGGAAATTAAAAATCTTAACCGCAGTTTTGGCGGGCGCATTGTTGTGGATAATGTGAGCCTGACTATTCAACCTGGCCAAGTTACATGTTTGCTAGGGCCATCGGGGTGTGGCAAATCTACTACTCTTAGAATGATTGCTGGGGTCGAAATGCAAGACTCTGGTGAAATTTTTGTGGATGGTTCGCTGATCTGTGACACTATCTTTCACATTCCTCCTGAACGGCGCGAGATCGGCTTTATGTTTCAGGATTTTGCATTGTTCCCACACCTTAGTGTTGCAGGTAATGTCGCTTATGGTCTTTCTGGCCCGAAAGATAAGCGTCGTGCACGTGTTGAGGAAATGCTCGAGCGTGTTCATATGAGACTATTCATTGATATGTTTCCCCACCAACTGTCTGGCGGTGAACAACAGCGTATAGCTCTAGCTAGAGCTCTGGCACCGCGACCGCGAATAATGTTGATGGATGAACCTTTCTCTGGTCTGGATAATCGATTGAGAGATGGTATCCGAGATGAGACGTTAGCGATTCTCAAACAAGAAGATACTGCTGTTTTGTTGGTTACACACGAACCTGATGAGGCAATGCGAATGGCAGACGAAATAGCTCTGATGAGGGATGGAAAAATTGTGCAGCGCGGCGCGCCATATAATGTCTACACCCGACCTGTTGACCGGGATTCAGTTGCATTTTTCAGCGATGCTAATCGGTTCCGAACCGAAGTTGAAGGCGCACTGGCAATGACGCCATTTGGAAGGTTCCTCGCGCCAGGACTGCCGGATGGAACTTCGGTGGACATAGTTTTCCGACCGCAGTATGTCCGCATAGATTTTGATCGTGCAGGTGTTGGTCCCAGCGCGACTGCAGCTGAAGGCACAGCGGCTAAAGCGGAAGTCATCCGAGCGCGTTTTATGGGTAATGAAAGCCTTGTTGAATTTTGTCTTTCGCATGGTGGAGCGGTAATGAAAGTTACTGTGCCAGGTGTTTTTTTACCACAGACGGGTACGATTATGTGGCTTAGAATCCGCCGTGATAAGTGTTTTGTTTTTCCAGCGGAGGTAGAGGCATGAGCGGGCCTATGATCGTAGAGTTTGGTATGGGTACATCTCTTCGACGAGGAGACTATACTGAAGCTGCATCCAGAGCGATTCGAGCAGCTTTATGGCGTAATTCAATTAATCTTGCTGAATATATGGGTGTTGGGAAAGAGGCGATGCGGATAGACGTTCGTATTGGTTGTGCCAAACCAAAAGCTGTGGATGTGACCGCTTTAGCAGACTTATTTCCTTATGGTCAAATGACTTTTACGGTTGAACATGGCGGATTAGATGTAGAACGTCCGGAGGGTTCTGGAAATTCTACCGTAATGGCGCAGGCTGCACTCATAGTTTCTTTAGAACTGTCTTCATGAGAGAGCAGCGTATCATTATCGAAATGGCCCAGGGGATAGATTTACATGGCGGTGACGATTTAAAGGCTGCTTGCCGCGCGGTTGAGCAAGCGCTTCAAGGCGCATCTTTACCAATCTTTGGAACTCTTGATATGCCTCGTGAGTTGATGCGCGTTGTCGTCCGTATAGGGGTCCCGCGTCCTGATGCTGTAGATTTAAATACGATTAGTGCTCTACTACCTTATGGAGTGGTTCAGGTTATAGTTGAAAAGGGTGGGCTAGACGTTCTGATTTTGGATGAAGTCGTAGTGATGGCTGCCGCTGCTTTGGAAGTTTTTTTACCACTGGACTGATAAATTATTAGTGCACCATATTTTATTTGCAGTTATGAAAACCGCTATAATAAAACTTTCTGAAAAATATAAGAATTTCATAAGTGTAAATTATAATCTTTTAGCCGTTTACCTGGTTCATCCACAAACATTTCTGGTAAAGCCTCGGCAAACTGTATCAGATCCACACGAAATATATGAAATTGCTCTCTTAGCTCACACCATGCAGTGAGCGTCCAGACTCTCCCGCAATATTCTATGTGAAGGGGTCTAATTGTTCGGCTAGTAATTCTGTTTTCCTTGGAATGATATGTAAGTTTTAATTTTTGTTTGGCGCGAATTGCAGCGCGAAGAATAGGCATATGGGAAAACCCTCTTACTGAGCTTGCAAATGGATAGATTGCAAACTGCCATTTGTTCGCCTCTTCGATTGTGCGTTCTGGTAGTAAGTTATCTATCTTGTTTGCGAGTGATGAAGCAGCTGATTTGAGTGTTTCATCAGTAGTTTCAGCTACAATGGCTATACCAAGTTGGAGTGCTTCAAGTTCGTCAACTGTTAGTATGAAAGAAGGTAAACTGATTGCTTGGGTAATTATGTATCCCACGCCGCGTTCTCCTTCTACGGGAACGCCTGATGCGGCCAGCGTGTCCATATCGCGGTAGATTGTACGAACGGATACTTGCAACTTAATAGCCATGTCCTGCGCACGATGCAATTGTCCGTCACGTAGTATCCGAATAATTTCAAAAAGGCGGTCGGTCCGTTGCATGCTACTTTCCTATTTGTAATATACACACACAACTGACATTAAACTGTCAGTTGTGTGTGTGCTAGTCAGTTTTTCTTGTCTAAAGGTAAAAACGTTGGGCCAATCTTACCCATTTGCCTTTTCGATGCGGTACCTTAAGCGTAGAAGACTGAGTGATAGGCGGACACAGTCCCGCCATTGTTGGAGATAAATTATGTTAAACAATATTGGTTTGCCTGGAATTCTACTAATCGCAGTTGTGGTGCTGGTCCTGTTTGGTCGTGGAAAAATTTCAAGCTTAATGGGGGAAGTAGGCAAAGGTATCACGAGCTTTAAAAAAGGCGTCAAAGACGGTCAGTCTGAACTTGAAGAGGCTGCTTCTGAGGAGTTGAAAGACGTGACGCCTGAGACTGAAAAAGATAAGGTTTAACTCGTGCTTGACCTTGGCTGGACGGAACTACTGGTTATTGGGGTAGTGGCTTTGATTGTCGTTGGTCCTAAAGATTTGCCACTTTTGTTCCGTAATGTTGGTAAGTTTGTAGGAAAAGCAAAAGGGATGGCGCGTGAGTTTTCATCTGCAATGAACCAAGCGGCGGATGATTCAGGCGTAAAAGATATACAAAAAACTATCAAAGCTGCAACCAACCCCTTGGGCTCCGCCATGGAAGGTGTCAAGGATACTGCTAAAGATATAGCATCCTCAATGACTGATCTGGATCCAAGCAGTGAGACTGCAAAACTAGGAGATCAAAAAATAGAGCGCGTTGAAAATGCCAAAAAGATTCATGCAGCCACGGCGCGTGCAACTGCTGACCGTAAGGCTAGCGAGGCTGAAGAGGCTTTGAAGCGCGCAGAAAAATATGAAGCAGAATTGGCCCCCAATCCAACAAAAGAAAGCTGATATGAGTCAAACTGAAGATATGAATGATAGCACAGCCCCGCTGATAGAACATCTGGCTGAACTGCGCACTCGTTTAATCCGAGCTGTGCTGGCATTTCTTGTGGGAATTATTCTTGCCTTCATAGTAGCTGAACCGATCCTGCAATTCCTGCTTGAGCCCATTGAGGCTACATTGCGAGAATTGGGTGATCCGTCACCAACAATGCAGTATACGAGCCCACAGGAATATCTTTTCACACTGTTTCGAATCTCTATGGTATTTGGCTTTGCACTTTCTTTTCCCGTGATAGGCTTCCAATTGTGGCGGTTTGTAGCGCCCGGCCTTTACAGAAAAGAAAAGCATGCATTTTTGCCGTTTATGATCTCATCGCCAATTATGTTCATCCTAGGTGCATCTTTTGCGCATTTTATAGTAACGCCATTGGCTATGAATTTCTTCCTTGGTTTTGCTGATGTACCGTCAATAATTGCAGATATTATGAGTGATTTTGTTTCGACGGATGTTCCCGGTGTGGTTGATGTGGTTATTCCAGAGACAACAGAAGGCATTCGCATCACATTTTTTGGGAAGGTCAATGAAAGTCTTGATATTACATTAAAATTCATCATGGCCTTTGGTTTGTGCTTCCAGCTTCCTGTGCTTCTAACGTTGATGGGTAAAGCCGGACTTGTAAGTGGGCAGGGGCTGGCTAATGTGCGCAAGTATGCTGTGGTTGGTATTCTAGTTTTGGCTGCATTGGTCACCCCGCCGGATGTAATCACACAGGCAATTTTGTTCGTTGTCGTCTATGGTTTGTATGAAGTTTCCATATTTCTTGTTCGAAGGGTTGAGGCTAAGCGTGAAGCTAAGTTGCGTGCTGATGGCTATTATGATGATGATGAAGATGATGATTCATCCCAAAATAAAATGAATTGAGTATCATGATGGAGCAAGAGTCTGTGAAGGGTGACACGGTAGAACGCATTGCGGCTGCGCTTGAGCGTATGTCACCCGCACCATTGGCAACTCCTGATTTTGACCTGCCGGGTGCCTTTGTATGGCACACGGAACCTGACAGGTTAGAGGCAGTTGAAAACGTTGCTCGAATATCGCTGGAATTACTGCTCGGAATTGAGAGATCTCGGGATATTTTGTTGGCTAATACCCGACAGTTTGCACAAGGCTTAGCGGCCAATAATGCTCTGCTTTGGGGCGCGCGCGGGATGGGAAAATCTAGTTTAGTCAAAGCAATACATGGAAAAGTGCACTCAGAGTTTTCTCAACTCAAAATTGTAGAATTGCACCGAGAGGATTTACCATCTGTTAGCCGATTATTAAATATTTTGCGGCAAGCTGAAACGGCACGTTTTGTATTATATTGTGATGATCTATCTTTTAGTCATGACGATCAACACTATAAATCTCTCAAAGCTGTTCTAGATGGGGGAATCGAAGGGCGCCCAGATAACGTGATTTTGTACGCGACTTCAAACAGGAGGCATCTAATGCCTCGTGACATGATTGAGAATGAGAGAGGATCTGCTATTAACCCAAGTGAAGCCGTTGAGGAGAAGGTTTCGTTATCTGACCGGTTTGGCTTGTGGTTAGGATTTCATTCCTGTGATCAAGATCAGTATCTTGCAATGATCCGTGGATATTGTAGCGCTTACAGTGTTGAGATTGAAGACAAAACATTATGGGCAGAAGCTATTGAGTGGCAAGCAACGCGGGGATCACGATCGGGCCGAGTTGCATGGCAATACTTCTGCGATTTGGCTGGTAGGCGAGGTGTCAGTATAAATTCACGTGGAGTTGAAATTTAAAGTTATTCGTTTGTTATCGTTGAATTTACTATTTATATGAGCCTGTTTTAAGATGTTATCTTTTATAAAAATTTAATAGCAACAAATTTTAAAATGGCTCATTTGAGGTATGGGGCAGGGTCTACACTGTCAAAGCCATCACGCACTTCGAAATGTACATATGCATCGTTATCAATGCTACTAAGGCTGGCGATAGTCTGATTTCGTTGTACTTTATCCCCTTTTGTTACTTTTACATCGTCGACGTTAGCGTAGACTGTGAGAATATTATTTTCATGACGTATAACAATAATTGGCACACCTTCAGCACTTTTAGTTATTGCTGCTACGGTACCATTATTGGCTGCTTTTACTGGTGAACCTGGGGCAGCTTTGATGTCAATTCCTTCATTGCGGCCTTTGCTGTATTCGCGAATAATACTGCCTGTTACTGGTATCGCCATAGCAGTCTGTTTGATGGGTTTGGTGGTTTTGCCGACGTCGGCCGCAAGCTCATCTGCTGGTGGAATGTTTGGTGGGTTTGCTGTATCATCTGCGGGGAGTGGCTTAGTTGCACTAGGTGGTGTTGGTGTGGCTGATCCCGTTCCTGGAGCGGTTGTGATACTACTTTCTGAACGTGTTGGTGCTGGGGTACGTGCAATAGGAATTAATAAGTATTGCCCTTCGCGGACGGCATAATCGGCGCCCAAACCGTTCCACTCCGCCAATGATTTTGCTGATACTTGGTATAGCCTAGCGATGGTGTAAGCCGTCTCGCCCCGCTCAACTTTATGGCGAATTGGTTCTTTCTCAATTTTTTGCACAGGATTTTTGGTTGGAGCAGATTCTGATTTGACGATGTTCTCTACTGGGGGAGTTGGTTGTACATCATTTATCGCGTTACTTGCTAAAGAGGTAACATCTAAAAGAGACGTCTGAATGTCGCCTATATTTGCGCCAGTTTGTTCTGGTACTCTGCTTGGCAGTGCAACAATCTCACCAGTACGCAACGGTATATTTGTTTGAATACCATTATATTTAGCTACTTCGGCAGGTGGTAAGCCAATCCTGTTGGCCACATCAGTAATCGTATCACCTTGCCTGGCTACTGCCACTTGATAATTAGGATAAGAAATGACACCACGATTATCGGGATTTGGTCTATCTGCGACGGCTGTTTGCACTGCTGTAGCAGTGGTGAAACCACCACTCATGCCACGCAGGTCATAGTCTAAAGATTGGCTGCAAGCCGTTAGATTTACAGCAGCGGAGCCAGCAAAAAACAATCGTGTTATTTTTATGATGATCTTTTGGCTCATCTGCAATATCCTCTACGGGTCCCCATCATTTAATATATATTTGCAATTTCGATTGTGATCTACAATATTATCATTCTTTTCCTAGGCCTTCTAGCAGGGGTACGAATCGTACATCGCGCAATTCGTTGTATTCAAGTCCAGTTTCAGTTTTGTGTACTTTGATTAGTCTTTGAACAGCGTCAGACTGACCTACGGGCAGGACCATGATACCACCCACCTTGAGTTGATTGAGAAGAGGCGCTGGAGGATCTTCAGCCGCGGCGGTAATGATAATTCGATCGAATGGTGCCTGATAAGGTAAACCAAATGATCCATCACCGGTAATAGCCGTAATCGTGTGAAGGCCTAATTCATCAAAAATGACGCGTGCTTCACGAACGAGGCGTCTATGTCGGTCAATAGTATATACTCTTCGCGCTAGCTTTGCCAAAATGGCGGCCTGATAGCCAGAACCTGTACCCACTTCAAGGACTTTGTCGCGCGGATTAACATCTAGTGCGTGTGTCATCATACCGACTATTGAGGGCTGGCTTATGGTTTGACCACAGGCGATGGGCAGCGGCATGTCCTCATATGCGCGTTCTGCAAAAATCCCTCTAATAAAAGGACCACGATCAATTTCTTCCATGGCCTGTAGTACACGATTATCTGTGACCCCTTTTGATCTCAAAGCATAAAGAAACTGCATTTTTATAGTTGCTAAATCGTCATTCATCATGTGCTAATGCTGCTCAGTTTTTCAATCATTTCATAGGCTGTAAAGTCAGCTCTCATAGGTGTAACTGAGATATAACCATCGAGGTTTACAGCTGCGTCAGTGCCTGGTGCCGTAGGTCTTTGCTGGTCACCGCCGCTAATCCATAAAAACTGCCGACCCGATGGTGATGTTGATGTCACAGTGTGAAAGCCAGTGCCTTTACGCAATCCTTGGGGGACTACCACTGTACCTTTTACATCAGAGGCTGCCACTGGTGGTATGTTTACGTTATAGAAAAGCTGATAGCCTGATGCTTGTGCCGGGGTAGCTGTAATAATTTTTTTTATTACAGATGCACTATGCACCGCAGATGCCTCAAATGTATCTTTAAGATCCCGATTCTTGGGGCCGAAAAATTGAGAAATTGCTATAGAGAGTACGCCTTGAAGCGCACCTTCAATAGCCGCGCCTAAAGTGCCGGAATAAAGAGCATTTTCTGCTGAATTATTGCCGCGATTCACTCCTGATAGGATTAGGTCAGGTAGTGCATCCTTCATTACATCGTGCAAACCTGCCAGGATGCAGTCTGCGGGGCTGCCTTCTACTGCAAACCGTTGGGCCCCAAGTTGTTGTATCATCATGGGGCGAGAGTAACTTATACAGTGTCCTACGCCAGATTGTTCGAAAGCTGGCGCTACTGTCCACACTTCTCCGTTTGATCCTGCAAGTTCGTTTGCTATCTGGTCGAGCACTGATAGGCCCGGCGCCGAGATGCCGTCGTCATTAGTGATAAGAATGCGCATTATCGACCTCTTCTGCTGACTTACTAGGTCAGCAGTGCGATGTTAAGCAACTAAAGGTACCGTTAATTGGTACATTTTTATAACATAAAAGAGAACCGTTGCGTTGGGGACTCAGTTTGTCAGTTAAAGATCAAACTTTTTTAGAATTTTTTTGGCTTCGATCTTTGGATCAGATAATGTGCTGCGGTCTTCACCAGGAAAAAAACGGGCACGTGTTGAAGTTGGCATAGGCGAGGGTCGCTCAATGCAAACTTTTGGGCCTGTTTTTTTACTTTCGTTTTGCCAAGACTTTACAAGAGCGATTTGGGCTGCCTTTGTAGCTCCGTAACTGCCAAAAAACGTTTGGCCTGCTCGTGGATCATCAAAAAACACGGCAGTTCCCTCATAACCCAATAGTGGGGCAAGATAGGAAATCAAAGTAGCTGTCGCAGTCACATTAGTATTGATTGATTTACTCAGGTCTTTTGGATCGATCATGTTTGCTGGTGCTAAGGGTGCGGCGTAGATTGCGGCATGTATCCAAAAATCAATTTTACCCCAACGCTCAAAAATGCCTCTGCAAAGCGTTGCCATGGCTGCGTCGGTAGTTATGTCCATTGGTGCCAAAGTGGCTGATCCATTTAATTCTTTGATTTTATCATCGAGTTCTTCGAGTGCGCCCGTTGTGGTTGCCACTGCGATAATGTGATGCGTTGTCGCCAGATGCAATGCAATAGACGCACCAAGCCCGCGAGACGCTCCAGTAATTAGTGCTAGTTTTGTCATAATAGTCTGATGCATGTGCATGAGCGTCTGGTCAAGCATTCTAATATTTTATCTGCTTATATTCGAATTGTTTAGCCCATTAGGCCCTTTTGGGAACGCTTCTTATTTTTTTCGAACAGAATTTATTCTGCGGCTTTTATCTCAAAGCCCTTTTCTATCATATCAGTCGGTTCAACTGGATATTCACCACTGAAACAGGCGTCGCAGTATTGTGGCACGTTTCTATTTCTCCCATCTTTTTCTCCAACGGCGCGGTAAAGCCCATCGAGCGAAATAAACTTTAAGCTGTCGACACCCAGATGTTTACACATTTCGTCTTCGGACATAGTTGCGGCCAAAAGTTTTTCACGCTGAGGTGTATCAACACCATAAAAACAGGGCCACGCCGTTGGGGGCGATGCAATTCGAAAGTGAACTTCTGCAGCCCCTGCATCAAGAATCATTTCTTTAATTTTTGTACTTGTGGTACCGCGCACGACACTATCGTCAACCAAGATTACACGTTTACCTTTAATGAGAGCACGGTTTACGTTTAGTTTCAGGCGCACTCCCATGTTTCGTATGCTTTCAGTAGGTTCAATAAATGTTCGTCCCACATATTGGTTGCGTATAATTCCCATAGCATATGGGATACCTGACTGTAAGGAAAAGCCAATTGCGGCGGGTGTTCCGCTGTCTGGCACAGGGCATACGAGGTCAGCCTCGATTGGTGATTCTTTTGCTAGTTCTCTCCCAATGTTTTCGCGGGTTTCATAAACAGAACGGCCGCCTAGAATGCTGTCTGGGCGACTAAAGTACACATGTTCAAATATACAAAATCGTGGCTTCTTGCTGCGAAAAGGAGAACGACTGTCAATGCCATTATCTGTAATTACAACCATCTCGCCTGGCTCTATTTCACGCACGAATTCTGCACCGATGATATCAAGTGCACATGTCTCAGAGCTTAGAACGTGGCCAGTTGGTAATTTACCAAGCATCAAAGGGCGAACGCCTAACGCATCTCTAACGCCTATTAGTTTTGTTCGGGTCATAGCAACGATCGAAAATGCCCCTTCGACCCGTCTTAGCGCGTCTTCCATCCGTTCAGGTATATTGCGTTGTAGTGAGCGTGCCATCAAGTGAATAATACACTCACTATCAGAAGAACTTTGAAAAATTGAGCCGTGCTGTATTAATTCTCGGCGTAGGGCAACGGCATTGGTTATATTGCCATTATGAGCAATAGCAGCACCCCCCATTGCGAACTCACCAAAAAAGGGTTGTACGTCCCGAATTGCAGTTTGTCCTTTGGAACCAGAAGTTGAATACCGTACATGACCGATGGCCAGTGGCCCTGGTAAAGTTTCCATAATAGATTGTGACGTAAAGTTATCACGCACATATCCAAAGCGACGGGCAGAATTAAAGCCTTGCTCCGCATCATAAGCCACAATACCTCCGGCTTCCTGACCTCTGTGTTGAAGAGCGTGCAAACCAAGCGCCACAAAATTAGCTGCGTCTGTTGTGCCGAGCACACCAAACACTCCACACTCCTCTTTCAATTTATCGCCATCACTCAATTCATGAATGGCATTTAAGTCAAAAGCGTAAGCGAGAGGCGTTTTTATATCGGAATTGTCGGACAATTGGCAGCTCCAGATAAGTTTTAGCCTATAAAAAACTGTATCAAGTCAAACCAGAACTGTCACCACATGATAATACATTATGTATGCTTTATGCTGCGACATTTTATAAAGGTAAAAAGTTATTTAAAATTGAATCTGAGAATAATTTAGCTAGGATCAAGCTACCTCAAAATTTCTCTGGTAAAGAACAAGTTTCCCGCAGATTAGGTGCTGAGCGAAAATGGGCAAGAATTAGATAAATTAAAATTTTAATATTTCTCTAACAGTAAATTTTCAGCCACGGAGAGATGGCTCTTTTACAATATTATTTCCCTTGGCTTTTGAAACAAGAGGGGCCGGCATTGAGGCTTAACCAGCTTAGCCCAAAAGTACTAGTGGGTCTTTTGAAAAGCGCAGTGTTATTAGGATTTAACTATCCTCGGTCTGACTTATTTAGCGCATTTTCCAACTAAGGTCTCATATTGGCTCGTAACCCAGCTAAGTGCGTCTTCAGGGTTCTGGTCTTCTATTTGAGTTGTGAATCTTCCAAAGACGACAGCGGAACGGCTTTCATCTACAATTGTGTATTCTTGCCCTGTCATGACTGTGTCATAAACAAATAAAGCAAGGGCCACGAGCAGAATACCTCGTGCTACACCAAACAGAAACCCAAGACCCTGATCGACGCCACCGGCTGCGGAACGTTGCACTATAGATGAAAATAGAGGAGTGAAGAGTGAGACTACAATCAAAGAAATCGCAAAAACAATTGCAAAGCCTCCAATCATACTCAGCTCACAACTTTCTGCAACGAATTCTCCAACAACTGGTATTTCGCGTACCATCGGTTCGACAGTTGGGGCAAATAGGAAGGCTAAGACCGCAGCCGCCACCCAGCCTGCAATTGCCATTACTTCACGTACCAAGCCACGGCTGTAGGCTAATAAAGCTGATATTATAACGACTGCCGCAACAACGCCGTCAATAATTGTGAAGCCTTCCATAGTTTTGCCTCTTTCTTTCTTAAGTGCTCTTAACCTGCACCAAATATTTCACCAACAAACTCAATAAGGTTACTCATCTGACAGAGCTTTATTTTAGAAACTCCAAGTTCTTTGTTCCCTTTAGCAGCAATAGCTCCGGTGAAACCAAGTTTTTGCGCTTCTTTCAACCTATTTTCTGTCTGAGGAGCTGATCTAAGTGCCCCTGACAGACTTATTTCTCCAAAAACGACTGTATCTGGCGGCAAAGCGCTGTCCTCGCGTGCGCTCAAAAGCGCTGCTGCGACAGCTAGGTCAGCTGCTGGTTCTGTAATTTTCATGCCCCCCGCAACGTTTAAGTAAACGTCCAGTCCGGCAAAAGGAATTCCACAACGTGCTTCTAATACTGCAAGAATCATAGCAAGACGACCGCCGTCCCATCCAACTACTGTTCGTCTGGGTTGGGAATGTGGCGAAGGTGCAACAAGCGCTTGTAATTCACATAAAACGGGTCTTGTCCCTTCGATACCAGCAAAAACTACGGAACCAGGCGTTGGTGTACTTCTATCACCTAGGAAAAGTGCTGACGGGTTTGCGACCTCTGCCAAGCCAGATCCAGTCATTTCAAATACGCCAATTTCATCTGCGGGCCCAAAACGATTTTTAACTGCGCGTAAAATCCTAAATTGGTGACCGCGCTCGCCTTCAAAATACAAAACGGTGTCAACCATATGTTCGACAACACGAGGCCCCGCTATCTGTCCTTCTTTGGTAACATGACCTACCAAAACAACACTGATTCCTTTACGTTTGGCAAAAGTAGTTAGTTCATGCGCGGCAGCGCGGACTTGGGATATGGAGCCAGGTGCACTATCAACAGTGTCAAGCCACATTGTTTGTATTGAATCGATAATCGCCAGCCCTGGTGCTTCGACTTCAAGCGTCGTGAGAATATCTCGCAAATTTGTTTCGGCAGTTAATTGAACTGAGGCGTCGGTCAGTTCCAAGCGTTGCGCGCGCATTCGAACTTGTGCGCTGGATTCTTCACCGCTGACGTAAATAGTCTTAAGTCCTCCACGAGCAAATTGGGCGGCTGCTTGCAGTAATAGTGTCGATTTACCAATTCCTGGGTCGCCCCCAACAAGAATGGCGGATGCTGGTACTAACCCTCCTCCAAGAACTCGATCAAATTCTGACATGTTGGACTGCGTTCGAGGTGGTGGTGTTTCTTTGGTACGTAAATCTGTAAGCGATGTCGTTGTACCACGTTTTGATCCGAGCGACTTGTTTCCCGGACCGCTCGATAACCCGACGTCCTCCGAGATGGTGTTCCATTCTCCGCATCCGTCACAACGCCCCGACCATTTGTTAAAAGATGTGCCGCACGACGAGCATGAGTAAGATCGGTTTTTTGCCATAATCTGGGTGTGCCTTAGTGAAGGCATGGGGTCAAAGGATTATTATGATTGCCGAACACGCGGACACTCTGTGGCTACACTGATCCAGAGAGATGCGAGTATGCAAGCTGTAAACAGGCATAAATCTCAGGCAAATTGATTCAGAACGACACCAATTCGTTTGGCAAGGGTAATATAAACTGCTAAATACATCTGCTCAGCCATTGCTGGCTTACCAAAAATTACTATTATGCGATTGTATTCCGGCTGCCAGCTGGTGTTAGTCGAATGAGACATGGCAATGATTTCTCCGTAGGGCGCAATAATTGAGAAAGCTATTGGTATCATCGAAAGAAAGAAATCTGTATTCTACAATGATTGCTGGCCAGATATTATACTAATCGTTGAAAGCTTAAATAAAAGTAAAAATTAGCTTACATTAAAGGTGCAAATCATGAAATAGGATAGGCAATTTACAATATAATACTAAAATAACGATACATTTGCGCAGAAAACTAACTTCTTGGACAAAGGCTGGGGATAGGGTTTGGGATTAACTTTGATATTCCCCAAAACAATGGCCTCCAATGCATCGATTTCCCAATTATAACAATCGGAGGTTATCCACATGGTTCCCAAAGAGTATTTTAGTAGATTAATGTCTTAACCTAATCGTTCATAAATTATTAATTACGTCTATTCTAAATAAGCTAATTTATCGGTTATCTAAAGTAACGGTATCATTTTAGTAAGACGCAGGTAAATGAACTTTGCCAATATTAATTGAAATGAAATTTATTTATCACTTTATTAAAAAAACATTTAGTGACTTGAAATATAATTTCTGAGCTTCTGTAAACTGAAATATAAACGTTATGTTTGCATTCTATGATTTGGAAACCACTGGAACCTCGCCGGCATTTGACCAACCGGTACAGTTCGCAGCTATTTTGACGGATCAGTGGCTCCAGCCAGTTGAATCGGTAAATATTCGGTGTAGGATTTCCGTTATATTCTACCAGCACCATGGGCTCTAGCCGTTACGGGAGTAGGGCCAGCGCAACTTGAAGATCAAAGCCTTCCATCATGGTTTGAACTTTCACATCAAATCAGTAGCCTTATAAAACGATGGGCTCCAGCAACTTGGACAGGGTATAATTCGCGGGCATTTGATGAGGAGTTTCTCCGCTAATCATTTTATCAGAATCTTGAGCCAAATATTTTTCAAACCCAATTTAATGATAATAATCGGCTTGATATGATGAAGATAATTTACGCAGTATGGGAACTGGCAACAGAAATTCTTGAATGGCCGCTTGGTGATAATGGCCGTACTAGTTTTAAGCTTGATCGCCTGGCATATGCGAATGGATTCGTAGCACATAAAGCGCATGATGCGCTTGGGGATTTTGAAGCAACTATTCATAAGGCAGGAATTATTTGCGATCGTGCCCCGACTATATGGAAAAAATGTGTCTGCAATCGGGACAAACGTATCGTAAGCAGTATCCTCAAAAGTGGCCAATCCGTACAGTTGATAGAACGATTTGGAGCAGATACTCCTCGTTCATTTTATCGGCGTATATGCGGGCACTAACTTACTGAACAGGAATGTTTTAGTTTTCCTAGATCTTGAGGCCTGCAAAGCCGAAGAAATTGTTGATGCCGCTGATGATGTACTCGCAGATTCGGTTACCACTTCTCCCAAAATAATTCGTACAATATACACCAACAAGGTGCCTAATATATTTCTTAATGCTAAAAAAGATCCAATTCATGTTGCTGAAGCAAAAATCGTTTCATCACGACCAGACTTTTATGAACGGGTGAGGCGGGCGCTATCCAATCGGTTTGTAGATTATGAGGTCTCTGCTGAAGTTGAAGACCAAATATATTGTAGCTTTTATAGTGCGTTAGACAAAATTATTTTTGAGAAATTTTTAGTATCGAGCTGGACGCATCGTTCAAAATTGGTGAACAAACTTAATGATAAAAGATTACGTCAACTTGGTCAGCGGCTAATTTATTTGAATTTACCAGAAATTGTTTCCGACAGATACAAGTCTGCTGCAAAAACTGTGATACGGGAACGCTGGCTAACAAATGATATCGATGTGCCTTGGATGACAATGGCTAAGGTGGAAAAACAATTGTTAGAGATTGAAGCAGCGGGTGCCATTAATGCTCAATTCTGTAGTCAGTTGCAACGTTATTATAAAAACAAAAAAGTCTTATAGTTTGTTTGATTTTTTCTTAGTGATTGAGGCTTTGAACTTACTGTCAAGTCTACCCAAGTAAAAAAGTTCGATAGATAAAGATTGGCTGCTTTCATTCGAAGTTGTGCTAATCTTGCTGTCCCCTAGTGAATTGCGTTATTTGGTTGTCGGAAAAACAGTAAAAATTATTTTTTAACAGGCATTTAAAATTAGTGGCAATTGTAAATCTCATGGCATTTGCCTGTATAATTATTCAGTCAATTCTATTTCGAACTGCTTGAGAAAAAACTTTGGAAACCAAAGTTAAGTTCTGTACTCTGAAGGTGACTTACCAGACCATCTCTTAAAAGCTGAACTAAAAGTGCTGGTATCGGCATACCCCAGCACAAATGCAATTTCTGTAATCTGAGTTTCAGTGTCTGAAAGCATACTCTTCGCCATTGCCTCGCGGTATGCTTCGACAACCTTGAAATAGGTAGTCTTTTCTGCTTTAAGCCTTCTCGCAAGTGTCCTGGTGCTCACTCCTAATTCTTTAGCAACTTTTTCCTGCGTTTTGCCTGGCTGCAAAGATATTTTTTGTTCAACTTCCTGCGTCATGGACATTTTGTTTTTTGTCGTTTCGGAAACTGCTTCTTCACTGTATTTCTTAAGCATCTTGTGAAGATGGTTGTCTGCGGACCTGAGTGGTAAATCTAAATCGCTCTGTCTAAAAATAATTCGGTTTTGGTCACTTCCATACTCAACTCTGCATCCAAAAAAAGCCTCTAATGGCTTATTGTTGCTATCTCTGTGATGTTTGAATTCTATTTTTTCAGGAGTTAGCCTGCGATCAGTCAAACGGCGAAGATCGTCAATTATACCGGTTCCACTAAACTCAAGATATTGCCTCCGCTTCACACCACTTGGCACCGCGAAGTACCATTCGATGATTCCATCGCTGTCTAACTGATCAGTTGTTATCTCAATGGCATCACCAGTGATGCGTTGATATCTTGCAAGGGTAATCAGTAAAGTGCGTACTGATGGCGAAGACGAACTGACAAAAGAAATCAAACCGCTGCGTTGGACTTCTCTATTTTGGCCATGCTGAAAGCCAATGAGATCGTTATCTGTGATTTCCGCAGCACGTTCGAATAATTCGGCTAATTGATCAAAAGCAATTCTAGGGTTATCACCATCAAGTTTACGTAAATTTATCCCAGTATTACCCACGATTTTTATCGGAGATATACCTTGCTTTAAAAGGCTTTCAACCAGAGACTTGCCCCAAGTGCCTATATGTAATTTTGACATAGAAATAACCCAGTTCATAAAAGATAGAAAGTCAATAATTTGCTTTTGAAAACGCTTTTTTAAAAGAAGCACAGGTCAGGCACAGCGGGATTTCTATCCCGCTGATGCGTTATTAATATTTCTGGCCTATGCTGTATTTTACAGCAGTCCAATTTGAATATTTACGTATAAAGGAGCTCCTGCATCCTAAATAATAAAAAGCAGTATGCCACGCCAAATATGATAGGGGCAATGATAGGCTCCATGGTATAAATTACACCTTCATCAGCCGCCACTTTAGCTGATACAGTTCTCCAGCTAAGAAGAGCTGCTATGGCCGCTTGAACAATGAAATAGGTGAACAAGTACCAGGCACCTTCTAGACCATTTATTAATAATATTATATGCATAATCACTGCAGATGCTGCAAATGCGCTGACAAAACCTCCAATAATTGTGCCAGTTCTGCTAATTTTGAACTTTCCGTAAAAGGCTTCAATACCAAAAGACATTTGATATGCATACATTGCCCAGCCTAAAGTCAATGCAATAAATACTATTAAGTTTAATATACCACCAAAGTTTTCAACCATTTCTCTCTCCTACTTTTCAATGTCAGGAGACATGTGAGAATGCGACACGTCAAGAGTTAATACCATCAGCCAACACATTCATCATTAGTAAATTGACGAATGGTGAAAGTCTGTTGTCGAGCTAATGAATTTAGTTTCAATAGAAATAAAGAATATATCTTTTTGATCTTTTTAATAAATAACATAAGTTGGTTTTACTCTAATTTTATAGGTTTTTGACAATTATATACTGTAAGGTGGGAGTGGTTGCAGAGACTCTTTAAGAGATTATGCTCTGCAATGATATTAACTTTCAAGATTAAATTCCTCGAATAAGATTGAAGTTCCAGCTTTCAAAAAAGTTGCTGATGGTGAGGGCTAGTGCTCAATTCGGTATTTTTTCAAGACGCTTGATTAAACTTTTATATTTAATTTGCAACGTCGTATAAATTCATCAATGGTATAACTCAACTTTCTGGTATGTCTGAACGCTTAGATAATTGTCTAATACTCATTGAAATTGGAAATGTACCAGACTGGGAATCCTAGGCTTTATTTAAATAACAGGCTTACGGGATCTTAACCGTTCTGCTCAAATCTGTAGCGCAATGTGGTCAAGAAAGACTGGCCTCCTTGTAGATTATATTGGGCTACATGACTGATGGTTGTTGATGATCACACACCAATTCAAAACGCGACCCTCATCGTGGAGTTCTGTAATTATTCCACAAAATTTAAATTTTTGAGTTGTTAGCGCTGAAAAGTCAAATTTGAAGTTGCAGTTCGCAGCGCTCTTTTCCGGAGACCACGAACTGATATAGAATATTTAGTATAGAGGGAAGTCAGCACACATTGCAGTAACTTCAGCTTTTACTTTTTCTTCTACAGCGGCGTTACCATTTTCACCATTTGCCGCCAGACCATCCACTACCTCCACAATCCAATCAGCAATTTGACGAAACTCTTTCTCACCAAAGCCGCGCGTTGTCCCTGCAGGTGAGCCGAGGCGAATACCTGAAGTGACCGCTGGTTTTTCTGGATCAAACGGTACTCCATTCTTGTTAGTGGTAATATTGGCGCGCTCCAAGGCTTTCTCAGTTTCATTACCCTTCACGTTCTTTGGACGTAAATCTACTAATACAACGTGAGTGTCTGTACCGTGCGTAACTGTGTCTAAACCGCCTTTTATAAGTTGATCGGACAAAGCTTGTGCATTGGAAATAACTCGCTTGATGTAGTCTTTGAAATCTGGACGCAATGCTTCTCCAAAAGCTACCGCCTTGGCTGCGATTACATGCATTAATGGTCCGCCTTGGATACCAGGAAAAATAGCAGAATTCACTTTTTTTGCAATTGTCTCATCATTTGTGAGGATCATGCCACCTCGTGGGCCTCGGAGGGTTTTGTGAGTTGTGGTGGTCGCAACATGTGCATGTGGAAAGGGAGATGGGTGCTCCCCTCCCGCTATCAGTCCAGCAAAGTGGGCCATGTCGACGTGTAGATATGCACCAACCATATCAGCAATCTGTCGCATGCGTGCAAAATCAATTTGGCGGGGAATTGCACTTCCACCAGCTATCAGTAGTTTTGGTTGATGCTCTTTAGCTAATGACTCAACCTGATCGTAGTCCAATAAATTGTCTTGGCGACGTACACCATATTGAATTGCGTTGAACCATTTTCCTGATTGGTTTGGTTTGGCACCGTGGGTCAAGTGGCCACCAGCATCAAGGCTCATACCTAAGATTGTGTCGCCAGGTGTAATTAGTGCCTGCATCACACCTTGGTTCGCCTGGCTGCCTGAGTTAGGTTGGACGTTTGCAAAACTACATCTAAAAAGCTCGCACGCACGCTCAATGGCAAGGTTTTCGGCAATGTCAACGTACTGGCATCCACCATAATAGCGCCGTCCTGAGTAACCTTCGGCATATTTATTGGTCATGACTGAGCCTTGTGCCTCCATTACCGCTTTAGATACGATATTTTCGCTTGCGATTAATTCAATTTCGTTACGTTGGCGCCCAAGCTCAAGATCAATTGCCTTTGCAATTTCAGGGTCTGAGGAGGAAAGATTTTCAGAGAAAAAATCATTGGTTTTCATGTAACGTATATGGTTGTTCATTTTACTTATCCTTATGGCTAACCTGTCCAGCCAAGTCCGGCTGATATTGTGTTCATGGATTGAAGGAGTGGAATTAAATCGCGCTTTTTGCCATCATGACGTGCACTCCTGAGAAGTGTAACTTGTAGGGCGTGCACATGGTCAATGTCTGAGCGAATTCGCTCAAACCGTGCTTGAAATTTTGGAAATCTTGCCCCTAAACAGGAGGATCCAGTTAAAAAACGAATTCCATCGCACGCTCTATTGTATTCGTCTGAAACTAAATTAAAAATGCGCGTCCGGGTATCTTTATTTGTTACTAAAGAAGCATAATCAGCGGCAATCGTAATATCCGTTTGAAATAATGATTTTTCAACTTCGTCAACAATTAATCGGAAAAGATCTGATTGGCTAAACATATCGTGTAAGACTAGGCGACCTTGATCTCCCCGAAACTTAAGGAAGCTTTCTATTGCAGAGCCAAAACCATACCAGCCTGTAATTAAATGACGGTTTTGAGACCAAGCGAATACCCATGGAATAGCGCGTAAGTCTGAAAGGTTCGTGACACCGAAACGACGAGAAGGACGGGAGCCTATTTTGAGATAGGCAAGCTCTTCAACTGGGCTTGCCTGTTGAAAATAATCTACGAAACAATCACTGTTTAATAAAGCGCTATAGGCTGTTTGTGACAGACCAGAAAGTGCTTCGAAAGCGCTTTCAAATTCTGGTGAGACATGATCATTTGTTACTTTGGTTGTGTGAAGAAGAGCGCTAGCAGCTAGAAGTTCTATTTGGGCAGTTGCTGTACCTCGGTTCGCGTATTTGGCCGAGACGACCTCACCTTGTTCAGTTGTCCTCATCATACCTTCTATGGTGCCTTCGGGCTGCGCAGAAATGGCTCTTCCTGTTGGTGCCCCGCCACGACTGACTGACCCACCGCGTCCATGAAAAAATGCGGGTTTCATGTTAAATGATCTCAGGGTTTGTAAAATATTTCTTTGAGCGCTGTGTAATTCCCATGTTGAACAGATAAAGCCGCCATCTTTATTGCTATCAGAATATCCAAGCATAATTTCCATGCGGCGACCTCGTGAGTTAAGACTGCGGCGTACCAAGGGTACTTCTATTAGGTCTGCCAAAATTCGAGGAGCATTACGTAAGTCCTCGATAGTCTCGAACAACGGTACAATCTGAATATCTAAAGTCTCAGTCCCGAAACCGGCATATCGCGCCAGAAGATACACGCCCAGAAGATCATCTGTTGAACGTGTCATTGAGAGAATGAAAGGGCCAATCGCGTTAGGGTCGGTGCTGTGACGCGTACAGTTTTGCAGTTCAAGCAGGTTTAGTAATTCACGCGCTTCTGGCTTAAGTGGACATAGAGCCATATTTGGTAATATTGGATTTGCTAATTCGTGACGCAGGCGGTTGGACCACTCCTGTGTTCCATATTCAGGTTTTGGTTCATTAGACGTTGACCAGATATCCTCAAGTGCTCGCGTGGTGACTGATGAATTTTGGCGGATATCAAGGGTTGTTGTGCGAAATCCAAAAATTTGTGCACGGCGTAGGATTGGTCGTATGTAGAGCTTGGCAATCAAATCAGCATCTATGGAATATAGAGCTGATTCTATTGTGATTAGATCAGCCTCATATCTGCTGACATTAGCATAACCTTCATTTTTTAGCACATTTGAAATGGAAGTTAGAGCCTGACGGATTGGCTCTCCTTGATTTCTAGTACTGTTACCATTGCGTTCTATAATTGCTTTAATTCGCGTATGATGTGGTTCTGGAAATACCATAATATTTTGGCTCACACTGAGATGTGCGGCTGCTTTGTCAATGTCACTGATATGCCGAGAGACAGCTGTATCTTTGCCACGCCTTAGGGCAAGCTTTGTAATATCGCATGTTACATTTGGATTACCGTCACGATCACCACCAATCCAGCTGTGAAACTTTATGTCAGGCCTTGCATCTATTACTTTTCCAAAGTGACGGTGAGTAGCTTGGTCAAAGCTATCGTAAACTTGCGGGACTGCATCAAAAAGGCTGTCACGAAAGAACTGCAGTCCCCATTCAATCTCATCAGGTAAGGTAGGGCGGGCAAGACGTAATTCGCCCGTCATCCAGAGAAGGTCTATCTCAGATTCAAGTTTAGTTAGCAGCAATGAGCGTTCGTTTGGGGTCCAACGATCAGCCTCAAGAGTTGCCAGATTACGATAAATTCTGCGGTGTATTTCCAATACTGTGACACGTTTAGCTTCAGTAGGATGGGCTGTAATTGTTGGACCCACTGATAACTTTTCTGCAATTTTAGCGAAGGCATCTATATCCGGTGCTATCGATTCCAGTGCTTTGGCAAAACTTCCAGACACACTCGTGGCGCCGCATTCACTTTCAATCAAGCGATTACTGCGTGCGTCTGCATTCTCATTAATTATACCTAACAACTGAAACCAAATGTTTAGTGCTTGTAGGAAAGGCGTTGCATCTTGTCCGGAAGGCAATGCAATTGACACAGGCGCATCAATCCATACAGCAACTTGTGGCGCTCGGCGTTCTAATACTTTTCGCCATAGTAGTCGCAACTGAGTACGTAATTTATTTGCGTACAAGTCTTGTGCTTGAATATTATTGCTTCTGCTCAAAGCTGAACTCATCAAATCACACGATCTCGCGGATCACGTCCTTCGAAGAAGTCTTTTAGGTTGTCTAAGACTCGGAAGCCCATTGCCTCACGCGCTTCGCGTGTGGCGCTACCTAAGTGAGGAAGCATTACTAACTTATCGCAATGGTATAAATCTGGTGCAATATGCGGCTCTCCGTCAAAAACATCTAAACCGGCACCGCCAATGGTCTCAAATGTTAATGCTTGAACAAGTGCACGCTCATCAATGACTTTGCCTTGGGCTGTGTTTATTAAGAAAGCATTAGGCTTCATCAGCCCCAGCCTTTTGGCATTTATCAAGTGACGGTTTTTGCCATCGCCTGAACAGTGCAAGGACACAAAATCACACTGTGGCAGCAATTCTTCTAGATTTTCCGCCTGTATAGCGTCAAATTCAGCTAAAACTTTAGAGCATAATGGACTACAATTTTGTACAATAATTTTCATTCCAAACCCATGGTGCGCTCGGCGTGCCACCTCTCGACCAATACGACCAAAACCAACTATGCCGAGTGTTTTGCCGCTTACTTTGGTACCAATAAGGTGGGTTGGGTGCCAACCTGTCCATGCGCCTGCACGCACTTCACGTTCGCCTTCGCTAGCCCGCCGTGAAGTCATCAACATAAGTGTCATAGCGACATCAGCAGTGCATTCGGATAGGATGTCAGGTGTGTTGGTGACAGTGACACCTAAGCGCTGTACAGAGGCCTCACAGATATGGCTGTAACCAATCCCGTAGTTACCTAAAATTTTAGTTCGAGCCTTGTTGACGTCAAATACCTCAGAGCCTAGTTTATCGGTTACCGTAGGCAGTACTGCATCAAAATTTTTGATTGCTTCACGAAACTCAGACGCATTCAGCGGTTTGTCACCTAAATTAAAAACTGCA
This sequence comes from uncultured Tateyamaria sp., assembly GCA_905480645.1. Taxonomy (GTDB): domain Bacteria; phylum Pseudomonadota; class Alphaproteobacteria; order Rhodobacterales; family Rhodobacteraceae; genus Tateyamaria. The sequence continues at coordinate 130,000 of CAJQRC010000021.1, forward strand.
TTAAAATCACGAGCTAATTGATGTTCTACAATTTCAGGCCAACGACGCGTAACAAAAATTGAAGGTTTTACCATTACGCAGCCTTTCCAAGAATTTTTGCAATGGTCTCACCGATTACAGCTGGGTTTTCAGCGACGGTTACGCCAGCAGCAGTGAGGATTTCGACTTTTTCTGATGCACTTTCACCAAAAGCCGAGATGATGGCACCAGCGTGCCCCATGGTCCGCCCTTTTGGAGCTGTCAGGCCAGCAACATAGGCTACAACTGGCTTGGTTAAATTTTCTTTTATGTAGGCGGCTGCTTCAGCTTCTTGTGGACCGCCAATTTCTCCAATCATGCATATTATTTCAGTATCTTGGTCAGCCTCAAATTGTGCCAAAATATCTTTAAAGGAAGATCCGTTAATGGGGTCTCCACCGATACCCACACTGGTTGACACACCAATGCCATAGTTTTTAAGTTGTGCGGCTGCTTCATATCCTAAAGTTCCTGAGCGCCCGATAATCCCGACATTACCTGGAAGGTAGATGTGGCTTGGCATTATCCCTAGCATGGCTTTTCCTGGGCTGATTGTACCAGCACAATTAGGGCCGGTAAGGACCATGCGGCGTTCTTTCGGGTAGCGCATCATATAACGCTTAACACGGATCATATCCTGAGCTGGGATGCCATCGGTGATACAAACACAGTAGCTGATCCCACCATCAGCGGCTTCCATAATTGAATCTGCAGCAAAAGGCGGGGGGACAAACACTAATGAAGCTTTTGCACCTGTGGCTAGAACAGCATCTTTTACTGTATCAAAAACGGGAACACCTTCAACAGTCTCTCCGGCCTTGCCAGGTACAACTCCAGCAACAACATTTGTACCATACTCTAACATATCTTTAGTGTGGAACCGAGCCATTCGGCCGGTAATTCCTTGAACTACTACTGGTGTATCGCGATCTAAGTAGATACTCATTTTTCCACCCTTACTTTGGTGCCTTGTGCGAGATCACTTTGCCACGCTCCCACCGCGCGCTCTGCAGCTTCGACAAGAGTAGTAGCGCGAATGATAGGCAGTCCAGACTTCGCAAGAATTTTTTGACCTTCTTCCACGTTTGTTCCGGCCAAGCGGACTATTACCGGTACGTCGACTTCAACCTCTTTCAACGCGGCCACTACTCCCTCTGCAACCCAATCGCAGCGGTTGATGCCCGCAAATATGTTTACTAATACCGCCTGTACATTGTTGTCAGACATCACAAGCCGAAAAGCTTTTGCTACTCTTTCAGGTGTGGCGCCGCCTCCAATATCTAAAAAGTTAGCAGGCTCGCCTCCAGCTAGTTTGATTGTATCCATTGTTGCCATGGCAAGCCCTGCACCGTTTACAATACAGCCAATATTACCATCGAGACCAACGTAGCTGAGACCTCTGTCGGCGGCGCGGCTCTCGCGAGGGTCTTCTTGTGACTTGTCGCGTAACTCTGAGATTTGAGGGTGCCGGAATAGGGCATTGTCATCGAAGGTCATTTTAGCATCAAGGGCTAAAACTCTTTGATCACCCGTAATTACCAGCGGGTTTATCTCGACCATTGTTGCATCAAGTTCAGTGAATGCGCGGTAACAGCCTTTCAAGGTACGTACCATCTGGGCGCTCAAACTAGGCGCTAGGCCCAGTTTGAAAGCAATTTCTCGGCACTGGAATTCCTGCAATCCTACTGCGGGTTCAACTGTTGAACGCACAATGCTTTCTGGACGTTCTGCAGAAATATCTTCAATCTCCATTCCACCTTCGCCGGAAGCTACAATCATTATGCGTTGACTTGATCGGTCGAGAACAAAACCGAGATAGATTTCGCGATCAATTACTACAGCGCTTTCTACATAGACCCGGTAAATACCTTTGCCTTCCGGGCTTGTCTGATGGGTAACCAATTTGCGTCCGAACATACCTTCACAAGCACTTTGGATTTCAATGTCGTTACCACACAGTTTGACGCCTCCGGCTTTGCCTCGTCCTCCAGCGTGGACCTGTGCTTTTACAATCCATTTATCACCACCAAGCTCGCGGGCACGATATGAAGCCTGTTCTGGGCTGTACGCTAGTGCGCCCGGAGGCACTTCAACTCCGAAGTTTGAAAGTAATTCTTTTGCCTGATACTCGTGAATATCCATGGCATATTCCTATTCTGCAGCAACAGCGATTGAGTAATGACGATCTAAAACTGCGTCGATATTTCTCTGGTCAACTTCACCACCCATGTCGCGAATTGCTTGAGCGAAACGATTGATGATATCGCTTATTGCAGCTGGGGTCAGTAAATTTAAAATCCCGATCCGAACTTGAACTGGTGTAGATAATGTCGGCCAGATACCAAAACCAACTGACCGGCAGTTCTGGACCATCTCCATCTCACGTCCGGCCAAATCTTTTGGAAGGTTCAAAACAATGAGACTCGTCATGTTAGATGTTACATGGCAACCCATTGCTTGGACAGCTTCTCGCAAAACTGCTTCATGCCTTGAGTATTCCTTAGCACGTTTTGCAACAGTTTGTTCGAGCGTAATGCGTAACGATTCGTGAAAAGCTGCCACTGCGTAAGCTGAATGCGTGCGGTGATAAGTGCCCTTTTCAATATCATTTCCTTCAACAATACCCCAGTGCCGTGCTTCGAGGATTGGATGATGCACAAAACTTCGTGTGCCACATTTTTTTAACACTTCAATGTAGGAATCTGTGAAACTGACTGGCGCGTAGGTGAGTGGAAGACAGCATATACCTTTCTGTGGGCACGACGCCCAAGCGACAACTCCGGGGAAGTCATCTATGCTGAAATTCTCAACCCCAAGTGATGAAACGGCGTCTGCTAAACCCATTGCTCCGTGACGCTCACAAGCGTCAGAAAACCCTTGAATGTCATTAATGCGTCCGGACCCAGTTTCCCAATGTGCCATAAAAGCCCACTTGGGTTTGTGTTTTGCCAGTGCAGCTTCGACAACATCACCACTAACTGACTCACCGTGCGGAACTTCTATAACGGTCACGCTGGCTGCAGTCGGATTTAAGCTATTTAGCGCCAACTCGTCCAAGGTTGCGCATTTCATACGAATGGTGAGTGCATCAATACCAGAAAAGGTGCCGTTTGAGAAAGCAACTACTTTATCGTTAGGTTGGACGGCAGCAAACATCATGTCAAGGCCACTCCAACCAGTGCCGGCAACACCAAAAGTGTGAATATTTTTCGTACCCCAGACCTCGCGCAACATCTTTTTTGCCTCGGTCATTCCACGGAGTACGTCAGGTTGCATGTGATCAGCGACACCTGCGTTTGAAAACGCAGCTAGCACTCTCGGGTCCGTGTTACCAGGACCTGGTCCGGCCGCTATGGTGTGGGGAATTTCGAGTTTTGAAAATATTTCAGTCGACATAAACTAATCCTCTACGTGATCACAGAAATTGTGATATCTGAGATACCGCAGTTGAGAAGTCTTACAACATCCGTTACTCCTGCTTTCGGGTAGCTAAATTGGTAGTAAAAAAACCACCCATAAGGGTAGAAAAAGGAAAATATCATAAAACTTTAACTACCTAAAAGTATGTAAAAGTGAAATTTACCGTTTATTTACAAATGGTTGGGAAATTTTAAAATGATTGATATTATTCTTGCTGATGGTAATCCGCTCGTTTTGTCAGCAATGTCTGAGATCTTTGAGCGTGATCCAAGGTTTTCTTTGGTTGCTACTTCGGCAACTGCGGAAGGGTTTCTTGGAACTGTAATGCGCGTTCCAGTTCAAATTGGTGTGATTGATTGGAATTTACCGGCCCTTGGGGGCGCAAAGTTGATTGAAGTTTTGCGTGAGCAAGACAACGCACCACGCCTTGTAGTCTATGGTCACGATGCTAGAGATCTTCCACGCCTTGCAATGACTGCTGGCGCTGCGGGATTTGCATCTCGTGCTGGTGATGTAGACAGTTTACTCACATGTTGTGCTGAAGTTGCGGCAGGTAAAATGGTTTTTCCATTTGTTGATGTACGGGAGTTGCAAAGCAATCCAATTCACAGCCTTTCTGGTAAAGAACGTGTAATGCTGGAAGCTCTGTCAAAGGGGTTGACAAATCGAGAGCTTGCAAAGGAATTGGGAATTACAATAAATACAGTCAAATTTCACTTGTCTAACCTTTACGATAAACTGTCGGTTCGAAACCGGGCTCAAGCTATTGCGTTCTATTACTCCAGTCGCATTGCGAGTGAGCCAGAGCCCTAACAATCTTATTTCATTTTTCTCCAATTATGCGCAATTAAATTTCTTGACTTTATGAATTTTTGTTCGTTTCTCTGAGCGCCATGCCATAAGACCAAACAAATAAGGAGCGGTCAAAAATGAGTTTTCACCCTATTGAGCAAGCTACGGCACGACTTAATCGCAGCGAACTTGCGGTTCCCGGAAGTCAACCGCAAATGTTTGAAAAAGCAGCAAAATCTGCGGCAGATGTAATTTTTTTAGATATGGAGGATGCTGTTGCACCTGACGAGAAACAGGGTGCACGTAAAAACATCATTAAGGCCTTAAACGAACTTGACTGGGGTAATAAAACAATGTCGATTCGTATTAATGGTCTAGATACGCATTACATGTATCGGGATGTAGTCGACGTTGTTGAGCAGGCTGGTGAGCGCTTAGATTTGATTATGATACCTAAAGTGGGAACTGCTGCGGATGTCTATGCTATCGATATGCTTGTGACCCAAATTGAGGATGCAAAAGGTCTTAAAAAACGTATCGGCTTTGAGCATATTATTGAAACCGCTCTGGGTATGCAAAACGTCAATGAAATCGCGGCCTCATCCAAGCGAAATGAAAGTCTTCATTTTGGTGTTGCTGACTATGCAGCCAGCATGCGCGCGCGCACTACTGTTATAGGCGGTGTAAATGAACATTATTCTGTCCTTACTGATCCTGGAGAAGACGGATCTAGGCAAGTACATTGGGGTGACATGTGGCATTCGGCGATTGCGAATATGGTAGTTGCTGCACGGGCCAATGGGTTACGTCCAGTGGATGGCCCTTTCGGTAATTTTTCAGATCCAGATGGATATCGCGCCGCAGCTTTTCGTGCCGCTGTTTTAGGATGTGAGGGGAAATGGGCTATCCACCCCAGCCAAATCGAACTAGCCAATGAAGTAATGAGCCCATCTGATGCCGAAATCACAAAAGCTCACCGTATTTTGGGCGCTATGGCGGAGGCTGAAGCTGGAGGTAAAGGAGCTGTATCTCTGGATGGTCGGTTGATCGACTATGCCTCAATTCGCCAGGCAGAAGTATTGGTCGAAAAGGCCAAACAAATTGCAGGTTGAAAATTTACGAACTTATCAATGGTGTGTGTGTACGTTTTGTTCATGTAGCGTGCGCGCACCCGCCCATATTTAGCACAGTTTAATTTAGAGGTTTTGCACCAGTTCCCATTCTGCATTCGCGAAGTCCGCACAGATAAAGGTCAGGAGTTCCAGGCCAACTTCCATTGGCATGTTGAAGATCTCGGGATCAAGCACGCCTAAATCAAACGAGGTACCCCTCAACTCAATGGCAAAGTCGAAAGATCCCACCGTTTCGATCAGCAGGAGTTCTATCAGCTCCTCAGTTACAAAGGCGACGTCGATCTTGAAGCCAAACTCGACGAATGGGAATGCTTCTACAACTTTGCTAGAAGGCACGGCACGCGCAATGGCCAGACCCCTTACGAAGAGCTCTCAGAGACAAGCTAAAGTAGCAACGAAAGTGTCCCGTGGGTGCTTCTAGGCTACAATAAAACTTGGTGCTGACTTTGAAAGAAAGATACCTGTGGCTGATATACCTGTGGCACAGATGCAAAGAGACAGAACATTGATGGCTCTATTGCGCCATAAGGCAAAAGAATCATATAATAGCCAGACCAATTTCTAAAATTTTTATTTGGTCTGACTTTTGAAATGATTGCCTAAATCGCTACTAAAATTCTTGAATTCTTTAGTGTGCCTAGTTTGTGTCCAGCATCTACAAGTGACAAAAACTGCTCATCTGTAATCATTCGATCAGCTGTCTCACCCCAGTGATCCATTGAATTAAATCGGTACACTAGTCTAACCATTTCATGATCACCCTTAACCAAGGGAACTCCAATGCCAACCTCTACATCAACCGTTGCCATTAGTTCCTCAACAGTTGGAGCAAGTTTGAGAATTCCTGGTATTGCCGATCTAGTAGCATAATAATCTCGGTGCATTACAACAGGTTTTATACCTTTGGGCGCTCCATAGATCATTCGGCCAATCCAAGGCCCTTCGATTTCCCCAGCAGGATCAGAAGATCTATTTTCTATGATTGCTTGGTAGGCAGGATCGGCGCCATACGCTTGAAAGGAATTAACTGCGGCCGTTAAAGTCGAGTACCAATTCTGCAAATCAAAGCGACCTGCGCCGTCTCCTGCTACCACCGAATATAATCCTGATTTAGAGCCATGCCTTTCCATGATAGAAGAAATTTCTTTCATTCTGTCTTTAACGACACTTTCTCTGCCTGCGTGGGGAGTTACTTCTCTAATACTTACAAATGACATTTCGACCTCCTGAGCTTAAAGTTTGTACGTAAGGAGTAAGTAAAGTTTATTGTTTTTAACAGGTAAAAAATCTAGCTAGACGTCACGTCATTAATCGTACAGCACGGTTCCTCTATTACTGTTTTATCTGACAGAAGCGATGGGGCCTTTGGCGCGGCCATGGATGAATTGGTCGACATATGGATCACTAGCTGTATCCATGTCGGAGACTGGTCCTGCCCAGCGTATTTTACCACCGTGTAGCATGGCTACATGATCAGCAATTGTACGAACTGAAGTCATGTCATGTGTAATTGTTATAGTTGTAGCGCCCATTTCAGTAACAATTTCCCTGATTAAGTCGTTAATTATTCCAGCCATAATTGGGTCTAACCCTGTAGTGGGTTCATCAAAAAAGATAATTTCGGGGTCAGCTGCTATTGCCCGTGCGAGGCCAACGCGTTTTTGCATGCCACCAGATAATTCTGCTGGAAATCTGTCCGCTACATCGGGTGTTAAACCTACACGACGGAGCTTTTCGATTGCTATCGCACGTGCTTCGCCTTTTGGTTTTGCAAGGCTACCACGTAAAAGGCGGAAAGCAACGTTTTGCCAAACAGGAAGCGAATCAAATAGAGCACCTCCTTGAAATAGCATACCAAATCGTGCTAGAAAAATGTCTCTGTTAGTTTTAGTTACATCAATTCCGTCAACTGTAATTGTTCCTTGCTCAGGGATTACAAGGCCTAGGATTGTCTTAATACATATCGATTTCCCTGTTCCAGAGCCACCAATAATGACAGTAGATGTTCCTTCTTTTACTTCGAGATTGACCCCGCGTAAAACATGGTTATTGCCGAACGATTTATGAACGTTATCTAATTTTATCAAATTAGAAATCCAGTTCTGGTTTGGGTCTCTTGTCTGTTATGAGGTGTATGCTTCATAAAGAAAAAAATACTCCTGTAAGCACAAAGTTGGCTGCTAAGATCAAAACGGCGGCCGCCTCGACAGAGCCTTTCGTTGCTCGGCCTACGCCTTGCGCACCACGCCCAGAGTTCATACCGAAGTAGCATCCCATTAGAGCAGCGATGAAGCCGAAAAAAGCGCCTTTGGTGAGACTAGAAACAACATCTCGAAGTTGGAGGAAGTCTATGGTGTTTTGAACATAAGCAGCTTTGTTAAATCCAAGGGTGCCTGTAGCCACAGCATAGCCACCAAAAATTCCAATTATATCGCCTATTCCAACGAGCAGCGGTACCGTTACAGTGGCCGCCAAAACTCGCGGTACGGTAAGGTATTTCATTGGGTGGGTAGAGAGTGTAACCAAAGCGTCAATTTGTTCTGTAACTTTCATAGTTGCGATTTCTGCGGCGATGGATGACGTAACACGAGCAGCAATCATTAGACCTACTAAAACGGGCCCTAATTCCCGCACCATACCAATGGCCACAATTTGAGGCACTACAGCTTCTGCGTTAAAACGCGCGCCACCAGAATAGATTTGTAATGCCAGAGCGCCACCAGTAAATATTGCTGTCAATCCCACTACGGGTAAAGACAGCCAACCTATATTGAGTAAAGCAAACCCCATTTCTCTAGGGTAAAACGGTGTACGGAGCAAATGTGTAAGCGTTGTCCACGCAAATAGGCTAACGCGTCCTATGGCTGCCAAAATTATCAGTGTTGTCCGTCCGATCGCAGCTAGAAACTTCATTCTATTATTGACCTGTAATACCGTTGCCCCAAAGATGTTAAAATTTCATAACCAATAGTTCCAGCTGCAGAAGCAACGGTTTCAACAGTTTGGCGCTTGCCTAAAAGCTGCAAGCTGTCCGGAGTTTCGCTCAGATTTGTTATATCAGCAGTAATTAGATCCATGGAAATACGACCTACAATCGGACAGGCAGTGTCACCTGCGTAAAGCGATGTATTAGGTCCCATAGCGCGAATTATCCCGTCTGCATAGCCTCCTGATACAGTTGCGATTTTGCTATCACAAGTTGCAAACCAACTGTTACCATAACCTACTGTTTCACCTGATAACACGTTGCGTACCTGAATTATTGGTAAATCGAGGCTGACAACTGGTAGTGTATCAGCAAAAGGCATTCCACCATAGAGGCCGATTCCTGGCCGCGTCATTTCAAAATGATAAGCCTTACCTAATAAAATGCCGCCAGTAGCTGCAAGTGATCGCGGAATATCTAAACCGTTGGTCATCATTTGGAACGTTTCGAGTTGAGAAATATTCATAGGATGATCAGCTATATCTGCACAGGCTAAATGCGAGATAATAAGTGCAGGTCTTTGCCCAATGGCTATATCGCGGACTGCAAACCATTCATTTGGTTCCATGCCTAATCGATTCATGCCTGTGTCGAGCTGTATACCAAATAAATGACCGGGTAGGGTTTCCAAATGGCGCAGCAACTGGTTAGTGGAATTTAACATCGGAGTGAGCGCTCCATTACGAATTGCACCAGTATCCCCTTCCATATGGCCGGAAAAGACATATATGTTTGGTCCACCACCTAAAGCGTCGCGAAGGGTCTTTCCTTCTAGCGCAGTAGCAACAAAAAAACTTTGTACACCTTCTCGTAAAAGAGCTCGCCCTACTATGTCGGCGCCAAGTCCATAGCCGTCGGCCTTAACCACTGCCCCTGTTTGAGTGGAGCTCAATGCATTTAGCGCTCGCCAGTTTTGAACGAGTGATTCAAGATTTATGGTTAGTTTTGCAGACGACATTCTTCATTTTGACAGGATCGAGCTTATTGTTGAAGAGTGAAAACGTTTGTTAATATGTTGTTTGGACTCATTTATATTAAAACTTGTCTTTTTATTCTTGAACTTTATTTATTTTGATTTGAAATCAAAGCATAATTGCAGCGGATAGAAAGGCAGCGACTGTTTCAGTCATTTGATTAAGACACGATACCATAACATAACATGCGTGTTGGAGTTCAAGTCCTTCCTATGCTACCATTTATCTTACTTAGGAATACTACTTTAATAGTATAGCAATATTTTTCATCATAGTGTTCTTAATTTATTTGCATTAATACTCTTGACTATCACCTGCGCTTTGTTGCCAAGGCTGTACAAGATTACCAAATCTAGTGAAGCGCCCCTCAAAACTCAGGTCGACCGTACCAATTGGACCGTGGCGCTGTTTGCCAATAATTACTTCGGCACGTTGATGAAGTCGCTCCATTTCTTCTTGCCATTTAACCATTGCGTCGAGATTATTGTCGCTGGGTTTTTCGCGTTCTTTGTAATACTCTTCCCGATAGACAAACATGACAACGTCTGCATCTTGCTCGATAGATCCAGACTCCCTTAAATCACTTAACTGAGGGCGCTTATCCTCGCGATTTTCTACCTGGCGTGATAGCTGGGAAAGAGCAATAACAGGTATGTTTAGCTCTTTGGCTATAGCTTTGAGGCCCATAGAAATTTCACCGATCTCCTGAACTCGGTTTTCAGCGATTCCGCGCACTAGTTGTAAATAGTCAACTATCAATACATCTAAACCATGTGTACGTTTAAGGCGTCTTGCGCGTGCAGCAAGTTGGGCGATTGGGATAGCAGCTGTGTCATCTATATAAAGTGGGCAAGCCTCTAGTGCCTTGGCGGCGTCTACAAAACGGCGAAACTCAGTTTCAGTCATATCGCCCCGACGTATTTGTTCGCTTGGCACTTCGGAAGCTTCAGATAAAATACGAGCCGCCAGTTGCTCTGCGCTCATTTCCAACGAATAAAAGCCTACAACACCTCCTTCAATGGCTCCTTCAGATCCATCTGGTCGTATTCCTTTCTTGAATGCTTTAGCTATATTAAAAGCAATGTTTGTTGCCAATGAGGTTTTGCCCATAGAAGGGCGGCCAGCAAGGATCAAAAGGTCAGAGGGATGCAGTCCACCAAGCTTTTTATCCATGTCAATAAGACCGGTTGATATACCAGCCAATCCACTATCGCGTTGATACGCTGCGTTAGCAATATTTACAGCATCCGTAACGGCTTTAAGAAAGCTCTGAAAACCACCCTCGGATGTTCCTTGCTCAGCCAGTTGGTAGAGCGCCTGCTCGGCTTCAACAATCTGCTCCGTGGGCTCGGAAGCCACATCTACTTTAGCTGCCTTGGCGCTAATATCACGGCCCAGTAAGATCAAATCACGGCGCACTGCAAGATCGTAAATCATTTGTGCGTAGTCACGTGCCGCAAAAGCGCTGATGGCAGCACCTGCGAGACGCGCAAGATAAGCTGGCCCACCCAATTCTTTCAAACCCTCATCGTCCTCCATGAAGGCTTTTAGTGTCACTGGGCTCGCCAGATTGTTTTTGGCGATGCGAGACGCTGAAATTTCAAAAATTCGAGAGTGCACAGGATCGTAGAAATGCTTCGGTCCTATGACTGAAGTTATACGGTCGTAAATGTCATTGTTTGTAAGGATAGCGCCTAAAAGTTGTTGTTCAGCTTCGATCGAGTGTGGCATTGTCTCAGCGTCTTGCACAGTAACGCCTGTGGGACTGAATGCTGCGATCTCGTTCATCGGCAAGGTTCCTATGTTTGTGGTTTCCTACGCGTTTGATGCCATAATTAATTGCATGTTGAAAACCCGTGAACATCTTGGTGGATGATCATGGGGATAACTTATTTATTTCATACTCTGCATCTACATATGGCGTCAATTACTTACACCACAACAAAGTATGGAGACACCAATATCCAAGAATCACGGTTATTCACAGGGTAGAAAATATTTTCCTTGATAAAATAATTTTTGCCAATAAAATTATTCACTAGAGTTTAGAATGCTTGGCCTGCCAAGTTCGGGGTTTCTTTAAAAAGGCTTTGACGCTTTCCAATGTTGGCTCATCAAAAGCATTGCTTTCGCCTGCCTCGGCCAAAACATCCCACCAAGTAGTTAAATGATGTAATTTAACTCCATTATCCCTCAATATTTTTTCTGTTTCAGGGAAAATGCCATAATTAAAAATAACTGCGGTGTGAGCGCATATTGCGCCGGTCGCCCTAATAGCTTCAACAAAGCTAATTTTGGAACCACCATCAGTTGTTAAATCCTCGACTAGTAAAACTCTTTGATCTTTGGTCATTTCACCCTCTATTCGGGCATTCCGTCCATAACCTTTAGGTTTCTTGCGTACATAGGTCATAGGTAATGCCATACGTTCAGCAACAAGAGCAGCAAAAGGTATGCCTGCAGTTTCACCTCCTGCAATGTTATCAAACGCTTCGTAACCCACATTGCGCATAACTGTAATAGTCAGGAAGTCCATTAGTGTGGATCGAATGCGGGGATGAGAAATTAGCTTGCGACAATCAATGTAGGTTGGGCTTTGTAGGCCAGAGGCTAATTTAAAAGGTTCTGCAGAATTAAATTGAATAGCTTTAATTTCCAGCAGCATACGAGCGGTTAGTCGTGCAATTTCTTTGGGTGTAGGATAGCTGGTTGGGATCATGGTGAAATTTTCCGAAATGAGATCAACTTAGGGGCAAAGCAGGCTAAAAAGTAATTATCTTTTTGAGGTAAATTTCTGGATCAGATTACAGACCAATGCAAATCATACCCAGGGTCAAAAACTGTGATTGGCCCATCATCAGTGTTCACATGAGATGGGAATTGCATAGGTTTTTTGGTAAGTGTCATTTTTTCTTTATTGACTGGTAGGCCGTAGAACTTAGGACCGTTTAAGGATGTAAAGTGCTCAAGTTTGTCCAAGGCATTATCATCTTCAAAAATTTGTGCAAGAATGGGCATGGTATTTGGTGCTGTAAAACAACCAGCACATCCGCATGGAAGAAGTTTGTTCGCGTCAGTATGAGGCGCGCTATCGGTACCAAGAAAAAATCTTGGCTCACCGGAGGTTGCGGCCGTACGAAGCGCAAGCCTGTGTTCTTCGCGTTTGGCAACTGGTAAGCAATAAAAATGTGGTTTAATACCTCCGGCTAGAATATGATTCCTATTTATAACAAGGTGATGCGTAGTTATCGTTGCTGCTAACGTTTCATCCTGCGCACGTGCGTAATCTACAGCGTCTTTAGTTGTAATATGTTCCATTATGACCCGTAGGCCTTTTGTTTTTTGCCTAATGGGATCAAGCACTCGCTCTATGAAAACTGCTTCACGGTCAAAAATGTCTACGTCATTTTGCGTAACCTCGCCGTGAACGCAAAGTGGTAAACCAATTTCAGCCATCCTTTCTAATGTTGGGCGAATAGTATCAAATTTAGAAACACCAGAGTTTGAGTTTGTTGTCGCGCCCGCCGGATACAATTTGACTGCTTTAACTAATCCAGAGTTGTGCGCGGCAGTCACGTCATCAGGGTCAGTTTTTTCAGTTAAATATAATGTCATTAAAGGCGTAAATTTCATACCATCTGGCAGCGCAGCCATAATCCGGTCTCGATATTCTGTCGCTTGGGCAAGGGTTACAACTGGTGGCTCGAGATTTGGCATAATTATAGCGCGGGCAAAATGTTGTGCTGAGTATGGTAGAACGGCGCGCATCATGGCGCCATCACGAAGATGTAAATGCCAGTCATCGGGGCGGGTTATCGTTAATGCTGTCATGGTTATTCGTTAGCATGGAGGCTTAGGCAGTTGCCAGTCCTTGAAAGAATTTTGGTTATTAGGCCTGTAATAAAAGTCAACAACGATGCGCTGCTAAAGCAATAAGTCAGAATTAATATCGAGCAGCACAGTTTTAATTGCGTAGATAAAAATATAGCATTTTATTATTAGATTTAGCATAGTTTTAAAATTACTTTGAATTTTTTCAAATAAATATGATTTGTTAGATTCGAGCCTGCCCACTCTTGGTCCATTATAGTTATATTAAACTTTATTTTAAATCTTTTCTATCTGATGTAGATTAATAATGGGGAAAGAAGGCCTCTTGACCTCAGGATGAGACGATGCAGTTTAGTTGAAAATCAAGGATTTTATAATGAAAGCTCTATCTACAATCGATGCCGTACAAGAACTGTTGGCATCGCAAGATTATATCTGCGATCGAGCTCTTGGGACTGTAGTGTTTTTGAGCTTGCGGTTGGGTCGCCCCCTGTTTCTCGAAGGTGAGGCAGGGGTAGGTAAAACGGAGATTGCAAAGGCCTTAGCATCTTCTTTGGGACGTCGGTTAATACGTCTACAATGCTACGAGGGTCTTGACGCGTCGACCGCTGTATATGAGTGGAATTTTGCAGCCCAAATGATAGCTATCCGAACAGCGGAGGTTGCTGGCAACACTGAGCGTGGTGCTTTACAGTCAGAATTATTCTCGGATGACTACTTGATAGAAAGACCGTTACTTCAGGCGATGCGTTCGGATAAAGATGGTGCTCCTATCCTTTTAATTGATGAATTGGATCGCACCGATGAACCGTTTGAAGCGTTTTTACTTGAGGCGTTAAGTGAATTCCAAGTTACTATACCGGAGCTGGGAACTGTGAAAGCACCTGAGCCACCGATTGTTATTGTCACTTCGAACAGAACTCGTGAAGTACATGATGCATTGAAAAGAAGATGTCTATATCATTGGGTAGACTATCCAAGTTTTGATCGTGAAATGGAAGTTCTTCGTGCGCGCGCCCCAGAAGCTTCCGAAACGTTGAGCAGGGAAGTCGTGGCCTTCGTTCAACGACTTCGGACAGAAGATTTATTTAAGAAACCAGGCGTGGCGGAAACGATCGACTGGGCTAAATGCTTATTAGCACTCGACGTGATTACCTTGAGTCCCGAAGTGATTGCGGACACTCTAGGAGCGATCCTTAAGTATCAAGACGATATCCAGAGGCTTCAAGGTTCAGAGGCAAAACGAATTTTAGATGAAGCCAAGGCTTCGCTTGAACCAGCGTAATTTTGTTATGAGCTTTAAATTATACCATGGAGGTTTGGGAGGCTTTCTCCATTTTTGATAAATGCCTGAGTTTGTACCTATTGAATTACCTGAAAACCCGAAGTTGGCGAGTAATATAGCGCATTTTACCCGTGCCTTACGGCGTGCTGGATTGCCAATCGGGTCAGGACGCTTGATTGATGCAATTAGGGCCGTCGAAGCTGCAGGATTTACCAGTAAAAATGATTTTTTTTGGACATTGCATGCATGTTTCGTCTCCCGACCTGAGCAACGCGCTGTTTTTTCTCAGGTTTTTAGGCTCTATTGGCGCGATCCGCGGTATTTAGAGCATATGATGGCGGCGATGCTGCCGGCAGTACGCGGTGTACAAGAGGACCGTGTCTCACATGCTGCTGAGAAACGTGCGGCTGAAGCACTACTTGATGGTGCAGAAGCACTGGACGCGCCTCAGGAAGAGGAGGAGGGAGGTACAAAAATTGAAGTTGATGCGTCTCTCACTATGTCAGCAGAGGAAAAACTTAAATCGTTAGATTTTGAGCAGATGAGTACTGCTGAAATGGTACAAGCCAAAATAATGTTGGCAAGGATGACTTTGCCAATAGATCCCTTGGCTTCACGTCGTACAAAGATGTCAACTTTGGGACGAATTGACCCTGCCCGTACATTGCGTGCCTCCATGCGAAGTGGAGGTGATTTGCGTGAGTTAAAATATAAAAACCCCAAAATTAGATACCCCAACCTTGTTGTGCTTTGCGATATCTCTGGGTCGATGAGCCAGTATTCGCGCGCTGTTTTACATTTTGTGCACGCGGTTTCAAATGCGAAGGGTGCTGGATGGGCAAAAGTTTTTGCATTTACTTTTGGAACCCGATTAACAAACATTTCTCGTCACCTGAGACATCGTGATGTGGATTCAGCCCTAAAAGCTGCGGGGGCAGAGGCCCAAGACTGGGAAGGAGGAACACGAATTGGTGAGTGCTTGGAGAATTTTAATAAGAAATGGTCCCGCCGGGTTTTGGGGCCAGGAGCCTTTGTTTTGTTGATAACGGATGGTTTAGACCGAGATGATCCAAATGCTCTTAGCAAGCAGATGGAACGTTTGCATTTATCGGCCCGTCGTCTTGTTTGGGTTAATCCGCTTTTGCGTTGGGATGAATTTGCGCCAAAGGCGCGAGGGATTGCTGCGATGCTGCCTCACGTAGATAGCTTTCGCGCAGGTCATTCTATTGCATCGCTGCAAGAGTTAGCTAATGTAATATCTCGGCGAGACGATGTAGGCGAACGTGATCGTTTACTGCGCATGAGGGGTCAATGAGGCTTAACCACTTGAAATGGTTTATTAACAGTGAGTATTTGTAAGGGCTGGAGCATCTAGAGTTAAGTAAGCGCAATTCATAAAACTTATAATCGAGCGTTAAATAATGCTTGCTGAATTTATTACTATTTTCTCTTCTTGGGTTAGTGGCAGAGCTAACGGTTGGTTAGGCTGGAATAGGAAGTACTTTATTGATACTGCCAACGTTGGTTCTTTTATTCCCGCATTATACACCTTCATATCTCTCAATAAAAATGGCAGTAGTAACCACGCTAGCCTTCGCGCGAAGAAAACTAAACGTATTTTCAAAACAGAATGACACCTGTCCTGATAGCAGAAGGCGAACGCTTTTAAACCGAGTGTTTGGCGTAATATTTAAGGATTTGGAATGGCTGCGAAGACTATGCTTGAACGAAATAACTTTTGGTAGGATTATGCCTACCGTGTGTGAAATAAATCCAGTTGGGTGGGCTTGTAAAAAGAAATAAATACACATTGTTTTATACTTGCGCATAGAAATGGTATCTGTGCGTTAAGGAGCGGTTTTCCTCAGTCTTACCGAGTCCAAAAATCATTATTGCATATGCCAACGCAGCCAAACTCAACACGCTCCGTCTGTAGGTGCTAAGATGTTGCTTTTCTTTTGGCTTTTGTAGTGTCAATATGTCCTAAAACCATGCTAGATCGGCGTTCTATGGCCTGTTTTCGCAAACTCAATTAAACAGATTAAAACCAAGAGCTTTGATTTTGCGTAATGGCAGACTTCACCATCACCGAACTTGACATACAAGTGCTTTACCTCTTGGCAAAGCTACCCTACCCAAACAGTATCATGAGGAAATTTTAGATGAAAAAATTATTATCGTTGTTGACTGTTGCAATCATTACTCTTGGCAACAACGACGCATTGGCTCAGTCCCGAAACGAGGCCAATGTAGCTACACTCTATCGCACCAGTGCTGCAGTAGATAATGCACGAATTCATATGGCTACATTTGACACAAATGTGAAAAAAAATAACGGATCTGTCTTCGACTACAACTGGGAAAACTGTCAGATTGGAGCGGAGTTGTTTCAAGGGCAATCTGGATTGAAAGTGGAATACTGGTGCGAAAAAGGGTTCTATCGAGAGTAGTTTATTCGTGTGCTGGCGGTGATAATGCTCAGCGCAATGAGCAGTAAGAAAAGAGCAAAGACCACTAAGCTAAATCTCAATGGGCACAAGGTGGGACGCAATTAAAGTTGGGAAACCATCCCACTCTTAGTGTATTTTTACTGTTTTCGCTAATTAAAATAACAGGGTTGCATAGGTAGATTGGTTCAGCGGCATAGAAATATGTGGGCTAATGTGCGCACCCTCTTTGAAACGGCTTATCATACTCGACTGTGAATATGTTTGAAACGTATGTCTGCAACCAACCGCATCACAGTTTAAGCGCTTTCTTTATGCATTTAACATCTCTAAGCTGTTGATTGAATTCGAAGTTAAGTTCTCTCACAAAAAGTCGAATAACAAAAAACCTACGTTTGAAGCCTTTGTTGCAGACAGAGTGATCAGCAAAAATGATTTTGGCATACTTAAGGTTCAGGTTCCAATACAATTGAGATTCTAGGCTTTCTACAGACATGAAAAGTACACCAACCCAAAACCTTGTTCTTGGCTCTAGCTTGCTAACTGGTGAACTTTTTCTAACCATAGTTATAGCAAGCATCGTTAAGCTAATAGAACCGCAAATACCCGTGTTCCAAATATTATTATGCCGTTATCTGTTTTGTCTGCCATTATTAGTTATTTATGGTCGCTTGTCGCTCGGTCCACAATTCCTGAAGGTTACTAATGCTCGCATCCTTTTTCTTAGAACCTTTTGCGGATTTTTGGGGTTATTATTTTGGTACCTAGCCATAGCAATAATTGATATAAGTTTAGCTACGGTTTTACTGAATACGATGCCTTTATTTATAACATTATTATCTGCCCTAATGGGACATGATAGCATAGGAAAGAATCGCATATTAGCGGTCATGTTTGGCTTTGGTGGCGTTCTATTAATTCTTCTGCCGATAAAGGCAGACTTTAATTTAATAGGAGTATCTTATGCTTTGTTAGGTGCATTTTTTGCGGGGCTCATGTTCGTATTTATACGTGTGCTTGGGAAAAGCGATGCATCTATTTCAACCGCTATTTGGTATAATGCTTTCGGTGCATTGGCGTCCGGTATTATATGTACGATTTTTACTAGTTTTCAATTTTTAGACTACACAAAAACGGATGGTTTGCATCCCTTGGTTCTACTTATCACAATAGGTATTATAGCAAGTTTTCAACAATTTTTTCTGGCTGAAAGCCATCGTTACGCAGGTGCATCTACCCTTGCTCCTCTTCACTATTTATCTATTCCGATTAGCGTTATTTTTGGGATAATTTTATTTGGAGATGTTATTACTGTGAAGTTCATAATTGGATCTTTAGTGATTGTGACAACAAGCGGCTACATTTTTTTAAGAGAACGTTGCCAAGGTAGTTAACCAAGGTATTAATTCTATGGCTAATTGAAGTGCGAACCCGTGTGTTCGCTCATGGATAATCGTGCCTGATTAGGGCCGACTTCTCGGCCCTAGTTTAAAGGTGAACTCTCCGTCTGCATCGATTGAATTGCGAAAACATTTCGCTAGTTTATTTCGGCAATAGCAAGCCCTAGATATAACATTTTTTAATAAATAATCTCACATACTGCCCAGCTATTTTTATTGATGCAGTTAAGCAAATATTGAACAAAACGCATTGCGATAAGTGTTGCTTAACTCAGAAAGTGTCGCAGATGATTTGCCGAGCCAAACCATATTACCTGTAAATTTACCAACCGTTTGAATGCACACATCTGCCTGACCAGCGGCCAACATTAATCCTTCAGCTTTATCAAAATTACAGGCTACTAAATAACGAGCCTGATCTTCTCCAAAAAGAAATGGAGTTTCGTCACTGTCCAGTATAAACCCTACCCCAGCAGCCTCTGCCAGTTCAAAAGCTGCTATAGCAAGTCCGCCATCGCTGATATCCGTACATGCAGTGATAAGATGGCGGTTATTAGAAATAAACTGCCCGTGTTTAGCTTCGACTTCTAAATTAACTTTTGGGGCCTCGCCCTCAGCACGGTCAAAGACTTCTTTTAGTAAGGCAGATTGACCTAAGTGTCCTTGTGTTTCGCCGATTAGAAGCGCCACATGACCATCCCGCACTTCGCAACCAATAATATCGTCGCAGTGCTTTATCAAACCGACGGCTCCAATTGTTGGAGTTGGTAAAATACCCGTACCATCGGTTTCATTGTAGAGCGAAACGTTTCCTGAAACTATGGGCATGTCTAGGACCGTAACGGCTTCGCTGATGCCTTGGATGGCTCCAACGAACTGCCCCATGATTTCTGGTTTTTCTGGGTTGCCAAAATTCATATTGTCTGTCGTGGCCAACGGAGTTGCACCAACTGCACAAAGATTGCGGTATGCCTCAGCGACTGCTTGTTTGCCGCCTTCGATAGGGTTTGCTTTAACGTAGCGCGGTGTCACATCTGAAGTAAACGCAAGTGCTTTGTCTGTGCCATGTACCCGAACAATTCCGCTGCCGATGCCAGGAGTTCGAGCACTATCGGCCATAACCATGGTATCATATTGTTCGTAAACCCATTGTTTAGAAGCATAATTTGGATTGGAAACCAGCGTGCGTAAAGCATCAATTGGATCTACGTTAGGTATCGCACCTAATGGCTCGGGTGCTGGAGTTGGTGTCCAGGCTCGATCATATTCTGGAGCTTCTGAAGAAAGTTTTGATAAAGGTAAGTCAGCTTTAACTTCGCCATCATGAATAACAATAAAACGATCATCAGCAATTGTTTCCCCGACAATTGCAAAATCGAGGTCCCATTTGTCAAAGACAGCTTTAGCATCCGCTTCCAATTCAGGGCGAAGTACCATCAGCATACGTTCTTGGGACTCAGATAACATCATTTCATATGCTGTCATTTGTTGCTCGCGCACCGGAACTTGATTTAGATTTAGTTTGACACCCAAGCCACCCTTGTCACCCATCTCAACGGCTGAACAAGTCAAACCTGCGGCACCCATATCTTGTATTGAGATTACAGCCCCAGTTTCCATTAACTCCAGGGTAGCTTCCATCAAACGTTTTTCAGTAAAGGGATCGCCCACCTGAACAGTGGGACGCTTTTCCTCAATTTTATCGTCAAATTCGGCTGATGCCATAGTAGCGCCGCCCACTCCGTCACGGCCAGTTTTGGCGCCTAGATAGACGACAGGCATACCTATTCCTGAAGCAGCCGAATAGAAGATTTTATCTGTCTCTGCGAGACCTGCAGCAAAAGCATTTACCAAGCAGTTCCCGTTATAAGCACTATCAAAACGAATTTCACCACCGACTGTTGGCACTCCAAAAGCGTTTCCATAGCCACCCACACCTTCAACAATGCCGTGAACCAATTGACGCGTTTTGGGATGAAGTGGGTCACCAAAGGATAATGCATTCATTGCTGCAATCGGTCGTGCGCCCATTGTAAATACGTCACGTAGAATACCGCCAACACCAGTTGCTGCGCCTTGATAGGGTTCAATGTATGATGGATGGTTATGGCTTTCCATTTTGAAAACTACCGCCTGACCATCTCCAATATCTACTACACCAGCATTTTCGCCTGGGCCGCAAATAACTTGTGGCCCGTTTGTTGGAAGGGTGCGTAACCATTTTTTTGAAGACTTATAGGAACAGTGCTCGTTCCACATAGCCGAAAAAATACCGAGTTCAGTGAAAGTTGGAGTGCGGCCAATTATCTCAAGAATGCGAGAATATTCTTCTGCTTTTAGTCCGTGGTCAGAAATAAGGCCCTCGGTGATCTGTGGTTCCAGCATGTCTATCCCTAAGAATTTTCGCAGTGTTTAGAACAGCTAGACGCGAGGGGAAAGGGGCCGTCTAAAAGCAGCTGATATTTTATATATTTAGTTGTTTGAATGGTTGCAAAACGTAGACGTTAATTGTTTGAAGAGCTGTGATTATTTGTTGATAAAAATATATAATAATACTGTCATTTTGAGCTCAGGAAGCTTCGAAATTTACGTTTGAAAAACTTTTTGAGGTTTATTTAGAAATGAAATAAGAAACGAATGTCGATCCAAGAAAAGTGCGGGTCTGAGCTAGTTAAAGTTAAACAAAGAGTTGTAGCGCGCGCCGCACGAGTTACCTCGTTAATTAGTTGGGTTGATCCTCGGATCATTCGCGAACAAATCAAAAATAAAAAGATTGAGCATGCCTGTAATCTTCTTTTTGCATTGGCTATATTTTTTCTTTAGCTCTCATGTCTTTGCGGTAAGAAATTATTTCTTCTTGAACAAAATCGCGAAACGCTGCAATCCGTTTTGAAGGCCTTAATTCTTCAGGGTAAGCCAAAAAAACAGGCACATCTGCAGATTGAATTTCAGGCAAAACATGAACAAGCCGCTGTTCATCCTGACTTACATAGTCTGGAAGAATCCCCAAACCAAGATTTTGGAGTACGCCCTGTAATACTCCAAAATAGTTGTTTACGGTCAGTAATGATTTTACATCGTAGGTTAATAGATGTTGGACCATGTTGGAACTAGCTCCGACCTGAGCTGAATTAGCATTTTGGCAGATCAACCTGTGATGAGTAAGATCTTCTAGCTTTCCAGGCATGCCGCATTCATCAATGTAAGGTTGCGTAGCAAAAAGTTGCATTTTGACAGTCATAAGGCGTTTTCGGATTAAATCTGCTTGGCTGGGTTCTTTCATACGAATAGCTACGTCAGCCTCACGCATGGGGAGATCTAGCACACGCTCTTCTAACATCAGATCAACACGTAAATCAGGGTAAAGTTTGTACAGTTTTGCTAAACGGGGTGCGAGCCATAGTGTCCCAAAGCCAATCGTTGTAGTTACACGTAGATCACCAAAAACTTCTTCTTCACTATCGCGAATTCGCGCAGAGGCTGTATCGAGACGTTTGTTCATAGCTGACGTTGCGTCAAAAAGAAGTTCTCCTTGTTCTGTTAAAATTAAGCCACGTGCATGCCGGTGAAAAAGTGTAGCATTTAAAGACTCTTCGAGACCGCGAATTTGGCGTGATACTGCAGATTGGCTCAGATTTAGCTTATCGCCTGCGTGCGTAAGGCTACCTACATCAGCTACAGCGTGGAAAATACGCAATTTGTCCCAGTCCATGCCTCTGGCCTCCTTTTGTTAGTTATCTTACTGCACAAATAAGCGTTTAGCACTGGCAAGATGACTTAATTTTGCAGATAAATAAAAAATAGTTACACCAGTCAGTAGTTGCTATCTATAAATGTTTGAGAATTGTGCAAGATTGATCTCAGCGGGGAAGCTATAATGAGCAAGCAAAATATTTCACTGAATGATCGATACGATCTTGCTAAAAGTCCAATTCTTTTAAATGGAACTCAAGCATTGGTGCGCTTAATGCTTATGCAAAAAACACGTGACAAGGCCATTGGCCTCAATACAGCAGGCTATGTAACTGGTTATCGCGGTTCCCCTTTGGGTTCAGTCGATATGCAAATGTCGCGCGCTCGAAAATTTTTGACAGCTTCGGACATTACTTTCCAACCAGGCCTGAATGAGGATTTGGCGGCGACCGCGCTTTGGGGCGCACAACAAGCAGAATTGCGTGGTGAAGGAAAGTTTGATGGCGTTTTTGGCCTCTGGTACGGAAAAGGGCCAGGTGTGGATCGATCGGGTGATGTAATGCGTCATGCGAATATGGCTGGCACTTCAACGAATGGTGGTGTTCTGATGGCGATGGGAGATGATCATACAGGCGAGTCTTCCACCGTCTTGCACCAATCTGAATTCGCAGTAATTGATGCTTATATGCCTGTAATTTCACCAGCAGGCGTACAAGAAATCATTGATTATGGTCTTTATGGTTATGCACTAAGTCGCTTTGCTGGTTTGTGGGTAGGCCTGAAAACTATGAAGGACACAATTGAGGTAACATCTGTAGTAGACGGAAATCCACATAGGCTTAGCTTCAGCACCCCAGAGTTTTCAATGCCAGATGAGGGGCTGAATATTCGGCTAGTCGATGATCGTATTGAGCAAGAAGCTCGTTTGATTGATTATAAGCGTTTTGCAGCTCAAGCTTTTGCTCTTGAAAATAAAATAGACAAGCGGGTTTGGGGCAAAGCAGGTGCCAAAATTGGTTTTGTAGCTGCTGGCAAAAATTGGTTGGATTTGACGCACGCCCTCTCATTGTTAAACATTAATAATCAAGAAGCAAAACGACTTGGTATCACCACTTATAAAGTGGGGCAAACTTGGCCCCTTGAGACCAAAGGCTTTAGTGAATGGGCGGAAGGTCTCAATTTAATCGTAGTGGTGGAGGAAAAACGAAAACTTATAGAATTGCAAATTAAAGAGGCAATTTTTGATAATCGTCAAGGTTGCCGTGTTTATGGTGGAACGTGCCAGGGTGGTGAGTTTTTTAGCGCTAAATGGATGTTGGATCCTGTTGAGATTGCTTTGAAAATTGGTCGTGTCCTGATCGATGAAGGTCGTAGTACAGATGGTATAAAGGCTGGAATGGCTAGTCTTAATGCAGCACTTCAGCTTGATAATGCTGAAGAAATAGTAGAGCGTCTTCCTTATTTTTGTTCGGGCTGTCCACATAACTCCTCTACTAAAGTGCCGGACGGTAGTCGGGCATATGCTGGCATAGGATGCCATTTCATGGCACAATGGATGGATCGGGAAACCCTTGGTTATACCCAAATGGGTGGTGAAGGTGCTAATTGGATTGGTGAGGCTCCATTTTCCAATCGAACTCATGTTTTTCAGAATATTGGAGACGGGACGTATAACCACTCAGGAGTACAGGCAATCCGTGCTGCGTTAGCAGCTGGTACAACAATGACGTATAAAATCCTCTTTAATGATGCAGTTGCCATGACGGGTGGGCAAGGGAATGATGGGAACCTTGATCCCTACCGTATCGTAAATGAAATTCAGGCAATGGGCTGTACAAAAATAGCCATTGTTTATGACGACAAAGAAGAAATTGACTTTGCACGGTTTCCTAAGGAAGTTGAGAGTCATGAGCGAGCGGATATGCAAAATGTCCAAGTGCAAATGGCAAATACTAGTGGTGTTTCGGTAATTGTTTATATCCAAACCTGCGCTGCAGAAAAACGCCGCCGTCGTAAGCGCGGAACATTTCCAGACATTGATAAGCGTATTTTTATAAACACTGATGTATGTGAAGGTTGTGGTGACTGTGGCTTACAGTCAAATTGTGTTTCGATTGTTCCAAAAGAGACGGAACTTGGTCGTAAACGTGAAATTGACCAGTCGTCTTGTAATAAAGATTTTTCTTGTATCAAAGGTTTTTGTCCGTCGTTTGTTACCCTTGAAGGAGCGCAAATCAAGAAACAAACCACGAAAGCACTTACTATCCCAGAATTGCCCATCCCAGAATTGCCAGCAATCAACGGAACATGGAATATAGTCATAACGGGCGTTGGAGGCACTGGGGTCGTAACTATTGGTGCTGTACTGGCTCAAGCTGCTCATTTGGACGGCAAAGGGGCAAGTATGATGGAAATGGCAGGTCTCGCGCAAAAAGGTGGTGCTGTACACATACACTGTCGACTGGCTGATCACCCAGAAAATATAAATGCAATTCGAGTAGCTGCAGGTGAAGCTGATGCATTAATTGGCGGTGATTTAGTCGTTAGTGCAGGGGCAAAGACCATTGGGTTGACTGCTACAGGTCGAACGGGTGCCGTAGTAAATAGTCACGAAATCATCACAGGGGATTTTACTCGTGACACAGAATTTTCGCTTCCTACTGAAAGGCTAACATTAGCACTCGAGGCGCGTTTACGGGATCGGGTTGATTTGTTTGATGCTTCTGAACTTGCGAAGGCGATCATCGGGGACTCTATATTCTCCAACATGATACTTTTGGGGGCAGCTTGGCAGCAGGGCCTTATACCCTTAAACCTGACATCAATTCGAGGCGCTATTGATCTAAATGGTGCTTTGGTAGATATGAACCTGCGTGCTTTTGAAATTGGACGATGGGCAGTGCTGTTTCCCAAGGATGCAGCAAAATTGTTGCAGCCTAGTGTGGTTTCATTCCCCAAATCCCTGCAAGATAAAATCACATTTAGAGCGGAGCATCTTATTGCTTATCAATCTAAGAGGCTTTCGAAGCGCTATCGAAAATTTGTAGATAGTATTGACGATACTAAATTGCGTGAAGCGATTGCCAAGGGGTATCATAAATTATTGTCCTATAAAGATGAGTACGAAGTTGCGCGTATGCATCTTTTGACGGAAGCAAAAGCACGGGAGCAATTTGATGGTAATTTCATAATGAAATTTCACCTTGCGCCTCCTATGCTGTCCAAAGAGGATGCCAATGGAAGGCCAATTAAAAAAGAATATAGCTCGTCTATGGTACGAAATTTTCGTATTTTAGCTAAGCTAAAAATTTTGCGAGGAACGCCCTTGGACTTTTTTGGTCGCAGTTTAGAACGAAAAATGGAACGTTCTTTAATTAAGCAATTCGAGGCTGATTTTAAACAGATTTTGCCAATGTTAAATGAAGATAATCGAGACGCAATTATTGCATTGGCAGAATTACCGCTGCAAATCAAAGGCTATGGTCCGGTTAAACAAGCTAATGAGATAAAAGCAGCCAAACGAAGGGAAGAATTGCTCGCTGTAATAAAATCAGCTAGGATTTCGAATATTAAAGCTGCTGAGTGATTATGAAATAAAAGTCAATAATAACGCTTGCGCCCTTTTCAAATTCATAGAATTCATCATGGTGAAGTTTTTTTCGCGAGAATAGTAACAAAGTATCAAGCTAAAGCGGTGTCAATTCACTTTCATGGAAAGGGAATTTTTTTGTTTCCAATTGCTAGCCACATAAATTTTTATTTATGGTTTGGTTTGTTGCTTCTTTAGTTTTACTGGAGAAATGATAGGTCCTTGCTTATTTAAATTGGTAAACCTAATAGAAGTGTTGGAATTGATAAACCTGAAAAGAATTCCAAAGCTATTATGGAACTCTTGCGAAAAAATACATATGAATTTGCATCAATGTCTGACAAATTCTTTGATCTATTATATGATTTTGAAAAAAGCGCCGTATTCACATGGGGCGTTCCGGTGCAACGAGAGGTGGGTATTTACCCGTTATTGATATGGCAATTGGAATTTTTGACTCTGGGTTGGGCGGTTTAACCGTCTTGGATGCTGCGCAAAAGCGTTTGCCCAGTATGCAATTCATATATTTGGCTGACAGCGCAAATGCGCCATACGGAGTTCGTAAAACGGAGGATATCTATAATTTAACCTGTGTGGCTGTACAAAAGCTGTTTGATTTAGGCTGCGATTTGGTAATTCTAGCCTGCAACACTGCATCGGCTGCAGCGCTGCGGCGGATGCAGGAAATGTGGGTGCCGTCTCAAAAAAGAGTTTTGGGAGTGTTTGTACCTTTAATTGAAGCGTTGACGGAGCGGAACTGGGGAGATAACTCTCCACCGCGAGAGGTTGAAGTAAAGCATGTAGCTCTTTTTGCAACACCTGCGACTGTTTCAAGTCGCGCATTTCAGCGAGAATTGGCATTTCGAGCAATCGGTGTTGATGTTGAGGCTCAAGCTTGCGGTGGCGTGGTTGATGCGATTGAAGATGGTGATATGATTTTGGCAGAAGCACTAGTTCGGTCCCACGTAGACGCATTGACCCGTAAAATGCCCAATCCGCAGGCAGCTATCTTGGGATGTACTCACTATCCGCTGATGGAAGAAATTTTCCAAACAGCACTCGGTCACGAGGTGAAAGTTTTTTCTCAGGGAAATTTAGTAGCTGAAAGTCTTGCTGATTATCTTGAGCGGCACCCTGATATCAAAGGCATTGGAAATACGGCTTATTTCACAACTGGTGACCCAGAACGTGTTAGTGATCGTGCAACCCAGTTTTTGAAACGAAAGATTCAGTTTGATGCCGCTTGACCCAACATCTAATTCAAGAAGACTTAAATGACATATTCGATCGCAATCTTAGGAAGCTCTGGTTATACGGGCGCTGAACTTATTAGGCTGATTTCTGGACATCCTTCTATTGAAATAAAAGCTTTGGGTGCTTTCTCAAAGGCAGGAAAAAGCGTATCCGAGATTTTCCCGCATTTGCGTCATCTTAATCTTCCCAATATGGTTTCTTTTGATCAAATTGATTGGAGGGGAATTGATCTGTGCTTTTGCGCCTTACCTCATAAAACTAGTCAAGAGGTTATTTCGAACTTACCCCGTGACCTTAAAATTGTAGACCTGAGTGCCGATTTTCGGCTTCGTGACCCAGAATCCTATGCTAAGTGGTATGGTAACCCGCACACTGCAGTCGAAATACAGTGTGAGGCAGTCTACGGTTTGACGGAATTTTATCGCAATCAAATTTCAAACGCGCGTGTGGTAGCTGGGACTGGTTGTAACGCCGCAACAGGTCAATTTGCGCTACGGCCGTTGATTGCCTCAGGTGTTATTGATCTAGATGATATTATTCTCGATTTAAAAGCTGCTGTATCAGGTGCAGGGCGGGCTCTCAAAGAGAACCTTTTGCATGCTGAATTAAGCGAAGGCTATCAGGCATATGCACTTGGTGGAACACACAGGCATTTAGGTGAATTTGACCAGGAATTTTCAAAAGTGGCTGGACGCGATGTTCGCATTCAGTTCGTTCCACATTTGATCCCTGCTAACAGAGGAATATTAGGAACAGCATATGTTAAAGGCGATGCACAGGAAATTTATGATACGCTATCAGAAACCTATTATGACGAACCATTTATTGAAGTGCTCCCGATAGGCGAGGCTCCCAGTACTAGGCATATTCGTGGTTCAAACTTCTGCCATATTGGTGTTGTGGCGGACCGTTCTTTTGGACGCGCTGTCGTGGTTGCTGCATTAGATAACCTCACGAAAGGCTCATCTGGTCAAGCGTTGCAAAATGCAAACTTGATGTTAGGAATACCTGAGACACAGGGATTGATGATAGCTCCGCTATTTCCTTAAGTGATTTTTAAATAGCGTCTCAATATAACTGATTTCTTTCAAGGTAGAGGAAAGATTTGATGAAAAACCTTAAGAAGCAGCGACGGGTTCAAATTATTCTTGTCGCAGCGCTGACGCTTGGAATTTCGACGGCACTAATTGGCTATGCAATGCGCGATGGCATTAATTTTTTCCGAGCTCCTAGCCAAATCATGGCCGAACCTCCCAGTCCTTCAGAGGTTTTTCGCATTGGTGGACTGGTTGCTGAGGGAACTCTTATTCGTGGTGATGGTGAATTGATCCGCTTTGATGTTACTGATGGCGGTGGGACGGTACCAGTTGTTTTCTCTGGTATATTGCCTGATCTTTTTGCAGAGAACCAAGGTGTAATTGGCACAGGTAAATACATTAATGGCGTATTCCAAGCAACTGAAATACTTGCAAAACATGATGAAACATATATGCCTTCAGAGGTCGTGGATGCTCTGAAAGAACAAGGGATATATAAAGATCCTAAAGGTTAAGTTGGCATTTAAATAATTATAATAGTGTCAAATGATTACTTCCACCTTTCGTCATTTGATAAAAAATAAAGGTGGGTTATTTACCCCCTCGACTTACATCTAAATGAATAACCGAGCATAAAAATAACTCAGAGTTAAAATCGGAACTTGTTGTTTTCCTTATTTTATCTTGGTGATAGGGCATTACAGCAAACAGTGTTGCAGCACATGATAATAATGCTGAATATCAAAAACGTCCTATAGTATTTTAATATAGTAAAAGGTTGGATGCATTTCATTTGGTAAGAAATAATTATTTTATAACTGAATTACAGATTGTTGATGCGGCAAATTTACAGAAGGCATTGGAGTCCGCCATAGCCTGTTCTATAACTGCACAATGATTACTGAACTTGGTCATTTCGCTTTGGTACTCGCTTTTGCGGTAGCTATCGTCCAGACGATTATACCGCTAGTTGGTGCGTGGAAAAAAAGTTCTGGTTGGATGGCCGTTGCAGAACCAGCTGCCACAATACAGTTTTTGTTGATAGCAGTATCATTTTCAGCCCTAATGTGGGCTTTTATTACTTCTGACTTCTCATTACGATTGGTAGTGCTTAATAGTCACTCAGCTAAGCCTATGCTCTATAAAATATCGGGAACGTGGGGAAACCATGAAGGATCCATGTTGCTTTGGGTTTTGATAGTGGCGTTGTTTGGCGCTACTGCTGCATGGTTTGGAGGTAACCTACCACCAAGTATGAGGGCGCGCGTTTTGTCTGTTCAAGGCGCCATTGGGGTAGCGTTCCTTGCGTTTATCCTTTTTACGTCTAACCCTTTTTTACGACTTGCTGTGCCGCCGTTTGATGGTCAGGATCTGAACCCTCTGTTGCAAGATCCCGGATTGGCGTTTCATCCCCCATTCTTGTACCTCGGATATGTTGGTCTCAGCATGGCTTTTTCATTTGCTGTTGCAGCTTTAATAGAAGGACGAGTTGATGCTGCTTGGGGGCGGTGGGTACGGCCATGGACATTGGCTGCTTGGATATTTCTAACTATTGGCATAGCCTTGGGGTCTTGGTGGGCGTATTATGAGCTTGGTTGGGGTGGTTTTTGGTTCTGGGATCCTGTAGAAAACGCTTCTTTCATGCCTTGGCTGTTAGCGGCTGCTCTACTTCATTCTGCCATAGTGGTTGAAAAAAGAGAAAGCTTGAAGAGTTGGACAATTCTTTTGGCAATTCTTGCTTTTGGTTTTTCGTTGATTGGCACATTTATTGTTCGTTCAGGTCTGCTTACCTCGGTACATGCATTTGCCAACGATCCCGAACGGGGTGTTTTTATCCTCATTATAATGGGAATTTTTATGGGGGGCGCACTGGTATTATTTGCGTTTCGGGCGAGTACAATGCAGGCGCGTGGCGTATTTAGCATGGTAAGCCGTGAAAGTGCCTTGTTAACCAACAACCTTTTGCTGGCAGTGAGTTGTTTTGTGGTTTTCGTGGGCACCATGTGGCCGCTCGTTGCGGAGATGTTTTTTGATCGGAAGTTAAGTGTTGGGCCACCCTTTTTTAATATGGCCTTCACCCCTTTCATGACGATGCTGGGCATCATTATGCCAGTAGGCGCAATGATGTCTTGGAAAAGGGCAAGTCTAGCTAAAGCTTTTTGGCCTTTACGGTATGTATTTGTTCTAGCATTGGCAATTGGTGGATTGATTTGGGCGTTACAAAGTGGGCGGAGTTTGATTGGCCCAATGGGTACGTTCCTTGGGGCTTGGTTGGTAATGGGTGCTCTAATTGACTTAACCAGCCGAACAGGACGTAATTTTGGGGTAAGACGTTTATTGCGATTACCACGTTCCGATTGGGGTAAATCAGTAGCTCATGCCGGTCTGGGAGTAACGATGTTTGGAATTGCTGGTCTTACTTCATGGCAATCAGAAGATATTCGTGTTGCGCAGATTGGACAGGCATTCGACGTTGGAGAATACACTTTGATACTAGACAAAGTGGAGGAATTTCAGGGTCCTAATTTCTTGTCTACCATGGGCTTTATTACATTATCGAAAAATGGGCGTGAGATAGCTCAAATGCGGCCTGAAAAGCGCATATATCCTGTGGCACAAATGCCAACTACAGAGGCGGCTATAGATTATAACCTAATTCGTGACGTTTATGTTGTAATAGGTGATGCTCAGCAAAATGGTGGTTGGGCCATAAGGACCTACATCAAACCTTTTACAAATTGGATTTGGATTGGATGCGCATTAATGGCATTGGGGGGGTTTTTGAGCCTGAGTGACCGTCGTTTTCGCGTGGCTGTGGGCGCTCGAAAAATACAGCCGAAAACTGTATCAGTGGAATGATACGGTTAGGTTTAATTTTTTGGTTTGTGTGGGCTGGTCTTGCAAAAGCACTGGACCCATCCGAGATGCTGGATGATCCAGTTCTAGAGGCTCAGGCGCGAGAATTAGATCATGCGATGCGATGTGTAGTTTGTCAGTCAGAGTCTGTTGCGTCTTCAAACGCAAGATGGGCTATAGACACCCGTCGCGTTATTCGTGAGCAAGTAGCTGCTGGCCAGACAAATGAACAAATTATGGACTTCTTTGTTGAGCGTTATGGTGAGTTTGTTTTGATGTCCCCGAGCACACACGGTTCTAGTTGGTTATTATGGGCTGCTGGACCGCTGATGTTTCTCGCTGCAGTTGGCGGAGGCATAGGCTATGTCCGCGGCCGAAGCAGAGCTGTTCAAACCACTCAAACCAGTTTGAGCGAGAATGAGATCCAAAGGTTACGTGAAATTATGAAAGACTAATAATTTAAAAAATTAAAGAAAATAACATTCTATCGTTTGAGTTAAAAGCTGCGTCCAAGGAGACACCATATGAATTATGATACTATTACATTTTCACTTGAAGATGGTATTGCGGCGATTACTCTCAACAGAGCAGATGTTATGAATGCCTTAAATACACAAATGCGTGCAGAGATTACGCATGCAGTGACTGAAAGTGGTACAAAAAGTCGGGTTGTTGTCTTGACTGGTTCGGGCAGGGCATTTTGTTCTGGGCAAGATCTTGGCGATAGAGCAAATGCCGGTAATCTTGATCTTGAACGGACACTACATGATGAATATGAGCCGATGATAAAATCAATTATCAATTGTCCTGTACCTACCCTTGCAGCCGTAAATGGTGCTGCGGCTGGAGCTGGCGCTAACTTAGCTTTAGCCTGCGATGTAGTTATAGCCACTGAAAGTGCTTACTTTTTGCAAGCATTTACTCGCATAGGTCTTATCCCTGACGCTGGTGGTAGCTATACGCTTCCAAGGACTATGGGTATGGCAAAAGCGATGGGGGCGGCTCTTTTTTCTGATAAAATTAGTGCCCGAGATGCTGATAATTGGGGTCTGATTTGGGAAGCGGTAGATGACGAAGCCTTTGAAGGCCATTGGAAAAGCCGTGCTAGTCATTTAGCTCATGGCCCAACTAAATCTTACGAATCTGTTAAGCGCATAATTCGCGCCAGTTGGAATAATGATTTAAAATCTCAATTAAATTTGGAAGCTTCAGAACAAGGTAAGTGTGGGAAAAGCCGTGATTTCCGCGAAGGTGTATTGGCTTTTGTTGAGAAGCGTACGCCTAATTTTGAAGGGCGTTAGTTTGGCTTACAACGATGACTTTTCATAAGTTCAAATGAAACAAGGATAATATCGTTAATACACTATATTATTTTTGAAACACAGTATATCCCTTGGGAAAAATATAGTCTTATAAGAAATTAAAGTAACAGCGATTAATTCTAGATGATGCTTAAAATAGCCTTTTGTTAAATTTATTAATTGATTAATTTTATAAAAGGGTACATTTTGGCTCTAAAAATTCTTGCGACTTACAATTTCTGTAGTTAGCGATTTTCAATGTCTACATAATTACGAGAAGTATTACCCAAATACAATTGACGTGGACGGCCGATTTTATTCTGTGGGTCTGCAATCATTTCTTTCCATTGTGATATCCAGCCAACCGTTCGGCTCACCGCAAAAATTGGTGTGAACATTGAAGTTGGAAAGCCCATTGCTTCAAGAATAATCCCAGAGTAAAAATCCACGTTTGGAAACAGCTTTTTGCTTGTGAAGTATGGATCCTCTAAGGCGGCTTTTTCCAATGCTTTAGCTACCTGCAGAACGGGATTATTCTCAACGCCCAACAATTCTAGAACTTCGTCTGCTGATTGCTTCATAACAGTCGCACGTGGATCAAAGTTTTTGTAAACACGATGTCCAAATCCCATGAGACGAAATGGATCATTCTTGTCCTTAGCACGCGAAATAAATGTTGGAATTCGATCTACTGTGCCAATTTCTTTGAGCATTTCAAGGCATGCTTGATTTGCTCCGCCATGAGCAGGCCCCCAAAGGCAAGCTATGCCAGCAGCGATGCAAGCAAATGGGTTCGCACCAGATGAAGATGCTAATCGAACTGTAGAGGTAGATGCGTTCTGTTCATGGTCAGCATGCAGCGTAAAAATGCGATCCATAGCTCGGCTTAGTATTGGGTTTACCTCGTAATCTTCTGCAGGCACCGCAAAACACATCCGTAAAAAGTTGGACGCATAATCAAGGTCATTGCGTGGATAGATAAAGGGTTGTCCAACTGAGAATTTGTAAGCCCAGGCAGCTATAGTTGGCATCTTAGCGATCAAACGTATGGATGCAACTTCACGCTGATGTGCATCATGAATATCTGTGCTGTCGTGGTAAAAAGCGGACATCGCACCAACTACGCCCGTCATAATGGCCATTGGATGTGCGTCACGGCGAAAACCACGGTAGAAGTATACCATTTGTTCGTGCAACATCGTGTGACTTATCACAAGACTTTCAAACTTCTCTAATTCACTGGCGGATGGAAGTGTACCATAAAGTAATAGGTAACACACCTCTAAATAATGAGATTTTTCCGCGAGTTGATCGATAGGATAGCCGCGGTGTAATAAAACGCCTTCGTCACCATCGATAAAAGTAATTGTGCTGTCACAGCTTGCGGTAGAGGTAAATCCTGGATCGTAAGTGAATACGCCAGCTTGCCCATATAATTTACGAATATCAAGTACGTCTGGTCCGGCGGTCGGCGAATGAATGGGAAGATCATAAGTTTTATTACCAATTTTTAGTTGTGCTGGTTTTTCTTTTGCAACCATCAAGTCAGTTCCTTTTCGTAATACGGCCTAGGCCGCTAAGAGCCATCAGCTTTAATGATTGCTCCAATTATTAATCGCTCTTAATCCATTGCGACGGAAAATCCGTTCAAATAGAGGCGTATTCAAGTCTGGCTAGGGTTTCATCGCGCCCCAAGACCAACATCATGTCAAAAACCGAAGGCGTTACTACCCGGCCTGCCAAAGCCGCCCGAAGGGGCCCGGCAAGTTTGCCAAATTTTGTCTCATGAGCCGCGGCAAAGTCGTTAAGGCTCATCTCTAAATAATCTCGACTCCAAATAACGGTTTGCAGTTGCGGCGTCAATTCTTTCAACATGCCACGTGATTCTGGATCTAAAAACTTGGACGATTTTTCATCTGCCAGTATTGGTGTTTTAGCTAGGACAAAATGAGCTTTTTCAAGTAGCTCGGGGATAAGTTTAGAGCGGTTTTTTACAAAAGGTAACGCTAAAAGGAGGCTGCTGAGTTGTTTTGAAGAAAGTGCAGGCTGATTTACAGCAATTAAAAATTCTATAATTTCTTTTTGCAAATCCTCATCAGGGGATTTTGCCATGTGTTGTCCGCATAAGTTCTCAAGTTTTTTCAGATCAAATCTTGCAGGACTTTTTCCGATACCATCAAAATTGAACCAATTTAAAGCCTGTTTATCATCAAAAAACTCATCATCACTATGGCTCCAACCAAGACGAGTGAGGTAATTACGCATACCGGCTGAGATATACCCCAGCAGTTGATAATCTTGTGCTCCAAGCGCATTTTGGCGTTTGGATAGTTTCTTTCCATCTTCCCCGTGTATCAGCGGAATGTGAGCCCAAACTGGTATATCCCAGCCCATCGCATCATAAATCATCATTTGGCGGGCTGCATTATTGAGGTGATCATCACCCCGGATTACGTGGGTTACGCCCATATCATGATCGTCGACGACTACCGCGAGCATATATACAGGTGAGCTATCGCTTCTTAATAAAATCATATCATCTAAGTGGTTATTTTGGATGATAACTTTGCCTTGCACCTCATCATAAATGACCGTCTGTCCATCTTTTGGTGCTTTAATTCGAACGACATAGGGCATGTCCGGAAAAGTTGCAGGGTCGGCGTCTCGCCATGGCGAATGATATAGAGTTGAGCGACCCTCAGACCGAGCGGCATCACGAAAAGCAGCAATCTCTTCCTGAGTCGCAAAACATTTATATGCTTTGCCTTTTGATAATAACTTGTTAGCGATCTCTATATGTCGATTGGCACGTTTGAATTGACTGATTACTTCTCCGTCGTAGTCAATTCCAAGCCATTGCAGACCATTGAGAATGGCCTGCGTTGCCTTTGGCGTTGACCGGACGCGATCTGTATCTTCAATCCTCAATAAAAATTTACCACCACGACCTCTAGCATATAGCCAATTGAATAGTGCTGTCCTTGCGCCCCCGATATGTAAAAATCCCGTGGGTGAGGGAGCAAAACGAGTGATAACAGATTTGGACATGGGTGAATTTTACCTTTTTATCCCCTACTATTTTTAGGGCCTTTCTTTCTACTACCCACGGTAGAAGCAAGGAGTAACGGCTTGCCTATCCACTGTATGATAATAAACGCCTTCTTCAAATAAAGTGAATTTATTGATTTTATTTAAGTTGCCACTTGGTTATTATTTTAAGCTGTATGGCAGACGAGCGGACGCTGTTTTTTATCTATCACTTATGATGATGGATTAATGAAATTTTAGAAACAGACTTTTAAACAATCATTGAATGCAAAGTTTTTTAAAATAATACAAGCAAAAAAATTACTCTGTTAACTACCGTTGGACGCAAAATCCTCATATAAAAGTGTTTGGCAGATATACTTTATATCAATATTTTTTTGTTTCACTTTACGTAAATTTTTATTATTTAGCGTATAGAGTGGCAAATTTTCTTTTGTCTAACTATGGGATAATAACCAGCCTTAATTCAAGTTTAATTTGCATCTACTCACATATTGCCCGTTTTTAAATTGCGACTATCAAACTTATATTAAAATTCTTAATAAGTACGAATTAAACCCACCAGTTTACCTTGTACTTTTACTTGGCCCACTGGGAAAACGCGCGTTTGGTATGCTGGATTTGCCGCTTCTAGCGCAATAGTACTGCCACGTTGCATAAAGCGTTTAAGTGTTGCTTCATGATCCTCAACTAGCGCAACGACTATGTCACCATTGTCTGCCGTAGAAGTCTCACGAATAACGACTATATCTCCATCATTTATTCCCGCTTCAATCATAGAATCTCCTTTAACCTCAAGAGCATAATGATCAGCTTGCGTTGAAATCATATGATTTGGGACGGCTACTGAATGAGATACCTCTGAAATGGCGGATATGGGTACGCCTGCAGCAATGCGGCCCATTACTGGTAATTCAACTGCGTGAGTGGTCTCAATATTCATCGCGGCAGCTGGAGGGGATGCGCTGGGTCGATCCCCCTCGATAACGATTGGAGTGAAGCCGCTAGCCGGGCCTCCAAGGCTCTCTGGTAATTTCACAACTTCAATGGCACGTGCTCGATGCGCTAGGCGACGAATAAAACCACGCTCTTCTAACGCTGTTATTAAACGGTGGATGCCAGATTTAGAACGTAGATCTAAAGCTTCTTTCATTTCGTCAAAACTTGGAGGAACGCCATCGCGCTGTACCCGCTTATGTATAAATTTAAGTAGATCCAATTGCTTTTGAGTCAGCATGCTCTTTTCTCCATTTAAATGCAGGTTTCTCATTCAATTTTGATTTGTTCTACTGATGTTCACCTTTTGTGTCAACAATTAGTCAAGGGTAATAGCATCCATCATGGTTCCTTTCCTCTGAAAAGGGTCATGTGGTGGGCGGACCAATAATGCGTTTGATCTAGCAAGCACTGTTAATAGTGAGCTATCTTGTAAGCCTGCATCAGTAATTTTGCCATCCTTGATAATTGCGCGCATATAATGTTCGCGTGGTCCATTCGCGATCAGATCTGAAGCCAGTATTACTTTTATTCGTGGTGCTGGGAGCTGTGGTAGACCCATCATTGAAAGTAACATAGGTTTTATGAAAACTGTTCCGCAAACCATTGCAGAAACTGGATTGCCTGGTAGACCCACCATGGGAATGCCATTCATTCGGCCCGCCATTAGTGGCTTGCCCGGGCGCATAGCAACTTTGTAGAAGGCTTGTTGCATTCCTAGTTCGGCGGCAACATTTGCCACTAAATCATGGTCTCCCACAGACGCGCCGCCTATGGTTATGATAAGGTCTGCGCCAGCAGTGAGTTTAAATACAGATTTGAGCGAGGAGTTTGTATCACGTGCGATTGGTAATACTCGTACTGTTGCTCCCATTGCTTCAAACATCGCCGCCAAGCCAAAATTATTAGAAGCTATTATCTGATCTTGGTGTGGGCTTTCGCCAGGCATAACCAACTCATCGCCAGTTGCAATAAGAGCGATGACAGGTTTTTTTATTACTGGTACTGTAGCATGGTTCATAGCTGCTAGAAGAGCAATATCGCCCGAGCTCAGGCAGCAGGGCGGTGTCAGCAAAATCTGACCATGTTCAAAGTCAACACCTGCTGGACGTATATTACTCTTTAAATTGGAGCTGTCGATTACTGTAATGACACTGCCAGACTTCTCAACATTTTCTTGGATAATTACTTTGTCGACGCCATCTGGGACAGGAGCACCGGTAAAAATACGAACAGCATGACCAGCTTTTATAATACCTTTCCAACTGTGTCCGGCAGCGGCCTCACCAACAACTTTGAATTGTGCATACAGATCAGCCTCCACACCTTTTACCGCATACCCATCCATTGAAGAAGCTGCAAAAGGAGGTTGACTACGTGTTGCCGCGAGTGGCTTGGCCAACATGCGGCCAGCGGCATCTCTCAAGTCAACCATTTCATGAGGTAGTTGTGCTGTGAGGTGAAATAGATGCTCAAGCGCTTGTGAGACAGTGATCATATCACTTCGTAGCGTCCCGATTTACCACCATCTTTCAAAACGACGCGCAGGCCTCCAATCTCCATGCTTTTATCAACCGCTTTGACCATATCATAAACTGTTAGAGCACAGGTTGAGGCTGCGGTTAGTGCTTCCATCTCAACACCTGTTTGGCCTGTTGTTTTTACTGTGGCAGTTATCTGTAACCCTGGCAGCTTTGAATCTAGTTCTAGATCGACAGCAACTTTTGTTATTGGCAGTGGATGACAAAGTGGGATGAGTTCAGATGTTTTTTTAGCGCCAATAATACCAGCTAATCTTGCAACACCAATTACATCTCCTTTTCTTGCATGTCCCTCTTTAATAATTTCAAACGTTTCTGCTTGCATTTTTACCCAGGCCTTCGCAACTGCAATTCTTGGTGTAACCGCTTTTTCTGAAACGTCGACCATATGGGCAGCGCCGTTGCTGTCAAAGTGGGTCAGTACCATTCTATATGCCTTTGCTCTGTTGGATTGGATCCTTCAATATAGTTTGGGTCGCGCATGTTACGTCAGCTTGGCGCATTAAACTTTCACCCATGAGAAAAGTACGCACTCCATATTTAGTCATGTCGGCAAGATCCTTTGGCGTGTTAAGTCCACTCTCTGAAACAATGATGCGGTCTGATGGAACGAGTTTGGAAAGCTTTCGGGTAGTGTTTAAATTAGTTTCAAAAGTCTTTAGATTGCGATTATTAATCCCAATTAGCGGACTTTTAAGCGAAATTGCTCTCTCCAGTTCATGTATATCGTGCACTTCGATTAATACGTCCATGCCCCAGTCAATTGCCGTATCTTCTAATTCAGCAGCTTGTTGATCACTCACGCTGGCCATTATAATCAGTATACAGTCTGCTCCTAACGCTCGAGCTTCGATTATCTGATAGGGGTCGTACATGAAATCTTTGCGTAAAACTGGTAGATTGCAAGCAGTACGCGCTGCTACTAAAAACTCTTTTGCACCTTGGAAACTAGGGCTGTCGGTCAGAACGGAGAGGCATGCCGCCCCACCGGCTTCATAGCTTTTTGCAATGGCTGCTGGTATAAAATCTGCACGGATTAAACCTTTAGATGGACTGGCCTTTTTAATTTCAGCAATTAACCCATACCCTGAGATACTAGCGCTTTGCAGGGATTTTGCGAAGGGTCTCACATGACCTGAATCACGAGCTTCGTTCTCGATGACATCAAGTGGCTTTATAGCTTTATCTGCAATAATTTCTTCTAGCTTGTAAGATTTAATGCGGTCAAGGATTGTGTCGGTCATAAAGTCAACTCATATTTTACGTGGGTTGTTGGTACAGCCCTTGATGTTTTCAATATAGCAGCTTGAAAAAATCAGCTTTGGCTGATTTTGGCTACAGCTGTGATTTTAGCCATTGCGGCACCGCTGTCGATGCTTTGTTGGGCAATTAAAACACACTCTTTCAGATCGTTACTAATCCCTGCAACTTTCAGAGCGGCCGCGGAATTAAGTAGAACTGCATCTCGGTAAGCACCCGTCCTCCCGTTTAAAAGTGCACTGAAGGCAGTGGCATTCTCCTTAGGTGTTCCACCAATTATATCTTTAAAGGGATGTACCGGAAGGCCTGCGTCTTCAGGATGAACTTCAAAATCGTGTATAGTATTTTTTTCAAGTGCAGATACCCAAGAAAGACCCGTGATAGTAAGCTCGTCAGTCCCGTCTGACCCGTGTACAAGCCATGCAGCCTTAGAACCCAGTTGTTGTAGTGTTTCTGCCATTGGGCGGATTAGATCGCGCGAAAACGCTCCTGTAAGTTGCCGCTTTACGCCTGCCGGATTGGTCAGTGGACCCAGAATATTAAAAATTGTTCGTGTTCCTAATTCAGCCCGGGTAGGCATCACATGAGCAATTGCCGGGTGATGCATAGGCGCCATCATAAAGCCTATACCAGTTTCTTTTAGTTCTTGTTCTACCACTTTTGGACCAACCATCACATTGATGCCCATTTGGGCTAACGCATCGGCTGCACCGGATTTTGAACTGAGGTTTCGGTTGCCGTGTTTGGCAACTGGCACACCTGCTCCTGCGACAACAAAGGCTGTTGCAGTAGAGATATTTAAAGTGCCTTTTCCGTCTCCACCTGTCCCCACAATATCCATCGCGTCATCAGGAGCTTGCACAGTGTTGCATTTGGCACGCATCACCGCCGCTGCGGCGGCATACTCGGTAACAGTCTCACCACGCGTGCGCAATGCCATAAGTAGGCCACCCATTTGGCTGGGTGTTGCTTCACCATTAAACAAGATTTGAAATGCTTGTTCAGCCTCTGCAGTAGTCAACGGACCCTCAGCGGCGGCATTAATCAATGGTTTTAATGCATCGCTCATACTGTCACCGGAAGTAAATTAAGAAAGTTTTTTAACATGGCATGTCCGTGCTCTGAGCGGATAGATTCAGGGTGAAACTGTACGCCGTGTATGGGTAACTCTCGGTGGGTGATACCCATAATAGTTCCGTCTTCTAATTCTGCATTAATTACAAGGCAGTCGGGAAGACTTTGACGTTCCACTACCAAGGAGTGATAGCGAGTGGCACTAAAAGGAGAAGGCAGTCCTTCAAAAATATCTTCTTCACTATGGAATATGGTTCCTAATTTTCCATGAACAATATCATTGGCGCGGATAACCTTGCCGCCAAATGCCTGCCCTATGGTTTGATGTCCAAGACAAACTCCCATGAGCGGTATACGTAATTCCGCCGCCGCTTGCGTTAGTGCAAGGCAGATGCCTGCTTGATTAGGATCGCGAGGCCCTGGAGAAAGTAAAATACCGCTAGGATCCATTGCCACAGCTTCTTTCACAGTGAGCGCATCGTTGCGAAGTACAACGACCTCAGCGCCTAAACTGCCAAGATAATGCACCAAATTATAGGTGAAACTGTCATAATTATCAATTAACAGGAGCATTGTCGTAATCTTTGTTCCAGGTAGCAGGGGTCGTGTTCTAAATTACTCTTATAAATGTCAAGTGTGCTAGTCAGCGTTAAGTGTTGGATAGACTTATTACAAGAATAAATTAGTTGTATCTAGTGCTTGCAACGCAAAGTACGTAACAAGGTAAGTGGAGGCTTTGATATGGTACGAAACCTTATAAATGGTTTGATTTGCGGGGGGCTTGTTGGTCTAACCCTTTTTGTACTAATATCTGTTTTGATTGGTCAGCCTATACAACCTGACGTTGTGACTAAGGCACCCAGATCGGGAAAGGTTCCTATAACTGGCAATTCAAGCACGACCATTGCGGTTGCTGATGCTGACCTGGTTGTAGACAGTGAACCGCGACAGGAGTCATTCCAGACAGCTGATAACACAACTGGCGTATCCATAGCAGGTTTTGATACGTCTTCTATTCCTGAAATTGGTAATATTGAGGTTTTAATCAAGCCATCGAATGAAATAGATAATAGTGGCTTCACCATATTACATGAAGAACCTTTTCTGCCTGGCCGCCAATCTATTCTGCCTTCCGTGCAAAGTCCTGAAGATGTGTTGTCAATCTCGACAAAGCCGGCGCAGTCACTGGTGCCTGAATTTCCGCAAAAAGATGGTATAATTTCTGCCGATGACATTTCGAGTAATGCGAAACACGTTGATCAACTGGAGAACCGTCGGCCGATTGAAACATTTGCATCACCATTTAGTAATCCCGACGATCGCCCTTTAGTGGCCATTGTTCTTATTGATAATTCTATTGACCGTTCCGATGGACCATTGGGAATAGCAGGGTTGAACAACTTTCCTTTCCCACTGAGTTTTGCTGTTGACGCAACGTTGCCTGGCGCGTCAGAGCGCATGGCAGAATATCGTGCTCAGGGATTTGAGGTAATGACTTTATTGGATGTTCCTCAAGGGGCGACCGCTTTGGATGCAGAAATTGCTTTACTTACAGTATTAGAGAAAGCACCTGAATCGATCGGTGTAATGGAAGGTGTTGGCACAGGATTACAGGTTGGCCGAGATGTGTCTGATAGACTTATCAAATTGCTCAAAAGTACTGGGCATGGTTTTTTGCTTCATTCCAAAGGGTTAAACACTGCCCAAAAGCTCGCACTGCGTGAAGGTGTACCGACAGGATTAATTTTCCGTGATTTTGATAGTGCTGGTCAAAAGCCTGAAGTTATTCGACGTTTTTTAGATCAAGCTGCATCTCGAGCAGGCCAATATGGAGAGGTAATTATGCTCGGTAGGGTCCGTTCTGAAACTATTTTGGCACTCGTTTTATGGAGTTTGCAGGATCGGACGGAGCAGGTTGAACTTGCACCTATTTCAGCAGTGCTTTTGGCGCTGGCAGCAGATCATTAAGATGTTGAAATAGGTTTTGATAATACTGCTCTTGAGCTTTTGGTGAATCAATTAATAATGAGAAAAGAAGTGCTGATATTTAACAGGAATAATGAAAAGTTTCGTGCTGAGTGGCCTATTACGCTGATTTGGTTTGTGTTTTTGGTCATGGCTTGGTTGGGCGATTACCTCAAACCCAATTTAATTGGATCTGGTCTCTCATGGCTAATGTTGGCGTTAATTTTCTCATTTATGCTTGCTACAGTTTTTCGTGTCGTGCATCACGCTG
This sequence comes from uncultured Tateyamaria sp., assembly GCA_905480645.1. GTDB lineage: Bacteria > Pseudomonadota > Alphaproteobacteria > Rhodobacterales > Rhodobacteraceae > Tateyamaria. The sequence continues at coordinate 172,171 of CAJQRC010000021.1, forward strand.
AATGTTTAGCTGTTATTTTTGGTGAGCCTTATGGGACCCTAATTCTTACTTTGTCCGTTATAGGAATTGAGGTCGCATTGATTACAGCAGTTATGCTGAATGGCGACAATAACCCAACTTTAGCCAGAGATACCATGTTTTCAGTTTTGATGATTGTTATGAATGGACTTGTAGGGTTAAGCTTATTGATTGGGGGGCTACGGCACGGATTACAAGTTTTTAATCTTTCAGGTGCAAATGCTTATTTGGTTGTCCTTCTTCCAGTTGCTATAACAAGTTTAGTTTTACCGAGCTTTACTGTCTCCGCACCAGGAGGCGGCCTTTCTCCAATACAGACTATATTTCAAATCGTCATTTCGCTTTTGTTATACGGAACGTTTCTCGTATATCAGACACGAGGAAAACCGGAGATATTTCAACAACCAATCTCAGAAATCCCTACCACTAGTGGATCTTCAACTTATGAAATGACAACGGGTAGTGTAGCATATCATATGACTTTCCTGTTTCTGGCAATGTTGCCTATCGTACTCCTTTCCAAAAAATTAGCGGTTTATGTGGATTACAAAATCATCGACGTTGGTGCGCCAGTAGCTTTGGGTGGTTTTCTGGTGGCTGCTATGATTCTTACACCGGAAGCAATAGCTGCACTGGAATCAGCCCGTTCAAATCAGCTACAGCGCGCAGTAAACATTTGTTTAGGTTCAGCCTTAGCCACAATCGGCCTTACCGTTCCAGCAGTGTTGATAGCTGCAGAGTTAGCCGGTCTTCAAGTAGAGTTGGGTTTGGGGCCAGCTGAAATCGTACTTTTAGGCCTCACGCTAGCAGTAAGTATTGTAACATTTGTTGGAACCCGAACGAACTCCTTGCAAGGGGTTGTCCACTTAGCCGCATTTCTAACTTACATTGTACTCATCTTTGATGCTTGAAATAGGAAAAATTCGTATAGTTCAGAACCCGAGGTTGATCACCTCAATAATGATGGGGGGGATTTCTACAATTTTGTTTGGAACCGTTGTGTACAATGATTTATCTGCTCTACCAGAAACCGGTTATTTAGAAGTCCCAAAAGGGTTAATTTTCCGTTACTTTGTTGCGATGGCACTTGGCGGCATATTTCTGGGAAATCTGTTGGTTAATTTATTCGGTAAAGCTGGAGTTTTAGGATGGATATTAGCTCTTGGGGCTGGGGCCATAGTTACGTTTGGGGCTGGCCTGATTGGCAGCTTAATTGGTCTTCTTCCCGACCAATTATCAAATGGTTTTCAAGCTACAGACCTTATTGCCGTTGCTGCTGGAGCTTTAATTTTACCCTTTGCATTGAGTGACAACACTTGGCTGTTTCTTTTTTTTCCTGCGTTGATAATTATCATTCACTTATGGGTAAAAAAATTGCGCAAATAATATTTTAATAGGTATTAGTGAAAAAATTTTAGTGAGTTATTACAGCTTTTGTATATTCAGATAACCGTATAATCAATTTTTAAGTACTTCATTCACTAATATTTATTGCAGACTGTAAATGAAAAAAATTGAAAGCTTGAATTAGCATAATGTTGTTTTTATATTTTTGGTAGATGGTCCTAATGTCTTGAAATTCCGATCATACGAAAAGCATTGCACCTGTTTCTACCTAAGTCCTTTGCCATTATTCATTTAGTTTATCTTAAGGCTGCTCGAACTTCTTCCGCTATTTTTCTAATTTCAAACGCTGCTAACCCACCAGCCTCCATTTCTGAAGCGGTTGAATTATGATAACTGGCCACCGAGTGGGCAACACGGTTCATCAAAACTGTGGAACAAAAAGACCCTCCCAAGAGATCTGCTGTCTCAGACAAATTTTGCTTGGTCTGTTCTAACAGGTTCGACCGCTGACCCATGGTTAAAACGATCATCCAAGGTTTTTTAAGTGAATTCGCAATCTTTACCGTTTTTGGTAAAATCTCTATGTCGTATCGGCTCATTTTCGTTGGCAAAATGACAAAATCTGCAACAGAAATTATACTCCTAATGTTCACCTTATCATCATGCCAAGGCGGTGTATCAATAATTAACCAGTCGCAGTTTTGTTTTTCACACGCTTTGACGAGGGCAGGAAGTTTGTGGATTGGGCCGGTTGCGCGCACAGGCTTCCCAGCCTCGCGACGTTCCAGCCATTTAGCCGAACTACCTTGCGGATCAGAGTCATAAACTGCAACGGTTCCAGGCATTTCTAACGAAATTCCTTGACAAATAGTCGATTTGGAAACGCCGCCTTTCTGGTGGCAAATCGCAACAGTTTTCATCTTAGTTATCCATCTTATGGGCTGGTAGAACCTCTACACAATTGCACACCTGCAAAAATACGAAAACCTTTTTTTAAGTGGATGAAAAATTGGTGACTTTGTATCCGTAAAAACTGATGATTTTAAAGAAGCTAATTTTGTTACTACAAATGCCACTGTTATTGATTTTGGCAGGCTGATCGTATCCAAGATAAAATCTAAGGCTAATGAACTATCACATTTTTTATTTTACCATCTATGGAAGTAAAAGCCAATTTCTGGGAAGGTCTACTCTTGGATCAAATTTGATGATCAAACGCCCAGTGGCTATCCCACTAATTCCTGCCCCCAAAGCGTGCAGAATCCTCGGCTGCACGACGTATGGCGCCAGATTTGTGTACTGTTTCCATAAACTCTAATTCAGGGTCACTATCATATACAACGCCGCCACCAGCTTGAATATACAGTTTTTTATCTTTAATTATGCCAGTGCGTAATGCAATACACATATCCATGTCGCCGCCGGCACTGAAATATCCAACACCACCGCCATAAATTCCACGTTTTTCTGGTTCCAATTCATCAATGATTTGCATCGCACGTACTTTAGGCGCGCCAGATACCGTGCCTGCAGGCATTCCAGCAAAAAAGGCATCTAAGGCATCTTTACCCTCAGCCAACTGGCCAACAACGTTGGAAACAATATGCATTACATGAGAGTATCGTTCGACTACAAATTCCTCTGTCGGCCGCACAGTTCCGATTTTCGCCACGCGGCCCACATCATTCCTGCCAAGGTCGAGCAGCATTAAATGTTCGGCTAGTTCTTTTTCGTCGTTCAGTAACTCAATTTCAAGGGCACGATCTTCTTCTGGTGTTGCACCTCGTTTACGAGTGCCCGCGATGGGTCGGATAGTGACTTCATTGCCAAAAACACGGACTAAAATTTCAGGACTAGCTCCAACAACTTGAAAGTCGCCAAAATTGAAGTAAAACATGAAGGGTGACGGATTTGTTCGCCTTAATGATCGATAAAGTGCAAAAGGCTGCTCAGGAAAATCTTGGGTCCAGCGTTGTGCAGGTACTACCTGAAAAATATCACCTTTCTTAATATAATCTCGCGCTTTTTCGACGGCCTCCAAATAACCAGACTTACTGAAATTAGAAACTGGTTCTGAGAGAGGAGTTGCATCACCTAAGTTGCGATTTTCCGTTGGCATAGCACGTTCAAGATCTCGGACTGCGTCCATGACACGCTCTGCGGCCTGAGCATATGCAGCTCTGGCTGATTGTCCTTCACTCACCCAAGCTGGAGATACAATAGTTACTTCGCCTTTTACACCGTCTAAAACAGCAACAACTGACGGCCTTAACATCAATGCATCTGGTAATTTCAATGGGTCAGGGTTTATTTCCGGTAAATGTTCAACAAGCCTTATCATATCATAGCCAAGGTACCCAAATAAACCTGCTGCAGCTTGAGGTAGATCTTCAGGCAGATTGATCTGGCTTTCTGCAATGAGGTCTCGCAAAACATCCAATGGGTCGCCTAAAATATCATTGAATGCGTCGCCATCATAGCGGGCCATCCTATTGATTGAAGATATATTTCCTCGGCAGCGCCAAACAAGATCAGGTTTCATTCCTATTATGGAGTAGCGACCTCTCACTTCGCCGCCTGTCACTGACTCAAGAACAAACGCATCTTTATGTGCCCCAGTGAGTTTGAGCATCAACGATACAGGCGTATCTAAATCAGCAGCCAAGCGGGTATATACAATCTGATTTTTGCCTAATGCGTAATCAGTAGCGAAGGTGTCATACTCAGGAACCAAGGTCATCAGGGGAAATTCACATGCACCGCGTCCAGCGCTTGCTGATTGATCTGTGGTCCTGCGCGGACAACCACGTCCTCGCTAAAGATTTTGAAAAGCTCTGATGCAAGGATTTGGTCTACCTCCTTGCTTATGGCAGTCATTTCAATTGAATTTTCTTCAGAACCCCCCACGGCCACTATTTTGTCCAGCCGAACCACTAAAATTGATCCTTGACTTGGAATAATTCGAACTTCACCAGCGTTCATCGTGAAAACGTCATTAACGAAACTAGTTGGTTTGCCTTCCAAAAAAGCGCTTCTGCCAATTCCTGACTCGATTGTTGGTTTCAATCCTTGTTCTGCAAAGGGCTCTCCTGACCGCAGTGCAGGCAATAATGCCTTGGCCTGAGAAGTTAAACTTGCTTCCACCTGTTCTGCTTTGAAGTTTTCTTTCAATTCAGCCATTATCACTTCGAAGGCTGCTGGGCGGGGAGGAATAATTTCCTCAAGACGTAGAGCTACTATACCACCCTCATCAAGTTGTATTATTTTGGGGAAATCCTCCATTGTTAGAGCTTTTGCAGCATCACGAAAACCATCATAGGCTGCAATATCATCCTCAATCGATGGATCCCAGTCTATGAAATCAATTTGCATTGCTGTTTCAACATCTAAGTCTTCGAGGGTCGCACCTGCGGCCAACATGTTATCAAACTCTTCAGTAAGAACTGCTACTTGCCGACGGGCCGCATCGGTTGCCAAGTCCAGACGGATCAGATTTTCCACTTGTTCGTAAGTAGTATTCTGCGCGCTTATAACAGCGTTTATTCGAAACAAGGCTGGGCCAACTGGAGAAGGGAGAGGCCCCACAACATCTCCCACACTTGCGCTAAATACCGAGTTGCCGGCTGCATCCAATTCAGTTTTTGTCACGTCGCCTAGATCAACGTCGCTGAGATTAAGACCTCGGTCCTGCACAAGCGCTTCAAATGAAGTCCCACCTACCTCTAGTTGAGCTGCAGCCTTATTGGCTTCTTGGTCATTAAAGTATACTAGTCTTTCTACCAACCGCCGCTCAGGCTGAATATATTGATCTGCTCGTGCGTCGTATTCAGCACGTAGGTCTGATTGGTCTATTTCGATATCATCGATCAGATCATCTGGCTGTAACACTGCATATGTAATGCGTTTAGTTTCGGGCAATTGGTAATCGTTGATATTCGCCTCATAAAAATTGCGCAAGGTATCTTCTTCGGGCGTTTCATAAGGAGTTTTAAGGTCTTTAACATCTAATTCAGCCCAAGTGAAATCACGCCTTTCACCAAGAAATGCCACGAGAATGCGTGCATATGTATTTGGCATTTTGGTGCCCGCCATGATAGCGCCTTGCAATAGAGATCTGGAAATTTCCTCGCGAAGCCGTGTCTCAAATTCTGCCTCGCTGGTGCCGGCTTGTTCTAGCGAGAACGCATATGCTTCTCTATCAAAGCTGCCGTCTATTCCGCGAAATGCTGGGATCTTGAGAATCTCATTGCTTAAGTTTTCATCACCAACACTAAGACCTATTTGTTCGGTTTCATGGTCTAAGGCACGTGCTTGTACCATACTAGCGAGCACGGCTCTGTCTAATCCCATTGCTTGTGCCTGAGCAAAATTGATCTGTGTTCCAGCTTCTGCACTAGCTGCCTGAATCTCCTGACTGAGCGCACGAGCATATGCGTTGATGTCGATATATTTTTCGCCTACTTGCCCAACTGTGCGTACTGTGCCTGATAGGTTAGTTGCACCAAATCCGCCCAATCCCAATATGAGTAGGCCCATAAGGATCCAGACTGCTGTTTTTGACAGGTTATTTTTGCCCTTGGCCATCGTTCCCTCGCTTGGGGTTAATATCGCGTTCCACGCTGTCTAACCAAGCACTGGACTGCGAGCAAGGGCGGTTTGCTCTACAGATTGAGTAGTTCTAACCTTCTAAACAATTCCGCGATACCTTTTGCGTCCAGATTGGCAAAAGCAATCCGCAACTGCTGTTCGCCTTCCTTTGCGTTTTCTGGCCAAAACATTGTGCCAGGTAAACATAAAATTCCTGCCTCGTGAACCAAAAGAGGAGCCAACTTTGCTGAAGAAAGACCAAATGGGTGCTTCATATATGCGAAATAAGCGCCCAGTCCTAGTAATTGCCACCCTTTTTGCGCGAGCACATTAAATCCTTCTTCGATTGCTTTTCTTCGTGCAAGCACTTCTTTTCTTTCCTTGGAGACCCAATGGCTGAGATTTTCAAGTCCCCACCAGGCTGCATATTGGCCAACTTGACTGGGGCAAATAGCAACAGTATCCAGAAATTTTTCGGCTTCAGTTAATCTGGTGGGAGATGCTACCATAGCCCCAACGCGATGTCCCGTCAGCCGGTAGGCTTTGGAGAAAGAATATAAATGGATGAAATTCTTATCCCACTGTGGCTGTTGAAATAGCGTGTGAGGAGGGCCAGATCGACTGTCGAAGTCACGATAGGTTTCATCCACAATCAATGCTATTTTTTGATTGCATGCGAGTTCATAAAATTTAAATACTAGTTCGGCGGGGTACTCTACCCCTGCTGGGTTATTAGGAGACACCAGTGCTATTGCTCGGGTGCGACTAGTGATCAAGTCACGCGCCTTTTCTATATTTGGCAACATATCTTTACCAACTGGCAAAGCGACAGATTTTACACCGGCCATATCTAACCACATCTTGTGATTAAAATACCATGGGGTTGGTAAGATAACCTCATCACTTTCGTCACATAGGGTTGCGATCGTTGCTGCAAAAGCTTGATTGCAGCCAGATGTAATTGCAATGTTTTCTATTTCTGTAAGTGCGCCGTAATGGTTATTAATCTGAGTACAAAGAGCTTGTCTCAAATTAGTATTTCCTAAGACTGGTCCGTAAAGGTGCACACTGTCTTGCGTAAGTACAGCCTCGGCCATTGCCTGACGCAACGCTTTCGGAGGAGGCGTAACTGGTGCCGCTTGGCTGACATTTATCAAAGGGCGATCCTTTTGAAATTTTGTGTTCTCCAACCAACGGCGCGCTTCCATAACTGGGGGAGCAAATGTTGAAGCTGTGCGGGATATTGTCATAGCGGCTCCAGTAGCTATTAACGGCACCTCTGTCAGGAGTTGTTATTGCCGAAAGAAGATGATGTTTTATAAGTATTATTGGACATATAATATCCTAACTCACCATGAGTGTTTCACTTCACTTTTCAATCCTTACCGCGATATGGCTCGACATATTGCAAGGCCATGTCCCAAGGAAAAAAGATCCACGTATCCTGGCTAACGCCAGTAATAAATGTATCAACTTGTGGCTCGCCGGAAGGTTTTGCGTATACGGTAGCAAAATGAGAGTTTGGATATAACTGACGTACCAATTCTAACGTATTACCACTATCAACCAGATCATCGATAATCAAAATGCCAGTTCCATCACCCATCATTTTGTCATTAGGAGACTTGAGCACTTCAGCATCTCGACGCTTGTCCGCCTGGCCGCCGCCGGAATGGTACGATTTAACACTGATTGTATCTACCATGCGAATATCTAACTCTCTTGCAACAATCATAGCGGGAGCCATGCCGCCACGTGTAATTGCGACAATAGCACGCCAAGCGCCATCGTCAGGCCCCTTACCGTCTAAACGCCAGGCCAGTGCGCGACTGTCCCTATGCATTTGATCCCAACTGACATGGAAACCTTTCTCATGAGGTAGACGATCAGCCATAATTATTTCTCCAGTATCAGGCATATTAAAAGTGTTTTTACGAACGTCTAGGCAATGCAAAAAATGGATGCAACTTTGTACTTGCTATTACAGGGTTTGGTCGAACAGTTTGGGTCCATGACAGCGCAACAAACATCACAATAAAATTTTTAGGGGTTTACCAAGCAGTCGCATCGGATTTAGCCTTTTGAAATATCAGGTGCGTCGACGGCTTTCATGCCCACTACGTGATAGCCAGCATCAACGTGTAGGTTTTCGCCTGTAGTGCCTGAACCTAAATCACTCAGCAGGTAAAGCGCTGTCTTGCCGACCTCTTCAATTGTCACGTTTCGCCGCAGTGGGGAGTTGTATTCATTCCATTTCATTATGTAGCGAAAATCGCCAATGCCCGAGGCGGCAAGAGTTTTAATAGGGCCAGCACTTATGGCATTGACCCGAATATTATCTTTGCCTAGATCTTCCGCGAGATATTTTACTGAAGCTTCCAGTGCGGCTTTCGCTACGCCCATTACATTATAATGTGGCATAACCTGCTCAGCACCAATGTAAGTAAGAGTAAGTGAGCTACCACCGTTTTTCATCATTTTTTCAGCTCGTTGCATAACAGCAGTGAATGAATAGACTGAGATGTCCATAGTAAGGTTGAAATTATCTCTAGTCGTGTCAACGTATCGCCCTCGCAATTCGTTTTTATCAGAAAACCCAATGGCATGTACAATAAAATCTAAATTGTTCCAACGCTCCTTGAGGTCGTCAAAAAGAGCATTAATGGATACTTCGTCACCCACATCACAAGGCAACACGATATCGCTACCTAATTGTGCAGCAAGCGGCCCCACTCGTTTTTTAAGCGCTTCTCCTTGGTAGGAAAAAGCCAGTTCGGCCCCCGCATCTCTCAGGGTTTTTGCGATGCCCCATGCTATAGATTTATCGTTAGCGAGACCCATGATAAGTCCTCGCCTGCCAACCATTAGATCATTTGCCATCTCACTGCCTTATCCCGTCACATTCATAGCCATTATCATTAGGCTATAGAGTAGTGCGCATCAAGAGAGTGAAGGTAGTTGAAGCGGGCTTGTTGAAGCGCTACCTCTCTATTCAACCAATACGGAGAATAATAATGTCAGATCGTCAAGGTAAGTTTGCAGGTGAAAATCCCTTTGAAATTGCGCGAGTGTGGTTGAAAGAGGCTGAACTCGCAGAGGTTAATGACCCTAATGCCATGGCATTAAGCACAGTAGACGCAGATGGTCTACCGAATGTTCGGATGGTTTTATTGAAAGAAATAGAGGACAGTGCTTTTGTTTTTTACACCAACTATAATAGTGCGAAAGCGGAAGAATTAGAGTATGCTAAAAAGGCTGCTTTTGTGATGCATTGGAAGTCATTGCAGCGTCAGATTCGAGTGCGAGGGATAGTTGAAAAAGAAGATGGCGTGCAAGCGGATAATTATTATACTTCGCGCTCCTTGAAATCGCGTATTGGCGCTTGGGCTTCAGATCAAAGTTCACCGATTGAAAGCCGTACAAATTTGATGGCTAAGGTCGCGCAATTTACAAAAACAAAAGGATTGAACCCTGCACGTCCACCATTTTGGGGTGGGTATAGGATTTCTCCCCTTGAGATTGAATTCTGGGCGGATGGGTCATTTAGGCTGCATGACAGGTTCCAGTGGGCACGTAAAAAAATCGGAGAACAATGGCAGATTTCGCGCCTTAGCCCGTGAAACTATCCCAAGTTAGTTAAGATTTGCTTTACGCTGTTATAATGGACTTACTGTTTAAATTAATTTTGGAATACTAAGAGGCAGTTCATTAATTACATTTTGAGCGGTCTGATAAAATTGAAAATATTTCAAACTAAAACTTTGGTTTTGGCTGGTTACCGATATTAGCAACATAAAAATTTATTTAATGTTGCAATATATTTGATTTTGATTAGGTGCTCTGAATTAATCAGAATGACGTGGATATATGATTTTTTGTTTTGCTATTAGACTTGCTCTAATTGCCAGCAAGCTATGTGAAGTGTTTGAAACAGGATTCACATTTGTCTCGGAGGTTACATTGTTGCACAAAATAATCAACTTGATTTGGATGCGGTTACATGTTGCGCAATATACATTACCTAGTTTGGCATTTTTGCTTAGTTTGGTTAATGTTGGTAATGCAGCATGTCGTGAGGACGTCGTTTCAATCCGTGGTGATTTTGGGGAAGCACGCTTTACAATCGAAATTGCGGATGATCCTAATGAACGCGCCGTCGGTCTGATGAACCGAATTGAGATGGCTACGTCGGCTGGGATGCTGTTTGTGTATCCAAAACCGCAATCTATTTCGTTTTGGATGAAGAATACTTTGATAGAATTGGATATGATTTTTGTGGATCCTACTGGGGTGGTACAGTATGTCCATCATCGTGCAAGACCGTTAGATGAAACCTCGATTGTAGGTGGCAGCGGTTTGAGCCATGTACTCGAGATTAATGGTGGGGTATCGAAACTGCTTGGCATTGGAGTTGGCGATCAACTTCAACACTCGAGCTTTAATCAAACTGAAGCATATTGGCCTTGTTAGGCCTTTTCAATTTATAAAAGCAGGTCTATGAGAAGTTACGGTCGGAGCGTGGCGCAGCCTGGTAGCGCACCTGTTTTGGGTACAGGGGGTCGGAGGTTCGAATCCTCTCGCTCCGACCAATCTCTAGTTAAATGAGTATATTTCTTATATTAAATGTAAGGATTATAAGCCGTTAAGGAAATAGTACTAGGTATTTGACGTTTTGATATATATTTTTTGTTTGCCCTAAAATTTGGACTGCCGCCTAGCGTTAATGCAAATTAGCCTCGAATCAGAGACTATTAATAAAATTAATTTGGTTAAAATATGCATCCTCGTGTGTGCATCGCATTTGTAACATTTCTATGGGGTTGGAACACCTTCGCGAATAGCTGCAGAGTAGGCGTTTGTGAGGCCAGAATTATTTGCGTGCTTTGTAATATTGCCAAGTAAAAATAAATTTTCGAGAGAAACGGTGCTGTTCATCGCGTCCCGTTCATATAGATATTCTGGCATATAACCGTTGACGACAAGTCGCCAATCTAGGGGCAAATCAGCCCCAACAAGCCTTGCGAGAGTGACGTCGGAACTTGAACAATTTTGGAACACAGAATTAAACCAAACCGGTTTTTTAGCCAACTTATTTGCTGCCGTTACGTAAGCTTCAACGAACGCTCTTTGTTGAGCCTGATCTGATTTTATTCGAAATATTTGAACGCGCTCGCCGCGTATATTGGATCGCAAGCCGACAACATCAGTTTCTTCGCTGGCAATCATTATAATAGGGTTTGCTTTAAAAAAATCGGCAAGTGGCGAGAAGGATCCTCCCTTTAAACGGCGTACTTCGTTAGACAAAGCGAGGTATTGCCCATCCTCGAAACCAAAGCTCAACATGAAATGCCCAATGTTTGGTCCGCTCCAGAAAGACAAAAACATATCAACGCTTACTATTTGCGAAAGGTTATAGGTTCGTGTCACCCATTTTTCTGTGTAATCTTCGGTAGTTTTCCATTCAAATGCACGTACATTTTGTAAAGTCAGTGTATCACCTTCAATTTTTCCAGTGAATTGTCGTGCTACCTCCGGCGGAAAATCTCCTTGTGCTGGTGGTACTAGCGTATTCCACCACCCTACAATAGCAACCATCGGTAAAGTAAACACAATTAACCATCGCCAGCGTACTGATTTGAAAAAGGCCACTAATGTAGCAAGCCCTATTCCAGAGAAGGCGCCTATGACACACCATTTAACTAGATCGGGCCATGGCAGCTTAAACCACAACGCCAATGATCCCCAAGCAGTACAAAATGCTACAAACAAAAACAAAAAAAATAGAAAAATTAATTGTAAAATTTTTAACATAACAGATAGCTGGCCTCTTTTTGTAAATGCAATAATAGACAAAAGAACATGCCTTGCGTACTTTTAGATCACATATTTCACGTTTTGTGTTTATCCTAGGTTAATTGCAAAGCGTATTTTTGGAATTGTCTGTCTGTATTAAATGTAGGCTCACTTTGATCGTAGATTGATTGATTTTAAAGCTATCCCATTTGCCGAACGGTAAATTTCATTTTCCTGAGTATTCAGATATAAATTGGGTAAACAAGTTAAAGACCACCGATGCGCCAACATTGGTAGAAATACACCATATAATAATTACTGCTTGCTATAATTCTTGGAAAGATTTTCTAAATTTTTTCAGGCTATGGAGTGGTTGAGAGCTCTCTAGGGATTTTATTGACATGCTCTCAGCCAAAGTTATGTCTCTCAAATCTTATATCCTCGGCAGAAGTAAGTAATGTTTCCATAATAGCAACTAATTTTGGATGCGTAAAATAGATCCTGCATGTTTTTTTTGAGGAACTACTGCGAAATAGGACAATTCAATTATATTGTCTTTTTCATTGAGATACTTCTTTTGCGCAAGAAGCGCAGGTACTGGGAGTGCACCATTACATTACAGTATTAAAAAATGCGGCTATGTCTGGTGATGGTACTATCCCACATTGTTTCATCTGAGTTGAAAATTGTCTGATTTCATCCCTTAGTGATTCAAACGAAGATCTGAATTTCTTATTTAAAGCAAGCAGCAAGTACACAAAAAAGCAAGTCGGTCTGATAGCTATTGTTCTGAAATTGCTACAGTTTCTATATATTGTTTTTCGCATGCTGCCAGCGCGCTGCATGCTAGTGTCGAAATTGACTAATTACAGAGCTGTTTGGTTTCCATGTGGTAGAACCATCACATATTTTAAAAATGGTGAAATGATTTTGAAACTGGATATTTTGTTTTTGATTACTTCAACTAGCACTTGCAGATTTGGGCGTAAGGCCGATTTTTCCTTAAACAATTTTGAAAACGCAACGATAATGGAAATGTCTATTAGGTGGATGCTTTCTGTGGAGTGAATCATTTTAACAGGACAAATTTAAATTGCTATGTATTGGTCAAGTAAAAATTTGTAAAAAAAATTTTTAATTAGCGTTGACGTGGACCCCTTGTATACGTCACCTTGTGTAAGTCAGCATTTCAACCACAACATTTAGTACTAAGTGCTACTGGGGATTCGCGAGGCCGGTGAGATAGGGATCAGGGTGAACGCAGCCTCAAGGTACTTTGGAGGTGCAATATGCAAAGCTTGGATCTGCTGTTTCAAATTAGAAAGGGCAACCGCAACGTTGGTTTGTTCGGTAAGGTAACATGTTAAAAAATGAGGCAGCGCAATGAAGATAGAAAGACAATTTACGGAAGCTGGCAAGGGCGCGTACGTAGACCTAGATTTTGTGACAACAGTATCTGAAATCCGAAATCCAGACGGGACAATTGTTTTTCGGCTTGACGACGTAGAAGTGCCGAGAACTTGGTCCCAAGTTGCTAGTGACGTTATTGCACAAAAATATTTCCGCAAAGCGGGAGTGCCCAGTAAGCTTGAAAAAGTGAAAGAGGCTGACGTTCCAGAGTTTTTGTGGCGTTCTCAAGCGGCTAAAGGAGCCGTGATGGGGGGTGAAACATCATCAAAACAAGTCTTTGATCGGTTGGCGGGTGCGTGGGCGTACTGGGGCTGGAAAGGAGGCTACTTCACGGGGGAGGAGGACGCGTTAGCTTACTATGATGAAATGCGGCATATGCTAGCGACGCAACGAGCGGCACCAAATAGTCCGCAGTGGTTCAATACTGGTCTCCATTGGGCATATGGCATTGATGGTCCAGCTCAGGGGCATCATTACGTCGACTATGCCACTGGAAAATTAACTAGATCGAAGTCATCTTACGAGCATCCACAACCACACGCGTGCTTTATTCAATCTGTAAGCGATGATTTGGTTAATGATGGCGGTATCATGGACCTATGGGTTCGCGAAGCACGACTTTTCAAGTACGGGTCAGGCACTGGAACTAACTTTTCGTCCCTCCGTGGTGCGGGGGAAAATTTATCAGGGGGAGGGAAGTCCTCTGGATTGATGGGCTTTTTGAAGATCGGTGACCGGGCAGCTGGAGCTATAAAATCTGGTGGAACAACAAGGCGTGCCGCTAAGATGGTGATCGTTGATGCAGATCACCCAGACATCGAGGATTTCATTAATTGGAAGGTTATTGAAGAGCAAAAAGTAGCAAGTATCGTTGCTGGATCAAAAATGCATGAAGAAAAACTAAATGGTCTTTTTGCAGCGATAAAGTCGTGGGATGGTGCTATTTGCGATGCCTACGACCCGAGAAAGAATACCGTTCTAAAAGAAGCGGTAAAAGCAGCCAAAAAAGTCGCAATTCCTGAGACATATGTCAAAAGAGTTCTTGATTACGCGCGTCAAGGACATACCAGTATAGAGTTCCCGACCTATGATACTGACTGGGATAGTGAAGCATATAGTTCAGTATCAGGCCAAAACTCCAATAATTCGATACGCGTAACTAACGCTTTTCTTAAAGCTGTTGAAAAAGATGCTGACTGGAATCTGATAGATCGGGTCAATGGACAGCCCGTAAAAACAATCAAGGCTCGTGATTTGTGGGCGCAAGTGGGTCACGCTGCTTGGGCTTGTGCCGACCCAGGCATACAATATCATGATACCGTAAATGACTGGCACACATGCCCCGAGGATGGCGCCATTCGCGGGTCAAATCCATGTTCTGAATACATGTTTTTAGATGATACGGCGTGCAATTTGGCCTCAATGAATTTGCTTACGTTCCTGAAAGACGGTCTATTTCAAACTGAAGATTACATGCACGCATCGCGCCTGTGGACAATTACTTTGGAAGTGTCGGTTATGATGGCCCAATTCCCATCTAAAGAAATAGCCCAGCGGTCATATGATTTTCGCACTCTTGGATTAGGTTATGCTAATATTGGCGGCCTGTTGATGAATATGGGGTACGGTTACGACAGTGATGAGGGCCGGGCACTGTGTGGTGCCCTGACTGCCATCATGACAGGTACAGCGTATGCTACCTCCGCCGAAATGGCCAGCGAGTTAGGAGCATTTCCAGGGTATAAGAAAAATGCCAAACATATGCTGCGCGTTATGCGGAACCACCGAAAGGCTGCAGGTGGCAGCCTAGACGGTTACGAGAACTTAGCAGTTAAGCCTGTGCCTCTGGATCATGATAACTGCCCTGATAATCGCCTCATTGAAGTAGCCATGGCCACTTGGGATAAAGCCCTAAAACTAGGTGAAAAGCATGGTTATCGTAATGCTCAATCTACGGTTATTGCCCCAACAGGTACCATTGGACTTGTCATGGATTGCGACACTACGGGAATTGAGCCAGACTTTGCATTGGTCAAATTCAAGAAACTTGCTGGTGGTGGCTACTTCAAAATTATCAATCGCTCCGTACCGGCCGCACTGGAAAACCTTGGCTACGGCTTGGCTCAGATAGAAGAAATTATCAGCTACGCCGTCGGTCATGGCTCAATTGGAAATAGTCCAGCCATAAACCACACGTCTTTGGCAGGGCACGGGTTTGGTGTAAACGAATTAGCCAAAGTTGATGCCGCACTGGAGAGTGCATTTGACATTCGGTTTGTTTTTAACCAATGGACGCTTGGCGAAGAATTCTGCACTCAGGTATTGGGAATTCCAGTCGAAAAGTTAAGCGACCCGAGTTTTGATTTACTTCGATCTCTTGGCTATTCCAAAGCAGATATAGATGCGGCAAATAACCATGTTTGCGGAACTATGACCCTGGAAGGAGCGCCCCATCTAAAAGCTGAACACTACCACATCTTCGACTGTGCAAATCCGTGTGGTAAAACTGGAACGCGGTTTCTGAATGTTGATAGTCACATCACAATGATGGCAGCTGCTCAGTCCTTTATTTCAGGCGCAATTTCTAAGACAATTAATATGCCGAATGATGCCACTATAGAAGATTGTCAAAAGGCATACGAACTGAGTTGGTCTCTGGGCGTAAAAGCAAATGCACTTTACCGCGACGGATCAAAATTATCACAACCGTTGGCCGCTTCATTGGTTGAAGACGATGAGGAAGCCCAAGAAATTTTTGAAAGTGGGTCGCAGCAACAAAAGGCTACAGTGCTGGCTGAAAAAGTTGTCGAAAAAATAATTGTCAAAGAGCTTATTAAGTCGCATAGGGAAAAAATGCCTCAGCGGCGTAAGGGCTATACGCAGAAGGCAATTGTTGGAGGTCATAAGGTATATTTGCGTACTGGAGAGTATGAGGATGGCAACCTCGGCGAGATTTTTATTGATATGCATAAAGAAGGTGCAGGCTTTCGCGCTATGATGAACAACTTTGCTATAGCGGTGTCTGTTGGTCTGCAGTATGGGGTACCACTCGAAGAGTTCGTAGACGCGTTTACTTTCACGAAGTTTGAACCGGCTGGTATGGTTCAAGGCAATGACAGTATAAAAAATGCTACTTCTATACTTGATTATGTCTTCCGAGAATTGGCAGTATCCTATTTGGATCGCACAGACCTTGCACACGTTAAACCAGAAGGCGCAAGCTTCGATGATCTTGGTAAGGGGGTTGAGGAAGGCGTGTCCAACGTTTCAGAGCTCTCAGATACGGCGGCATCTAAATCACTCGAAGTTTTAAAACAGATTAGCTCGACCGGGTATCTGCGCAAACGGTTACCGCAGGATTTGGTAGTACTGCAAGGAGACATGGCTGATGCTAATGCTTCACTACTAGGTGCTGAAATAGACATCCAGACCCTTGAGCCCAACTTGACTGTTGATGTTGCCGCTGTTGGTGCCGCGCCCACGGTATCAATCCCGAAGGGTTCTGTAAGCATGGATGCGCGGACTAAGGCAAAAATGCAGGGATATGAAGGTGAGGCTTGCGGTGAATGTGGTAACTACACATTAGTACGGAATGGCACTTGCATGAAGTGCAACACCTGTGGCGGGACCTCTGGGTGTAGTTGAAACAAAGCATGACTCCTAAAAGAGATTCTAAAAGCTGGAATTAACTTTGGTATGTCTGACGACAAAAGAGATTGGGGGGGAGGGCGTGTAAATCCCTCCCATCTTCCTACAGAGGCAGACATTTCTGCCTTTGTTACACGGGGCGGGTGCGCTCGTCCCTAACGACGTTCAAGCCGCAGGCAAAAAAATACTGAGCGGTTAACAAATTGAGCTTGGACGGCGAAACTTAACGGAGGACTTTGGTTCTCCGTTTTTCTTTTTAAAATCTCTAATAGCATAAATTCCAAGTGTATGTTTCTTTAGGTGGCAGTATAAATTGTTAAGCGAGGCCTTTTTCCCAAAAGTGGCTAAACCCCGTTTGAGCAACACAGCTCTCGTATTGATCTTGATTGAAGAGAGTAATTCTTGCCTCGATCAAACCATCTATTTGGCTCTTGCTAATCTTAAAGCAGTCCTCTATTGCGCCGATAATAATCCGCAGTCTTGGGCGGTCTAGCGGGGGAGAAATCCTCGCAAGCCCACCGGTTGGCGTAGTCACGCTACATCCCAAGACGAGGCGAAAACCGGAAAAGGAAATAAACATGGCTCTACCAGAGTTCACCATGCGCCAACTGCTTGAAGCAGGAGTCCACTTTGGCCACCAAACCCAACGCTGGAATCCTCGAATGGGACCATTTATTTATGGTGCACGTAATGGAATTCATATAATGGATTTGGCCCAAACTGTACCAATGCTGGACTTGGCACTACAGGCAATACGAGACACCGTTGCAAAAGGTGGACGTGTGCTTTTTGTTGGTACCAAACGTCAGGCGGCTCAACCGATTGCAGACGCTGCTGAAAACTGCGCACAGTATTACATGAACCATCGCTGGTTAGGCGGTACCCTAACCAATTGGCAAACTGTTTCAAAATCTATTCAGCGCTTAAAAGCCATTGACGAGCAAGCAGAGCGTAGCTTTGATGGAATGACCAAGAAAGAACGTCTTGGAATGGAACGTGATCAAGGCAAGCTGCAAGCGTCTCTTGGCGGTATACGGGAGATGGGTGGCCGTCCTGATCTGATATTTGTTATTGATGTCAAAAAAGAGGCGTTGGCAGTCGCTGAAGCCAACAAACTTGGCATTCCAGTTGTGGCCGTGGTTGATACCAACTGCTCACCTGATGGAGTTGATTATATTATCCCAGGAAATGACGATGCTGCTCGCGCTATTGGTCTTTACTGTGATCTAGCGGCCCGTGCTGCATTGGATGGTATGAGTGCTCAATTGGGTGCTGCTGGTGTTGACCTGGGTGCGATGGAAGAAGCTCCTGTTGAAGAGGCTTTGACGACAGAAGCAACAGAAGTAGAAGCTCCAGTCGTGGAAGCAGAAGAAGTCGTTAAAGAAGCTTCCGAGGCATAACTTACAAGGAATGTTGATCTATGCTGCAGTTTACCTGCTGCAGCATAGCTTTTCTGGCACTTGCGAGTGTGTTCTTACTAATTATATTTTGAGGAGAGCCCAAAATGGCAATCACAGCAGCAATGGTTAAAGAACTGCGCGACAGCACAGGCGCGGGCATGATGGACGCCAAAAAAGCGCTTACTGAAACTGATGGAAATATGGATGAGGCCGTTGATTGGTTGCGTACCAAAGGCCTTGCCAAAGCTGCAAAGAAGTCTGGGCGGACAGCGGCTGAAGGTTTGGTTGCTGTGCATGTCAGTGGTGGAAAAGGTATTGCTGTCGAAGTGAATTCTGAAACTGACTTTGTTGGAAAGAACGCCGAATTTCAAGAAATGGTCGGTAAAATTGCATTTGCTGCGCTCGGCGTAGTTGATGTTGAAGCTTTACGAGCCGCTGATATAGGCGGTCAATCAGTTGAAGCACTCATCACTGATAAAATCGCTACCATTGGTGAAAATATGTCCCTCCGCCGCATGGCGGCAATTCAGGGAGACACAGTTGTCTCCTATGTGCATAATGCAGTCACCAGTGGCATGGGTAAGATAGGCGTTTTGGTCGCAATGACTGGGGGGCATGAAGCTTTTGGTAAACAAGTGGCGATGCATATTGCAGCTGTTAATCCAGCATCTTTGTCTGAAGCTGATTTGGATGCAACAATTGTCGAAAAAGAAAAGCAGGTCCAAATGGATATCGCCCGCGAGAGTGGTAAGCCTGAAGCTGTAATTGAGAAGATGATTGTTGGACGAATGAAAAAATATATGTCTGAAGTAACTCTGCTCAACCAATCTTTTGTCGTAAACCCTGATTTAACAGTAGGGGCTGCTGCAGCTGCAGCTGGTGCAACCATCACTGGCTTCGCACGTCTGGAAGTTGGTGAAGGTATCGAGGTGGAAAAAGAAGACTTTGCTGCGGAAGTTGCTAAAGTTGGACAAAGTTGAAGTATTTGGAGAATTTAACTTGCTGGAATTATAGCATGGGGTAGCTGGAATAATCATGTTCATCAGCAGCCTCCTCAATAGAGGGGGGACGGTTTGCTCATTTGCAAGGGAAAAGACAGTTAGCTTTCGTATCTTTACCTATCTTTCTAATTAAAAAATAATTAAAATGTTGAAAAAGTCCTTTTTGTATTTTTTCGTAAGGCTTGCAGATATACTCAACACCGCTGCACAAACGTGGCGGGAGGGGACGTTACGAAAAGCTTAAAACTATCTGCCAAAAGATTATTTAAATATTTCTCAAAAATTGAGAATGTTACTTCTGAGTTGTTCTTATGAATAACTTAGTTAGCATCTTCAATTTGATACTAATCCTATAAATAGAAAAACAAGGTAAATGCAGGAGTAGTAACCATGGAACTAGATTTAGAATTTGTTCGTGCACAATTTCCCGCATTCTCTGAGCCATTATTGCAGGGGCAGGCGTTTTTTGAAAATGCCGGTGGTAGTTATGTTTGCCAATCAGTTATTGATAGACTGACTCGATTTTATAAGCAGCGAAAAGTGCAGCCATACTCAGATTATTCTGTGAGTCGTTTAGGTGGCGAAGAAATGGACGAGGCTCGTACCCGTTTGGCTGCAATACTGGGCGTCACTGATGATGAACTTAGCTTTGGTCCCTCTACCTCACAAAACACATATGTCTTAGCTCAAGCCTTTGGACAAATAATGCAGCCTGGCGAAGCAATCATTGTAACTAATCAAGATCATGAAGCAAACTCTGGTCCCTGGCGTAGGTTGTCAGAAAAAGGCATTCATGTCCGTGAGTGGGCCTTGGACCCTGAGACGGGACATCTTGATCCGGCCGAGTTGGAAAAACTTCTAGATGGCAACGTTCGCCTTGTTTGCTTTCCACATTGTTCAAATATTGTTGGCGAAATTAATCCTGTAATTGAGATTACAGCTATGGCACACGCTGCCGGTGCTTTTGTTTGTGTAGATGGTGTAAGCTATGCGCCGCATGGCCTCCCAGATGTTGGTACGATGGGACCGGATATTTACCTCTTCTCTGCATATAAAACCTACGGGCCACATCAAGGATTAATGGTAGTTCGGCGTACGTTGGGTGAATTGCTTCCTAACCAGGGGCATTTTTTTAACGCAAATTGTCTCTCCAAAAGGTTTACGCCTGCGGGGCCAGATCACGCACAAATAGCAGCTTGTGCAGGGATAGCTGACTACGTGGACACACTTTTCACTCATCACAAAGATGGTAGTGCATCCCCCAGTGAGCGTGGCGTGGCGGTGCACGATCTAATGCGTAACCGTGAAAAAAATGCTTTGAGCCGTATACTTTCCATCCTAAAAGACCGCAATGACTTGCGTATTTTAGGACCTTTAGATGAAGCATTACGTGCGCCAACTATTTCAATTGATTTAGGTTATAACCCTTTGCCGGTTGCTTCTGCTTTGTCTAAACATGGTATTATGGCGGGTGGTGGGGATTTTTATGCACGCCGTACTTTACAGGGTATGGGCGTTGATCCAGAAGTTGGTATACTTCGCATAAGCTTCACCCATTACACTAACGATGCTGATATTAACCAATTGCTTGAAGCGCTTGACGCTGTACTTTGAGTTAAAATAGATTAAACGGAGTAATTCTATTTAAGCGGTTTGTTGTACGTTTATTACATAAGAATAGAGTCCAAAATTGAGAAAATCTCCAATTATTTTATGGTTTCGTCGTGATTTCAGACTGAGCGACCACGCAGCATTAACAGCTGCTTGCTCTACAGGCAGACCTATAATTCCTTTAGTTATCTATGATGATAATGTTCAAGGTCTTGGAGCCGCACCTAAGTGGCGTTGGGGTTTAGGCGCAGAACATCTTGGAAAAAAATTAAAAGATTGTGGCAGTCGCCTAATTTTTAGATCAGGAAGAGCAATAGATGTTCTGCAAGAATTAGTTGTTGAAAGTAGTGCAGGTGCAGTTTTTTGGTCTCGTCTTTACGACCCAGATGCTGTTGCGCGCGATATAGAAGTAAAATCTGTTTTAAAGGAAAAAAATATTGAGGCCCGAAGTTTTGGTGGCCATTTAATGTTTGAGCCATGGACCGTTGAAACCAAAACAGGTGGATTTTACAAGGTCTATACACCTTTTTGGAATACAGTAAAAAATCGCGAAGTTGATGCTCCTTTAACTCAACCAACAAATATCAAATCTCCAACCAGTTGGCCATTTAGTGACCATATTTCAGATTGGCGCCTCGATAAGGAAATGGGGCGAGGGACTGTTGTTGTACGCCCGTTTGTGCAGTTAGGTGAAAAAGTGGCCCAAACTCGTTTAGCAGATTTCATTGAAAATAAAGTAGCAACCTATGTTGAAGGCCGGGATATTCCTGCACAGGCTCGAACGTCAAATTTGTCCGAAAATTTAGCACTGGGAGAAATTAGTCCACACCAATGTTGGCATGCAGCGATGCGCGCTTTTAACGAAGGGCAGTTTGGTGCAGAAACATTTCTCAAGGAACTGGTTTGGCGAGAGTTTGCATACCATTTGATGCATCACACTCCATGGATTTTGGATCAAAACTGGAAAGATGGCTGGGATGCATTTCCGTGGAATACCAACGCAAGTTCACCTGAGGTGATGGCTTGGAAGTATGGGCGTACTGGCATCCAGTTTGTAGATGCTGCAATGCGTGAGCTTTATGTTACAGGTCGTATGCATAATAGAGGTCGAATGATTGTTGCTAGTTATCTTACCAAACATCTTTTGAGCCATTGGCGGATAGGACAAGAATGGTTCTCTAATTGCCTAATTGACTGGGATCCAGCTAGTAATGCCATGGGCTGGCAATGGTCAGCGGGGTCTGGTCCAGATGCAACACCATACTTCCGTGTATTTAACCCAGTAACGCAGTTGGATAAATTTGATAAGAACCGCGATTATACAAGACGTTGGATAGCAGAAGTGTGCCACAATCAGCATAGTGACGCTTTAAAGTTTTATAATGCGATCCCACTACAAATCGGACTTTCTTCACAAGACACTTATCCAGAACCTATTGTGGCAGCAGATATTGGTCGGAAAAGGGCACTAACCGCTTATGAAAATAGAGAATTTTAAATTTATACTGCTATCTCCAGTTGCACCGTCGAATTTGTAAAGCTAGCATTTACCAAACTGAAAAATGGAGAGTGCCCATGATCTTGACGACAGTTAAAGGCCAAAAAGACCTACCAAGGTATTTTACACGCGTTTTTCAAATGGCGCAGGGTATGAACAATGGGCGACTGGATTTTATCTTGCCAGACGGCCGTCGGTTTCGCGCGGAAGGTCCTAATTTGGGCCCAGTATCTGAAGTACGTATTAACAATAAGGATTTGTTTACACGTTTAATCCGTGAAGGTGATCTAGGTTTTTGTGATGCATATTTAGATGAATGGTGGACGACGCCAGATTTACAGGCCTTTATGGACTGGGCGCACGCTGACAATGATAACCTTTATGATGGTTTCCCAGGCATGGGTTTATTACGAGCTTTTGAAAAATTCCGTTTTTGGATGAAGCGAAATAACCGTGATCAGGCTCGTAAAAATATCAGTTACCATTATGATCTAGGAAATAATTTTTATAGCTTGTGGCTAGATAAAACGATGACCTATTCAAGTGCTTTGTTTGAAACTGGGCAAGAAAGCCATGAGACTGCTCAAATTGCCAAATACGCTAGCTTGATTGATCAGATGGGTGTGCAGCCAGGTGAGCATATTCTGGAGATTGGCTGCGGTTGGGGAGGCTTTGCTGAATATGCTGCGAAGGAGCGTGGGTTAAAAGTAACTGGTCTTACCATTAGCGAAGAACAGTTCAATTATGCTGTAGAAAGGATTGATAAAGAAGGACTTTCTGATTTGGTAAATTTTAAGTTGCAAGACTATCGTGATGAACTTGGGACTTATGATGGAGTAGCTAGTATTGAGATGTTTGAGGCAGTGGGGCAAAATTATTGGCCAAGTTACTTCGAAACTGTACGCGAACGTCTCAAGCCAGGGAAAAATGCAACGCTGCAAATTATCACAGTAGCAGATAGACGGTGGGAAGTTTATCAGCGTGGTCCTGATTTTATTCAAAAATATATTTTTCCTGGTGGCATGCTGCCCAGCCCGACAGCTTTACGTCAGCAGGTGATCAAGGCAAGTTTGGCGATTGAACGCTCTATCGAATTTGGTCAGAGCTACAATATTTCGCTGCGCCGGTGGCATGAGACGTTTAATGCTAAGTGGGATCAAATCTCAGAAATGGGCTTTGATGAAAGATTTCGCCGTATGTGGAATTTCTACCTCACCTCATGTGCCGCTGCTTTTGAAAGTACCAATTGTGACGTCACACAAATAACTATTAAGCGCCCAGCGTGACAGTTGTCTACCTTAAGTTTCAAAGTTTTGCCACTTGTGAATAACTTCGTATGGTTTTATTTCGAATTTGTTTGGTAGCTTTATGGTAAATCTTTTCTTTTATGGAACGTTACGCCACCACCAATTACTTGAGATTGTTTTGGGACGCTCTGTTGCAACTCTAAATATCTCAGACGTTTCATTATCTAATTACATTGTGATGGCTGTTGCTGAAGGTCCTTTTCCAATGATTTCAGCCTCTCCAGGCAGTTATGTTACGGGAACTATTGTAAGGGGACTTTCAGAACATGAAATTGCAAGGCTTACATACTATGAAGCTGGCTTTGACTATGACCTTTTACCTGTCAAGCTAGTGAATGGTGAAGAAGCAAAAATTTATTTTCCGACTACAGGCGCATGGACGCCAGATGGGCCATGGGATCTGTCCGATTGGATGTTTAAGTGGGGACAAATTACCTGTTTGGCGGCATCAGAGGTCATGGATGGGTTTGGAACAATTCCATCGTCGCAGGTCGCACAATGGTTCGGGCGCATACGTGCGCGCGCCGCGTCAACTATTAATGCGCAATCCAGCAAACACGGAACCGGTACTCTGAATGGCCGTTTTGAAATATTGGAACGCTGTCGTCCTTATTCAAAGTTTTTTGCAGTTGATGATATTAAACTTTGCCATGAGACTTTTTCTGGTGATATGACGCCACCTCTGCAGCGGGCTGTTTTTGTGGCGTCTGATGCTGCTGTCGTTTTACCTTATGATCCTATTGAAGATCGAGTACTGTTGGTCGAACAGATCCGAATTGGACCGATCGGGCGGAAAGATCCAGTAGTTTGGCAAATGGAACCTGTTGCGGGTGTGATTGATCCAGGCGAAACCGCTGAAGAGGCGGCCCATCGTGAGGCCTTCGAAGAGGCTGGTTTGCACTTCAATCAGTTAGAGTCTGCTGGCGAGTGCTATGCCTCGCCAGGTTCAAGCACTGATTTTTTCTATCTCTTTGTCGGTCTTTGTCATTTGCCTGAGAATTTAAGTAATATCGGTGGCTGTGATTATGAGAATGAGGACATCCGTTCACATATCATGGCGTATTCGGATCTTCTTGCTATGGCTGAGGCAAGTGAGACCGCGAGTGCACCGTTGACATTACTTACTTATTGGTTGGCCCATCATCGTGAACGGCTGCGTCGTCTGTTGTGATGTAAGTGGCTTGAGCTCAGCCTAATGGGTCGATACATCGAAAGCTAACGTGCAAAAGGATTTCAAAATGCGTTATGCGTCTGATCTGTCTACAGCCATTGGTAACACGCCATTGATCAAACTCAGGCAAGCCAGTGAGGAGACCGGTTGTACTATTCTGGGCAAAGCAGAATTTATGAATCCGGGCCAGTCGGTCAAGGATCGAGCAGCGCTATCAATTATTCAAGACGCAGTAGCCTCTGGGTCTTTGCGGCCAGGTGGCTGTATTGTTGAAGGAACAGCCGGAAATACAGGAATTGGGCTGGCGTTAATTGGGGCTTCAATGGGCTTCAAGACTGTAATTGTTATTCCGGAAACTCAAAGCCAAGAAAAAAAGGATATGTTGCAGCTCTCTGGTGCTGAATTAATTCAAGTTCCTGCTGTGCCTTATCGTAACCCAAATAACTTTGTTCGTTATTCTGGACGCCTTGCAGAGGCTCTTAATGAAACTGAACCAAATGGGGCTATTTGGGCTAATCAATTTGACAACGTTGCCAATCGTCGTGCTCATGTTCAGACAACGGGCCCAGAGATTTGGAAACAAACCAACGGCAAGGTTGATGGCTTTATTTGCGCTGTTGGGTCAGGTGGAACACTTGCTGGTGTGGCGGAAGTATTGCAGCCTAGAGGAGTTAAGATTGGCCTGGCAGATCCAGATGGTGCTGGACTTTTCAGCTACTATTCCACAGGAAAAATTGAAATGTCGGGTGGGTCGATTGCAGAAGGTATTGGTCAAGTTCGCATCACAGCTAATCTTGAAGGTTTTAGGCCTAATTTCCAGTATAATATACACGATTCTGATGCTTTACCGATCGTTTTTGACTTGCTGCAGCATGAGGGCTTATGCTTGGGTGCATCTTCGGGTGTGAATGTGGCTGGCGCAATACAGCTTGCAAAGGAATTAGGGCCAGGCCACACCATTGTTACAATCTTGTGTGATTATGGTACGCGTTATCAGTCTAAGCTGTTCAACAAAGAGTTTCTGAATAAAAAAGGACTTCCTGTTCCCAACTGGCTCAATAAAAAAAATAAGGTAATTCCAGAAGTTTTTGAAGAAATCTAAGTAAATTACTTGGGTGATCGGGGTATAAAAATAATTCAAAGAGTGCTCTATTTGGTAAATTAACTGCAAACCTATCTATGCATTGCTGCCAATGATTATAAAATTTGTTAACCAATAGAAGGGGCTTGCACATGACTGAATTGCTATTTCGGACGGATGCTTATTTATGCGAAACAACCGCTGACGTTGTGGCCCATACAATAGAGGGTGGCATCATTTTAGACCGCTCGATTTTTTACCCTAATAGCGGTGGTCAACCTGGAGATAGTGGAACAATTACCTGGGCACGTGGCGAGATAAATATAGCAACGACAGTAAAGGGAGAGGGCGATCAAATCGTACTTGTCCCAGCAGAGCCACGCACTCTTCCACCTATAGGCGCTACTGTTGACACTACACTGGACTGGGATAGACGGTTTGCCCACATGCGGATGCACAGTGCCTTGCACTTGTTATCTGTGGCCTTGCCCTTTGGTGTCACAGGTGGATCAGTTGGGGCAGGTCGAGGTCGTCTCGATTTTGACATGGAAGCCGCACCTGAAAATCGCAATGAAATTGAGGAAGCCTTAAATGCTTTTGTTTCAGCCGATATGCGCATCAGCGACGAGTGGATTACAGAGGGTGAGTTGGCCCAAAACCCAAATATGATCAAAACGCTGGCGGTTCAGCCTCCTCGTGGTTCGGGATATATAAGACTTGTAAGAATTAGTGATGGTATCGAAACAATTGATTTGCAACCTTGTGGTGGCACTCATGTTTTGCGTACTGGTGAAATTGGTACGTTACGCATAGGCAAAATTGAGAAGAAAGGTAGAATGAATCGGCGTGTTTATTTATATTCTGATGTATAAATTTCAATTTTGAATTTGCTTTTTAGAAATGCACCGTTTTTGTGGTCTACGTGCTTGCTTTTTGGTTCCTACATTAGATAGAGACAAAGGTGGAGCGGTGGCCGAGTGGTCGAAGGCGCACGCCTGGAAAGTGTGTAGACGGGGAACCGTCTCGAGGGTTCGAATCCCTTCCGCTCCGCCA
>CAJQRC010000022.1 GCA_905480645.1 uncultured Tateyamaria sp.
CCAATTAAGGCGAAACATTTTGACAATTTAAGATGTTAATGGAGCTATTTCAAATAGTGTAGAGCTCTGGCTTGATAGCTTTCGGACCTCGGCGCAAGTCAGGGTTGGATTGGATACTCAAATCGGGTCGATGATGCCTGTACAGTGGGTCTTGTCGATGAATTTTTTAGAAAGGTTTGTATGTTTTATTGTAACTGGTGTGGTACACTTTCGATGGCTTAAGCCACTGCTAGACGTCTAGTTTGTTATACCGAGGAGCACGTGAATGCCTGAGACTGTCTTGCAGGCCAGTGTATTGTCCCTGAGGTTGGCGGGCGCGTTGAAAAAAATGCTGAAGATATGATTAAGAATAATGGTCGCGTAGTAATTTGAACAAAGATTGTTTTTGACAAATTACCTGAAATTTCGCTGAAAGCTTTTGATCCAAAAAGTTAAGCTGTGGGCAGTAGAACGGGACCTTCTGGGGCAAAACCGACGGTAACATCAATTCCCACTTCAAGAGGGTGATTAACATCATCTTTAACAGCAAACATAGTTCCAAAGCTGGCTTCTAACGTATATTCCATTCGAACTCCGACATATGTTGCCTTTGCAATTCTTGCTTTAAAGCCTTGTTCTGCACCAATAACTAGTCGCGAGGGTCGGACAGCGAGCTTTGCCGGTCCCGCCGACAAGCCGCGGGAGGGTAGACTATGACGATATTCTTCGATAGCTATGACTGCGATTTCATTATTAATGCTTTCTATTCTGCATTGCAGAATATTTGCCTCACCGATAAAATCCGCCACGAATTGATCAATTGGTGCATCGTAAAGGCTGCGTGGCGTTCCGATTTGGGCGATTGAGGCATTTCGCATCACCACAATTTCATCAGAAACAGCCAGCGCTTCTTCTTGATCATGGGTTACATAAACAACTGTTAAACCCAAATCTTTTTGGATCGCGCGAATGTCTTCTCGTACTTGCCTGCGCAGTTTTGCGTCCAAATTAGATAAAGGCTCATCAAATAATAACACTTGGGGCTCCAAAACTAATGCTCGAGCAACAGCCACACGCTGTTGCTGTCCTCCAGATAATTCGCTTGGTAGTCTTGCATCAAAACCCCTTAAACCGACAAGATCCAATCCTGCTAACGCTTTTTCGCGAGCTTCCACCTTTGAGAAACCCGAAAAGGCCAAACCATAAGCGACGTTTTCAAGAACGCTCATATGTGGAAACAAAGCATATGATTGGAACACCATTGACACATCTCTGTCTGTAGCAGGAAGCTTAGTAACGTCCTGATCCCCGATCATTATCATCCCAGACGATGCCATTTCTAAACCTGCAATCATCCGCAGAGTTGTTGTTTTCCCGCATCCTGACGGCCCAAGTAGAGTGACTAATTTCCCCGCTTTGACACTTAGATTAATATTATCTACTGCAACGACATCACGGCCAAAACGCTTAGTGACATTCTCAAAACGGACTGGCGCTGCTTTTCCAACTATACTTGCTTCACTCATGTTTTTCTCCTGCCGTGAATTGTGTACGCCGCCCAATTTTTGTGCGACCAACCAAAAATTGAAGGAGCCCAACAGCTGCTAACATCACAAAAATCAATGTCGTTGAGTAGGCGATTGCAAGTCCATAATCATTGTTTTCGACACGGCCAATAATATAGCTAGTTGCCATGTCATACTCGGCTGAAACAAGAAATATTACTGCTGATATGGCTGTCATTGCTCGAACGAAGCTATAGACTAAAGCTGCAAGAATTGCGGGTTTTAGCAATGGTAAAATAATTTTATGGAAAGTTTGCCACGAGTTTGCACCGAGAGTAAGAGAGGACTCGTCCAGCGACTTATCCAATTGGCTCATTGATGCTATGCCTGCTCGTACTCCAACGGGCATATTTCTGAAAATAAAACTAACAATTAGAATAATACCGGTGCCGGTGATTTCGATTGGTGGTACATTGAACGCCAAAATATAGCTAACACCAATCACAGTGCCGGGGATGGCGAAGCTCAGCATAGTGCCGAATTCGAAAGCATTTTTGCCTATAAAATTTTGTCTTGTGAGCAAATAAGCGGTAATCAATCCAACGATTGCTGTGAGCGGTGCCGCAGCTGCTGCAATGTAAATTGTTGTCCAAAAACTGTCCCAAGCCGAACCAGTCCACCGAATTCCGCTTTCTTCAAACCTCAATGAGAAAGCAGTGATGTAATGCTTAAAGGTTAGCGTATTATTCACGCCCCAAAGCTCGACAACACTCCCATATAAAATCATTCCGTAAACAACGATGGTGAAAAGGGCCCAAGCCCCTGCGGTGATAAAAACTGGTATTGCTAGCCCCTTGGGCATTAATGGGTGAACACCAGCATCGCCTTTTCCTGAGACTGTCGTGTAGCTCTTTTTTCCTAGCCACATACGTTGGGCATAAAATGCTGAAAGAGTGAAAAATAATAAGACTAGAGCTAGGACGGCAGCACGTCCTTGGTCGTATTGTGCGCCAACAATTGCAAAAAATATTTCGGTTGATAACACGTCAAAATTACCACCTAAAACTAGGGGATTACCAAAATCTGCCATGCTTTCTATAAAACCTAGTAGAAAAGCGTTTGCTAATCCAGGCCGCATGAGAGGAAGAGAAATTGTACGAAATGTTTGCCAGCGGTTTGCTCTCAAGGTTTGTGCTGCCTCTTCCATTGAGGGTGAAACACCTTCAACAACACCAATCAGGACTAGAAAAGCAATCGGAGTGAAAGCGAGTGTCTGCGCAATCAAAATACCAGGTAAGCCGTAAAGCCACCGCGTTGGTTGGATGCCAAAAATATCAGCAATTATACGGGTAACTGAACCTGAGAGGCCAAAAAGAAGTATCAAAGCCAGGCCAATGACAAACGGTGGGGTGATAATTGGAAGAACAGTTAAGGCGCGAAGAGCTCTATTGTATCGGAAGCCTGATCGTGTGACGACAAGTGCAAAAACAAGACCCAGCACTGTTGTTAGACTACCAACAAGTATTGCTAAGAAAAGAGAATTCCATGCGGCGCCACACCGCCCGCCTGTTAAGCAACCAAGTCCCCAAAGGCGGGAATCAAAGAACTTGGATGCAAACATAGATGCGGAGTAACTGCCAGTTTCCGTCACAAAAGCGGCTATGAGCATCTTTGCTATTGGGAAAAAGACAAATGTTGTGACTATTACGATTACACCGCCGATTGCACTAACGACAAAAACATCGCCATTGACTGCACCGCGCGCAGCGATGCCTTGTGTTAAAAGGAAAAGAAAAGCTGATGCAACTATAAGTGCTCCAAACCCCATACCAAATTGTCGATCTTCAAGATCTCCAAAAAGTGTTGTTAGCCAGCTAAAATTAAATCCACGGATACCAATTCCAAAGCCTTGAGCAATTAAATATGCAAAGCCAAATGCTCCAGATAAAATCAGAACTTTAGCATATGATGGGTCGCTTTTTTTCCGTCCCAGCGCAAAAAGCGATCCAATTAACGGAATTATAAGGGGTACTAACCAAAGCTTTTCTTTCTGCCCAACAAGGAAAATAGCAGGTGCATAATCTTTATCAGAAGGATATCCATCGAACAACCAATCTAGGCTAAGAAAGCCGTCTTCCAAACCGTACCAAGGCAGGATTAGGAACCCAATCCACCCGGCGACAATCCAAAATATCAATGCCGGGTGGGTAGTTTTGTTACTAAAATTATTTCGCAAGTTTTATTGCGGCAGTGTTGAGACGTCTTCGTCCCATTTCTTTAGTAAACGCTTGCGTTCAGCGGATGAGCCATAGGTTTTGAAGTCGTAATCAATAAGAGCGATTGTCGACATGTCTGGCGCAGACGGTGACGTATTGGCGCTTTTGTTAGACGGTACTTGAAAAGCATTTACCTCTAACGCAAGGTTCTGTGCGTCGGTAGAAAGGGCCCAGTCGTAAAACTTCTTGGCCTCATCCATATTTCGCGCTCCATCAATTATTGACATGGACCCAATTTCATAACCCGTACCTTCACATGGGGCTACCACTTTGACTGGGAAGCCGGAGACAGCCTGTTTTACCGCATCGTGCATGAAGACGATCCCAATTGTATTTTCGCCACGTCCAGCGGCCTTGATTGGAGCTGAACCGGATTTGGTATACTGGTTGATATTAGAATGAAGACCTTTCATGAATTCGAAGCCTTCGTCCTCACCAAAAAGTTGTACCATAGACGCTAGCGTTGTGTAGGCTGTTCCCGAAGAGTTTGGGTTAGCCATTTGAACATGGCCTTTGTACTCTGGTTTTAGCAGGTCTTTCCAACAAGAGGGTTCAGGCAGATTGTTCGCTGCAAGTAGATCTGTGTTGTAGCCGTACCCAAGAGCACCTGAATAAATTCCTATTGTTTTGTCTCCGGCACTTGTTGCCTGGCTAATAGCCCAGTCATGCAGTTGGTCACGCATTGGTGAGACGTAAGCAGCTGTCAGATTCTCTTCTGCAGCTTGTAAGTGTGGGTCACCTGTGCCGCCCCACCAGACATCTCCCTTCGGGTTGGCAGACTCAGCTTTGATTTGTGCAAAAGTCTCACCTGAAGATTTACGTGTCATGTTTACATCAATGCCGGTTGCGTCTTCAAAGCTGCGGGCCATAAGTTGACACCAATCTTCTTGTGCTGAGCAATATAGTGTAAGCTTGTCAGCGCAGGCAGCTGAAACACCAGCTGACAGCGCAACAATCGAACCAATAGCTAGTTTACTAATTTTTTTCATTCTGTTCCTCCCAGAAGTAACCAAATTGGGTCATTTTTGCCGTCGGTCCGCCGTTTTTTTCTTCAAGTCAAAAAAGAACCGATTATTTCAGACGGTTGCGACGATATAAGTTTAATTAGCTTAGACAAATCCTTAAATTTGAAAAGAGGCTTTTTTGTAAGTATAATTTGTGCCAATCTGGCAGAGTTCCGCCAGCCATCAAATCGCTAAAAATTGTACTTAAATGTGGTGGAGTTTATGGGCTCTATATAGGGTGAGATGACTTTACATTTTGACAGTGGGATCATTAACCAAGAAGATGTTGGGAAAGTGTGAATGCTTTGGCCTCATTGTAAGATGATTTGGCAGCCTACTCGGTATTCACAAGGTGCAGATACAATACGAGGGTTAGTGTCTTTGCTTAATTTTTTTGTAGAGGGCCTCGATTTGGTCCATGCTCAACTTCGGCAGCGAAACACTGGTGATCATATATAGAAGAAAAATACTGCGACCATCCTTGGATGGTCGTAGAGATCTTTAGAAAGAATAAACTTAGATGAGCAAACCAAAAAAAATTAGAGGTGGTACTTTACTAGCCCGTGCACTCAAGAACAAAGGAGTTGAACATGTGTTTACTCTTGCTGGAGGGTTTTGCAACCCCGCGCTTGAGGGTTTCATGGAATGCCAAATGCCTGTTATTAACACGCCGCATGAACAAATTGCGGGACACCTCGCCGATGGTCATGCGCGGATTAATCGCAAGCCGACCGTCTGTCTGGTGGGGCCTGAAGGGTTTGCAAATGCGGTACCAGCTATGCTGGAAGCCGCCGGGGAACGCAGCCCGGTAATATTTGTAACTGGATCATCCACGTTAAAGCGACAAGGGGCAGGAGGTTTCAAGGAAATCGACGACGTGGCAATTGCAGCTCCTTTAGTGAAATATTCGATGCAGATCACAGATGGAGAACGCATAAGTGAATTTGTCAATCGGGCATGGATGGCTGCGACAACGGGCTATCCGGGGCCGGTGCACATATCACTGCCAGTCGACATTATGTTTTCTTCTTTCGCGCCTGATGCAGGCCTTCATGAACGTCCATTTAATCGCACTGATCGTCTCATCCCGCGTGCATGGCCTGACCCTTTAGCGCTAAAATCTATTCTTGATTTAGTATGTAAAGCGGAGCGTCCTGTGATTATTGGGGGGCACGGCGTCTGGTGGTCAAAGTCTGAAGACAAACTGGAGGCTGTAGGTAAGCATCTACGCCTACCAATTTTTAACGTACCCTATCATTCCAAACTGCTGGGCGAAGAATGTGAGGCCTACATGGGACTTGCAGATTTCCATCAATATACACCTTCAAGGCTCGCCATCCATGAAGCAGATTTGATTTTGGTAGTTGGTGGACGGCTAGATAACCAAATGAATTTTGGTAACCCTCCATTTTTTACTAAAGATCAGACATTGGTTTGTATCAACGGTAGCCATGAGGAACTGGAGAACAATCAGGCCGCTGATGAGGTGTTACTCTCAGACCCGGGTGCATTTTTGGAAGCTTTACTATGTGTTGGAAAATATTGGTCGGACTGGTTTGATTTGCAAAAGGAACGCAGAGCTACTTGGGTAAATGAATGGTATGATCATATTGCTGAAGAAACGGCGAAGCCAGGTAAGATGCATCCGCTACAACTATCGCTGGACGTACAAGAACAGATGGACGATGAAGATTGGCTGATTTTCGATGGTGGCAATACGCATTTTTGGTCTGAAATTGCAGTGAACATGGCTGGCTGGCGCGGTCAAAAATTAGGTGGTATAATGCACCCTGGAAATTATTCCCTACTTGGGGTCGGTGTATCTTTTGGAGTGTCGGCTAAGTCTGTGCATCCTGATAGAAACGTCGTGGTAATTTCAGGGGATGGAGCATTTTTGTCAGGTGGGCTGTCAATTGAATCCGCTTTTCAAGATAATCTACCAATCACAATTGTTATCGATAATAACGGCGGCCTCGATTGCATAAGTCAACAACAAGAACGCTTATTTGAAAACGGCAAACATTTTGCTACTGATTTTCGCGATATTCCGTTTCATAAAATGTGTGAAGGGTTAGGTGGACATGGTGAATTAGTCGAGGAACGTGATCAACTCGCACCTGCTCTTCAGCGTGCTATGGCCAGTGGGAAAACGGCTATTGTGAATGTAAAATGTCGTGGAGTAATAAGCCCGATTGTAGCAGCCACATCGGACAAAAGAGACAAGGCTTCGATTGAATAATGGCGATACTTACCTCACATACTCTTAACGGTGCAGATGGCACCCACGCTGGGAATATTACCGTTACCTTGCGTAACCTAATAACGGGTGAAACTATTCTAAAATCAAAAATGGATACGGGAGGCCGGCTGTCTGAACAGATTGACGCAAGTATAATAGATCAGAACGCTACATACGAACTGGTTTTCGATACTGCGTCTTACTGGGTAGAGCGCAACACGAAAGCAACCGTTGAACAAATAGCACTGCGTTTTGGTATGCCAGATCGAGAGGGTTCTTATCACATGCCGGTAATACTTAATCCCAACTCTTATTCTATGTGGTGTTCTGCCTGATGGATGGTTTGAACATGTCACGACGCTTAAGGCGCACGCCCTATACAGACCGAGTTGAGCAATCAGGAGTGCGCGGTTTCTCTGTGGTTAATCACATGCTTTTGCCTAAGGCTTTCGGCTCAACAGTTGAGGAGGATTACTGGCATTTACGCAAACATGTACAGATTTGGGACGTTTCTTGCCAACGTCAGGTACTGATCAATGGTCTTGATGCTGCTGCTCTTTTGCAATGGATGACGCCGCGCGATATCTCAAAAGCAAAGGTTGGTGACTGCTTCTATATCCCCATAATCGATCCGAAAGCAGGATTGATTAATGATCCAGTTATGCTGAAATTAGATGAGGATCGTTTTTGGTTGTCCATCGCAGACAGTGATGTGTTACTTTATGCGATGGGACTTGCGTTAGGTCGTGGACTTGATATCGAATTATCAGAGCCTGACGTTTCGCCTTTGGCAATACAAGGGCCAAAAGCTGAGGCTCTATTGGTTGATTTATTTGGTGAACAGGTTCGTGAAATTGGTTTCTTTAAATTTGGCTGGATTGATTTTGAGGGAACAAAACAACTAATCGCTCGGTCCGGATACTCCCGTCAGGGTGGCTATGAAATTTATCTCGAAGGTGGGCATCTGGGTTCAGCACTCTGGGATGCTATTTGGGATGCAGGACAAGCATATGGTATTAAACCTGGTTATCCAAACCTCATTGAGCGGATTGAAGGCGGACTACTTTCTCTTGGTAACGAAATGACTCGAGACAATAACCCATTAGAAATCGGATTGGGTAAGTTTTGTACTTTGGATGGGTCAATAGATTATATCGGATGCGATGAACTTCAAAAGATTGCTGGACAGGGGGTTCAGCGAGAAATTCGTGGTATTGTTTTTGATGGTGACCGATGTCCTGTCTGCTCAAAACTCTGGCCGGTAATGGTGGGTAGCAAACAAATCGGAGGAGTGACATCTGCCGTTTGGTCACCAAGACTTAAGCGTAATATTGGTTTATCTATGATTGATCGAGACTATTGGAAAGCGGGACAAGTCGTCACCGTACATTCTGAGGATGGCGAGGTTCGACCCGGAGAAGTTTCAATGTTGCCATTCTCTTAGTTAGCTGCCGCCTGGTAGTGTATTTCGAGTACACTTCTATCAGACTAGAGCGCTAGGCTCTGCGCTTAACTTTGCCATACGTTTGATAAATTTTGATCACACCGATGTAACGCAAGATAGCATATATACAACAATAATAGATACTTAGCGCTTTTGATAAAACCACTTATCCTTAATAAAGGCACAGACTAAACAGGCTGTAAAAGGTGCGTTGCAAACCGTAGAATTCATTTTAAGCATAAATTAAGATACATTACTTGTCCAAGGAGTTAGACGCTTAGATTATGTTTTTATTGGATGCGGAAAGCCAGAATGGTAAATATAAACAAAAACCCACCCAAACGTTCTCGTTTTGGTAATAGGCGTCAAAGAATTGAGCGGAGCCAAGATGAGTCAAAAACTCGCATCTTACCTATGTCAGGTAGGTTGAACCCGCTAACAGAAGACAATCTTTCTCGCATTCATGAAACATCCTTAGAAATTCTTGAACGTGTCGGGTTAAGTGATGCACCAGCAAGCATGATCAAGTTGGTCACATCCAACGGTGGTTCATTAAACGATGAAGGGCGTCTTTGCTTTCCAGCACTGCTGGTTGAAAAGATGCTCGCTGAATTGAGGCGCAACTTCACTTTGTTTGGACGCGGCGGTGATAATGATCTTTATTTAACCGGTGCTAAAGTACACGTAGGAACGGGTGGTGCGTCGCCCAAAATTATGGACTTTCAGGATGGGAGCTATCGCACTGCTGTGCTTGCTGATCTTTATGATGCTGCACGCTTGGTGGACTCACTCAATCATATTCACTTTTTTTCACGTTCGATGATTGCCAGTGATTTAGAAAACTTGCGTGATCTCGACATTAATACTGTATTTGCATCTCTGGCGGGGACACAAAAACACGTTATGGTCAGTGCAAGCCATCCGGCACACGTTCGCGACATAGCCGATATGTGTTATTTAGTTGCAGGTTCTGAAGGCGCCTTTCGTACCAAGCCCTTCTTGTCTCTCAACATCAATCATGTGGTGCCGCCGCTGCGGTTTGACCCGGATGCCTGCGAAGTAATAGCTGAAGCCGTAAAAGTCGGTATTCCTGTGATGGTAAATACATTTGGTCAAATGGGAGCTTCCAGCCCTGTAACGATTGCTGGTTGTTTGGCGCAAACCAATGCGGAAACTTTAGCTGGGATGGTATTCGTCTGGGCCTTGAATGCAAACGCGCCTGCTATTTATGGCGCACGCCCTATGGTAACTGATTTGCGCTCTGGCGGAATGGCTGGTGGAGGAGGCGAGCAAGCGATGCTTACAGCAGCGGCTGCACAAATTGCTCGTTACTATGGTTTGCCGAATTCTACCATTGCTGGAGCTACTGATAGCAAGTTAGCTGATGCTCAATCAGGGTTTGAAAAGGCGCTGACAGTCACAACTGCAGCGCAGGCGGGTGCAAATCTGATTACACAAGCCGCTGGCACACAAGCTGGTCTACTAGCAACTTCTTTTGAAGCTTATGTGATCGACAATGATATGTTAGGAGCCATTTTGAAATCATGTGGTGAAATTGAGGTTGGTGATGAGACCCTTTCGGTTGAAACTGTTGCTCAGGTCGTCCGAGGTGAAGGCCACTTTTTGGGGCATCCAGAAACTTATGCGCGAATGAAATCTGATTTTATTTATCCCGTGCATGCAGATCGACAGGCACCGGAGGCTTGGTTGGCAAGCGGTGCCCAATCGATCAACGTCTCAGCGAGAAAAACTGTCGAGCAAACACTTGCCAATCATTATCCAAAATATTTTTCCAATCAAACAGATAAAGAGATCCGTTCGAAGTTTGATATTTACTTGCCTAAATCAAGGATGCAATCCAAATGAAAATTGCAGTTATTGGCGTTGGTGCGATGGGATCTATCTATGCTGCCCTATTAGCAGACGCAGGTCATGAAGTATGGGCTGTGGATACGTGGGATGCTCATGTCGCTTCAATTAATAACACTGGTTTACGTGTGCAAGGAGCTAGTGGGGATCGTATTGTTAGGACGATCAGAGCAACTACACAGATTTCGGACATTGGTGTGTGCGATCTTTGTTTGATTGCTACTAAGGCTGCAGGAGTTGGTACTGCTGCTCGGGATGCAGCAGGGGTCATTGGTCAAGATTCGATTGTCCTGACAATTCAAAACGGTCTTGGTTCAGGTGAGCGTATTGCCGAGTATATTCCAACTGAAAACGTCTTGCTTGGTGTAGCTGATGGCTTTGGAGCTTCCATGATAGCGCCGGGTCATGCGCATCACAATAATATGAAACTCATCCGTATTGGTGAGATTGGGGGCGGCATGACTGACCGTTTACGTGGTTTAGAGAATGTGTGGCAGGAAGCTGGTTTTAATGCCAAAGCTTATGCAAATATTACTCAACTAATCTGGGAAAAGTTTCTTTGTAATGTGACGTTCAGCGCGCCTTGTACCGTATTTAACGAGGCCGTGGGTGCATTAATGAATGAACCGGACCATTGGAAGATTGCACTCGGTGCTATGTGCGAGGCATATACGATCGCGCAAGTTAAAGGAGTTGAATTGTCGTTTGAGGATCCTGTTGCTTACGTTACGGCCTTTGGTGCAAGCATGCCAGAGGCTCGACCTTCAATGTTGTTGGATCATATGGCAGGTCGTATTTCAGAATTGGATGCTATCAATGGGGTAGTCCCAAAAATGGGTCGTGAAATGGCTCTCCCCACTCCTTATAATGATATGTTGACTGCGATTCTGAAGCAGCGCGAAGCTTTTTTTAGAGATCAAGTATGAATATTGGATCGTTTTTATATGATTTCAAATCTCTTTATGGCGTATTCGCGAATGGAATGGTTCGACCGGCTTCTCCAAAGCTCATTGCGCAATATTCCACGCTGTACGATCTTATTTTTGCAGGTGACGTCGATTACTTGCGCGATAAAACACTTTTGTCGGCCCCAATTCCCATTGAGAACATTAAGTTCCTCGAACCAATCCTTAATTCTGGCAAAGTTATATGCATTGGTTTGAACTATTCCAAATTGCACCCTGTTGATGGTGTTGTGCCTCCCAATCCAGAAAATATGATTTTGTTTGGAAAAGAGCGTGACACTCTCGTTGCCCATAAAGACGTTTTGAAAATTCCATGTGATGAGCCTGCTCTGAGTTTCGACTATGAAGGTGAAATTGCAGCTGTTATCGGAAAACCTGCACGAAATGTTACACGTAAAGAGGCATTGGATTATGTGCTGGGCTATACTGCTTTCAACGATGGTTCGGTCCGAGAATGGCAAAAACACTCAATCTATGCGGGAAAAAACTTTGCAAATTCGAGTGCTTGGGGCCCATGGATTACAACGACAGATGCGCTGCGTTCAATTGAGGAGTTACACTTGAGCGTTGCATTGAATGGCAATGTCGTCCAATCGGCATACGGCAGTGAGATGATTTTT
The DNA here is from genome assembly GCA_905480645.1 of uncultured Tateyamaria sp. Taxonomy (GTDB): domain Bacteria; phylum Pseudomonadota; class Alphaproteobacteria; order Rhodobacterales; family Rhodobacteraceae; genus Tateyamaria. The sequence continues at coordinate 11,902 of CAJQRC010000022.1, forward strand.
TCAGTAGCAGAGCAAATTTCCTATATATCCTCACTCTTTTGCCTGCAGCCGGGTGATATCATTGCTACTGGGTCGCCCGATGGGACTGGGGCCAGTAAAACGCCAAAGCGATTCCTTAAAATCGGTGATTGCCTATCAATAACCGTTTCAGGCATCGGTACGCTAGAGAATGCTTGCACTTGATCTAAAGTTTAACTGTAGCGTATTTTATCTGTAAATTTTTGCTGATGTATATTGCAGGATAAATTACGGTTTACTCTCGATGACATACAGCAGATTTTTTGGCTGGGATGGTAGGATTCGAACCTACGGTACACTGTACCAAAAACAGTTGCCTTACCACTTGGCCACATCCCAACGTGATGGATTAATTAGAGGGAGAGCGTGACGCGTGCAAGCCCCTATTCTGGAAAAAGTGCATACGTGCTCCTGTATGAGATGGCATTATGAGTATTTTCTGATACACTCTCTACCTTGGTGGTAGCGTTGGCTCTTCTTGCTGCTTGCCAGTGGACTTTTGATTTGCCTCTCATAAATTTTCGCGTTCGAATTGTCTCAAGTTTATTTATAGACGATAGCTATCTATGTCTGTAAGTCTAATAGAATTGCTCCGTCCCGGCCTGCTGCTTCGACAGCCTCATGTGCTTCCACGCATCTATCCAAGGAATAGATGGCTGCGGTTGGGCATTTAATTGCACCTTGATTTAGAGCATCATGCAACCTTTCTATCGCTATATTTCGTTGGAGGTTGGGTAGGAGGTATATTAGAAGAACATCAATAGTTACTGCTTTAAAGAGCAAGGGCCCAAAATTCAGCTTGGGTGTCATTGATTGAGCAGATCCGTAAGCGGCAATTGTTCCGTTAGGTTCAACAACCTCAGAATCAACTTTCACATTTAAGCCGAATTCCACTTCAATTATTCGGTTTATTAGTTTGCCACCATTTGCATCAATAATTTGTTCGGATAAGTCTTCCGCTTGATAGTCTAGCACAACGTCTGCACCAGCTGTCTGGGCTGCCCGCATTCTGTTGTTGCTGGTGGTTGCAATTACATGTGCACCGCCCCATTTTGCTAATTGAACTGCTAGAAGTCCGACAGTTCCTGCGCCCCCTTGGATTAATAGAGTTTGTCCATCAATTGCATCCCCACCAAATACTGCATGACAAGCAGTAAGACCCGGAATCCCAAGATTTGCACCCGTGTTGAATGAAATGTTGTCTGGCAATGTGACTGCCTGTTCACTTGGTAAGCAAATATGTGTGGATGCAGTACCAAGAGCGCGCTGCCATTGTCCGTTCCAAATCCATACACGCGAGCCAATACGCTCACGAGGAACTCCGTCTCCTACAGCGACAACTATTCCTGCGCCGTCACTGTGTGGAACAATTTGTGCGAAAGCTGGTTTTGTTATGCCAGGGCGTGATCCTGATCTTGCTTTTACATCGGATGGGTTAACTCCTGAGACAGCTAACTCAACTAGCACTTCGCCTGATTGTGGTGTGGGAGTATGGAGCGTCACTTTTTTCAGTACATCTGCTGCTGGGCCAAAGCGTGTATAGGACATTGCTTGCATTAAACTATTCCTGTCTGACTGGAATACGCCGCAGGGTGCGATGTATTTTTTCTTGTTACTTATCCATAACTAAAAGAGTGACTGCATTACAGTCATAGGTGCAATCAAAGCGCCGTTTGTATTTTAGTCACTGTTTAATGGTGGTCTTGCCGGTTTTTAATAAAATGAAGGGACCGGTTGGGAGGTTACTTTATGTTTTAAAGTAACCTAAATCGGATATGAGGAAGTTAAATTAAAAATATCAACTGAAACCATTTATTTTTACCAACAATATTACACATTTTAATATAAGAATTCATTATAGCTTTTTGTCTCTATTATATAAACTTAACTGGATCACTATTCTCGTAATTCGTCAGCAGCGACACCCCAAACGCGATTTTTAGGCGCCCAACCTTTGTAACCTCCCGAATTAAGTTTGCACCACTCAGGCCCACATTCGCCGAGCCTGGCGATCACACCAGCCTCAAGCACAGCGATACTTGAGGCGGCTATCTCTGGTTGCGATCGCAAGGTCAACGTATGTTTTTCAACAACTACTGTGCGAGTGCCTGATAGCAAAGAGTAGTGGATCCAACCACCCATTCCATCGCGGTCTTCGACACGGCGCCAATGACCATGTTCAGCCGTGACCTTGAGCGGCATATCTCGTCGCTGAAAGACCCAATCGATCCGATGTGTTAGTGATGGACCGCGGCGAACATTACCCTCGCTGGCTTTTAGGGAAACAAATCGCGGTAATGGTAGGTTTGTTATTGGACCAATATCGCTCGCGGACGCTGGCACGGTCAGCACAATGATAAGGAAAAAGTGTAAAATTTGACAAAATCTTCGCATCTTCAGAAAAACTTTCGTTTATTTCGTACCTTTTGATATGACTGAGGTTGTTGTGCCTCGCGCCCACATCGGCCACCATGTATCTAAACGGTGAATAGGCCAAGCGCTGGGAGGTTATAAATGGTAAAGGAACGTTTGAGTGTTGTCGTAACGCGACGGTTGCCAACCGAGGTAGAAACTCGACTGAGTGAACTGTTTGATGTCCGGTTGCGAGAAGATGATACCCCTATGGACCGTGCCGAGTTGGTGGAAGCTACTAAAACCGCTGATGTGCTTGTCCCGACAATCACGGATATAGTTGACGCATCGGTCATTGGGCAGGCTGGTGATCGTCTTAAGCTTATTTCAAACTATGGCGCCGGTGTTGATAATATTGATGTATCCACAGCGCGTCAGCGTGGTATTCTTGTATCCAATACTCCCGGTGTTTTGACTGATGATACTGCAGATATGACTATGGCGCTCATTCTGGCAGTATCGCGGCGTATTCCTGAAGGCATGCGAGAAATGCAGGCCGGGCATTGGAATGGATGGGCACCCACTGCATTTCTTGGTGGACGCGTTGGTGGAAGACGTTTGGGGATACTCGGAATGGGTCGAATTGGACAGGCGGTGGCGCGCCGAGCCAAAGCATTTGGTATGCAGGTACACTATCATAACCGTAGACGATTGCGCACTGAAACAGAGCAGGAGTTGGAAGCTTCATATTGGGATAGTTTAGATCAAATGGTATCACGAGTGGATATCTTGAGCATAAACTGTCCACATACGCCCTCCACGTTTCATTTGATGAATGCGCGCCGGCTTAAGTTGATGAAGTCGGATTCTGTTATTGTGAATACTTCACGTGGTGAAGTTATTGATGAAAACGCATTGACCCGAATGTTGCGGGCTGGTGAACTTGCGGGCGCAGGACTGGATGTTTACGAGCAGGGAACCAAAGTGAACCCGCGTTTGCGTGAGCTAAAAAATGTAGTTCTGCTCCCACATATGGGTTCGGCTACGAGAGAAAGTCGCGTGGAAATGGGTGAGAAGGTTATCATCAACATTAAAACATTCGATGATGGTCACCGCCCACCAGATCAGGTTGTGCCATCAATGTTATAAAGGCGACCTGTAGGATTGAATTAAACCAAATTAATAGTTTTGGTAAGAGACTTATTTTTGCTAAAATTTTTTATATAGTGGAGGCATCAATGCGGTTTTATTTAATAATCATATGTTTCCTAATTACTGGTGCAGCTCTGGGACAGCAAATTACGGATGCAATAGAACCAGAGGGGGGGAGCGTAAGTCAGGTTGTGACTGGGTCCGATGAAGTTGTTGCAGGACTTTTTGCTAAAAAGGCTGGTCGACCCGTACGGGCGGAGAAATTCATGGTTGTTGCTGCCAACCCTTTGGCGGTTGAAGCTGGAGTGAATATCCTCGCCAAGGGAGGCTCCGCAGCCGATGCAATGGTTGCAGTTCAAGCTGTACTCGGCTTGGTTGAGCCGCAATCATCTGGTTTGGGTGGGGGCGCTTTTTTAGTTTGGTATGATGAAGCTACATCCTCTATTACGACGTTGGATGGGCGTGAAACCGCTCCCTTATCTGTCACGCCAAAACTTTTCCTAGATAAGCATGGAGAACCGATTGGTTTTTATGATGCCGTTGTCGGTGGTCTTTCTGTTGGAACGCCGGGAACTCCTGCTTTGTTAGATGACATGCATAAGCGCTGGGGGCGGATGAGCTGGTCAGATCTATTTGTGGACGCTACTATGTTGGCCAGAAGCGGATTTGCGGTATCTCCCCGGCTTGCCAATTTAATCGAGCGCGATGCAGAGCGTTTAATGCGCTATACTGTCACTGCTGACTATTTTCTGCCTGGTGGTGTGCCGTTATCAGTAGGCACTATACTCAAAAATTCTGAATATGCCGAAACATTGCAGATTATTGCAGAGGAGGGCAGTAGGACTTTTTATTCTGGGCGCATTGCACAGGAAATAGAAAAAACTGTGCAATATTCAAATGATAATCCAGGAGTTTTATCGCAACGTGATCTGGCCGCCTATCAGGTAAAACAACGTGACCCAGTTTGTGTTAAATATAGAAAGTATGATGTTTGTGGAATGGGGCCACCTTCGTCGGGAGGCCTAACGATTGGACAAATTCTAGGTCAATTAAATCAATATGATTTAGCAGCTCTCGGACCAGATAGCCCTGAAAGTTGGAGATTGATTGGAGACGCTTCCAGATTGGCATTTGCTGATCGTGGGCGGTACATGGCTGATAGTGATTTTGTTCCAATGCCAACGAAAGGTTTGTTAGATCCCGCTTACTTGTTTGCTCGTTCAAGTTTACTTAACACTGATCTGGCTTTGAAAGAAGTAGTTCCAGGTAATCCAGACTTTGATCATGCGTTAATTTGGAGTGATGATGAAAGTTTTGAACTGCCATCAACGTCGCATATTTCAATAGTTGATAGCTTTGGCAACGTTGCTTCTATGACAACAACAATCGAAAACGCATTTGGATCACGATTAATGGTAAATGGATTTCTTTTGAACAACGAACTTACGGATTTCAGTTTTCGAACTCATCGTGATGGCGTACCCGTTGCAAATGCAATAGCTCCAGGAAAACGTCCTAGATCTTCTATGTCACCGACTATAATCCTGAGAGATGGAGAGCCAGTTTTAGCGATTGGCAGCCCTGGTGGTAGTCGGATTATAGGATATACTGCAAAGACCATAATAAGCTATATTGATTGGGGGATGAATATCCAGGAGGCTATAAGCTCTCCGCATGTGATAAATCGCTTTGGGGTATTTGATATCGAGCAAGATACCTTAGCTGAAAATTTAACTCCTGCTTTGGAGGCAATGGGGTTCCAAGTTAAAGCACGGGAATTGAATTCGGGTTTGCATGCCATTGCGATTGGAGATGGGTTGCAAGGCGGTGCTGATCCACGCCGTGAGGGAATTGCGATGGGGCACTGACAACAGTGTTGATGAAGGGAAAACTTATGGTGCAATCAATAGACTTGCCGCGTAATGAAAGTGGCATTGCCACGGCGTTGGGCGTGCTGAAGCAGAAATTTGGTGACCGTTTTCATACTGGATATGCTATTCGGGAACAGCATGCACATTCGACAACATGGATTAAAGCTCAAATTCCAGACGCTGTTGTTTTCCCGCGGTCAACTGCTGAAGTGTCGGACATAGTTAAGGTATGCTCTACGCACAATGTTCCTATTATTCCATTTGGGACGGGGACTTCGCTAGAGGGCCATGTGAATGCGCCTGCCGGGGGCATCTCAGTTGATTTGACACAAATGGATGCTGTTCTGGCTGTGCACGCTGAAGATCTTGATTGTATTGTTCAACCAGGAGTGACTCGCGAGCAACTAAACAAACATTTAAAGGATTTGGGTTTGTTTTTTCCAATAGACCCTGGCGCTAATGCTTCGTTAGGCGGAATGGCATCCACCCGCGCATCTGGGACTAACGCTGTGCGATATGGCACTATGAAAGACAATGTTATTGCGCTTGAGGCAGTAATGGCGGACGGCCGTGTTATTCGCACAGCACAGAGAGCCAAGAAAACTTCAGCCGGTTATAACATGACACAGCTTTTGGTGGGTTCCGAAGGAACCTTGGGACTTATTACAGAGATCACATTAAAGTTGCAGGGTATTCCTGAGGCAATCATGGCCGCCCGTATGTCATTTCCATCAATTGACGCTGCTTGTCAGGCTGTGATGACCACTATTCAATATGGAATTCCTGTTGCCCGTATAGAGTTGATGGATGAACTAAATATACGAGCAGCCAATGCTTACTCCGGCCTCGTTTTGCCTGAGGTTCCATTGCTGCTGGTTGAATTTCATGGTTCGACGCAAAGCGTAAACGAGCAGACTGAGTTGTTTGCATCAATTGCTGAAGATGTAGGCGGCACAGACTTTGAGGCTACGTCTACCACTGAGGAACGCAATAAACTGTGGCAGGCGCGGCATGATCTTTACTGGGCAACGCTCCAACTGCGTCCCGGGGCGCAAGGGATATCTACCGATGTTTGTGTCCCGATTTCACGTCTGGCCAAGGCGGTTACCGGAGCACAGAATAAAGCTGCTGAGCTAGACCTTTTGTCGCCAATTGTCGGTCACGTTGGAGATGGTAATTTTCACTGTTTAGTCTTGATCGACATGGAAGATGCTGACGAAGTAGCGCGTGCGGAGGCATTTGTAGCGTGGCTGGCTGATGAGGCAATCGCAGCGGACGGCACTTGTACAGGTGAGCATGGAATTGGTCAGGGTAAAGTACCATATTTGGTAAAAGAATTGGGTACGACAACTGAATTCATGGCTGCTATTAAAGGAGCGCTGGATCCACAGAACATAATGAACCCAGGAAAAATATTCAGCCGTTAGCTTAGAAAAAGCATGCAGGTAATTTAGTATAACGCATATCTGAGGGAAGGTCGTTTTTCTACTGCGACGGGTCGGGTGTCTTACGCGATTAAATTCTTTGGACTATTAGAAATAGGCCAAGTCTTGGTGAAGGGAATCGCGCTATGAAGACGCAAGTCAAAGCATTGGTTGTTGGTGGGGGTGCTGTTGGTACTTCTATTGCATATCATCTCGCACGAGCGGGTTGGGATGATGTTATGTTGTTGGAACGCGACGAACTTACGTCTGGGTCTACCTGGCATGCTGCTGGGTTGTTGCCATATTTTAATATGTCTTATGCGACTACACATATACATGATTATTCAATTAAATTTTATAAAAAATTAGAGGAAGAAACTGGCCTGAACGCAGGATTTGCAGTCGTAGGTAACTTACGCATGGCGCAGACAAGTGAGCGTATGGAAGAGTATATGCTTTATGCTTCGACGGCGGAGACTTGCGGGATTTCATATGAGTTGATGACCCCTGATGAAATTAAAGCAAAGTGGCCACTTATTCGGACTGATGATTTAAAGGGCGCACTTTATCACCAGACTGATGGTTACATAAATCCTGCAGATGTTACCATGGCGATGGCAAAGGGTGCGCGACAGCGAGGCGTCACCATCGAGCGTAAATGGCAGGCTGACGCATTTCATTGGAATGGAAAGGCGTGGGAAGTAACAGCGACAAAAATGCTTGAAAAAGGTGGTAATCTTGTGCCGTCTGGCGAGCAAGTAACGATCACAGCTGAACATGTTGTGACTGCTTCTGGCAATCATGCGCAACGTACGGCAAAGATGCTAGGTATTAAAATGCCGGCTATCCCAGTTGAGCATCAATTCATAGTAATGGATCAAGATCTTGAATTGGTGAAGTTTCGCGCTGAGGGTAATGCTGAGCATCCTGTAGTGCGTGATGCTGATTCACAGTCTTATGTTCGTGAAGAACGTGGTGGCTGGATTTTGGGGGTCTATGAAAAAGGTGCACCTGCTTGCTTCGAATATGGGGTCCCAGACAGTTTCCGAGCGGATCTTTTTCAGTTGGATCTAGAGCGTATAGAAGAACAGTATCTGGCGATGATTCATCGTTTGCCTTCGTGCGAGCCCTGTGGTCTTAAAGACGATTTTAACGGACCAATTTGTTATACACCAGATGGAAACCCTTTGGTTGGTCCGGCGCCAGGTTTGCGTAACATGTGGCTTGCTGAAGGGTTTTCTTTTGGAATCACAGCAGCAGGTGGTACGGGCTACTATTTAGCTCAGTTAATGGTTGAGGGAGAGGCTGAGATTGATATGGCGCCGCTTGACCCCAAACGCTATGGCGATTGGATAACGACCGAGTTTGCGGCCCGTAAAAACGAGGAATGCTACGAACATGTCTATATTTTGCACCATCCAGATGAGGAACGACCGGCGTGTAGGCCTTTGCGCACCTCACCGGCATATGATCGTCAAGTAAAAAAAGGGGCGCAGTTCGGATTTGTGAATGGATGGGAGCGCCCAAACTATTATGGCCCGCTAGATGCATCAGAAAATTTTGATTATGAATCGCGATCTTTCCGTCGTGGTGGCTGGTGGAAATATGCCTTTGAGGAAGCAAAAGCTGTTCGCGAAAATGTTGGCTTGATCGATGCAACTGCTTTTACAAAACACGTTGTACGTGGCCCAGGCGCTACTCAATTCTTAGATTGGTTTACTTGTAATAAATTACCGTCCGTGGGTCGTATTAATCTGACTTATGCTTTGACAGGAGCAGGAACTACTCGAACAGAGTACACTATAGTGAGGATACGGCAGGATGAGTATTATCTTGTTTCAGCTGGTGCTTGGACAGCTTACGACAGTGATTTTTTAAGAAAAACTATAGAAGATAAGGCGCCTGAGTTTGGTTATATCGAATGTCATGACGTTACGACCCAGTGGGGCGTTTTTGCTATTGCTGGACCAAAGTCACGAGATTTATTGAACGAAATTATAAAGGACGCTGATCCATCGACAGTCCTTTCGAATAAGCGGTTTCCTTGGTTAACTATGCGTAATATCGAATTGGGTATGTGTCCAGTGCGTGCCATCCGAGTTGCATATACAGGTGAGTTGGGTTGGGAGCTTCATCACCCAATAGAGATGCAGAACTACTTATGGGATCAACTGTTGGCAGCTGGTAAAAATTATGGCCTTAAATTAGTTGGTGCACGAGCACAAAACTGGTTGCGACAGGAGAAATCCTATCGCGCATTTGGAACGGAATTGGGCCGAGACGCTACGCCGTTAGAGGCTGATTTGCCCCGATTTGTTGACTTGTCAAAAGATTTCAATGGCAAAGCTGCTATGATGGATAAAGGTGTGCGCTCGAAATGTGTCACCTTATTGATTGATGGACCAGCAGATGCTGACCCTTGGGGAAGGGAGGTCTTATACAGCGGCGAAGCTCGTGTTGGCCGTTTAACATCGGGTGGCTATTCTGTCGCTTTTGGAAAATCAATTGGGATGGGCTATGTGCCGCCGCAATTAGCCGTTTCAGGGACAAAGCTAAAAGTCAAAATGTTTAATAGGTTTTGGGATGCAGAAATAGTACAAGATAGCCCCTATGACCCAAAGAACGCAGTAATTCGTAACGACGGTTAGCGCACTAATGCATGTTATAATCTTTTGAAGTTGTAAATATCAGAGCCAAGTTATTGGCGGGCATGTTGACTACCTCAAAGGTTGTCAAGCCTGCTAGGCGCGCCCATGCGATTACGTCATCACGATCTTTATAGCCAATCTGTCTGTTTGCATTCTGCAATTCAGCGTGGAATACGGCATCGCCATTACTTATGGTTTTACCTTCCCTTAAAAACGGCCCATAAATTATAAATGTCCCATTTACAGTGAGTGCTTTCGCAGTTTCGGATAAAAGCACCCTCGTGGCTTTCTTCGAGATTAGGTGCAAAAGGTTTATTGTTATTATAAAATCATAAGTCTTAGATTTTTGAGCCCACCCTTGAGCACAGGCATCAAGTAGGATTGGAATGGTAAGATTATTTAATGACGCTTCCGCACAATAGGCATCGATACTTACGAGACGCTCACTTGATATTTCAGAAGGGGTCCAAAGCAGATCTGGAATGGCTTTAGCAAACTCTACAATATGCTGGCCTGTTCCACTCGCTATCTCGAGTATTTGACCTTTTTCTGGGGCAATGCGTACCAGTAGTTTGGTTAATGCACCTACGTTTTTTGCCGCGGACGGTGCATAAAGCTTGTCACCGGCTGATTTGTTTACGATTGAGGCTGATGTTGGCAATCTTGATGTCATGAAAACCGCTTTGGTGAAAGTGATGAGATTATTTTTGCATCAAGATTAGATTTCTGTCCCAAAGTTAAACTAGACACTAATTGACTGGCCGCAGGGGCTGTTTGGAAGCCGTATCCGCCTTGCCCTGCGCACCAAATAAATCTATGGTTGTTTGCATCTGGTCCCAGTACCAATGTTCGGTCTGGAGCAAAGCTACGAAGCCCTGCCCAAGTTGTTTCGACCTTTGTGACGGGTGTCGTTACATGTTGAGAGTATCGATCTATACCTTGCGCCAACACCATATCATCAGCCCAAACATCGTGAGCAATAACTGGATCTTCGTCAGCTGGTGAAATAAGCAATTTGCCTGCGTCTGGTTTTGCATACCAAGACTCGCCAACACCAAAAAAGATTGGCCACTTAGAAATATCGTGCCCATCCGGAGTTGGGACACGGGCTATTGAGCGACGGTATGGCGTGATTCCTATTGGCTTTATACCCGCCAACAAAGCAATTTGATCCGCCCAAGCTCCGGCAGCGTTTATGATTATCTCAGCAGAGAAGATGTCACTGTCACTGCGTACTTTCCAAACGTTACCCGCTTCAATACCCGTAATACGGGAACCTGTAATGACCTTGCCCCCTCTCCCACGCAGTATTTTCACCAAATCCTGAATCATTCGATCGGTGTCGATATCCATGGCGCTGTTGTGATAGGCAGCTCGCGTAATTTTATCATTCAAAATGGGAACATAGTCATAGGCCTCTTCGATAGAAATTTCAGTTGATGCTAGATCAGCTAGGTCAGTATCAAAGGCCTTATCCTCGCCTTTACGACCTAGTAAGAGCAATCCTCTTGGTGAGAGATAAGGTTGGTGATAATCGACACTAGCACGATTGAGAGCAACAACAGACGCAGACCCATAATTTTCTTCAAATAAAGCAGCAGACCGACCTGATGAGTGGTAGCCTAAGTTATTTTCAGCTTCAATTAAAATGACTTTAGCTGAGGCTGACAGTTGGGCGGCAGCAGAAATACCAGCAATACCACCCCCGATGACAATAATATCTGTCATTTTCCCAATCCAAAATTTGGCAAATTTTTATTGCTAAGCCAAGTGATTTTTAAACTTCTCTGTAAATTAGGCTGATGATTATAAAGTTAATATGAGGAACGTAGCCTTATTAGGCATCTTATTTAAATAAAAAAGCCCCGCAAAGAGCGGAGCTTTTTTAAAATTTTTAACTGATAAATTTATTGTGGAATATCGCCCTCTATGCCTTCAACGTAAAAGCTCATGCCTGCAAGTGTGCCATCATCAGCGGTTTCGCCATCTGCCAACCAATCTGATCCGTCTTGCTTTTTCAGTGGGCCGGTAAAGGCATGGTATGATCCATCAGCAATTGCAGCCTTCAGAGCTAATGCTTCTGCCTTAACATCTGCAGGTACTGCGTCAGAAATTTCTCCAATACCAACCATGCCTGCACCAATACCATCCCAGGTGTCTATACTCTCCCATGTTCCATCCATAACTGCTTTTGTACGAGCTATGTAGTATGGTGCCCAATCATCAATAATTGATGATACGCGCGGAAATGGGGCGTACTGGCCCATATCTGAAGCCTGACCAAATGTGACGACGTTTCCTGCTTCCTGTGCTGCAGCTTGAGGTGCCGTAGAATCAGTATGCTGTAATATTACATCTGCGCCTTGTTCGATTAGAACTTTTGCTGCATCGGCTTCTTTCGCAGGATCAAACCATGTATAGGCCCAGATTATTTTGAACTCGACATCAGGGTTCACTTTAGCTGCGTGTATGTAAGCTGAATTGATGCCACGAATAACTTCTGGGATTGGGTAAGAACCAATGTAACCGACAATATTGGATTTTGTCATGTTACCGGCAATATGGCCTTGGATGGCACGACCCTCGTAGAAACGAGCCGAATATGTGGACACATTGTCGGCTCGTTTGTAACCCGTCGCGTGCTCAAATTTTACATCTGGAAACTTAGAGGCAACATTTATGGTTGGGTTCATGTATCCAAACGATGTGGTGAAAATAAGGTCAGCACCACCTAACGCCATTTGTGTCATCACTCGTTCGCTGTCGGGGCCTTCTGGAACACTTTCCACAAAAACGGTTTCCACAGAATCGCCAAACTCTTTTTCGACAGCTAGTCGACCCTTGTCGTGTTCATAGGTCCAGCCGCCGTCCCCAACTGGGCCGACGTAGACAAAGCCAACTTTTGTTTTTCCGTGACCGTCCGCGATAGCAGCGCCTGCAAAGCTGGCAGCAAGAGCAGCAGCGGCTAGTAGATGAGACAATTTCATATTAAGGTTCCCCCGTTTGTTGATCCTTTGGAAAGGATAATGCCTTTATTGTGAGGCGTGAAAAGCGCGCCCAAGAGAACCAGGGGCGCGTGATTTATCTGCGGACAATATCACCAAAACAATGATTGTCATCAAGTAGGGTGACATTGCTAAGTATTCTACCTTGAATGGAACGGTAGCGCCCTGAAAAAAGATCGTAAAGAAAACACCAGCAATTGAAAGAAATAAAAGCCAAAAATAATACTGTCTGCTCTTTTTCTTGGCAAATATAAGGTTCCAACTTGCAATAATTACGCAAATTATAATTATAGTGATTCCTATGCTAGAAACCGGAAACACAACTCCAGCTGCTTGGAGGTTTAGTTGCACTTGCGTTATGCCACCGAAAAGATATGCCCCTAACAAGACACGCCATGGCTTCCATGACGCAAAAACAACTAGGGCCAGCGCAATCCATCCCACCCCAGCTGTCATTCCTTCGGTCCATTGCGGTACCCGAATAAGAGAAATATATGCGCCACCAAGTCCTGCACAAGCCCCACCAAACAATATTGCCAACGTACGAATGCGCTTAACCTTATACCCGAGCGCGTGAGCAGCATCGTGGTTTTCCCCCACTGCTCGTAAAACGAGACCCGCACGAGTAAATTTCAGAGTTGCCCAAGTTCCAGCGACGATAAGCAGGCCAAGATAGATTATTATGTTATGCCCAAAAATAATTGGGCCAAATATTGGAATATCACTTAAAAAACCCATCTGAGTATCAACCATTTGGGGTGGCTTGATACCGACATAACTTTGTCCCATCAAAGCGGAAAGCCCAAGGCCGAAAAGAGTTAATGCAAGTCCAGAGGCAACTTGGTTGGCTAAAGTAACCTGAGTTAGAAAAGCAAATAGAAAACTAAGTAAAGCACCACCTAAAGCTGCTGCAATAAAGCCAACCAACGGCGAGCCAGTGTTTACTGCAATGATGAAGCCACAGACCGCGCCTGTTATCATCATTCCTTCTACACCAAGATTTAATACCCCAGCCCTCTCTACGACTAACTCTCCGATTGCAGCCAATAAAATCGGAGTCGAGGCTGCAATCATAGCAGCAATTAGTAAAATTGGATTAATAGCGGAAAGGTCCATTATGACTTTCGCTCCACGTTGCTAATGCGTAGGCGGTAGTTAGTGAGCAAATCAAGTGCAAGAAGAAAAAACAGCAGCATGCCCTGAAAGACTTGTATCGCTGCTGCTGGCAGCCCCAATTGTGATTGGGCGATGTCGCCGCCAATATAGGTTAATGCCATCAACAGGCTGGCAAACACTATTCCGATCGGATTAAGTCGTCCAAGAAAAGCAACGATTATTGCTGTGAAACCATAACCAACATTAAAATCGATGCTGATTTGCCCAGCGGGTCCAGCGACCTCAAACATGCCCGCAAGACCTGCTAAAACGCCAGACATTCCTAAGCAAAACAAGATTATTTGGCTAGGATTCACTCCTCCAAAACGGGCGGCACGTGGTGCCTCACCGGTAACGCGGATAGCAAAGCCAAGTCGGTGTCGAGTAAAAAGTACATGAGAAAAAATTACTGCGATTAATGCCGCTACTACACCCCAGTGCATGCCTGTATTAGCTATGATCTCGGTGTTATGAGCCGAAGCATATTGCTGCAGATTGCGGGAACCTGGAAATCCAAAACCCTCAGGGTTTTTCAATAATCCTAATGACACGGATGCTAAAAGTTGTTCAGCAACATAAACTAGCATTAGACTGACAAGAATTTCATTAGTACCGAATTTCACTTTCAATACACCAGGAATCATGGCCCAGACAAGACCACCGAATGCACCAGCTAACACCATTAATGGAAAGATAAAGATGCTTTCCGTTGGATAAAATGCTAGGCCCATTGCAGCAGCGCAAATGGCGCCTACAATGTATTGGCCTTCAGCGCCAATATTCCAGATACCAGCTTTAAATCCAACAGCAAGTCCAACGGCGATCAAAACTAATGGAGCACCTTTAACCAGCAATTGTGGGCGATAATAAAACGAATGTTCTCCAAAAATGGGTTCCCAGAAAATGGTAATAATGGCTTGCAACGGGTCTTTTCCCAACAGAGCGAATAACAAGCCTCCGAAGATCATTGTAAGCACAACTGCAAGGATTGGTGTAGCGTAAGCCATAGTAGCAGATGGTTGAGGACGCAGTTCGAGCTGAATCATGGCTATAACTCACCCAATTTAACAATCGTATTGGTTATGCCCTTTTGAGGCATACTATGAAAAACTGTGGGATTGATTGAATAAGTATTAAACATTCGCCATTTCCGTGCTGTGGGCTCCACCCAACATCAGTCCAATTTTCTCAACATCCAAGCCTTGGGTTGCCACTGGGGTTGATAAGCGCCCTTCATTGAGTGCAGCGAAATTATCTGAAATCTCCATTAATTCGTCTAGGTCTTGGCTAATGACAACTAAAGCGGATCCGCTTGCGGTAAGATCTAGTAAAGCTTGCCGAATATCAGCTGCCGCAGCTGCATCGACACCCCAAGTTGGTTGATTAACGACAAGAACTTCTGGTTTTTGTAATACTTCGCGACCTATGACGAACTTTTGCAAATTTCCCCCAGAAAGCGAACGAGCTGCATTCTCTGGACCTGGAGTACGTACGTCAAAATCTTTGATAATCCGCTCAGCAAAGGCACGGGTTTTGTGCCAGTTAAGTATACCGCGATTAGACAATTTTTCACGTGTAGCGCCCGTAAGCATTGCATTTTCAGTGAGTGACATTCCTGGCACAGAGGCATGACCTAATCTTTCTTCTGGCGCTGCAAGAATCCCAATTTGGCGACGAGCCTCTGGCCCAAGTTTAGTCACATCTACATTTTTAAAATTTACCATTGAAGATCTACACATTAATTCACCGGATAATACTGCCAGCAATTCGTCTTGCCCATTACCAGCCACGCCCCCTATTCCCAGCACTTCGCCAGCTCGCACCTCGAATGTGATATCTTTTAACTCCATACCAAAAGGCGAGGATGATCTGACCGAGAGGCTTGTAACCGATAAAATGACGGTACCAGTTGGGCTTGTATTACCTTTAGGTATTGCCAGCTTATCACCCACCATCAGTTCCGCCATATCTCGGGCCGATGTAATTTTGGGCACACAAGTGCCAACAACCTTACCTCTGCGCAGGATGGTTGCTGCACTGCAAAGGGAGCGAATTTCTTCTAGCTTGTGCGATATATATAAAATTGCAGTACCTTCTGCACTAATTTTTCGCAAAGTTTTAAAAAGTATTTTAACCTCTTGTGGTGTTAAAACTGAGGTTGGTTCATCCATGATTAACAATTTTGGTTCCTGTAAAAGGCAACGGATGATCTCTACCCTTTGTTGTTCTCCTGCGGAAAGGTCGCCTACTATACGGTCTGGAGATAGTGGTAACCCGTAACTTTTGGACACCTCTCGAATACGCGTAGTCAATGTCCGCATGGGTGGGGGGTTTTCCATTCCAAGTGCAATATTTTCTGCCACTGTCAAAGCATTGAAGAGTGAAAAATGCTGAAAAACCATGCCAACCCCTGCCGCGCGGGCAGTACGCGGATCGGACGGAGCGAATTCATCACCAAACATCTGCATTGTGCCAGCATCAGGTTTGATTAGACCATAAATCATTTTAACTAAAGTTGACTTGCCCGCACCGTTTTCGCCTAAAATAGCGTGGATTTCACCGAAACTTATTGAAACGCATACTGCGTCATTCGCAACCACACCAGGATAGACTTTGGTTAAATTGGAAAGTTCAAGTAATGTTGAGGTCATATTAGTGCTTTCATGGGTCTTTCTTTGTAATCGCCCTCTTTAGTAACCGTGTCAAAGGTCTCACGGCAATAGCTTGAAATTATTTCTCTAAAAATTAAATTTTGTCATTTAAATAGTGATGTTATTTATCTTAAAATGTCATTTTTAAATTGGGCTGTACAAATAAGATACAAAAGAATTTAAGAATAATTTGTCGGTTACACTGGATATGGACGCTGGCTAAGCTTAGTCTCCCAAGTATGACAAATACTCCCCAATTCATTCATTTGCGCACCCATTCTGAATATTCGTTATTGGAAGGCGCTATGCGCCTTAAAAAGTTACCTGAATTGGTACGTGCAGCTGGTATGCCTGCTATTGCGCTGACTGATACAAATAATATGTTTGCTGCGTTGGAGTTTTCGGTAGGTATGGCGGAATCGGGATTGCAGCCGATAATAGGTTGTCAAATTGACTTGCAATATGTGCCTCCTCGTCTGGGAGAACGGTTGGCAAATCATGCGTCCATTGTACTTCTTGCACAATCTGAAGCTGGTTATCAAAACTTAATGAAATTGAATTCGTGTCTGTATCTGCGGGAAGGCTCTGAACTGCCCCACATAATAATGGATGAATTGGTGGCGCATTCTGATGATTTGATTTGTTTGACTGGAGGGCCGGAAGGACCTTTGGGTAAGTTGTTGCAAAGTGCGCAACGCCCCTTGGCAGAGGCTATTCTGGACCAGTTGGTTGGCGCGTTTTCGGATCGTCTTTATGTGGAGCTTCAGCGTCATCCTAGTGAGGCTGGTCAGCCAGAGGCTGAGCGGTTGACCGAGCGAGGATTTATCGAAATGGCATATGCAAGAGACTTGCCTCTTGTAGCAACCAACGACGTGTATTTTCCAAATTTGAAAATGTACGAAAGTCATGATGCATTGATTTGCATTTCTGATGGAGCGTATGTCGATCAACAAGAGCCCCGCCGTCGTCTGACAGAACAACATTACTTTAAATCTCAAAAGGAGATGATTGCTCTTTTTGCAGATCTACCGGAGGCGATTGCTAATACCATTGAAGTTGCTCAGCGGTGTGCCTTCATGGCCTACCGTCGAGATCCCATCTTACCAAAATTTGCGGATGATGAGGTGGAAGAACTTCGTCGCCAAGCTAATGAGGGACTAGCTGAGCGGCTCAAGGTTATACCTCTAGCTGCGACCTTGGAAGAGTATCAGCAGCGCCTTGATTTTGAATTAGAAATAATCGTGGGAATGGGTTTTCCAGGTTACTTTCTGATTGTGGCAGATTTTATCAAATGGGCTAAGGACGAAAATATTCCAGTAGGTCCGGGTCGAGGATCAGGTGCAGGCTCTCTTGTGGCTTACGCTCTTACGGTGACGGATCTTGATCCTTTGCGTTATGCCTTGCTATTTGAGCGTTTTCTGAATCCAGAACGAGTTAGTATGCCAGACTTTGATATCGATTTTTGTATGGATCGACGTGAAGAAGTTATCCGTTATGTTCAGCAAAAATATGGGCGAGATAAAGTTGGTCAGATTATTACGTTTGGTGCCTTACTATCCAAAGCAGCTGTGCGTGATATTGGACGCGTTTTGCAAATGCCATACGGTCAAGTTGATAGACTCTCTAAATTGATCCCTGTTGAAGGTGTCAAACCAGTTTCGATTGAAAAAGCTCTAGCTGATGAGCCGCGGCTTCGTGAAGAAGCGCGTAATGAAGAAGTGGTTAAACGCCTTTTAGACTATGGTCAGCAAGTTGAAGGTTTACTGCGAAATGCCTCAACACACGCTGCTGGTGTTGTGATTGGTGATCGACCTCTTGATACATTAGTGCCGCTATATCAAGACCCGAGATCAGATATGCCCGCCACTCAATTTAATATGAAATGGGTGGAACAGGCTGGGCTGGTCAAGTTTGATTTTTTAGGCTTGAAAACATTGACTGTAATTCAAAATGCGGTTGACCAGATATTAGATGCAGGTAGAAATTTACATGTAGCGGCTGACGGGACCGAACTCTATCAGCCTGCTGAAGGTATGAAGAATGATATCGGCGGCATTCCACTAGATGATGAAGCAAGTTACCGGTTATACTCTGCTGCAAAAACGGTTGCTGTTTTTCAAGTTGAAAGTTCGGGAATGATGGATGCGCTTAAGCGTATGAAACCGACATGCATTGAGGATATTGTTGCCCTTGTTGCGCTTTACCGTCCTGGTCCAATGGAAAATATTCCAAAGTATTGCGAAGTGAAAAATGGGCTGAGTAAGCGCGCATTGTTGCACCCCACTGTTGATCATATTTTGGACGAAACCCAAGGCATTATAGTTTATCAAGAACAGGTGATGCAGATTGCTCAGGAAATGGCTGGTTATTCTTTAGGTGGTGCTGATTTATTACGACGTGCTATGGGGAAAAAAATTCAGGAAGCCATGGATGCAGAACGCCCCAAATTTTTAAGTGGTTCTGCGGAAAATGGGGTGGATGAAGCCAAAGCTACTGAAGTTTGGAATTTACTCGACAAGTTTGCCAATTATGGTTTTAACAAGTCTCACGCGGCAGCCTACGCTGTGGTCAGCTACCAAACTGCGTGGCTGAAGGCTAATCATCCGTTAGAGTTTATGGCTGGTGTGATGAACTGTGATATGCATTTGACAGATAAATTAGCTGTTTATTTTGAGGAAGTACGAAAATCGCTGGCGTTACCTCATGTACCGCCCTGTGTGAATCGGTCTGACGCCACATTTCGGGTTCTGGACGGGGCACTAGTTTATGCCATGGGCGCGCTAAAAAACGTTGGTGTTGAGGCTATGCGATTGGTTGTCGAAGGACGCAAAGAAACGCCTTTTGTGACACTTTATGATTTTGCACGAAGGGTAGATTTAAAGAAAATAGGCAAGCGACCACTTGAAATGTTGGCGCGTGCCGGAGCTTTTGATCAGCTTGATCAAAATAGACGTCGTGTCTTCGATGGACTGGATGTACTCAGCGCATATTCAGCAGCTATTCACGAACAAAAATCAAGCACGCAAGTGTCTTTATTTGGCGAAGCAGGTGAGGATCTGCCTGAGCCTCGGATGATGTCGGTAGATGACTGGCTACCTGCAGAGCGTTTAGGTGAGGAGTTCAAAGCTATTGGTTTTTATCTCTCGGGTCATCCTCTTGATGACTATATGAACGCGCTTAAGCGGAAGGGTATTATCACTCTTGATGACGTACGCATTAAAGCTGAGGGGCAACCTCTTTTGGCCAAGCTTGCTGGTGTTATTGCTGGCCTGCAAATTCGAAAATCGGCAAGGGGAAATAGGTTTGCATTTTGTCAGATGTCAGACACGACTGGTGCTTTTGAAGTTACTCTATTTTCGGATGTTTTGGAAAAAGTACAGGATCTGTTAGTCGCTGGAAAACAGGTGATTGTCACCGTTGAAGCTACTCTGGAATCTGATCAATTAAAACTTTTAGGCCGGTCTGTTGCAGCAATTGATACTGTTGTTGCTGATGTTGACGGTATGGGATTGCGAATTTTTGTCAATGAGCCGGAAGTATTGGAGTCTGTAGCCTCGGTATTGTCAGGTTCAAAACAATCTTCCACAGTGGCTGGTCGCGGGCCAATTACAATTTGTCTATTGGATGAAAATCTACCTGGTGAGGTGGAGATGGATTTGGGCGTTGAATTTTCCATCACTCCTCAAATTAAAGGTGCAATCAAGTCACTTGCAGGTGTGGTTGAGGTTCAGGATATTTAACAAAATTAAATTGTCAGTAAGACATAAAATGTGGTGAATATAATATTTAGCTTTGCCCGTATTTTATAGGAAAATCTTAAATGCGTAAGCATCTAGAAATTCTTGTGCTCTTTTTTGTGCTGCCAAGTTGTGGGGATTCGACCACTGGTATTGAGAAAATTTCTTAGAGTAAAAAAATTCAAATATCTGTCGCAAAAAATGCTGAACCTGTTGAGGAAAACCTGCATGATAAAAACCAGTACTTTCTAGTTTGTTTCGCAACAGTGGTAGAGAGGTTTTTGTCAAAAATATTGACAAAGGTGAGTTGGCGAAGCCAACCAAAATTAATCGACAGTTTGGAAACTGTGAACCTGCCAAAGTAAGTAAAATATTAAGAAGCAGAACGGATGCTGACGATGTTACTTTTGGCGCTATCCTACCATTTAGCCAAGTAGCGCGGGTATGTGATGCAAAAAGCAAAACGCTTGGAAATATTGTGTAGTGGGCAGCGCGTAAGGGCGCAAGTTATCGGCTTTATGATTTAGCTCTTAGTAGCGCTTTACCCAGTACTTTTGCATAAGGGGTTTTAGCGATAATTGCCCACGCCAATTCAAAGTGTCTCTTGCACTCTTTGGATTATTTAAAATGCGTGAGTGAATAGGTTATGGAAAAGCAACAAAAAAAATCCATAATCAAAAATTTACAAAGCTTATGAAGAATTTAAACAGAAGTTTGCGGTGTTGCGTGATCTAGACCTTGTGACCGACGGGTTCCACGATTGGAAAAAACTACTATTTTTACAAGCCTATGAAAAATTCTTTGAGAACGCACGCTGGCTGGATTTTTAAATTCATAAAAGTAATATTATTGCGGTTTTTTATAAAAAAAACCATAAGGGTTTTCCAGATTAATCAAAAGAGTACTGCGCTTAGCTGCTATTAATAATGAGGTGGTCTTTCATCGCCTACGACAACACCGCCGCCGCCTTGCATTTCGCGAGCCCCCTCCCGTTCCATCAATAACTGCACTCTACGGGTTAGAATGGCAATTTCGCCTTCTTGACGAGCAACTATATCTGATAAGTCATCAACTGTGCGGTTTAGATAGGCGATCTGTTCTTCAATTTTTTGCATAGTAGTCTCCTTATTGTCATTTGAACCTTCATCTTGTGTATGGCAAGACTGACGTGTGTCTTGCCCCGCTTAGCAGCGTAGGCTATCCCGCCCGCGAACAAAGAACGGAGTGGCACTATGGCCAAGCCCAAGAAGACACCCCGCCCCAAGGCCCAAGCGCCGAGAGGTTTTACAGATTATTTCGGCAAGGACGTGACAGAACGTATAGAAATGTTGCGTGCCATAGCTGGGGTGTACCATCGATATGGGTTTGACGCACTAGAAACTAGCGCTGTTGAAACTGTTGACGCTTTGGGAAAGTTTTTACCGGATGTCGACCGTCCAAATGAAGGTGTGTTTGCTTGGCAAGAGGAAGATGGAGACTGGTTAGCTCTGCGTTATGACATGACTGCGCCATTGGCACGATTGTATGCGCAATACAGAGACGATTTACCAAGTCCCTATCGTCGCTATACTATGGGTCCTGTCTGGCGCAACGAAAAGTCTGGCCCAGGTAGATTTCGACAATTTTATCAGTGCGATGCAGACACGGTCGGCACCGCGACTATGGCTGCTGATGCAGAAATCTGTGCCATGCTGGCTGATACGCTTGAAGCGGTAGGGATCAAACGTGGTGATTATGTGATCCGCTTGAACAACCGTAAAGTCTTGAATGGGGTAATGCAGGTTGCAGGACTTCTCGATCCGTCTGAGCCTGAAAAATTTTCGCAAGAACGGGGTATTGTTCTGCGGGCTATAGATAAGCTGGACAGACTTGGCCCAAAAGGTGTTCGTGCTTTATTGGGTTTAGGCCGCAAGGATGATAGTGGAGATTTTACTGATGGCGCAAGTCTCAGCGAAACTCAGGTTGAGATAGTAATGGGATTTGTAAGTGCTAAGCGTGATTTAGTTTCTGAAACGATCGAAAAACTTCGCACTTTGGTTGCCGGTTCTGCTGTAGGTGAAAAAGGTGTAGACGAGCTTGAAGAGATTGCGGAACTTTTAAGTGGAGGAGGGTATGACGCTGATCGCATTGTTGTTGATCCTTCCGTTGTTCGCGGTTTGGGATACTACACTGGCCCAGTTTATGAGGCCGAACTTACGTTTGAGATTTTAGATGATAAAGGGCGCTCGCGTAATTTTGGTTCTGTTGCTGGTGGAGGGCGCTATGATGACTTAGTCAAACGCTTTACTGGGCAAGAAGTTCCGGCAACAGGCATTTCTATTGGTGTAGATCGCCTTTTGGCGGCCTTGCGGGCTAAAGGCCACTCAAATACTGAAGTGACCGGTCCAGTTGTAGTAACGGTTATGGATCGTGACCGAATGGGGCAATATCAAGAAATGGTCGCGGAATTACGGAATGCAGGCATACGGGCTGAGGTGTATCTTGGTAATCCTAAGAATTTTGGAAACCAACTTAAATATGCTGATAAACGGGGAAGTCCAATTGCAATCATTGAGGGTGATGAAGAAAGGGATCGAGGTGTTATTCAGATTAAAGATTTGATCCTTGGTGCTAAAATAGCAAAGACCGCTACCCATGAGGAGTGGAAAGAAATGCCTAGTCAATATGAAGTGCCGCGCAACGAAATGGTTGCCAAAATTAGGGAGATTTTGGGCAGATGACTGACGCGCGGCTCAGAGCAGTTGCATTGCGTGATAGTTTTGTAGCTGAAGGGGCTATTGCTATTGAGACGCCAATATTACAGCCTGCTGGTCTGTTATTGGATCTTTATGGCGAAGACATACGCGCCCGTGCTTACATGACAAGTGACGCGCTCCACGGTGAGCAAATGTTACGCCCCGATTTTACGGTTCCCGTTGTACAAATGCATATGTCGAATAGCATAGAGCAGGCTCGTTATACATATGTAGGCGAGGTGTTTCGGCGGCAGGAAGATGACCCCAACCGTCCTAATGAATTTTTACAAACAGGGTACGAGATTTTTGATCGTACAAACCCAGCTGAGACCGATGCAGAGGTTTTTGCACTTTTAGAGCGATCTGTGTCACACCTGAAACTGAGCGCTATTATCGGTGATATCGGAATTTTGATGGCGGCTGTGGATGGCTTGCACACTACTGAGCGCCGGAAAATGGCGCTGCGAAGGCATATCTGGCGTCCAAACCGGTTCCGTATGCTGTTGGATAGATTTTCAGGCCGTACGGCCATCCCAAATAGCAGACAAGCCCTATTGAATGATCATATTTCAAGAGATGTGCCGCTGATCGGGTTGCGTAGTCATTCTGAAATTCAAGATAGGGTTAATGCTTTGAAAGCAGATTCTGCTGAACCTCCTATTACCTCTGTTGAAATTGATGGACTGGACGCGCTGCTGAAAGTTTGTGGCAAACTTCCTTTTGCTTTGAAATGTTTACGTGATTTAGCAAAAACTATCCCTAGTATATCGTCTGCTGTGCTGAACCTTGACGCGCGTATAGAAGCCCTTATTTCTCGAGGCATTGATGTTGAAGATTTAGAATTTGATATGAACTTTGGCAGAACCTCCATGGAATACTATGATGGTTTTGTATTTGGTTTTTATTCCAAAATCCGTCCAGAATTACCTGCAATTGCTAGCGGTGGTCGTTATGACGCTCTCACACAGCGCTTAGGGAACGGTGAAGAAATACCAGCCGTTGGCGGAGTTCTTCGTCCGAGTTTAATGGTCGATTTGGAAAGGTCCTTATGACAATTAAATTGGGTGTTCCGTCTAAAGGCCGGTTGATGGATGAAACTTTTGAATGGTTTGCTCAAAGAGGTATGAGCCTTAGCCGTACCGGGTCAGATCGTGAGTATGCAGGAGTAGTCGACGGCATAGATAATGTCGCTCTGGTTCTTTTATCGGCAGGTGAAATTCCGCGTGAATTGGCCGCTGGACGTATTCATTTAGGAGTAACTGGAACAGATCTCATTTGTGAAAAACTGCCATTATGGAGCAAACAGGTTGAATTGATCAAAAAGATGGGATTTGGTCACGCTGACCTCGTACTGGCTGTGCCGCGAGGTTGGATTGATGTGGACCTTACTGACGATTTAGACGCTGTGGCAGCTATGTTTAGGGCGCGTCACGGTTTTCGTTTAAGAATTGCTACAAAGTATCATAGGCTTGTTCGCGAATTTCTTCGTGAGGCTGGAGTTGCTGATTATGCATTGGTCGACAGTCAAGGTGCAACTGAGGGGACTGTTGCTAACCAAACAGCAGAAGCGATTGCTGACATTACTTCGAGTGGAACGACCTTGCATGCCAATCACTTAAAAGTACTTTCTGATGGATTAATTCTTGCGAGCCAAGCGACTTTATGGAGAAGTAACAAAGCTAGCTTTAACGAAGTCGAGTATGCTGTTTTACTGCGTTTAATAGAACGATTGGTTTGATCGGCCCTGAAGAATAAAAAATCATTTTTGAAATTTTATCACCTGAAAATAAAGCGTCAAACAACGAAATATAAACAATAACGCCTATAGCTTATAAAACGCCTATCTCAGCTAGTGCACGATTCAATTCTGCTGGAAGTGGGTCTTCACTAGGGCGGCTTTTGGGTAAATCTGGCGGTGTGTCCTCAGGTTTGAGATAACGCCAGCCTTGAAATGGCTTCTTTATTGCGGTTTGAACACGAATTATTTCAGGGTGCAGTACTATGGCGCAGCGGCGAATGCCGTCTTGTCCAATATGTTCATTGAGATGCATAATAAGTTGACGACAGGTCACTACGCCTTTTATTACCCAAAAGATGGAACCGCCGGCTAGAATTTCGGTTTCACGCTTTGGCCACATGCGGGTGACGTGCCGAGGCAGCCCGTTTGGTGTTTGTGCGCGTTTCGTCGCCTGCCATGCTGCCAAATCGTCAATCGTTTCTGTGCCGACAGAGAGCTTTATTAAATTGATATAATTATCCATAGAGACTCACTCACAGAAAGAGCCTAACTTAGCCAAAAATGCTATGAGCACAACCGTTTCTACAAGTATGAAGTTTCTATTTTGGGTTATCTAAGTGCATTTTGTCTAAAAATATTTTTCAGGTTGTGTTCAGTGTAATTAGACTGTCTTGCTCTCCGGTCAGGCAGCCAGTAGGATTTTAGAATAAGGGGATTAAGTGATGACAAGCTTTGCTGCGCCGATTGCTGAACAAATTTGGGATATGAAATATCGGTTTAAGGAGGCCGATGGAACACCTATTGATTTGAGTGTTGAGGACAGCTGGCGCCGGA
The DNA here is from genome assembly GCA_905480645.1 of uncultured Tateyamaria sp. Taxonomy (GTDB): domain Bacteria; phylum Pseudomonadota; class Alphaproteobacteria; order Rhodobacterales; family Rhodobacteraceae; genus Tateyamaria. The sequence goes on from CAJQRC010000022.1 coordinate 37,222, forward strand.
TCGCTACAGACTTAGCCCGCGTTGAAAATGAACCAAGCCAATGGGAGGGTAAGTTTTATGACGCCCTTGAGGATTTTAAATTTCTACCTGCTGGACGAATAACTGCTGGTTCAGGAACGGCGCGATCCGTTACTTTATTTAACTGCTTTGTTATGGGAACTGTTCCTGACGATATGGGTGGTATCTTTGAAATGTTGAAAGAGGCCGCTCTTACGATGCAGCAGGGCGGTGGCATTGGTTATGATTTTTCCACTATTCGTCCTCAGGGGGCTGACGTTAAAGGCGTCGCAGCCGATGCTTCTGGTCCGCTTTCGTTTATGGATGTGTGGGATGCAATGTGTCGTACGATTATGTCAGCTGGTTCGCGCCGTGGTGCAATGATGGCCACGATGCGTTGTGATCACCCAGACATTGAGGGTTTCATCGCCGCCAAGTCTGATTCAGCGCGTTTACGTATGTTCAACGTTTCAGTCCTTATAACCGATCCATTTATGGAAGCTGTGAAAACCGATAAGAGTTGGGACTTAGTCTTTGACGGTAAAGTTTACAAAACAGTGCAGGCTCGTACGCTTTGGGACAGTATAATGCAGGCAACTTATGAATATGCTGAGCCTGGTGTGATTTTTATTGATCGGATTAACGCTGCTAATAACCTGAATTATTGTGAAACAATTGCAGCGACGAACCCGTGTGGAGAGCAGCCCTTACCGCCTTACGGAGCCTGTCTGCTTGGTTCCATTAATCTTGCGCGTTTGGTGACTGATCCTTTTGAGGGCGTTGCAGAGCTCAATGAGGCAGTACTAACTGATTTGGTTTCAACTGCTGTAAGGATGATGGATAATGTCGTTGACGCCTCTAAGTTCCCGCTTGAAGCGCAAGCGCGTGAGGCAGCTGCTAAGCGGCGTATTGGTTTAGGCGTTACCGGACTGGCTGATGCACTTTTGATGTTGGGTCTACGGTATGGGTCTGATGAGGCGGCACAGCAAACTGAAGATTGGCTCCATAAAATCGCTCGCGCCGCATATCTGGCGTCTATTGAATTAGCTAGGGAAAAAGGACCTTTTCCTCTTTTCGAGGCTGAGGGTTATTTAGCAAGTGGTTCAATGCAGAACATGGACGAAGATGTGCGTGGTGCAATCGCGAAACACGGAATTCGCAACGCGTTACTTACTTCGATTGCACCAACTGGTACAATCTCCCTGTATGCGGGTAATGTTTCGAGTGGGATTGAACCAGTATTTGCCTATGCTTACACGCGCAAAGTTTTGCAAAAAGATGGGTCGCGCACTGAGGAAGAAGTTGTTGATTACGCAGTACAAATGTGGCGCGACCTCAAAGGAGACGAACCGTTGCCAGAGTATTTTGTCAACGCACAAAGCCTTGCCCCTGTTGAACACGTTAAGATGCAGGCTGCTGCGCAAAGGTGGGTTGATTCGTCCATCTCTAAAACTATCAATTGCCCAGAAGATATATCGTTTAACGATTTCAAAAATATTTACATGGCTGCTTGGGATCAGGGCTGTAAGGGATGTACTTCGTACCGACCAAATGACGTAACTGGCTCTGTTTTGAGCGTTTCTGAAAACCAGCCTGAAGTTGTGGCAAATGTTGATAAAGGGCCCACACAACCGCTTGGTGATATAATTTATATGTCGGAGCCTTTAGACCGTCCAAATGCGTTAGAAGGAAATACTTACAAAGTTAAGTGGCCCGATAGTGAGCACGCTCTTTATATTACTATCAACGATGTCATAATTGGGGGGCATCGTCGTCCATTCGAAATTTTTATAAATTCAAAAAATATGGAACATTTTGCTTGGACGGTTGCTTTGACACGAATGATTTCGGCAGTCTTCCGGCGTGGTGGCGATGTGTCATTTGTTGTTGAAGAGTTGAAAGCTGTTTTTGACCCGCGCGGTGGCGCATGGATGGGTGGGAAATACATACCATCAATTCTTGCGGCTATTGGCGGAGTGGTAGAACAGCATATGATTGCCACAGGGTTTATCAAAGGCGAGGGTATGGGACTTAAAGGTGATCCCAAAGCTAATATTGTTGGCGTAGGTGCCCCAAAAGGAAAATCATGTCCTAGCTGTGGTAGTTATGAGCTTCGGATGATCGAGGGCTGTATGACCTGTGCATCCTGTGGCCTTTCTAAATGTGGCTGATTAAGCAGACTAAAACATATCATTAATGATATATAGTAAACTTCTGTTTGACTCTTTTGTACTTTTTGATGCTCACGTTGGCTTAATATGGCCTAGATATAACAATGCACTGGAATAAACAGTGTGAGCTTTGAGTGATTAAGCCTATTTGTGCTCTAATCGCTTTGCTATGATTATTGACCAAAGCAATTTATGGTGATCAGGGGCACAGATCCTGTTGTGGTACATAAAATTGGTTCGACTGGTATATGTCATATTTTAGTGTGTGATACCGCCACAATTTTTATCTAGGCAGGGTATGCTGTTTTATTGTCACTCTTGACCTTCCCGTAACTGGAACCCTTATATTTGTATTTATGAAGGATAAAGTTCTCTCTTTTGGTATTTTAGGTCTGAATTGTGCTTCTTGTGTTAGCCGCGCGGAAGCCGCGCTTTCAGCAATTTCTGGTGCTCAGGATGCACGGGTAAATTTGGCTACTCAAAGTGGTCAGGTCAAAGGCATTGCACCTATTATTGTGGTACAAGAACTGGCGAAAGCGGGTTATCCTGTTGATATCATACAAGCCAAGTTCAAAATATCGTCTATGCTTAGCAAAGTTCAAATTGAACAGATCGCCGAGGCTGTTCCTGGTGTGTTAAGTGCTAAGGCTAATTTGTCTGAATCGTGTTTAGAAATCAAAACTGTTGGATCAATTGATGATTTGCGTGAAGCGCTGCTATTGGCGGGTTGCCCTGCAAGTCGCGTTGATGGGGGAGTGTCATCTAAAAATCCTGTTAGCGAAAATTTTTTTAGGTTCATGTGGTCAGCGGCGCTTACGACACCAGTATTTTTGATTGAGATGGGTGGGCATCTTTTACCCGCTATGCACCACTGGATAATTGAAAACGTTGGCCTACAAAACATTCATATCTTGCAATTAATCCTCACCACTCTGGTGTTGGTGGGACCGGGGGCAGACTTTTTTAGAAGAGGTGTGCCCGCACTAATTAATTTGCGTCCCAACATGGATGCGCTGGTTGTACTTGGCGCCGGATCAGCCTTTGTATTTTCGACGGTAGCTGTAATCACACCAAAAATTTTACCGCCCTCCGGAGTTTATTTTGAAGCCGCTGCAGTTATTGTGACATTAATTCTTTTAGGTCGTTGGCTTGAGGAGAGGGCTAAGGGTAAAACGGGGGATGCCGTTCGACGAATCATTGGCTTACGACCTGATACTGTAGAAATAGTTGATGGAAACATAACTAAAGTCGTGCCATTGGATCAGGCCGTGGTGGATGATATCCTAATGATTAGGCCTGGCGAGCGGGTTGCAGTCGATGGTATCGTTGTTGATGGCCAGACTTATATAGACGAGTCCATGCTTACAGGTGAGCCAGTTCCGGTTTTCAAGTCCGCTGGTGATATCGTAAATGCTGGAACTCTGGGGACAACAGGTTCACTAAAATACAAGGCAACCCACGTGGGTTTAAATACAGTTTTAGCACGTATTGCTATTCTTACTGAGCAAGCTCAGGCAGCGAGGCTGCCAGTTCAGGAATTAGTCAACAAGATTATTGCTTGGTTTGTACCCGCTGTTCTAGTCATTGCTGCTATAACATTTATAATTTGGTTATTCATTAGCGGCCTTGGTCCCGCTGTCGTAGCGGGCGTTTCTGTTTTGATTATTGCGTGTCCCTGTGCGATGGGTTTGGCAACTCCAATGTCAATTATGGTGGGTACGGGTCGTGCTGCAGAGCTAGGAGTATTGTTTCATAAAGGGACTGCCCTGCAACGCTTGCAGGATGTAAAGGTTGTTGCCTTTGACAAAACTGGAACATTGACATGTGGCGCACCCTACCTCACGGAAATTCATTGTAATGGGGATACAGAATATATTTTACGATTAGCTGGAGGAGTTGAAAGCAGATCTGAACACCCCATTGCATATGCCATAGTTGATACTTTAACGAACCTTCCAAAAGATGTGCAGGATTTTAATATTACATTGGGTGAAGGTGCTACTGCTCAGGTTGAAGGACACAGCGTTTATGTAGGAAATATCAATCTGCTTCGCCGCTTTGATGTGAAGATTATTCAAGATATGAATAATATTGGTAATGCTTGGGCTAAGTCGGGCATCACAGCAGTTCATGTGGCTATTGATGGCGTCCATGTTGGCGTTCTTGGGGTCAGCGACCCTATTCGAGATCACGCTGCAGAGGCTATAAGCGCTATTTTCAAAACTGGACGCCAAGTTGTTATTATTTCTGGTGATGCACAAGCTACAACTGATTACGTAGCCTCACAATTGGGGATTAATGTAGCGATTGGTAGCTCTAGGCCAGAGGGGAAAGTAAATGCGATTAATGCATTACGAGCAAAATACGGTGCTATTGCTTTCGTTGGAGATGGAATTAATGACGCACCAGCTCTAGCTGCTGCTGATGTCGGATTGGCAGTGAATAACGCTAGTGATGTGGCAATCGAGGCGGCGGACATATTATTGTTGTCGCCTGATCCAAATACAGTTCTTAGAGCTTTATCCATCAGTCAGGCAACCTTACGAAATATTTGGCAAAATTTAGTTTGGGCGTTTGGCTATAATATTCTTTTAATTCCAGTGGCCGCTGGCGCTCTGGTGCCGTTTGGCGGACCACAGTTGTCACCAGCGCTTGCTGCACTTGCTATGGCACTTTCCTCAGTGTTTGTAGTTAGTAATGCGTTACGATTGCGCAGAAAGGTAACGTGATGAATATTTCAGAAGTTGCTAAGGTAACAGACCTATCGGTTAAAACAATCCGCTACTATGAAGAAATAGGATTAGTTACACCGCATCGAAGCTCAAATGGTTATCGAAGCTTTGACAAAAGAGAAACGCATAAACTGCAATTTTTAGCTAGCGCTCGCGCATTAGGTTTTTCAATTGAGAACTGTAGGTCATTGCTTGCTCTTTGGGTTGATAGAAGCCGTGCAAGCGCCGATGTGAAGCAAATTGCTCAAGACCACCTGACAGAAATTGAAGAGAAAATAATCTCACTAAGGGACATGCAAATTACATTACAAAATCTTGTGCGTGCCTGTGCAGGAGATGCGAGGCCTGATTGTCCTATTCTTCAGGGCTTGTCTAAATAATCTATCTCCATCATCACAAACCAAGGTAGTTAGATAATTACAGATTACGTTGTTTACGACCTAACTTCGAGTAACAAGCAATTAGCAGAACTTTTTTCCACTAATACTTGCCGTTAAAAGGTAGAATGTTGAGGGATACAGGCCCAATTATATTTTTATTTATAGGTAGTTGGATTAACGTCGCCGGTCTCGACGAGATGACATCGGTTGGAATGCCACACCAACGTGGGCCTCGCAGTATGGTTTGCCTTGCTGCACAGGTAAACCACAGAACCAGAAGTCTTCAGTCGCTGGATCACCCACAGGCCATTTGCATGTCCGCTCAGTTAGCTCCATCAGCCCAATTTTTTTGGCTTTTTTCTCAACCTCATTAACTTTAGCAAGCGCCTCGGGACTAATCTCGTTTGCAGACGGCTGGGGTGGTAAAGGTTGACCAGCTGGAATAATTTGCCTGCGTGCTGGGAAGTTAGGTTTGCCCTCAGATGCCGGTCGTGGCTTGATTGCAGGTTCTGTCTTAGGTTCAACCTTTGTTTTAGGAGCAGATGCTGTCTTTGAAGTTGCCTTTGGCTTTGCTTCTTTCTTAGCCGTAGCTGCTGAACTACTACCTGCACGGTTTGATAAACCAAGGCGGTGCACTTTGCCAATCACAGCGTTACGGGTAACGCCGCCGAGTTCCTTTGCTATCTGGCTAGCGGACTGGCCTTCGCCCCACATCTTCTTCAACACTTCTACACGATCGTCTGTCCAGGACATGAGAGGCTTTCTGAGTTAAAAAGCGGCCACTCGAAGGGCCGCTTTGGTTCTAATAATTTATTGAAGCCCATTTTACTAGGGTACACCAAAGTTACAAGTCTTGTTCGCCGGATAATGAAATTCTGCGGCGACCTTCTCGCCAAGCAAGTAACAAAGCACCATTAATTATAACACAAGCTCCAATGATGGTAATAAAATCAGGAACCACATCATAAAAAATTACATCGTAGATTGCTGCAAAGATCAGGGTGCCGTAGCTGAAAGGGGCGACAAAGCTTGCATCTGCTCGCGCCATTGCGTTTACAAAACAGGTTTGTGCCACAGCCATGGCGCAGCCAATTGCTGCCATTAGTCCCCATTGCGCTACAGTCGGCGGCTCCCAGACAAATATAACAGCTAATCCGCCAATACATAATCCAATCGTATTATTGACAAACAAAATTGAAAACGGGCTTTCACGCTGAGTTAATTTTTTGATTATGTTGAGCTCAAAGCCAAGTATAAAGGCTGCTCCCAGTGCGAGTAAAGCAGCTGGTTGAAAACTTGTTGGCGTTGGGCGTAATAAGATCATGGCTCCGGTTAAGGCGATGCCTGCTGCTAGCCAACGCCATTTTCCCACACGCTCTCCTAATAGTGGAATGGCGAAAATCATACCGAAGACCGGATTTAAAAAGGAGATGGCAGTTGCATCGGCTAAGGGAATGTATGCGACAGAAGCAAACATTAGTACTAGTCCTGCCCACCCGCCCAATGTTCGGATCAAATGCAAACCAAAATGTGGACGCTGTAATTGTGGTTGTAAAATTATAACAGCGATTGAAAACGATAAAAATGCAAATAAAAACCTGCCAAAAACGATTTGAATTGGATGCATAACTGGTCCAAATTGATCAGTCCCTAAAGCTTTTGCAAATAATGTAGTTGCAGCTATAAAAGCGGTTGCTATCCCAATTAATAAAGCAGCTAGTGTGGGATTATTTGGTTTAGCTTGATACATAGTTACAATCCTGCGCCTCTAATCTGTTAGGAACAAGCATATTTTTATGGCATAGATGGGGCGGATGGTTTAGCAAATACGAATGACTATTGTGGTGCACTTTCGACGAAACCCCTAACCCATCATTTTGAGGGATAATTTTGTATGCTTGTTGCATATGAAAGTCTCGAAACTGTAAACCGCACTATGTGTCAAATTCATCAACAATAGTATACTCTTCCAATATCTTATCGAAGGATAATCCAGATGATAGCTTCTGTTATGCCCACCTACTCACGCGCTCCATTGACCTTTGTAAAAGGTGAAGGTTCTTGGCTGATTGAAGCAGATGGGCGACGGTTTTTAGATTTAGGTGCTGGAATTGCGGTAAATGTACTCGGGCATGCACATCCTGCCTTGACCAAAGCCTTAACTGATCAGGCGAGTGTGCTGTGGCATACGTCAAACTTATACAATATCCCGCAGCAGCAAGCTTTGGCTGATACACTGGTGGATTTGACTTTTGCTGACACGATTTTTTTCACTAACTCTGGTACAGAAAGTTGTGAATTGGCAGTTAAGATGGCACGTAAGTATTGGTATGAAAAAGGGCACCCAGAAAAAATTGATATAATCACATTTTCGGGCAGTTTTCATGGACGTTCTTCTGCAGGAATTGCAGCGACAGGATCTGAAAAAATGACTAAGGGGTTTGGGCCATTACTATCTGGTTTTACTCAATTAGAATTTGGCGATCATGATGCTATTGCTACGTCGATCACGGATAAGACTTGTGCTATTATGATTGAACCTATTCAGGGGGAGGGCGGTATTCGCCCGCTGCCTGACGCCTGTCTCAAGGGACTGCGGGATTTGTGTGATAATCATGGACTGTTGTTGATCTTGGATGAGGTGCAATGTGGTGTTGGTCGGACCGGTAAGCTTTTTTCCCACGAATGGGCAGGGATTGATCCTGATATAATGATGATTGCTAAAGGTATTGGGGGTGGTTTCCCCTTAGGTGCCGTTCTTGCAACAGAGAACGCAGCGGGTGGTATGACGGCTGGGACGCATGGCTCAACCTACGGTGGAAATCCGTTGGGCTGTGCAGTGGGTAGTGCAGTCATCGCGATAGTGGGTGATCCTGTATTTTTAAATGATGTAAATCAAAAAGCTGCTCTTTTACGTCAAAACCTGGAGGGACTTGTGTCTTCTCACCAGGATATTTTTGAAACTGTAAGAGGTGCTGGTTTGATGATTGGAATTAAATGCAAGGCCACAAACCTTGAGGTCGTAAATGCAGCTTATGATCATGGCTTGATTACAGTCCCCGCTGCCGACAACACAATTCGACTTTTGCCTCCTCTTAACATCTCAGATGAAGAAATTGGTCATGCAGTTAATCGTCTTGATAAAGCAGCAGCACAACTTACCAACAATACTTAGCAACATATTACACAGAGATATTTTGAAGTTAAAACGCTGTAATTTCTCTCAATTAAAAAGTAACAACATTATGCATTTTCTCGATATAGATATGACGCCGCAAAAGGATTTGCGCAAAATAGTTGATGAAGCTCATGCTATGAAAAAGGCGCGTTTGGGTCGATCAAAGGGTGCCCTCGATGACGAGCAGCCATTGGCTGGTCAAATGGTGGCGCTCATATTCGAAAAACCCTCGACGCGGACTCGCGTGTCTTTTGATGTGGGCGTACGTCAAATGGGTGGCCAAACCATGCTTCTGACCGGCAGTGAAATGCAACTGGGCCATGGCGAAACTATTGCTGACACCGCTCGCGTACTTAGCCGTTATGTCGATTTAATAATGATCCGTACATTTGAAGAAGCGACACTGCTAGAGATGGCCGAACACGCTTCCGTTCCTGTGATAAATGGCCTAACTAATCGTACTCATCCTTGTCAAATTATGGCTGATATCATGACATTCGAAGAGCATCGTGGGCCAATAAAAGGCAAAAAGGTTGTTTGGTGTGGTGACGGTAATAATGTTTTTGCAAGCTTTGCCCATGCTGCAAAACAGTTTGATTTTGAGCTTATTTTCACAGGGCCGGAACCGCTAGATCCTCAAGCTGATTTGAAGGGTCTTTATTCCATTGAACGTAATCCCAGCACTGCTGTTATGAATGCTGATTTGGTGGTGGCGGATACGTGGGTATCAATGCACGACCCGCAATCAGCTCGTGAACGGCGACACAATCAACTGCGGGGATATCAGGTAAACGCTGAGTTGCTTAGTAAGGCTAAAGATGAAAGCCTGTTCATGCATTGCCTTCCAGCACATCGGGATGATGAAGCAACATCCGAAGTTATGGATGGCCCTCATTCGGTAATTTTTGATGAGGCCGAAAATCGTTTACACGCGCAAAAAGCAGTTATGCGTTGGTGCCTTGGTGTTTAAAAAA
>CAJQRC010000023.1 GCA_905480645.1 uncultured Tateyamaria sp.
GCGCGGATATCCATAGCACTTCCAATCTCAATTGGGAGACGTTCTGGTAATTAAGAGCGAGATGCAAGATGTGCTGAAAACCGTAAATAAAAAAGGCTACCAGTTCAGGCAGCCTTTAATTTTCTTACAATTTGCGAAGGCTTAGCCGTTTACGCTGTCCTTAAGTGCCTTTGCAATCGTCATTTTGACAACTTTATCGGCTGCTTTCTTAAACTGTTCGCCAGTGGCGGGGTTGCGGACCATCCGCTCAGGGCGTTCACGGCAGTAAATTTTGCCCACTCCCGGAAGTGTAACGGCACCGCCACCGGATACTTCTTTAGTTATTAGGCCACACATTGCATCTAGTGCTGCGCCCGCAGATTTTTTATCACTACCCATTTCGTCGGCTAGTGCCGCTACGAGTTGGGTCTTTGTCATTGGTTTTGCCATTTTATGGTCTCCTTCGCCTGCCCACAATTTGGGCCTCATTTCATGTTTATAGCCTTATATTGTGGAACCACACAATGATTAGTGGAGAAAATTAGGTGAAATAATGCAATTTTAGGCTGTTTTTACCTTTTACAGGAAGGCTGTTTCATCAAATGAACGCAATTTCCGACTATGTATGCGTTCTAGCGGTATGGTTCGAATGTGCTCCATTGCTTGTATACCAATCATCAAGTGACGGGAAACCTGCGTTTTGTAGAAGTCTGAGGCCATTCCAGGTAACTTCAATTCACCATGCAAAGGCTTATCTGAGACACACAAAAGTGTTCCATAGGGAATCCGGAACCGGTAGCCATTTGCTGCAATAGTCGCACTTTCCATATCAAGTGCGATTGCTCGCGACTGGCTAAGCCGCTGTATTGGACCGTGCTGGTCACGCAATTCCCAATTACGATCATCATAAGATGCTACCGTGCCTGTTCTCATGATGCGTTTTAGCTCATAGCCTTTTAGCTTGGTCACATCTGCAACGGCTTGCTCAAGTGCGATCTGAATTTCTGCCAATGCAGGAATTGGTACCCAAGGCGGTAAATCATTGTCTAATACATGATCTTCGCGCAGATAGGCATGGCCAAGCACAAAATCCCCTAAAGCTTGAGAGTTGCGTAAACCGGCACAGTGTCCGACCATAAGCCAGGCATGAGGGCGCAGTACTGCAATGTGATCTGTTGCCGTTTTCGCATTGGAGGGGCCCACCCCGATGTTAACAAGTGTAATCCCGGATCCGTCCGCCCGTTTAAGATGATAGGTTGGCATTTGTGGCATCTGGCCAAAATCTTTTATTTTGCCATCACTTTTTGTGATGATTGAATTGCCAGTAGAAACAAACGCAGTGTAGCCAGTTTCAGAATTATTTAATTGCTTACGTGCGTAAAACTCAAATTCGGATACATAGAATTGGTAGTTGGTAAAAAGAATGTGGTTTTGGAAATGCTCCGGGTCTGTAGCTGTGTAATGTGCTAGCCTTGCCAAGGAATAATCTATTCTCTGGGCTGTAAAGGGTGCTAAGGGCTTCACCCCATCGATTGGTGCATAAGTGCCGTTAACAATGTCATCATTTGTTGTCGCCAAGTCTGGTACATCAAAAAAATCGCGCAACGCAAATTCCGCGGCTCCTTCTTGGGGCACTGTCATTTTTGAATTGTTGGCGACTGCGAAATGGACTGGCATGGGGGTTTGTGAATAGCCAATCTGAACAGGTTGATTGTGATTTGCGATTAGCAAATCAATTTGTTGGGTGAGATAATTCGCAAATAACTTTGGCCGCGTTACAGTTGTTGTATAGGTTCCAGGATTGGAAACATGACCAAAGCTGAGCCTTGTATCAACTTGCGCATAACTGGTGGTGACAATACGTACTTCGGGATAAAATGCTCGAATACGTTCACTGGGCGCACCTTCAACCATTGCAGTATTAAAGTGGTTGTTCAGGAAATTAACGGCTTCATCATACAATTTCTGTAGCAGTGCGACTGCTTCTGTCGCACTCGTTATGTTTTGATGTGAGAGGTCTGCGGGTGTCAGAATTTTCATATCTCTTGCTCTAACACAGGCACGAATTCAAAACTACGAGTATCAACAAGACCTAGATCCGAGATACGCAATTCTGGAATAACAACAAGTGCCAAGAGTGAATGTTGCATGTAGGCATTGTTTAATGTGCAGCCGCAATCAGCCATGGCTTCCATCATTTTGTTTGCTTGTGTGGCAACGTCTTTTGCTGGCCTGTCCGACATTAAGCCTGCAATTGGTAATTCCACGAGCGCTATTTCAGTATTGTCTCTGAAAATCGTGATGCCCCCACCAACCTCTGCCAACCGGTTCGCAGCTAATGCCATTTGACTGCGATCAGTACCCACTACGATCATATGATGGCTGTCATGGGCGACCGTTGAGGCCATTGCCATTTTCCCTTTATAATTAAATCCGGTGATGAACGCATTGGTAACGCCGCCAGTTGCATTATGGCGCTCTACCAAGGCGACTTGGCAAGTATCCTCGGCAGCTTCGACAATGTCGTTTAAGACAGGCAAGTCGCGTTTTAACGCTTTGGTTGGGGCTTGATTTTCTACTACACCAATTACGTTCGCAGTCACTCTATTGCAGTCCTTAGGAGCATAAATTTCGAAGTCGATTGCTTCTAGTATTTTTCTAACATGTACTGTCCTGCGTACTCTGTCAGGCCATTTTAGGTGTGGGCAATCCGCAGCCAGCTTACCTTCTAGCGCTACAGTTTTACCACGAGCGATTACACGTTCTATTGGTAGCGTCTTCAGGTCAGAGGTCAGGATCACATCAGCTCGTCTGCCAGGTGTAAGTGAGCCAATTTCACGCTCCAACCCAAAATGTGTGGCTGTGTTTATTGTTGCCATTTGCAAGGCGATTAGCGGATCACAGCCACAATCGATTGCATGGCGTATTACACGATTCATATGGCCTTCATGAACGAGTGTGCCAGAATGACAATCATCGGTGCAAAGGATCATATTGCGTGAATCCAATCCCTTTTGAGTAATTGCTTTGATTTGTGTTTCGACATCATACCAGGCGCTGCCCAGCCTGATCATCGACCGCATACCCTGGCGCATACGGGCGATTGCATCTACCTCAAACACGCCTTCGTGATCATCTGCTGGGCCACCTGCCAGATAGGCTGCAAAATTGGGTCCTAAATCAGGTGATGCATAGTGCCCGCCTACAGTTTTGCCAGCGTCTTGGGTTGCCGCAATCTCTGCCAACATCTGTGAATCGCCTGCAATCACACCCGGGAAATTCATCATTTCACCGAGACCAATAATACCTGGCCATGTCATTGCTTCAGCTACATCTTCCGCACTAATCTCGTATCCAGTTGTTTCCATACCAGGGGCCGAAGGTGCGCAGGAGGGCATTTGTGTCCAAATATTGACGGGCTGCATTAGCGCCTCATCATGCATAAAACGAACGCCTTCGAGACCAAGTACATTTGCAATCTCGTGAGGATCAGTGAACATGGTTGTAGTTCCATGCGGAATAACCGCAGCAGAAAATTCTGCTGGTGTCAGCATACCTGACTCGATGTGCATATGTCCGTCACACAGGCCGGGGATCATATAGCGTTCATTGGCTTCAATGATTTCGGTTTTAGGGCCTGTACAATAACTCGCATCGGGCACAACACATGCGATCCGGCCATGTTTAATGGCAATACTGTATTCTGGCAGAGCTTCGCGTGTATGCACATTCACCCAAATACCGCCTCGGATGACAGTATCAGCGGGTGCTCGGCCTGCTGCAACGTTAATTAAATCTGCTGCAGAAGTAGCCCATGAAGGAAAAAGTGTTGGGGCAGTGTCATATTTCATAACCTGTTGGATCAAAATTCAACTGCAGACGCAAGAGGATGTCTATTTATCCAATTTAACTATTTTAACTTAATCGAAGACATTGTTGCTAAATATGTTTTTAAATTGGTAATATTAAAAAAATTTGGCACTGTTTATATGATTATTAGGAGGCTTTGGTCATGAATGTTTCAGATATTCGTCCAAACATGGATCATTGGCAGGAACGTGTGGACCTTGCAGCGGCATTCCGCTGGACTGTGCGCCTCAATATGCACGAAGGTGTCGCTAACCATTTTTCTTTTGCTATAAATGAAGATGGTACCAAGTTTCTTATGAACCCTAACCAAATGCACTTTTCCCGCATTAAGGCGTCAGATCTTATTATTGTTGATGCCAATGACCCAGCCAGCATGGAGGGGCCGGACGCACCGGATCCAACGGCTTGGGGATTGCATGTTGGGATGCACCGTTTTTGCAGACATGCGCGCTGCGCGATGCATGTTCACTCTTCCTACGCTACGGCTTTAGCGGCAATGGCCGACAGCCGGTTACCGCCAGTGGATCAGAACGGATGCATGTTTTTTAATCGGGTTGTAATTGATGAAAGCTATGGTGGCTTGGCCTTTGAAGAAGAAGGCGAGCGCTGTGCTAAGATGTTCGATGACCCGCGCAAAAAAGTTATGGTGATGGGTAATCATGGTATCATGGTACTTGGAGATACCGTGGCTAATACCTTCAATAGAATGTTTTATTTTGAGCGTGCTTGTCAAACTTATCTATTGGCTTTGCAGACAGGAAAGCCGTTGAGGATAATCCCTGATGACGTGGCAGAAAAGACAGCGCAAGAAATTGAAGACTACCCGGAACAGGATGAGCGACACTTGTCTGAACTTAAAGCAATCCTTGATGAGGAGAATTCCAATTATGCAAATTGATATTGATTTTTAAAGTGTGTTTCTGGCTTAGGAAAACTGACTCGGGATATTAGTTAAGCCACAAGGTTACAGTGTCACAACCGCACTTAATGAATTTTAACTCTAGAAAATAGATTAAAGAATTTTAATCAACTTTTACGAAACGCCAGTATGAGTGCTGTATCCTTAGCATGTGCCTGAGTAGCGTCTGGCGCATAAATTGGAACTTCAACTGTAGAGAAATCAGATATACTGGTAACGAGGTCTGTCATTTTAGTGGAGAATCCAGCAGTCTGATAATGTTTGGCATTGACCGAAAATACAATCCAGCCGTTTGGACGGACAGCATGTAAAATTGTATCGATACCATTAGGCCCCACGTGACCCATTGTAAAAGTTCCCGCACTGACGGCCCCTTGATAAGTATCTTCATTGACTTCCAGTCCTTTTACGACATCACCAGTAAAAAGGTTCCTGTAGATGTTTTTTTCACAAGCGATCGCGAGCATCTCTGCTGAGATATCGGTGCCGTCAACGGGTTCAATGCCCCTTGCCCGTAATGCTTCTCCACATAATCCAGTGCCTGCTCCAATATCTAACACCGGCCCAAACCCACCCATGATTGTAAACTGTCGCACCACATGTTCGTGTAAGATGTAGCCGCTTTGTTGTACAAAACCTTCGTCATATGTTTTTGCCCATGCAGCATAGAGTTTGCGGGAATCATCAGGTGTTTCTAATGCATAAGCGCTTTTGAGGTCGGGTTCATTTTGCATATTCACAGTAAGCGGCTATGTAGATATTTTTGCAAGGGGGTCTTGCCTCGTTGCAACGTAAGCGCCAATTGTGGAACATGAAAAAAACTCTTCTTTCTTTTGGTCACGGTTATTCTGCGCAATGGCTCGCTAAGCTTTTATTGCCGCAAGGCTGGCACATCATTGGTACAACGCGAAGTGCAACCCAAGCACAAAATTTGGCTGATCAGGGGATTGAACCGTTGATTTTTCCAGGTGGTGATGTGTCAGGAGTTTTGGAGTATGCAAGTCATTTATTGGTCTCGGTCGGACCAACCCTGGAGGGTGATCCGGTTCTTAAAGAGGTTGGTGACTTGATCCGAAAGTATTCTGCTAATTATGAATGGGTGGGCTATCTTTCAACAACGGGCGTTTATGGCGATTATCAAGGCAAATGGATAGATGAGGATACTCCCCTCAACCCATCTACGCAGCGAGGCCAATGGCGCAAGGGCGCTGAAACTGAATGGAGAGCAATCTCGAAACTTCCATTACATATTTTTCGATTGGCTGGAATTTATGGCCCAGGCCGTGGCCCTTTTGCCAAAGTTCGTGACGGTACCGTGCGTCGGATTATCAAACCTGGCCAGGTTTTTTCGCGAACACATATTGAAGATATTGCTCAGGTTCTTGTGGCTTCTATTGAGCGGCCTGCGCCAGGTACAGTTTATAATGTTTGTGACAATAGTCCTGCTCCACCTGAGGATGTAATTGCCTATGCTGCTGAATTGCTTGGTTTGCCAGTTCCCCCGGCTATTCCCTTTGAAACAGCAGAGATGTCGCCGATGGCCCGCAGCTTTTATGCTGAAAACAAACGAATAAATAACGATCGAATTAAAACTGACCTAGGCGTGAAATTACGTTATCCCAGTTACAAAGAGGGTCTCTTAGCGTTGTTAAACGAAGACGTATCTCGAGATATATAAAGCACATATTTCCAAAACTAGGAGCGAAATATACGGTCAAAGCCAATACGGACGATGCCAAATACTGCAATTAAAGCAATGGCCATCCCCGCGTTAGCTGCATAAAATAAAATTCGTTCATCTAACTCCATTGAATTAAGAAACGGGTAAGGTAGGCCGCTGGTAACGCTTCCCACTGGCTCCATATTAAATTTTTGTACGAACAACTCTACCCAGATAACATAAGCAGTAATAATCATCAAAACTGGTAATATTGCTCGCCAAACACGACGGTGTATTCGTCCGATAAAAACAGCATCGATTATCTGAAGAGCAGGGCCTAGGCCGTGAAGATAATATTCTCTATACCAAACACTTGGGCCGTCACTATTTACCAAAGAGGGATCTGTAAAATACAGCTTCCAATACAGATAGACTACCATAACATTCAGAACTGATGCGCAGATGGCAGTGATTTGATGAGAACGGATGGTACGGCTTCTACTCAGTGCCAGCATTCTATTGGATGAATAAAATGATAGGAATAAAGCCCAAATTGTCAGATAGCGAAACGGCCCACCAAATCCGTTCCAAGACCCCAAAAAGATTTCATAAATGCAAAAGCCTCCGGCAAGACCGTAAATGCACCAGCGGATAAAAAAGACATAATGGCTCTGAGTATTCATGGAGTTATTTAAACATCTGCATGCTTGTAAATCATATTTTATGCTCGCGCTTCACCAAGGATTGTAATTCCTAGGACATCGAGAACTTTTGCCTCTATCTGTTCTGCATTCATGCCCGCAACTGCGTACATGTCAGCAGGACTTGCCTGATCGATGAAGATATCAGGTAACACCATAGAGCGATATTTTAGCCCAGTATCAAAAATACCTTCTTCAGCGAGAAGCTGTGCGACATGGCTGCCGAAGCCACCAATTGCGCCCTCTTCGATGGTAATTAAGGTCTCGTGGTTTTTTGCAAGACCAATGATCATGTCTCGATCAAGTGGCTTGGCAAAGCGCGCATCTGCGATTGTGGGTATGATCCCTTTTGAGCGCAAGTTTTCGGCAGCTTTCTCGACCTCAAAAAGACGCGTTCCAAAGCTTAGAAGGGCAACGCCTGCACCTTCAGCGATCATTCGCCCTTTACCGATTTCAAGTGGGCTCCCTCGTGTTGGCATATCAACGCCTGTGCCTTCACCACGTGGAAAGCGGAAAGCGATTGGGCCTTCATTATGGGCGGCTGCGGTAGCAACCATATGGGTAAGCTCTGCCTCATCTGCTGCGGCCATCACCACAAAACCAGGTAGATTGGTGAGATAGGCAATGTCAAATGCGCCTGCATGGGTCGCCCCATCAGCGCCAACTAATCCAGCCCGATCGATTGCAAAGCGCACTGGCAGGCGCTGAATCGCAACATCATGCACGACCTGATCGTAGCCACGCTGTAAGAAAGTTGAATACATGGTGCAAAAAGGTTTCATCCCGCCGGCGGCAAGAGCTGCTGAGAATGTTACTCCGTGCTGTTCGGCAATGCCAACGTCGAAACATCGACTAGGGTAACGTTCAGAAAAAAGATTTAACCCTGTGCCATCTGGCATTGCAGCAGTTACGGCACAAATCTTATCGTCTTCTTGTGCTTCTTTTATTAGATTTTGAGCAAAAACATTTGTGTAGCTTGGGGCATTAGATGGTGTTTTGTGCTGTTGGCCCGTTACCACGTCAAATTTGGCCGTAGCGTGACCTTTGTCATGTGCTGTTTCGGCAGGGGCATATCCCTTTCCCTTTTTGGTCAGAACATGGATTAATATAGGACCGTCTGCGCGGTCTTTGACCGTCCGCAGGACTGGAAGAAGTTGGTTCAAATCATGGCCATCGATAGGCCCAAGGTAGCTGA
Source organism: uncultured Tateyamaria sp. (assembly GCA_905480645.1). GTDB lineage: Bacteria > Pseudomonadota > Alphaproteobacteria > Rhodobacterales > Rhodobacteraceae > Tateyamaria. The sequence continues at coordinate 8,325 of CAJQRC010000023.1, forward strand.
AGCCCAATTCTTCAAACAAGGTACCACCCACTGCCATGCCTTTGAGCATGTCTTTTGCACGCTTTGCCCCTTCACGAAATGGTTCAGGCAGAAGGCTAACAGCTCCCTTGGCTGCGGCTTTGAATTCCTGAAATGGTGCTTCGGCGTAGAGCCGTGACAAATAAGAGGACATCGCGCCAACGGGTGGTGCGATCGACATTTCGTTATCATTTAGTATTACAATCATTCGTTTCTTTAAATGGCCGGCATTGTTTAAGGCTTCAAAGGCCATGCCTGCACTCATTGAACCATCTCCAATTACCGCAATTGCGTCGCCTAGACCTTCAGGGGTGATGCCTCCTAAGTCTCGGGCAACTGCAAAGCCAAGGGCAGCGCTGATCGATGTTGAAGAATGCGCCGCACCAAAAGGGTCATAAGGGGATTCAGAACGTTTAGTAAAACCGCTGAGCCCGTCTTTTTGGCGCAGAGACCGAATACGATTACGCCGTTCGGTCAGAATTTTATGGGGATAGCATTGATGTCCAACGTCCCAGACAATTTTATCACGTGGTGTATCAAAAACAGCATGTAATGCTACTGTTAGCTCAATGACGCCCAGTCCTGCGCCTAAATGCCCGCCAGTGACGGAAACGGCTGATATCGTCTCAGACCTCAATTCATTAGCGAGTTGTCGCAATTGAACATCCGAGAGCCGTTTGAGATCAGATGGGCGTATAATGGTGTCAAGCAGTGGTGTATTGAGATGGTCAGACATGATAGTCTTTCATTTTTTACGGGCGATAACAAAACGGGCAGTCTCCCGTAAAATATCTGCGTTTGCTCCATAGGGTTGCAGCGCGTCACAAGCTGCTGTCACAAGAGATTGGGCGCGGCGTTTCGCCTCGTCTAGCCCGAGTAATGAAACAAAGGTTGCCTTGCCTGCATTAGCGTCTTTCCCTGTAGCTTTCCCAATAGTCGTGGCATCACCTGTTATATCGAGTACGTCATCTGCAATTTGAAAAGCCAATCCCAGAGCCAAAGAATATGTTTGCAATGGTGTAATGTCGGCTCCAGCCAAACGGGCGCCAGCAGTCGCAGACCATTCGATTAATGCGCCGGTTTTGCCGCGTTGTAATGCGGTAATCTCATCCAACGTCAGAGCCTGGTTAGCAGAACTCGCAGCAATATCTAATGCCTGGCCTAAAACCATACCTTTAGCTCCAGCTGCTCGAGCAAGTGACAACGAAAGATCGGCTCGTACATCGCCACTGCCAACCTCTGGCTTCCCAACCAGTTCGAATGCAAGGGTTTGTAATGCATCACCTGCCAAAACAGCCGTCGTTTCATCCCATTTTATATGTACCGTAGGTTCACCTCGTCTCAAATCATCGTTATCCATGCAAGGTAGGTCGTCATGAACAAGAGAATAAGCGTGCAAAGCCTCAATACCGGTTGCGGGCCAGATGGACTTGTCAGAAGGAATGTCGTGTAAGTGCGCGCTTTGCATTACCATGAAACCGCGTAAACGTTTTCCGCCTTTCGTGGCGTGGGCCATAGCTTGTACTACTGGTACAGCAGGGAGTAATCTGAGCACTGCATCAAACTGCTCTTGAATGGCCACAGCAGTTTCAGCCAACTTTTCAGTAAACACTTTACAAGTCGTCCGTTTCTTTCAAACCTACTGGGGCGCCGTTAGGATCCAGCGTGATGGTGGCTACTTTCTCCTCAGCTTCTTTTAGCTTGCTTTCGCATCGTGCTTTCAAAGCAGCGCCGCGCTCATAAAGCTTAATGGACTGTTCGAGAGCCACATCTCCACGTTCCAATTGGCCCAGAACTTGTTCAAGTTCTGCCATAGCTTCTTCAAAATTCATTGCATCAACAGGTTGGTCGGTCATTAGCAAGCCTTTATAAGCGATTTAATGTGAGCGTGGACACAGGCTGCCAACGCATTGAGATCATAACCGCCTTCTAGCACCGATACCACCCGGCCTTTGCACAGAGTTTGCGCTAATCCTGTTAGCATATCCGTTATGTCTGTGTAGGTATCTGTAGACCAGTTCAATTGGGCTAAAGGGTCATCCTGATGGGCGTCAAAACCGGCAGATATTAGAATCAGCTCTGGTTGAAAATTATTCAGTGCAGGGAGTGCTTTGCATTGGTATTCTTTAAGCGCATGGGTACCATCTGTACCTGGTGCCAGAGGTATATTTAAAACTGTTTGATGTGGTCCTCGATCAGATGCAAGGCCGGTCCCTGGCCAAAGTGGCATCTGCTGAGATGTAATAAATAGAACACGCGGATCGTCCTGCAGTAGCGCTTGCGTACCATTGCCGTGATGAACGTCGAAATCTACAACTGCAACACGACTTAGCCTGTGCACCTCAAGAGCATGCTTTGCTGCAATTGCTATATTGCCAAAAACACAAAAGCCCATTGGTAAAGTTTTTTCCGCATGGTGGCCGGGTGGACGCATGGCAACAAATGCATTGGTTACTTCACCGTCCAGAACCATGTCGACAGCTTTGATAGCGCCGCCAACCGCCCTCCAAAGAGCACTAGCTGAACCGGGAGACAAAAACGTTTCTTTGTCAGTGTCAGCATCGAGGCAGATGAAGCCATTTTTGGGTATGCCATTTCTGACTGCATTGGTATATTTCTGTGGGTGGCATAGTGCGATGGATGCATCTGAGGCAAGAGGTGCGTCCACACGGATCAGAGGCAAGTCTTCTATAGCCTGAAAAATGTATTCTAGTCGCGCTATCCGTTCCGGTGCGCTTGGTGGGGTTTCATGCTGCAACCCATCTTTATGACTTATAAAAGCGGTAGCCATATTTTATTGTTCCAAAAATACTGAGATCTTGTTGCTTTAGTCTGGAGCCAACATATAGCCAACGCCACGCACTGTTTGAAGATAGCGAGGTTGCTTAGGATCCTCTTCGATTTTGCGGCGTAGGCGTGTAATTTGAACATCAACAGCGCGCTCTTGGCCCTGCCCACGGTCTCGACCCAGATCTTCAACAAGTTGGCTACGACTGACTGCCTGACCGGATTGTGTTGAAAAGATTTTCATGAGCTGCATCTCGGTTGCGGTGAGGCGGACGAGATCCGAACCTCGCCACATTTCACCGCGCTCCATATCATATCGGATTGGGCCAAGGGCTAGAACTTTAGGAGCTGTTTGATCAGCACTAACCTCTGGAACCCGACGTAGAATTGCATTGATGCGTAAGAGCAGTTCCTTTGGCTCAAAAGGTTTAGGTAGGTAATCGTCCGCTCCTGCTTCTAACCCTTCGATTCGGTTGTCTGTCTCTCCTTTGGCAGTAAGTAATAGGATTGGTGTTGTGCTGTTTTCTCGTAGTGACCGGCATAAAGTAATACCATCTTCTCCTGGCATCATGACATCCAGTACAATCAGATCAAAATCCAAGCCTGCCAATACCCGACGTGCATGCGCCGCATCCCGTGCAGCAGTTACAAAAAACCCCTGCCGAATAAGAAATTTTTGCAGCAACATCCTGATGCGCTCGTCATCATCTACGATCAACAGATGGTTATCGACACCGCTCATGAACCGCTCTCCTTCAATCTGGTGTAGGCGCGTTGCATTTCTTTGTCCATCATCGCTTCAAGCACTCTGCGAAAGCCCGCCACGGCATCTGGCCCCACATCACGAAATGCTGATCGCATCCTAGCACGCTGTGCATCTGATAAGCGGCCTTCCAATAAACGCCCTTCATTTGTTAAATGTAAGTGACGTTCACGCCGATCTATTTCTCCAACCCGACTTTCCACCAGACCATCGGCAATTAGTGTGCGTAACACTCGGTTGAGTGATTGTTTTGTGACGCCAAGAATATTGAGAAGATTGTTTACAGTCGTGCCCGGCGAACGATTGATGAAATGTACGGCGCGGTGATGCGCCCTACCATAGGCCATCTCAGATAAGATACGGTCTGGGTCTGCAGTGAACCCGCGATAAGCGAAAAACATTGCCTCAATACCTTGCTGCAACTGCTCGTCAGTCAGAAAGAGAAGGCTTTCTCCACTGATTGCTCCACTGCTTCGTCCATTTGTCATTTTGATCTCGCAAATGCATATTGAATTTTATGATCAGTTTATGTCAGCCTTGTTGACATTCCAAGAGTGAAGGGATAACAAATCTCAGATTTTGCGCAACTTTATATCCTAAAATAACTCAATTGCGCAACTAAAGACATAATGGAGACTGGCATGGCTGGATATGATGATCGTGATGGGCAAATCTGGATGGACGGTCAGATGGTCGACTGGCGTTCAGCAAATGTCCATGTCCTGTCACATGCTTTGCACTATGCGAGTTCTGTTTTTGAAGGTGAACGCGCCTACAATGGTAAAATCTTTCTTAGCCGAAAGCATTCAGAGCGGCTACATTTTTCTGCGGGCCAGCTAGATTTTAAAATACCGTTTACCGTGGATGAGATTGAAGCGGCTAAACAGCAAGTGTTGGCGGCAAATAACCTTGAAGACGCATATGTCAGAGCTGTAGCTTGGCGCGGTGCAGGCGAAGATATGGGTGTTGCGTCTGCTCGCAACCCCGTCCATTTGGCTATCGCAACTTGGGAATGGGGTAGTTATTATGGTGATGCCAAGTTCAAAGGGGCCAAGTTGGATATTGCAAAATGGAAGCGCCCATCACCTGAGACAATTCCGGTACATGCCAAGGCAGCAGGTCTTTACATGATCTGCACGACATCTAAACATGCGGCTGAAGCAAAAGGCTGTTCAGACGCATTATTTATGGACTATCGTGGTTTTGTCGCTGAGTGCACGGGTGCAAATATCTTTTTTGTTAAAGATGGTCAGGTGCATACACCTAAAGCTGACGTATTTTTGAATGGATTAACCCGACAGACTGTTATTGGAATGTTGAAAAATAAAAATATCAAAGTTCATGAACGTATTATTATGCCGGATGAGCTTGAAGGTTTTGAACAATGCTGGCTGACTGGTACTGCTGCAGAAGTTACTCCAGTTGGAGAGATTGCAGATTTCAATTTCGAAGTTGGTTCCATAACGCGTGAAATTGCTCAAGACTATGAGAAGCTTGTTAGGGCTGAGCTGTAATACACAACCATCAAAGTGCTGATAATTTTATTTTTTCTAAAATATTTCCCTATGTGGGATTAGCTCAACTCTTGAATCTTTAACTGGTTTCAAGCGCTTATTATCCCTTAGGATCTGTAACAGATCTCGCTTTACGCCGATCCATTCCTAAATTTCGTTCACGCCAAATGATAAGTATGCCACCTAAAACTACCAGTATTGAGCCCAGGGCTACAGGAAGTGTTGGCACTTCAGTGAAAATAACATACCCAATTAAGGCTGCAAAAATCATTGAGGAATAGTCGAAAGGCGCTAACATTGATGCTCCTGCAAAACGATAGCTGGAGGTGACACAAATCTGAGCAATTCCTCCCACTAGGCCGGCCCCAATGAGCAAATAAATATCGCGTGGAATGGGAACAATCCAGCCAAACGGAAGACTAAACAGGCTGAGCACTGTCGCGGTAAGTGAGAAATAAAAAACGATAGCTGCTGTGTGTTCGGTTTTTACTAATGTTCGGATGTGGATTTGCACGAATGCGCGTAATAGCGCGGCTGTTAAGACCATAATTGCTCCTAACGTGCCTGCAGTATCGAGTGTGTTTGAACTCAAACTGAGTCGTGGCCACATTACAATCAAAACGCCCAACAGGCCGAGAACGACAGCAGTTATTCGAAAAAAATGTGGCCGTTCACCTAGCATTATTGCTGCTAAAATTACCGTAAAAATTGGTGTAGCATAGCCAATGGCGGTGACTTCAGGCAGTGGCAACAGGCTAAGGCCGCCAAATGTCAATATCATTGCGGCCGTTCCAAAAAAGCCTCGCCAGAAATGGCCTTTTATATTGTTTGGTATCAGTGCTTCTCCCAATTCACCACGATGCCAAATCCAAGTAACAATGATTGGAAGTGCGAAGAATGACCTGAAAAAAACTGCTTCACCTGGTGGAACTTCTTGCGTAGCAACTTTTATCATAGCCGCCATCACCATAAATAGAAAAACAGCCAATAGTTTTAATGCTATAGCAGTGCTTGGTTTGTTATGTGTGCAGGGACGCAACATTATTTGTAGATCCTGATAACTGATGCTTACCAAAGCAAACCTTGGATTTGAGATCTGAACCAAAGTAATATTTAAAATTAATGTGAAACGTTTTTAATTGTATGAATATTCACAAGCTCATCTGAGCCAATATGTAAGATTTTGATTAATGCTTCCTAATTCTAGGAATGTTGTATTTTTGGATGGCAAATGTATCAATGCGAGCAGTGCTGCCGGCCGTATGTCTAGCCAATCGGGCCGCGAACACCACCCGTTTGACCACGGTCCAATAGAAAGTGATCGAGCAGTACACAGGCCATCATTGCTTCACCCACCGGTACAGCACGAATTCCGACGCAGGGATCATGACGGCCTTTAGTAATTATTTCGGCATTCTTGCCTGTTTTAGTGATTGTTTTGCGAGTTTGAAGAATTGAGGATGTAGGCTTTACAGCAAAACGCACCACGATGTCTTGCCCTGTGGAAATACCACCTAAAATTCCGCCGGAATGATTTGATGAATATTCTGGTCCTTCAGGCCCCATATTAATCTCGTCTGCGTTAAGCTCTCCTGTGAGCATTGCAGCGGACATGCCCTCTCCAATTTCAACGCCTTTGACCGCGTTAATCGACATCATTGCAGCCGCCAGGTCAGTATCCAGCTTTCCATAGACTGGAGCGCCAAGACCTGCAGGCACACCACGAGCAGTGACTTCTATAACAGCACCAACGCTAGAACCAGATTTTCTTAGCGTATCCAGATAGGATGCCCAATTTTCGGCGGCTTCTGCATCTGGCACCCAGAACGGGTTTCTTCCAATTTCGTTCCAATCAAATTGAGTACGATTGATTTCATGGCTACCCATGCGGGTCATGTAGCCAGTAATTTTGATACCCGGAGCTATTTTATTCAACACTGCTCTGGCCAGTCCACCTGCAGCTACGCGGCTGGCCGTTTCGCGAGCAGAAGATCGTCCACCACCACGATAATCTCGAATACCGTATTTCTGCCAATATGTTATGTCTGCATGGCCGGGACGAAACTTTTCTGCAATGTCACCATAGTCTTTAGATCGCTGATCAGTATTCATAATCATCAGCTGTATTGGTGTCCCGGTGGTTTGACCTTCAAAGACGCCTGACATGATTTTTACCTCGTCGGCTTCGCGTCTCTGTGTTGTATATTTATTTTGACCAGGTTTTCGTTTGTCCAGCCATTGCTGGATCATTGCTTTATCAAGAATTACGCCTGGAGGGCAGCCATCCACTGTCGCTCCTAAAGCGGGCCCATGGCTTTCACCCCATGTGGTAACGCGGAAAAGATGGCCAAAACTATTCATCGACATATGCGGCTCCTTGGTAAGTACCCATCTAGCGGTGTGACGTTTTCAGCTCAAGACGTTTTCCACTTGCTCCAAACTGTAGTGCGGACTATCCTTATCACCACCTCGGGGTGCTGGCGACAGCTGAGATGCAATTCTGCGAACCCGTAGAACCTGAACCGGTTAATACCGGCGGAGGGAAGGTTTGGCTTGTTTCCAATCCCTTACCCAGCCGCCTCTTTAATGGAGGATGCGATGAAGTATCTAATGACTACTACTGCTGCTGTGCTATGTTCTAGTGCAGCTTGGGCAGAGATGCCTGTACTTAAAGTTTATACATATGACAGTTTTGTTTCAGATTGGGGGCCGGGACCAGCAGTTGAGGCGGCCTTCGAAGAAACCTGTAATTGTGATCTGCAATTTATAGGTGCCGGTGACGGTGCAGCCTTGCTGGCCCGTATTAAGTTGGAAGGTCAGCGATCTGAAGCGGACGTGATTTTGGGGCTGGACACTAATCTTGTTGCAGCAGCCAAAGAAACTGGTCTGTTCACAACTCATTCTGTTGCTGCCGAATATTCTTTACCGATATCTTGGGAGGATGATGTTTTTGTTCCATTCGACTGGGGTTATTTTGCTTTTGTGCATAACGTAGATATGCAAGCTCCTACAAATTTTCGCGCCCTTGCGGAAAGTGATCTAAAAATTGTGATTCAGGATCCTCGATCTTCCACGCCTGGTTTGGGCCTGCTCATGTGGGTCAAGGCTGCCTATGGTGATGAGGCACCTTTAATTTGGACTGATTTGGCTGATAATATTCTAACAGTGACGAAGGGCTGGTCGGAAAGCTATGGTCTGTTTCTTGATGGCGAAGCGGACATGGTACTAAGTTACACTACCTCGCCTGCCTACCACTTGATTGCTGAAGAAGACACCTCCAAAGCGGCCGCCTCTTTTGATGAAGGCCATTACATGCAAATTGAACTGGCTGGAAAACTCGCCAACTCTAAGGAGCCTGAATTAGCTGACCAGTTTATTGCTTTTATGGTTTCTGATGGCTTCCAATCGATCATCCCAACGACAAATTGGATGTATCCTGCCGTAACCCCGACCGCTGGTTTGCCGGACGGCTTTGATACGCTGTTTTTACCGCAAAAATCACTGTTGATGTCGCCGGAAGAGTCAGCTGCCGTCCGCGATGAGGCATTGGACGAATGGTTAAGCGCGCTGGTGCAATAGGCGGCCCCATTGTCAGCGGGGCAGTCTTTGCACTGATCCTCGCGGCACTGGTTGCTGTGATGTCAAAAGCTAACTGGCCTATAAGTTTTGGCGTCTCTGATTGGGCAGTGGTACGGTTTACTATTTGGCAGGCTATTTTGTCGGCTTCGCTCAGTGTTGTTTTTGCAATTCCCGTTGCGCGTGCTTTAGCGCGTCGTCAATTTCAAGGACGGAGCGCATTAGTAACTTTATTGGGTGCACCATTTATTTTACCGGTTATTGTAGCCGTTTTGGGTATTTTGACTGTTTTTGGTCGAACGGGTTGGAGTAGTCAGCTGCTGGGTATCTTTGGCCTGCCACCATTGTCAATCTATGGGCTTCAGGGTGTTGTTTTAGCGCATGTTTTTTTCAATATGCCATTAGCAACAAGATTGATTTTACAGGGCTGGCAGTCCATCCCAACAGAACAGTTTCGTTTGGTTGGTCAACTTGGATTACCACCGTATGAAGTTTTTAAAACTTTAGAATGGCCTCTGCTAAAGCAGGTACTGCCGGGAGCTCTTGCTCTTATTTTTGTTATTTGTTTGACTAGCTTTGCGGTAGCGCTCACGTTGGGTGGAGGTCCAAAATCTACAACTATTGAATTGGCAATTTACCAGGCTTTTCGGTTTGATTTTGATCTTGGTCGAGCAGCTATTCTTTCCATACTGCAATTGGTCTTGGCAGGAACTTCTGCGATGTTGGCGCTTTGGATTTTGCCTCCAATTGTTTTACAATCAGGTTTTGATAGACCACTGGTGAGATGGGATGCACGAGGCAATTTCCCTCGCATACTCGACGCAATTTATATTGGAGTAGCGACTATATTCCTAATACTGCCTTTAAGTGCAGTAGTGGTTTATGGTTTGATTGGGTTGGTTAAAGTACCTTCTACGGTATGGTTTGCAGCGTGGACCTCTACTTGGCTTGCTGTAATAAGTACTGGCCTTTTAATTATTATGGCGTTGCCTGTATCAGCTTGGTTGGGGGGCTCAAAAAAGGGTGGTGCTGAGACACTCACGTTGCTTGGGCTTGCGGCATCGCCGTTAATGGTGGGAACGGGATGGTTTATAATTATTTATCCTTTGGCTGATCCACAATATTTTGCTTTGCTGGTTACAGCATTAGTCAATGCCATTATGGCCTTACCTTTTGCAGTGCGGGTGCTCGTACCTGGTATGCGTCAAAGCTTAGTTGACTATGGGCGTTTAAACATTTCTCTCGGATTGCATGGCTTTTTAGTTTGGCGAATCGTTTTGCTCCCTCGGATTCGAACTAGACTGGGGTTTGCGGCTGGTCTTGCTGCGGCAATGTCAGTTGGTGATCTTGGGGTTATAACTTTGTTTGCCAATCCTGAGTGGGCAACTTTGCCGTTGCAGATGTACCGATTAATGGGGAGCTATCAAACGACTGCGGCGTCTGGAGCGGCTTTGATTTTATTAGTACTTGCTTTGGGTCTTTTCTGGATTTGTGATTATTGGGGGCGGTATGCTGAAAGTTGAAAGGCTAGTTGTGCAGCAAAACGATTTTAGTCTGCGCGCAGATTTTATCATTGAATCGGAATGCCATATTGCTGTTTTAGGACCTTCAGGCGCTGGAAAATCAACTTTATTGGGGGCTATCGGCGGATATGTACCCCTAAAGCAGGGTAGTGTGTTTGTGAATGGACGCAATGTCAGTAATACTCAACCAGATCAACGCGGCATCTCAATGTTGTTTCAGGATGGTAATCTGTTTCCACATTTAACTTTAACCCAGAATGTTGGTTTGGGCTTGCGTCCAACCTTGCGTATGACCGATGCTGAAAAAGAGCAGGTGCACCAAGCGCTGATGTGTGTCGGCTTGGCTGGTTTTGAATCTCGCAAGCCTGGCGATGTTTCTGGGGGGCAGCAAAGTCGTGCTGCTTTGGCCCGAATGCTTGTTCAGGCTAAGCCGTTAATGCTGCTGGATGAACCCTTTTCGGCTCTAGGCCCCGCTTTGCGAAATGAAATGCTGGAACTGACTTTGGAGGTCGCACGGGAGGCGAGCGCTACAATTATGATCATTACTCATGATCCCAAAGACGCTGAGCGTGCTTTAGATCAAATCTTGTTTGTGAACGCAGGCCAAGCATATTCACCAATGCCTACGGCAGATATTATGGCTGATCCACCAGTGGCGTTGAGTGCTTATCTCGGACTTTAGGTTGTAATAATGATATGGCTTTTACCTAAACTACTACGGCTGATATATAGGTGGCGATAAGTCTTAAATATGGCTTAGTGGAAAACGTCGCACCATTTTAAATGTCATGGCACTCAGGTTTTAGTATATCGCTCTACCAAGATGTTTTGGGTGCCTAGCTCTCGATCGAGCAATTATAGAATTAAAATCAATAATAAAGGAATCCTTATGAAACTGTATCACTCCCCAGCTTCTCCATTTGTGCGAAAGGTGGTTGTTTTACTCCATGAGTTAAACAAGTTTGACGATGTAGAATTAAAAACAGTGACTACGACCGCGCTTGCTTCGGATTTAAGCTTAATAGCTGCGAATCCACTGGCTCGTTTGCCTGCACTAGAACGTTTAAACGGTGTGACTTTATATGACAGCCGAGTGATTACGACCTATTTGGATGATTTTTTTCAAGGCAAATTTTATCCTAGTGGTGATGCTCGATGGGAAACATTAACGTTGGAAGCAACCGGTGATGGAGTTATGGATTCTGCAGTCTCTATGGTTTACGAACTTAGGCTTCGTAACGAAGCCGAACAGTCGTGTGATTGGATCGAGGCGCAGTGGGCTAAGGTCGAGCGGGGATTGGATGCACTTAATGACCACTGGTTGCATCATCTGTCTGGTCCGATTTGTATGGGCCATATTTCGGTGGCCTGCGCACTTGGCTATCTTGATTTTAGGCATAAAAGTCGGTTTTGGCGTAAAGATCGCGAACAATTAGCAAGTTGGTATTCAAAATTCTCTCAAAGGCGATCCATGCAGGTAACAGAACCAGATGGTTAATTGTGATTAGAGCTTATTTGTTTGTAGATTCTTGTGATCGTAGATTTAGGGGTGACTATTACATAAATGTCTTTAGTAACCTTTACGAAAGCTGATTTTAGCATGACGATAGACGGGCCTGGTTAAATGGCTTGAAGGTATCGGAACAGCCCCTGCGACCACTTGCGCCAGTTTGTGTGCTGGACGTGAGCGGTTCACCCCGCTAGATAGCCCCTTGAAAAGCTCCATGCTGTTGTGGAGCTAGTCACATAATGACCCTTTGGGTTGTAGGAAACTGGAGAAGTCCCCCGTGTCCCACGCAGATGAAGAACACGAAAGCAGTCGACGCGATTTTCTGTACTATGCCACCGGTGGTGCCGGTGTGGTGGTTGCCGGTGCTGCTATATGGCCTTTGGTCGATCAAATGAACCCTTCAGCCGATGTTTTGGCACTATCGTCAATTAGAGTTGACATTAGCAGTGTTGAACCTGGAACTCAGTTAACCGTCAAATGGTTGGGTAAACCAGTCTTTATTCGTCGGCGGTTACCAGAAGAGATTGAAGAAGCACGTGCCGTGGAAATAAATGAATTGCCCGACCCTTTGGCGGAAAACGCCAACCTTCCGTCTAACGCAGACGCTGCTGATATTAATCGCTCTCTCGACGAAGCAGGCGAATGGCTCGTCATGATGGGTGTTTGCACCCATCTTGGGTGCGTACCATTAGGAGATGCGGGAGAATTTGGCGGCTGGTTCTGTCCATGTCACGGATCGCATTACGACACTGCCGGCCGTATCCGCAAAGGACCTGCACCGACTAACCTACCAGTGCCTGTTGCTTTATTCGTGGACGAAACCACGATCCAACTCGGTTAAGGGAGATTTAACCATGGGTGGAATTCCTCACGATCATTACGAACCAAAGTCCGCTTGGGAAAAGGGTCTTGCTAAAAGATTACCTATCTTAGGATTGCTTTACGACACGTTGATGCTCCCAACGCCTAAAAATCTAAATTGGATGTGGATTTGGGGTATCGTGCTGACTTTCTGTTTAGTACTTCAAATAATCACTGGCGTTGTGCTCGCAATGCATTACACGCCGCAGGTCGATTTAGCCTTTGCTTCTATTGAGCACATTATGCGTGACGTCAATGGAGGCCATATGCTCCGTTATATTCACACAAATGGTGCGTCATTGTTCTTCATCGCTGTTTATGCTCACATTTTCCGAGGTCTGTACTACGGATCCTATAAAGCACCGCGGGAGATTACGTGGATTATAGGCATGCTGATATACCTGTTGATGATGGGCACTGCTTTTATGGGTTACGTTTTACCATGGGGACAAATGTCGTTTTGGGGTGCAACCGTTATTACCGGCCTTTTTGGTGCAATTCCTTTCATTGGCGAAGCTTTGCAAACATGGCTGCTTGGTGGTCCTGCTGTGGATAACGCTACACTGAACCGTTTCTTTAGCCTGCATTATCTTCTACCTTTTGTGATAGCAGGTCTTGTTATCCTCCATATCTGGGCTTTCCATACCACTGGAAATAACAACCCCACTGGCGTTGAGGTTCGTCGCGCTTCAAAAGAAGAGGCAGCAAAAGATACGCTTCCGTTCTGGCCTTATTTTGTAATCAAGGATTTGTTCGCCCTCGCTGTAATTTTAGCCGTTTTCTTTGCAGTCGTTGGTTTTATGCCAAACTACCTTGGTCACCCAGATAACTACATCGAAGCTAACCCGCTCGCCACGCCTGCGCACATCGTTCCTGAATGGTATTTCCTACCATTCTACGCAATTCTGCGTGCGTTTACTTCAGACGTTTGGGTTGTGATTGGTGCGAGCTGGATCACTGGCGGTATCATCGATGCAAAATTCTTTGGAGTTTTGGCGATGTTTGGAGCAATCGCAGTGATGGCTTTGGCTCCTTGGCTAGACACATCATCAATTCGTTCGGGTCGTTTTCGTCCCATGTTTAAATGGTGGTTCGCTCTGTTGGTAATTGATTTCTTTGCGTTAATGTGGCTGGGCGCTATGCCTGCGGAGGAACCGTACGCCAGCCTGTCGCTAATAGCTTCGGCCTATTGGTTCGCTTACTTCCTAATTATTTTGCCTCTGTTGGGTGTGATTGAGAAACCAGATGCGCAACCAACAACTATCGAAGATGATTTTGCTGCACACTATGGCGGTGATGACGGAGGCTCTGCCCCATCAGCACAGCCTGCAGAATAAGGAGAGACTGCAGATGTTGAAAAAACTCGCAGTAAGCATTGTCGCAACTCTTTCGCTTTCAGCGGGAGCCATGGCAGCAGGTGGATCTGGCCATGTGGATAATGTAGACTTTTCATTCGATGGACCATTTGGAACCTATGATGAAAACCAGCTGCAACGGGGTCTTCAAATTTACACAGAGATTTGCTCTGGTTGTCATGGTCTCAAATTTTTACCCATCCGTACTTTGGGTGATGATGGTGGCCCGCATTTACCTGAGGATCAGGTCCGAGCTTACGCAGACTACTATGAGGTCTTTGATGCGGATCTGGATGATTACAGAGCAGCAACCCCTAATGATAACTTTCCGGGCTCTTCACTGGAGAATGCACCGGATCTAACAATGATGGCAAAAGCACGAGCTGGCTTTCATGGTCCTTACGGTTTGGGTATTAACCAATTTATTCACGGCATTGGCGGTGCTGATTATATTGCGTCGCTCTTGCAAGGCTATACTGGTGAAGAAAAAGAAGAAGCAGGTACGGTCCTTTATGAAAACACGACCTACCCCGGGGGTTGGATAGCAATGGCACCACCGCTTTATGGTGAGGATCTTGACTATGCGGACGGTCATTCCAACGACTTACAGCACCTCTCGGAAGACGTAGCTGCATTTTTAATGTGGACAGCCGAACCGAAAATGATGGCGCGTAAGCAGGCTGGTTTCGTTGGCGTGCTATTTCTGACAATTCTATCTGTGCTACTATATCTGACCAATAAGCGGCTTTGGGCACCGATAAAGGCGCGCTACAAAAAAACCTGATAATACTGAAACTAAGATTATAAGTCCTGCTGTCTCGCAGGGCTTATATTTTGGGATTAGGTAGTTATTTTTATTTAAGTCAAATTCCAATGGAGCGTTTTTTTGATTCTGGTTTTTAAAGCTTCCCTTAATTTTGCACTTGATTATTGGGGCACCAAGACACTTAAACCGTTAGTAAGCTCTTCCATAGAGTTAAGCTATTAATTGAATATCTGTATGTGACTTAATCTTTGTTGATACTAGCTGTCCCTCTGGATGAGCGACATCAAAAGTGACTTCTGCAAATTGTGCCGTGCGTCCCATATTAGAGCTCTCCATTAAAATTTGATGAGTTTGCCCAACTTGTGCGGCAAGGTGCTGCTTTACTTGACGTATTCCTGTGGCACGTAGTTGAGCTGCGCGTTGTTTGATTATTGTACCTTTTACTTGCGGCATACGTGACGCCGGTGTGTTTGGTCGAGGCGAATAGGGAAAAACATGAAGCCAAGTGAGATCACACTCGTCCACCAGCTTAAGCGAATTTTCGAATTGTGCATTGGTTTCTGTTGGAAAGCCTGCGATTATATCTGCCCCAAACGTCATATCTGGACGTAGTTTGCGCGCTTCCTCAGAAAAACTGATCGCATCATCGCGTAGATGTCGTCTTTTCATTCGTTTTAAAATTAAGTTGTCGCCATGTTGTAGGCTCAAATGCAGATGTGGCATTAAGCGAGGTTCGGTTGCGATGGCTTGCATGAGGGCCTGGTCGACCTCAATCGAATCAATTGAACTTATTCGTAGTCTGGGCAAATCAGGAACTAGCTTAAGGATTCGCAGCACCAAGTCTCCTAATCGGGGAGCTGAGGGCAAGTCTGCTCCCCAGGACGTTAAATCAACACCTGTCAGCACAACCTCATTATAACCTTGGTTCACTAATCGCTTGATTTGATCCACTATAACGCCTGCTGGGACTGAACGTGAATTACCACGTCCAAAAGGGATGATGCAGAAAGTACATCTGTGATCGCATCCGTTCTGAACTTGAACATAAGCGCGGCTACGAGTTCCAAAGCCGTCAATGAGATGCCCTGCTGTCTCTTTAACTGACATGATATCGTCCACCTGGACAGGCTCTGTTTCTAGGTTGCCATTTAGTCCCACCCAAGTGCTTGCCAGCATTTTCTCAGTATTGCCAATAACGGTATTTACTTCGTCCATAGCGGCAAATGTTTGAGGCTCTATTTGTGCGGCGCAACCTGTAACAATTATTTTAGACTCAGGGTGAGAACGGCGTAGTTTACGAATATCCTGTCTGGCCTTTCTTACCGCTTCTGCTGTTACTGCGCAGGTATTTATAACAATGGTATTTTCTAAGCCCGCTTGTTCTGCTAACTCCGCCATCGCTTTAGTTTCATAAGCATTGAGACGGCAGCCGTGATTTGAGAAAATAGGTGTTTTCATAATTTTTTCAGAAAAGATTGTGTTAGAGTGCCATTAAATACGTGGGCTGTTGGACCAGTCATCCAAACGCCATTCTTCCGCCAGTCTATATGAAGTATCCCACCGTCTAGTTCTATTTTTACACTATGGCTTGTCAGACCTCTCCGTACTGCAGCCACAGCAGTGGCACATGAAGATGAACCCGAGGCCAAGGTGAGGCCTGTTCCGCGTTCCCAGACGCGCATACGAATATGATCTCTCCCTATGATCTGAGCAAATTGAACATTAGTACGTTCTGGAAATAATGGGTGGTGCTCTATCTCAGCGCCCCGATTAATAACATCGGTGGTATGTATATCGTCCACAAAAAATGTGCAGTGTGGATTGCCCATGCCTGTCGCAACGGGTGTACCATTAATCGGAAGGGATAAGGTGTCTGTTTCATGAGAGAGTGGAATATCTTGCCATTCCAGCTGGGGCTGACCCATGTTGACTGAGATAGTGCCATCTTTATTTTGCTCAGCGCGAAGTATGCCGCGACCTGCAATTGTGATGTCGAGCACTTTTTTATGTGAATGTGTCATTTCATGTGCTGCAATACAGCGTGTGGCATTTCCGCAAGCAGCCGACTGAGACCCGTCTGCGTTGTAGAATGTAATTGTTAGGTCATTTCCTTTTGTGATTACAGCAAGCTGATCAAACCCAACCCCAAGGTGCCGATCCGCCAACGCTATCACCAAATTGGGCGTTACTTTTACATTAGAAACACGA
The DNA here is from genome assembly GCA_905480645.1 of uncultured Tateyamaria sp. Taxonomy (GTDB): domain Bacteria; phylum Pseudomonadota; class Alphaproteobacteria; order Rhodobacterales; family Rhodobacteraceae; genus Tateyamaria. The sequence continues at coordinate 25,206 of CAJQRC010000023.1, forward strand.
GTGTCTATTACAACAAAATCGTTGCCAAGACCGTGCATTTTCATAAACGGCCAACCAGAGGTGTTTTGATCACTCATTCGCTGCATATAGCGATGTGATTGAAATGAATCTAGTATGTCGCAGCGAAACCTTAGGCTTTTGACTTGACCCTACCTCCGACCCTCTCTAATTGAGCCGCGTAGTGGGGCCGTTAGCTCAGTTGGTAGAGCAGCTGACTTTTAATCAGCGGGTCGCAGGTTCGATCCCTGCACGGCTCACCATTTTGCAAACACAATTGTATTGTTTTTCAGGGAATACCCTGGTTTCTTTTTTCTGATCAGTCTCCCATTCATTGGCGCAATTGAAATTTCATCACAAAAAACGCTGTGCATGACGTTTCAGGTGTGGTGTTTATGGATCGGTGGTGTAGGGAGCGTAAATGAAATCTGTTGCAATTATTGGAGGAGGCCCCGCAGGCTTGGCTGCAGCTGAAGTAATAGCGACAGCTGGAATGGCTGTGACTGTTTATGATGCAAAGCCATCTTTAGCACGTAAATTTCTAATGGCAGGTAAGTCAGGCTTGAATCTGACTTTTGATGCTCCGGTACAACGTCTTATAGAATCATACGCAGAAGCCGGTGCTTGGCTCAGTTCATCGATCGCTGCATTTGATAGTACAAATATTATCGATTGGGCGGAGGGATTGGGTCAGGAAATTTTTAGAGGATCAACCGGACGCGTGTTTCCTAAAGTGATGAAGGCATCACCGTTGCTGCGTGCATGGCTGGTTCGCTTGGATGATCTTGGGGTAACGCAGCATACGCGTTGGCGTTGGTGCGGATGGAATAAGGGCGCTTTAAGCTTTGACACGCCTGATGGTCATAGAGCTGTGACTGTAGATGCGGTTGTGCTTGCCCTTGGTGGTGCAAGCTGGGCACGTTTGGGATCGGATGGTGCCTGGGCAGAAATATTAACGGCTAAAGGAATAAAACCTACGGCTTTTGACGCAGCAAATGCAGCTGTGGCAGTCACATGGTCAAATTTTATGACTAAGCATTTAGGGAAACCAATTAAAGGCGTTGCTTGGTGTGCTGGAAATTATCGTTCTCGCGGTGAAGCCATGCTTTCACAAAAAGGTTTGGAAGGTGGTGGCATATATTCTGTCTCGCGTGGTGTGCGCGAAGGGGCTGATTTAACTGTGGACCTTTTGCCAGATTTGACAGTTGAAGCAATAACCAAACGTCTGGCTAAGCCACGGGGCAAGAACAGCTTGATAAATCATCTTCGCAAGGTGGTTAAGTTGGATAAAGTAAAGCTGGCGCTTTTGAATGAGTACGCCCGACCGTTGCCTGTCGATCCGCATAGATTGGCGAGGACACTAAAAGCTGTGAAGGTTTCCCATTCCGGATTGAATCTGATGGATGAAGCGATTTCAACATCTGGTGGTGTAATGGCGTCTTCAGTAAATGAGGATTTCATGCTGTATGAAATGCCTGGAACTTTTTGTGCTGGTGAAATGTTGGACTGGGAAGCACCAACTGGTGGATATTTGCTGACTGCTTGCCTGGCGACTGGCCGGCAAGCGGGTCGTGGTGTTGTAAAGTATTTAGATACTTAACGATCTGCCGCTGCACGGAAAGCCGGTCGGCTGCGCAAGCGATTTGAGTAATCTTTGAGCTGATCAGGTATTTTGGGAAAGTCCGCACCAAAGGCCCAGCCTATGCAATGTACTGCTAGTAGATCGGGCAGCGTTATTTTGTTTCCCATTAGAAACTCATTAGCACCTAATCGGTTGGTCAGCGTTTTGGCATTACGCTCAAATTCAGTGTGTAAACTTGGGATAATTTGTGCTACTCTCTTTCCCTCCGGTAAAACGAAACTGTGTTTTGCAGCTGCCCAGAGAATTGCATCAAACTCGTCGAGTAGCCAACAGGTTTCTGCGTCCTGTCGGGCTCTGTCTGGGGTTCCAGCTGGTGCCGTCAATGCATGATGCTTGTCTGCCAGATAGGTCATAATTGCGACACTGTCTGTAAATACGTCCTCTCCATCAACTAATGCGGGAATTTTGCCTGTCTGATTGTACTGACGCGCAATATCCGATCGGGGAGGAGCCGTAATAAGATCATAGTCCTCTTTCAATTCTTCAAGCATCCAGAGAACACGGAATGCACGACTTTTTTTAGTTCCAATTACTTTATACAAAATACTGCTCCAATATTTCGGTCTGTCTGCAAAATCGCAGCCAAACCAAACCTTCACAACGCAATATAGAAAATGTTCGCTTGTCACGTAATGCTGATTGCCCGTTTTTATTTACTCTGATTCAAAAAATTTTAAGAATAAAGGTCCCAACTTTCACTTTCTCATTGCCAAGTTGGTTAATTATAATACTGCAAGCGACACTATTTTAATAAGTAAATTCTGTTTTTTAGTTTTTATAAGAAGTAATAACGGGAAGGATTAGTAAGAAGTTTTAAATTATCTAAAAATCGTATTTAATGGCAAACGATTTCTATTTGTTTCTATTACTGGTTTTCGTTGGTTTTTTCAAACAAGTTAAACAAAGCAGTGATTCATCAAATAACAATGTGACGAAGTCAGAAGGCAGTCATATTTTATGTCTGGAGTTCATCTTTGTTGGATTTTGTTGAAAAGGATGCAGTTGAGTGCTTTAGCGACTAGCAAGCATAGCAAGTCGTATAAAAGCCCTTTCAACCAGCGCAAGTGTAGGTGCTTTTTGCCCTGCGCTTCGTAATTGTAGGTCTGTATCAGTCAAGACCGTGAGAGCCTTTTCCAGCTTAACTGGACCCCAGCGCCGCGCTTGATCAAGCATTTTATCTCTGTTGGGGCCCCAAATTTGGGGCCTACCTGTTGTATCTAATGCTGCACGATGAAGAGTTCGAAAATGCCTCATGGCTCCAATACATAATGTAACGGCATTAACGCCTTGAGCTTGTAGTCGTTGCATGACTGGACCGATTGCTGATGCTTGACCGTCGCCTACAACTATGAGGATATCGTCTACATCGGCTTCAAAAGAAGTGGGTGCGCTATTTGAAATATCTTTGGCGCTTAATGGTTTATCGTCATTGAGCTTATAGAGTCCAATTTTTTCCAGCGTTTGTCGAAAATCCCCTGGTTCGAGAACCTTGGCGAGATCCATGAGCATATGCATGACGTCTTGTGGTGGTAAGTTAATACCAGAATTTTTCAGGTCGTTTTCAATTTCAGCTCTTGTTGGGGGATTATCATAGATAGCAGTTGCATAGGTTTTAGTATGTGCTTCAAATGCTTTTCGGAGCTTGGAGGTTGGTTTTAAAGCTCCCGCAGTGACGATGATTTGTGCATCACCAGGTGCCCACTCTGCAAGTGATCGCGTAATAATTGGCCCGACTGCTTCGTTTGCATCTTCAACTAAGGCAACGCGAAGGCCAGGAAAAAAACCGACGGCTTTTAAAGCATCTGTAAGCAGAGCGGGATCTTTGCGCAGATCGCTCGCGGGCAGGCGTGTTAGCCGCATTTCCTCTTCACCAGCTGGGCCTAATAATTTTGAAATTAGCTGTTGTCTTTTTAGTGCAATACGCATCGGGTCTGCGCCAAATATAAGCGCACCGGCGGCGTTTGTGTCCGGTTTAACGAAGTAAGCGTTGGCCTGACTGGTAGATAATTTCACAGGCTGCTCATTTGAAGTTGTAATACTATCTGATCAGCAAGCATTATCATTAACCGTTCTTCGGCATCTCTGCGTGATGCAAATGTTGCAACTGTGGTGCCTGTTGCCGAAGAACCAACAAAATTATCTACTGTTCCGGTGGTAATAATTGCACCAGCGCGCGTATCTTTTAATATATAGGTTGCTGATCCTATCAGCTGGAAGCGGCGGATATCCCCCTCAGGATCTATAGCGCTATCCTCTTGAGAAACGCTTAGATCGACAGATAGCAGATAAGAAGGGTCTGCTGCACGTCCAAGACGTTCCTCAATGCGTCTTACTAGTATATAGCCTTCCCGATCAATCGGCCTGTCTACTAATAGTTGATTTTGCAAAGACATCCCCGTGCCGCCATCGCCATAAACAGGCTCAAAGCCGCACGCACTTAGCGTAGATAGAAATAACATTATAACTATGCGTATCATAAGCATCATATCACTACATTAACGATGCGGCCCGGAACGACGATTACCTTTTTGGGTGTGCCACCTTGCAAAACCTTTATGACAGCATCGTGAGCAAGCGCCAGCTTCTCAACCTCTTCTTTGTTTAGGTCTGCACTTACTTGTAACTCTCCGCGCCGTTTACCGTTAATCTGAATTGGAAGAATGACAGTATCAGCTTTTAACAGACTGGCTTCGGCAGTGGGCCATGGTGCCAAAGTAATCAGACCTTCACCGCCCAAGATGCTCCATATCTCTTCGGATATATGCGGTGTCATTGGTGACATAAGTTGAGCAAGTGTTTTAACGCTTTCGCGTTTTATTGCCTTGCCAGCTTTTGATTTAGCAATTGCTGCGGTGAAGGCATAAAGTTTAGCAATTGCTGCGTTGAACCCAAAGCTTTCAATATCTCGTGTAACTCCGTCGATACAAAGTGCGCGTGCTCGCGCAAGATCCAGATCAGCGCCTGCATTTTCATCGGCAGAACTGACCGTTTTAACATCTGTTGCAAGTCGATAAACGCGTGAAAGATGCTTGTAAGCAGCCTCAGCTCCAGAAGCTGTCCATTCCACATCACGTTCTGGAGGCGAGTCGCTTAAAACAAACCAGCGTGCGGTGTCTGCGCCGTAACTAGCAATAATACCTAATGGATCGACAACGTTTTTCTTTGATTTTGACATTTTTGCCGAAGGAATGACATCAACTTTGGTGCCATTCTTTAATTTGCCTTCCGAAACGTCTTCAGGCAAATGATAAACAGGTCGGCCTTTTGCATCGCGCGTTTGATAGATTTCATGTGTCACCATACCTTGAGTAAAAAGAGCGTCAAAAGGTTCAACTGCTGATTTGGGTAGGTGGCCGGTAATATGCATCGCTCTTGCAAAAAAACGGGAATAAAGCAGGTGAAGGATTGCGTGCTCAATTCCTCCTATATACTGGTCTACGTTCATCCAGTAAGCGGCATCTTCCATGTTTGTGGGAGTTTTGGCGCCGGGTGCTGTAAAGCGCGCGAAGTACCATGAGCTATCGACAAACGTATCCATAGTGTCGGTTTCACGTTTTGAAGCTTTGCCGCAAGATGGGCAAGGTGTGTTCCGCCATGTCGGGTGCCGATCCAGCGGGTTGCCAGGGATATCAAAAGAAACATCATCTGGCAGTTTGATAGGCAGATTTTCTTTTTTTTCCGGAACTACGCCACAGGTTTTGCAATGCACTACAGGAATTGGGCAACCCCAATAGCGTTGACGAGATAAACCCCAATCTCGCAAACGGTATTGTGTTTGACCATGGCCCAGACCTTTGGCCTCTGCCCAGTCTATGGTTTGATTTATTGCATCTTGCCCTGTAGCTATTTCAATGCCAGTGGGATGGTTAATCCAACGAACCATCTCAGTTTTGGCAGGCACGAAAGCAATTTTGGCCACGGGTGTATCATCATCCATAGCTAAAAAGGTATCTATGACGGGTAAGTTATACTTTCGTGCAAAGTCCAAATCACGCTGGTCATGTGCCGGGCAGCCAAAAATTGCGCCAGTGCCATAATCCATCAACACAAAGTTGGCGACCCAGATAGGTAATGTCTGATCAGGATAAAGAGGATGCTTAACGGTTATTCCGGTATCAAAGCCTTTCTTTTCCGCTTTTTCCATCGCCGCTTCCGTTGTATCCATGCGTCGAGCATCTGCGTTGAAAGCGGCTAAAGGTGCATTTTCTGTTTCAAGTGCTTTTGAAAGTGGATGGTCAGGTGCAATCGCCATGAATCCAGCACCTGCCAATGTATCAGGTCGAGTTGTATATATGGTTAGCGCTTCAAAGTTGTGTTTTGGCGTGGTGAGAGCAAAGTCCATCTCCAGGCCCCGCGACTCACCAATCCAGTTATCTTGCATCAAACGAACTTTGGCGGGCCAGTTTTCTAGACCATCAAGCGCTTGTTTCAGTTCACCAGCCATGTCGCTGATTTTGAAAAACCATTGGGTAAGTTCTCGTTTTTCAACGTCTGCGCCAGATCGCCATCCCTTGCCGTCAATGACTTGTTCATTGGCGAGAACAGTCATGTCCACAGGATCCCAGTTCACCTGAGCATTTTTACGGTAGACAAGGCCCGCATCGAGCATATCTAGAAATAAAGCTTGTTGTTGGCCGTAATATTCTGGATCACAGGTGGCGAACTCACGGCTCCAGTCAATTGAGAGGCCCAGTGGCTTCATTTGGCTACGCATGTCTGCAATATTGTCATAGGTCCATGTTTTTGGGTGGCCACCGATTGCCATGGCTGCGTTTTCAGCGGGCATTCCAAAAGCATCCCATCCCATTGGGTGAAGAACCGAATGTCCGGTTGACATCTTGAAGCGCGCAATGACGTCACCCATTGTGTAATTACGCACATGTCCCATGTGTATACGCCCTGAAGGATATGGGAACATCTCTAGCACATAGTATTTGGGTTTTTCGGCACTGCGGGTGGCGCGAAATATTTCTTCTTTTTCCCATACAGCCTGCCAGTGTGCTTCAATATTGGAGGGTGTGTAGGAGGTCATGGGTTAATTTATCCTAGTTTATACTAAAAACGCCGGGAGTTTGGCCCGACGCTCTTTAAATTGGTAGAAGCAGCTTGCCGAGATACTTCAGTATTTGTCATCTTTAATACGTAACTGACGGGCTCGGGTTAAAATGGCATCTTCAACTGCGCGGACTGCGGAAGCACTTGCCGGGCGGCCATTACGGTTTTGTAAGGCAACGTTTAGTGAGCGGGCGTCAAGGGCGGGGTCGTCAATGAGAACAGTTGCGCGGTATGAAGTACCGCCGCCTTGTGGTGTTCCATAACCCGTAATAATGACGCCGGTAAAAGGGTCAACATACTGGATGGGCAGAAAATCAAGAACTTCAATTGATGCTGCCCATATGTATTTGTTTACAGAAACTATTTGCTCCTGTTTTCTGTTTTTGCGTAAAGCCGCGCCAATTGTTGTGCCCTCGTCACCCCCGTACGCACGTAATATGTCGGAATCAGGGTCCACACCGTCATTCGAGTTCGTAGGAGCGACGCCACCACATCCGGCAAGCAACGCTAAAAAACAAAATACAGCTACCCGGCGTGTTAATTGCATTATGTTCATCGGTAATCCTACTGTTTCTTAGTGTTACACTGTGATAGACAAGTTAAATCGCCCTCGCAAGGCACACTACTCATACATTGCTAGCAAATGCTGATATCAGAGTGTGGCAAAGCTGCACCAGCCTATGCACGAAGTGTTGTTTCAAGTCATGCATTCCTTGAGATGAAGAAATAAATAAGCGAAACAGCATTATTCCCTTTCGGATTCTCCGAGCTGGGCTTTTGATTAAAACCGAGGAAAAGCAATGAAAAAGATTCTCTTCGCTACATCCGCTCTCGTTGCTACAGCTGGAATGGCTGCAGCAGACGTGACCATGGGTGGCTATGGCCGTTTTGGCATTTACTACAACGAAGGTTTGACGAAAAACGAAACTCGTTTGGACCAGCGTTTTCGCTTAACAATTACTGGTGTTACTGAATCAGACAGTGGTGTTAAATTTGAAGCTCGTATCCGTTTTCAAACAGATGATGGAAACAAAGTCACAGTAGGCGATGATGGCATTACAACTAGCAAAGCTGGTGCATCAAACGTAGCACAGCGTTCAGCCGCTGGTTTCGCTGTAACAGCTGAAGGCTTTCGTTTGGACGTAGGTAACGTATCTGACGTTCTCGACTCAGGTGACGTTGTTGACTATTATGGCTACGGCATTGGTTTGACATATTTCCTTGAAGCGTCATCTGGCTTTGTTCTACCAGCAAGTGGTTTTGGTACAAGCAGCGACGATTCGATGAAAGATCCAACCGTGAAATTGCGTTGGAACTATGAAGCATTTACAGTTTCTGCTTCTTACACAGACGACACTACACAAAGAAACACGACAGCAACACTCGCAAACCTAGGCACGTCTGAAGAGTATCAGATTGGTCTTGGCTGGAGCGGTGATGTTTTCAATGTTGGCGCTATGATGGGTCAAAACGAAAACGCTGACGGATCAGACAATGACTACTGGGCAGCTTCAATTGGTTGGACCGGCGAATTGTTTAGCGTCTCAGCACTTGTTGCCGACTCTGACAATCAAGCTGATACATCATACGGTATTTCAGGTAAATTCGATCTAGGCGAATCAACTGAAATTCGTGCTGTATTTAACGATACAGGTATCGATGGTGCAGATGAGCAATACGGTGTTGGCTTCCGCCACGGTCTAGGTGGCGGTGTCACCATAGCTGGTGGTGTTGGTCGCAACGCTCTTAAAGACACAGTTGCTGACTTGGGTGTACAGTTCAACTTCTAAGTTGAAACACCTTTAAAGGTTTGGGGCAGGCCTGTCGGTCTGCCCCTTTCTGTTTGCAGTCCATTTCTAGGACTGGCCGTTTTGTTTTCTAACTATAATAAAGGCGTAGAGGAAAACCTGTGTCGTTATCTGACATTCAAAACCATATTTCTTCAGCAGTCAGCAAGGCTAACCGCAAACTCGATACGGTGCGTTTAATCGCCGTCAGTAAAATGCAACCGAATGAGCGCGTTGCTTCGGTACTTGATCAAGGTCACCGTTATTTTGGGGAAAACCGTGTTCAAGAGGCTGCGAGTAAATGGCCTGATTTTCGCAAAATCTATGGTAAAGTTTCCGTTGATTTAATTGGTCCATTGCAAACCAATAAAGTTAGGCAGGCAATGGAGTTATTTCAGGCTATTCACACAGTGGACCGACTGAAACTTGCTAATACCATTGCTCGAATAGCGCAGGAAATCGGTAGCTGCCCTCAATTGTTCGTACAGGTCAACACTGGAGAAGAACCACAAAAAGCAGGTATCTTTCCGGGCGAAACTGATGGTTTTATCGCGAGTTGCCGCGCGTTAGATTTACCCATTGCTGGGTTGATGTGTATTCCGCCAGTTGATGAGGAGCCTTCGTTACACTTCGCATTGTTGGCAAAAATAGCAGAAAGAAATAATCTCTCAGGTTTATCTATGGGAATGAGTGGTGATTTTGAAAGTGCAATTGCGCTGGGTGCAACGCATGTCCGTGTGGGATCCGCCATCTTTGGTGCGCGTCCCTGATTTATTGATATGTAAAAAATAACCAAGTTACTTCGTATTTAGTCTTATAAGCTAAGTTCTCTGATTTAGTTTTTATGTAAAATTTGTGCAGGACAAGCTCGAACTTGGGTAAGCAAAATTCGTATTTAAATTCCCAATTTCAAGAGGTGACTAGCGAGACTACAATTTTACTTTTATAGATTGTTGAAACGTATTTATCTCTTAACGTCTAATCATTTGACTATTAAACGGGTATTGAACCTGATCCGTTTAGCAATCCACAGCAAGTGTTCTGGATTGAGCCCGATGCAGCCTTCTGTTGGATAGCCTGGTCTACGCCAGCGGTGAATAAAAATAGCAGAACCTCGTTGACGAACTGCATACGGCCAATTCCAATCTGTCAAAATCACAAGATTATAGAGTGGGTCTGCGCGCTGTAGTTTTTCGTGGCTTGCGTCATATGGAGCGCGCACCATCATATTGTACTCGAGATCGTTTGGATCATCTGACCACAGGTCACCAAGGCGAATTGGCACCGCCCAAGACGTTGGACGTGCCATGCGATCCGGGCGATACAGTATCCCTGTAATTCGATGGACGCCGCTCGGCGTCGCCCCATCACCTTCGCGTTTGCGAGAACTGATGCCTCCACGTCCTATTGAGCATGGAAAAATTTTACTGCAAAAACGTATTCCTTTGGGACATAAAACAAGATCATTTGGTGTGATATAGGCGGCCATTGGAAACCTTAAGAATTATGTTTTTGCCAGTGGAGCAAAAGTAATTTTTACTTTGATCCTTTTTTAAAAAAGATGACCTGATTTTTTTGCCTTCACATCGAGGTAGTCAGTATTATGCTCATTTCTTCCAACTTTCAGTGGAACGCGTTCGGACACAGTGATACCATTGGCCTCCATCATTGCAATTTTTTCCGGGTTATTCGTCAATAAACGCACAGACGAGAAGCCCAGTGATTTCAAAATATCAGCACCAAGGCGAAAATCACGTTCATCATCTTCAAATCCCAACCGGTGGTTGGCCTCTACGGTATCAAAACCCTGGCTTTGTAATGCATAGGCCCGCATTTTATTGGCAAGCCCAATCCCTCGGCCTTCCTGATTAAGATATAAGAGTACCCCTGAACCTTCCGCGCCCATTTGGGCGAGTGCGCCACGAAGTTGTGGTCCACAATCACATTTTAGGCTGCCCATCACATCACCGGTAAAGCATGCAGAATGTAATCGCGCTAAAACCGGCTTGCTTCGATCCGCTCGCCCAATCTCCATGGTGTAGTGTTCTTCTCCACCATCTTTGGGTCTGTATACATGTAGCCGTCCAGATTCAGACGATACGATTGGTAGACGTGCCTGAACAACAGGGTGCAAGGTACTCCGTTCTGCGAGCAATGGCTGTGCCAGCATTAGTGGGATACAGGTTAGGCCATTCTCAGCTGCAAAAGTAATACCGCTATTAACTTCAACACAAAGTGCTGCTGGCAATAAGCGTGCGGACTTGCATAAATGAACTGCGGCACGATGTGCGTCCGCGTTGCCGTCTCGTTTGGATCTTAATGGCCCTTTCATTGGTGTAGCTAAATCATCCGCTGGGTCAGAAAGTGCCCTAAGCCAATTCAATGTGGCGTCTGGAGGTACTAAAATTCGTGCAATGTTGCCGTCATAGACATGTGCTTTCAAGGTTTGCGCACGTCTTCCAGTGAGTGCCAATACAGGTGTTCCGTCCAATTTTAAAACATCAGAAAGCCTGGCATCTGATAATGACTCAGCAGCCACTGCCACAATAGAAACTGTCCCTGAGAGTACAATTGGTACACCCATGCGCAAATCTGCCCGTGCGCGGGCCAGCATTTCATTAATGTCAGGGGCGAGGCCCATGTTACAAAATTTCCCTATCTATACACTCGACATATGCAAAATGGTCCAAAATTGAAACATTTGCCACTTAGTTGACACATGGACGTTACAGAGTTGCACAAAACTTGCCCAAACCGCCTTCACCTACCATCTAGAGTGTAACGATGGAGGAGAACATACCAGTGGCACAATTGAAAAAAATTCTTTTGGTTGATGATGATGAAGACCTGCGTGAGGCATTAAGTGAACAATTGATCATGACTGAAGACTTTGATGTTTTCGAAGCGGCTAATGGTCAAGATGCTATGATCAAGGCCAAGGAAGCGATTTATGACCTTGTTATTCTTGATGTAGGTCTGCCTGATACAGATGGTCGTGAGTTATGCCGGTTGATGCGAAAGCAGGGCGTTAAGTCGCCAATCTTGATGCTTACGGGACATGATGCAGACTCAGATACAATCCTTGGGTTGGATGCTGGCGCTAATGATTACGTTACCAAGCCATTTAAATTCCCAGTTCTTTTGGCTCGTATTCGGGCTCAATTACGCCAACACGAACAATCCGAGGATGCTATTTTTACCCTTGGACCATACACGTTCAAGCCATCTATGAAGATGCTGATTACCGAAGATGAAAAAAAGATACGCTTGACAGAAAAAGAGACGAACATTCTTAAATTCCTCTATCGTGCGACAGAAGGTGTCGTGCAGCGCGACATCCTTTTGCATGAAGTTTGGGGATATAACGCTGGCGTAACTACTCATACTTTGGAGACGCATATCTACCGATTGCGCCAAAAAATAGAGGCTGACCCGTCTAATGCTCGCCTGCTGGTTACAGAGTCTGGCGGCTATCGTTTGGTAGCATGAAAGGGATAAGTTAAAACGCGTTAGCCTTTCCGCTTTGTCAGAAGCGCGTTCTTAGGCTTGCGCGTTATTTTTATCTGCTTCGTTTTGGCCAGTGACACAATTGGATATGACTCTTATTCCGTCTTGTTGGGTTTATATTGATAGCTGTATTTCGAAATAAATACTTGGTTTTCACACCTGCGGCGATGAAAATCCCCACATATATTTAAATTAATAACTTATCTGGTTTGATCCAAGCTAATTTATACAAAAGTCATATTAAATTATAAAATTACCATTTTACCGCGTTCAACTTATTTAGGAACCTTCTCAATAAACAAGTTTCCAAGTTATGTTTATTTAGTTCACTGCCGTATATTAAGTTGTCCTAACTCTATATTTAAGTTTCTTCGGGCCCCAATAAAAAAGTTTCCTACCTCAACAAAAAATGTTCTTTTCTAATAAGTAATGGGGGGACAGGTCAAAAAATCAAAAAACTGAATTCTTATGAATTTTACTGGTACCTCATCAGTTATTTTTAAAATAAAAAAAATGAAATTTTGACAATTTGGATTTAGATTGAGCTAGAAGCTCAAAGCGTTCTCTTATTCGTCTGACAGTACACGGCATTAGTAAAAGTCACTTTTGGGTCTACAACTCTTAATAATGGAGTTCGGATTTAAGATTTTATTGCCATACGGGTAATAAGCAATTAGCAACCCGCCATGTGTTGATCTGATCTACTGGCATGCCCATTAGATCACCTACATAATTATTTAGGCTGCTTTCCGATTGTTTGGGAAGGCTGAAGGTACTCGATATTTTCCAACGTGTAATGTAAAATGACGTTTCATGCTGGTGACAGTTTAAAATGCTAATTAAGTTGGCTCAACTTATCAATTGGAGCTATTGCTATGTCTTTTACACTCGCCACTTGGAATATCAACTCGGTCCGCTTACGGGAACCGATTGTACTCAAGCTACTTAAAGAAGAAGCTCCGGATGTTCTTTGCTTGCAGGAATGCAAAAGTCCTATCGATAAGATACCACGCGAAGGGTTCAACTCGTTAGGTTACATCCATATGGTGGCGCGCGGCGATAAGGGTTATAATGGTGTTGCAATTCTGTCAAAAATTCCGATGGAGGAATCTAGTGCTCAGGATTTCGCTGGTTTAGGACACGCACGCCATATCGCTGGTCGCCTCGAAAACGGGGTGACGGTACACAATTTCTATGTTCCTGCAGGCGGTGACTTACCAGATCGTAAGATAAATGAAAAATTTGGTCAGAAGTTAGATTATCTCAGAGATATGAAAGACTGGTTCCATGCTGAGCAACCAGATCGTGCCATACTTGTTGGTGATTTAAATATTGCGCCCCGCGCAGATGACGTTTGGAACCATAAACAATTACAAAAAATTGTAAGTCATACACCAGTTGAAGTGGAGCATTTGACAGCAGCTCAGGAAGCTGGTGGTTGGGTGGATATAACTCGACAGGATATTCCTGAAGGATTGCTTTTTTCATGGTGGTCTTATCGGGCAAAAGATTGGAATACGGCGGATAAGGGACGTCGATTAGATCATATTTGGGCGACTAAAGATATTTCTTGCACTTCTCATTCAAGTCGCATTTTGCGGGAGGTACGCGGGTGGGAGAAACCTAGTGATCATGCACCGGTCTTTGCAACATTCGATATCTAATATTACGCTTGATGCACTTGGCGACTAACTAAAAGAGAAGGTATCCCCCTTGGAATATATCAATTTTGGGTTCATATAACCCTCAACAGATAATGAGGATGAAACAATGATGGATTTAGGATTGCCCGGTGAAGCTACCGGGCCAGCTGATGTTGACCTGATCAAGGATTGTTCGGAAGCAACATTTATGGCCGATGTAGTCGAAACTAGCCAAAATGTCCCTGTGATTGTGGATTTTTGGGCGCCTTGGTGCGGTCCGTGTAAAACGCTTGGTCCGCTATTGGAAAATGCCGTGCGGGCGGCTAAGGGCGCTGTCAAAATGGTCAAGGTGAACGTAGATGAAGCGCAAACCATTGCGGGTCAATTACAGGTCCAGTCTATCCCGACAGTTTACGCATTCTGGAAGGGTCAGCCAGTGGACGCTTTTCAGGGCGCTGTTCCTGCTTCTGAAATCAAGGATTTTGTAGACCGTGTTATTAAAACTTCTGGCGGAGAGGCTCCGGGTGATAGTTTGAATGACGCTGTCGAAGCTGCTGAAGAGATGCTTGCAGAAGGATCAGCTACAGATGCCGCACAGACATTTCAAGCAATTCTTGATGAGGAACCTACGCATGCAGGTGCATATGCTGGTTTAGTCCGGTCTTATATTGCTATGGACGATCTGGATCAGGCTGAAGCTGTACTCAACGGAGCACCAGCCGATATGTCCTCCAGCCCAGAATTGGAAGCCGCGTATGCTCAATTGCAATTGGCACGCCAAGCTGTTGCGGCAGGTCCTGTGGCTGAGCTTCATGCAACCGTTGAAGCAGAACCTAACAATAACCAAGCTCGTTTTGATTTGGCGCTAGCATTGCATGCAAACGATGATGCACAAGGTGCAGTTGATACTTTGCTTGACCTTTTCCGGCGTGATCGAGATTGGAATGATGGGGCGGCTAAAACACAATTATTCATAGTATTTGATGCGCTTAAAGCAGATGATCCAATTGTGTTAAATGGGCGTCGTCGTTTAAGTTCAATGATATTTGCCTGAGCCAGCAATCGGGCTATCTCCCAGCATATGATTAAAGTTACTCATCTCCCAGGATCAATCCCTATATTTCCGTTGCCGGGCGCGCTTTTGCTGCCTCGGTCGCGTCTACCGCTTCATGTCTTTGAGCCAAGATATCTTCAGATGTTGGATGATGCATTAAAAACACCCGAACGTTTAGTTGGCATGGTTCAACCCAACGAGGTTGCTGGACGTGGTGGTATAGGTTTGCAAACGATCGGTTGTGCTGGCAGAATTACCCAGTTCTCTGAAACAGAGGATAACCGCTATATGGTTACCCTATCTGGTATTTCGCGTTTTCGAGTAGTCAGTGAGGTGGATGGTTTTACACCTTATCGTCGCTGTGAGGTTAATTGGAGTAGCTTTGGTGATGACCAATTGGAGTCTGACGAAGACCTTCAATTTGACCGACCAAGATTTTTAGATCTGCTGGGGCGCTATTTTGATGCGCAATCTTTGTCTGCAGATTGGGAAACACTTAAAGAAGCAGATGATGAGTTGTTGATTAATTCACTATCCATGATGCTTGATTTTGGCTCTGAAGATAAACAGGCGTTGTTGGAGGCTCCATCGCTTAGCACACGTCGAGAAACTTTGGTTACTCTGATTGAGTTTTCGCTGCGAGGTGGAGAAGGTGATATAATGCAATGACCATTGCTCTAGATCGCCATGTGCTTGAAGCACTGATTTGCCCGCTGACACACTCAACGTTGCGGTATGATGCCGAACGTCAGGAACTCATTTCTGAGAGTGCCAACCTGGCCTACCCAATTCGAAACGGAATACCCGTTATGCTCGTCGACGAGGCTCGAGCGCTGAGCTAGATTATCGGCCGGTACTAATCGTTAGATTGATAATAAAGATCTGCGATGAGTACATTGCATTTTTAGCTCAACGCTTTTGTTAAATGTTATGCTGCGGGTTGGGCAATTAAGCTATAAGCCAATCTGGCCGTTGTTGTGCGCGATGCAAAGTGAGACTGGCATTTGTTTAATATTTGAAATTTTAGTTTTTAAAAGCGTAGCTTCGCAATAATCTTGCTGGTACGTTCTCTTTGAAGCATAGAAAATTTAGAAGATTTTAAATTAATTTCTATTTAAGGGCTAAAATTAATGAATTACGACCTTATGATCCCGGTAATGCGACGACTGGCACTGCAGGCGGGTGAAAAAATTATGGAGATCTATGGTAAAGATGATTTCGCCGTTAAATTAAAATCTGACGATAGCCCAGTGACTGCTGCAGATGAAAAAGCAGATGCTTTAATTTCAGAAGGTTTGCGGGCTGCGTTCCCTGATATAATGCTCGTAACAGAAGAACAGTTAGAAACTCATACATTCACCAATGACATGTTTTTTATTGTGGATCCGTTAGATGGCACAAAGGAATTTATCAATCGTCGGGGCGATTTCACGGTTAATATTGCTTTTGTTGAAAACGGAATCCCGACGCGTGGTATTGTTTATGCGCCGGCTAAGTGCCGCATGTTTTTCACGCAGGCTGACGGTCAAACTGTTGAAGAAACTGGTCGTTTTGACAAGGAAATAGTAGGTGACTTAACGCCAATCAGTGTCGCAATCAGCGATAATTTGGCCCTAAATGTAGTTGCTTCAAAGTCTCATCGAGACCTGGCGACGGACGAATATATTAAAAAGTATTCTGTTAAAGAAATGAAAAGTGCTGGCTCATCCTTAAAATTCTGTCTCGTTGCGGCGGGTGAAGCTGATATTTATCCTCGCCTTGGACGCACTATGGAGTGGGATACGGCTGCTGGTCATGCTATCCTGAAAGGAGCGGGTGGTCGCGTAGTACGTTTTGATGACCATGCGCCGTTAACATATGGTAAAGATAGCTATGAAAATCCTTTTTTTATAGCCTACTCTCCAGTTGTTGAGTTGAAATTACCTTAATGTCTGTATTGATTATAATACCTGCCCGCTATGCTTCGACCCGGTACCCTGGTAAACCCCTAGTGGCTCTCACAGGAGCCACTGGTCAATCGCAAACTTTAATCGAGCGTAGTTGGGTTGCCGCAATGTCTGTGAAGGGTGTGGATCGTGTGGTGGTTGCCACCGATGATGACCGCATAAGTTCGACTGCTATAGGTTTTGGAGCTGAGGTGGTCATGACATCCGAAGCTTGTGCCAACGGTACGGAACGTTGTGCTGAAGCCTATGCTATTTTGGGAGTGGAATTTGATATTGTGGTGAACCTTCAAGGTGATGCGCCACTTACTCCACCGTGGTTTGTTGAAGCTCTGATCGACACTTTAAGTACAGCCACTGATGCTGAGATTGCTACACCTGTACTGCGGTGTGATGGGCTCACATTAAGGGGTTTTCTTGAGGATCGGCGGCAAGGACGCGTTGGTGGCACAACTGCTGTATTTGATACCCAAAATCAGGGATTGTATTTTTCTAAAGAGGTAATTCCTTACACCAATGATACGTACGCAGCGCAGGGTGAAACTCCTGTTTTTCATCACGTTGGAGTATATGCTTATCGGCCAGCGGTGTTGATGGCTTACCCAAAATGGCTTGTTGGTCCACTTGAGAAATTGGAAGGGCTTGAACAACTTCGCTTTTTAGAAAACGGAAGAAAGATTTTATGCGTTGAAGTTGACGCGCTGGGGCGGCAGTTTTGGGAACTGAACAACCCTCAAGATGTATCACGAATTGAGGCTATGATGGCTGAGATGGGTCTTGAATAACTTAACGCTGACAATGCTTCATAGTTCAATGTTCTTATGTAGCAAACGAGTACTTCTAATTTTTGCTTAAGCATGAACTTATTTTATGTCGTGATGTTTTAAGCTGCCTGAGCTGTCTGTGTCTCGTTTAAGATTGCAAACAGCGTGGCTGAATTCGGATTTGCGCGTAACTTGGCACATACAGCAGCATCCCTTAACGTACGGGAGACTAAAGCTAATGCTCGCAAATGCTCTACCCCTGCTTCTTCGGGTGCAAAAAGCGCAAATGCAATATCTACTGGTTGTCTATCCACGGAACCAAACTCTATAGGTCTGTCCAGCAGGATAAACGCGCCTTTAACTTCACCTATGCCGTTTAGCCGCGCATGTGGCAGGGCAACACCTTGACCGACCCCGGTTGGCCCCAGCGCTTCACGAGACGTCAGTGCATCGATCACAACGCCAGCATCCAAATGATAAGCCTGCTGCACTAGATCAGCGATCTCGTGTAAAAGTCGTTTTTTGGAGGAAGCTGCCGTAACAACCTTAACCGCCTCTGGCTTAAGAAGAGTACCTAATTCCATTATTTTTGCACCGTTTGTGCCCTAGTAGGCACGTATAATTTACGGATCAATCCAGCCAATGTTTCCGTCGTCACGACGATACACGACATTTAGTCCGTTTTTTCCATCGTTCCGAAACACCAGCAATGGTGCTCCCGCAAGTTCCATCTGCATGACAGCCTCGCCAACTGACAGCGATTGAATATTAGTCTCCATCTCTGCAATAATAATTGGTTGCAGGCTTTCAGGTTCAACCTCGTCCGCCGCACCCGTTTCTGAAGCGAGGATATATGAGGAAGCGCCAGAGAATTCAACTGGTTGCACGCGTTCTTTTTGATGATCCTTGAGTCTTCTTTTATAGCGTCGTAACTGCTTTTCCATTTTTTCAGCGCAGGTGTCAAAAGATGAATATATTTCAGTAGCATAGCCTTTAGCTTGAGCAGTTAGACCCGTTGATAAGTGAACCGTTGCCTCGCAAACATATTCATGAGCCGATTTAGAAAATACGACCTGAGCGTTTGTAGGGCGCTCCGCGTATTTTTTTATTGCATTGGCTAATTCATTTCTTACGTAAGTTTGTAACGCTTCTCCAATGTCGATTTGTTTACCACTGATTTGGTACTGCATCGTTTCTCCTTAATACGTTGTGCGTACATACAAAAATACAGAACATGGAAGGGGCCTGATTAAGTACGTGAGTTAAGCGAGAGTGGCATGCGTTTCAACAGAATTTCAAATAGCTTTCCACACAATGCAGAAAGAGTAGAAGATTTGTTAGCATGCAATGCCATGAATACATCTCACGCTAAAACTATAACACATGTCAATCAAAAGTGACTTAAGCTCTTGCTTCAATTTCTATGATATTCGGAAATTTTCGCCAAGATAGACGCGGCGAACATTATCATTTTGAACTACGTCCTGTGGCGTACCCGACATAAGTACTTGGCCATCATGTAAAATATATGCGCGGTCGACGATTTCCAGAGTCTCGCGTACATTATGATCTGTGATCAAAACCCCAATGCCCCGTTTTTTTAAGTCAGCCACAAGGCTACGAATGTCTCCAACTGAGATTGGATCAACACCGGCAAAAGGTTCATCAAGCAGTAGGTATTTAGGATTTGCTGCTAGTGATCGAGCAATTTCGACTCTTCGCCTTTCTCCACCTGATAGGGCTAAAGCTGGTGCGCGGCGCAAATGTTCGATTGAGAATTCACTAAGTAATTCTTCGAGGCGTTCGCGGCGTTTGTGCCGATTCTTTATTGTGATATCGAGGATCGCTAAAATATTATCTTGAACGTTTAACCCACGAAAAATACTTATTTCCTGAGGTAAATAACCAATGCCCATTTTTGCACGGCGATACATTGGTAAGGTTGTTACATCAGTACCATCAACGACGACTGTGCCTGCTTCTGGCGTTACCAAGCCAGCTATAGAGTAAAATGTTGTAGTTTTTCCTGATCCGTTTGGCCCTAAAAGTGCTACAACTTCACCACGATCTAATTTCATAGAAAAGTCGCGAATTACAAGTTTTTTGCGATAGGACTTCCGCAGGTGTGAAATCTCAAGTCCTAAGGTTCCTTCAGCGACTTTAAGCGTCGATTTGGACATTAATTTTCCTTAGGTTGAAGGATTGTTTTGACCTGCCCCTGCATTCTCGCAGTACCGGCATCAAGATCGACAGTCATTCGGTCCGCAGTTAAAGAGCTCTGGTCTTGAGTAAGCAAAACATTGCCGGTCATCTCTATGGTGCCGTCATCAACTTTATAGTCAGCATAATCTGATTCTGCGGCATCTGCACCTGAAACAAGGGTCACACTGCCGGTAGCTTCTAGCCGTGAAATGCCCTGAGTTTCTTCACGGTATATAACTTCAACTTTAGCTGCACCCAATCGCATTTCACCTTGGATAATTAATACGTCCCCAATGAAAATTGCTGTGCTGGTCTTTTGATTAACAGTCAGTTCATCTGCACTTACTTCAATTGGGGCGGTTGTATCTTGTGCGGCTGTTCCAAAGGCGACTTGCGTGCCTTGTGCAAACAAGGGTGATGTAAGAGCCAACAGGAAGGAACAGATTAGAATACGCAGGAATGTCACCAATTTTATCACTCTTCTATATTTATACTTCGGTATAACAGTTTAACACCGTTTGTGAAATTCAAATGCACGTTTTCAGTATTCAGTATTCTATCAAGCCGCATTTTGCCGGCATTTAATGTACCGATGGGGCTTTTTCCGCTGATTGCGCTAGTTGTTTCTATAGAAAATTCATCGAGATCTGTGATTAACTTTTCTGTTGTTATCACATACCCAGTAGAAGTTGAGATCACAACATCGCCCTGTAGTGTCAGCAGCGACTTTTTGATATCAAATTTTCCTATGTTTGAAGAAAGAAAAACGCTTGTTCCAGATGCCAGCTTGATTTGGACTGATAAATCATCTGTTCGGTTATCTAGCCCTTGACCCAATTGCACCGCACTTGCTGAAAAAGTTAATTGATCACCTTCGCGTGTTGTTCCGGAAAAAAAAGGTTCGGTTACTTGCTGTCCATATAATCGATCTTCAATATCGTTTTTAGTAAACGGGATAGAGGCGATAGGATTGGTTTTTTCTGATACCAAAAATATTGTAGACAGTAGGCCTAGAGCTGAAAGTGGTAGCAGTATTTTAAGCCAGCCGATAAGTCGCGAATAGCTGTCCATAGCATATCCTTTAAGCGAGCCCGACCCGGAGACAGTCGTGAATATGTAATATTCCACTTGGAATTTTTGGACCTTTAGCGCCAACTGCAAAGACACAAGTGATTTTACGTTGGTTCATAAGGGCCATAGCTTCGACAGCTAACGCTTCCGGGCTTATTGTTGCTGGAGAAGTGGTCATTACATCTGCAGCTGTAAGGTTTAGCAAACCATCCATGTGGCGGCGCAAGTCTCCATCGGTTATAATCCCTGCCAATGTCCCAGTTTCTGATAGTACAGCGACAACGCCCATACTTTTTTGGCTCATTTCGATCAATGCTTCAGACATTGGCGTATTAAGGGACACAATTGGCATTTCTGCTCCTGGATGCATTAACTCTGATACGCTTATTAATTGTGCTCCTAATTTCCCGCCTGGGTGAAACTGGCGAAAATGGACGGCGGTGAATGATTTATTTTCCATGAGAGCTATGGCTATCGCGTCCCCCATGGCCAATGTCATTGTGGTGGATGTGGTTGGCACAATTCCAGTACCGCAGGCTTCGGGACAATCTGGCAATAATAAAACCACATCACATTGACTGCCTAGTGCACTTTTGGGGTTTTTTGTAATACCAACAAGTGGAATTTTAAAGCGGCGCGAGTAGGCTACCAGATCGGCAAGCTCTGGTGCTTCACCAGAGTTTGAAATAGCGAGCACCACATCGTTTGATGTGATCATGCCTAAATCACCATGGCTTGCTTCAGCCGGGTGTACAAATTGAGATGGTGTGCCAGTGCTGGCTAACGTTGCCGCAATTTTGCGCGAGATATGACCGGATTTTCCAATTCCGGTGACAATAACACGCCCGGTCGCGTTATTTAGAATATTAATAACATCCCGAAAGCTGGAATCCAGACTATCCGCTAAACTATTTAGGGCCTCAGCTTCTGAGTTGATTACACGACGAGCTATGTCAATAAAGGGGGTATCTATTGTCATGAATGTGCGAAGATATCAGTTTCTGGCCAGCCTGAGAGATCGAGTTGAGCACGCATAGGCAGAAAGTCAAAACACGCCTGAGCCATTTCCATCCGTCCCTCACGCAGCAATCGTTTGTTCAGCTCATCACGAAGTCGGTGGAGATAAAGAACATCAGAGGCAGCATAATCTAATTGAGCATCAGTAAGGTTATCCGCACCCCAATCGCTAGATTGCTGTTGTTTTGACACATCAACGCCAAGCATTTCCTGTAATAGATTCTTAAGACCATGCCGATCGGTATATGTACGGATCAAACGACTGGCGATTTTGGTGCAATAGACTGGGGTAGTCACAATTCCGAATGTGTTCAGCATGGCGGCGATGTCAAAACGACCGAAATGGAACAGCTTTGTCACCTGTGGGTTTTTTAAAAGTGCGCAGAGGTTAGGTGCCTCGGTCTGTCCTGGTCTGACCTGAATAATATGAGCGTCACCATCGCCATTAGACAGTTGAACAACGCAGAGGCGATCTCGATGGGGATTTAAACCCATTGTTTCGCAGTCAATGGCCACAGAATTCCCAAGGTTAAGCCCGTTGGGTAAGTCAGATATATAAAGGTGATTTGTCATGAAAAGACTATAGCGCGAGCAAGCGGTAGGGGAAAGTGTGCTTTAAGTTGTAGCTTAAAATAATCATAAATTACCATGATCGTTTTTTTCACACTAGACGGTTGCCTGCAATTTTTGATGAACGATTTGAAGGATTAAAAATACCAAGCGTCCATTGATATATACTTTAGTATAGTAACCTATTCTAATGATATAAATAAATTGCTTGTAAGATTTAAGTCATACGTTAAAATTTTTGATCTATTCAGAATAGGATTATTCAACAAAATGAAATCATTGCTAAATCTTTTAAGTATTATTGCACTTTCTGTTGGGCCTGCAGTGGTTGTGTCTGCTGCCTCAGCCGAAACCTTCACCCTCAAAGCTTCTGTACAGACAGACGGCAAACCTGTCGGTTCTGCTGAGGTTTCGCTTTGGCTCGCGCAACCAGGGGAGGCCAGTACAAGATTAGCAGAGGCCACAACGAACAAAACCGGCGGCGTGGTTATTCAAGATATCAACGAAGTCGAAGATGGAGTATTTTATCTTCGCTCAATCGGTGGTTTGGTTGAAGGCGTTAAGATCCCACATTTTGAAACTCTGGCAGTATTGAATCCCGACCAACGCAGTAACATCGTATTAAACGAATTGACTACTATCGGATCTATTTGGCCTGTTGCTGGCATGTTTGAAATGCAAAATGGACTGTTAGGATCTTCAAACGGACTTTTGATAGGATCTTCTCACGTAAGCAATTTGGTCGATGTCGAGCGGGGAACTTTTGGGCATACTGTGTTAAACGGCACAAACCTTACTCAATCAGAGACCGTTGGTAGAATGAACACACTAGCGGCGCTAAGTGCACTATGTGGTGCGCAACAAAAACGTGGATTGTGCGCAGATTTTCTGGCCATTGGCGATAACTCTTCCACTTTGGACACATTGGTCCAACTGGCAAAACGTCCATTTGTAAAAAATGATGACTTTTTTAACCTGTTTACAAAAGCCTATCCGTTTCCGAAGGGTGAAGAACGACGTGATACTGATTTCCTTCCGTATCTTAGTTATGTGCCAACAGATTTCGCATTAATGGTGCGTTTAGTCGGTGGGGGTACTTACTCGCCTGGACGCTTGATGTTTGACGATCGAGCACAATTGTGGAGTGGTCAGAACTGGATGCCAGGATCACAGTCTGGTTTGGAAAAAGCGATTGG
>CAJQRC010000024.1 GCA_905480645.1 uncultured Tateyamaria sp.
CTCTCTTACGATAGTCTCAATCATACATAACAGATTGAGACAGGTGGCGCGGGATGGAGCAGCCCGGTAGCTCGTCAGGCTCATAACCTGAAGGTCGTAGGTTCAAATCCTACTCCCGCAACCAACACTAGTTAATTGATTACAATGTAGTAGCGCCCTGATGGGCGCTTCTTGCATTTTGGCGCCCTCAGAAATTGCCGCGTTGATTGCCGCTTTTGAAGTGGTTTGGCAAATTCGGACAGCGTGCTCAGATGTATCCAGCACGATTGAATGGATACGAGAATGACAAAGTGATGGAACTTTTCAGACAAGTTTAATACTACTATATCGCTTGAGGCGCTACGTGGTGACAAGACGGTGCAAAAGATCGCAGCGAAGCGCCAGCGTTATCCTTCGCAGGTGAGTACGTGTATACGGCAGGCAATTGAAGGCATTGCCCACGCCTTCTTGGACAAGGTCAAGAAGGCTGGGGACAAGGACGGTAAGATTAAAGAGCTTCATGCTAAGATCAGTCAACTTGCGATGGAAAATGATTTTTTGTCATAAGTTCTAAAGTGATTAGCCCGTCTGAACGCAGCGCGATGATCCGTAAGGACAACACCGACCTTAGCCTGACGCGGCATTTTAAGCTGCTCAAGATTAGGCGTCCTTCAATCTATTACACGCCGGTCGGCTTTGATCAGGCTACGATTGATCTGATGCACGAGATTGGCCGGATATTTACAAGGCACCCGTTCTTTGGCAGCCGCTAGATCGCGGCGTATCTGCCCCAATCAGGGTTCTCGGCAGGCCGGGAATCGAGTGCGTCGTCTGATGAGCATCATGGGGCTGCAGGCCATCTACAAAGGGCCTAACACCAGCAAGATGCACCCGCAGTATAAAGATCTGGCCACTTATTAAGAAAGCTGTCGATCACGCTCGCACATCATGTTTGGTGCCGCGATATTACCTACATTCAGTGAAGAACGACTTCCTGTATCCGGCAGCGATCATGGATTGGGCAACACGCAAAGTGCTGTCCTAGCGGCTGTCACATACGCTGGATGCCAGCTTATGCGTTGAAACACTGGACTTAGCCATCGCCAAATATGACAAGCTCGAGATCTTGAATACGGATCAGGGCAGTCAATATACGGGTGCATATTGGATTACGACACTGACGAAGGTCGATATCAAAATCACTATGGGTGGGCGAGGTCGCTATATGGACAAAAACTTTATCTAGCGGCTCTGGCGATCCCTGAAGTAAGAGGCAGTCTTTTTAAACGAAATCAATGACGTTTTCCGAGCCAAGCGGATCATCGATGACTGGATAGGGTTCTACAACAGCGAACGGCCTCACACCGCCCTCGACAAACGCACGGCAGACGCGACATACTTCGACCAAACCGAGATACGAAAAGCGGCATGAACATAAACCAGATACATCTTAGCCAAGCCGCAAACCTGTCCTGAAAAGTAGGACCACTTCAAATAAAGATATTGAATTGAATTTAAGTTCAACATTTTGTTAAACGCCACGCGTCCCATTCTTCGGGAGTATCAAGGTCCAGCCTTGCTTGATTACTGGATAGTCTGACTAAGCGAACGTCGTTTTTGACCTCATTAATAATACTTTGCCCTCCGTTATCACCTGTCAGCTGCATAAGTCTGTTGAAAAGGCTTTGATCGAAAACTATTGGGTGGCCCGGCTTGCCGTCTTTTGTGGCACCACGCCAAACTAGTTGGTTTGGGTGGCTATTTATAGCGGCGATTACTGTGTTGAGTTCAATTTGGGTAATTTCGGGTAGATCAGCAAGCAAAAGCATAGCTTTAGTTGTTTTTTGTGACAAACTTTTAATAGCTGTCCGAATGCTTGCGCTAATACCTTCGGTTGCGTCCTTCACAGATAGAGGTGAAACATTTAAATCTGAAACTGTATGGTATCGCGGATGAGGCGCTGGCGGTAACGTAATAATAACATCATTACTTACAGCAAGCGCGGCTAAAGCTTGTTGCCGCAAAAGTGGAATATCATCTATTTTTTCAAGTAATTTGTCTCTCCCTCGCATTCGTGAAGATGATCCTGCGGCTAAAATAATGATAGTTATCATGGTTTTAGTCTTTCAAAAATTAACTTCCTGTTTTGTTTAATCAATTTTATTCTAGAAGGTAATATTTGTGTCATATTTCATTCCTTTACAATTGTGTTATTTGAATCTCTGTCTAATTTTGAATTCATGCCTCAACCGAATGAAGGTGCTAAACTTGGTTTATCTTCTTGCATTTTTAGGCGATTTTGTTGTCAAATAAACAATATGTTTGGAACTTTTAAAGAGCATGTTGTCGAACTTTACACTGGGACTAATTTGAGATCTCTGGTGTTTCGATATGCATTAATTGCGTTTGATGTTTTTAGCATAATACTGTTCATTGCTGTTAGTCCGTTGCAAGAAACCTCACAAATTGAGTACATCGTTTCTATCGTTGGTTTGGTCATTCTGACGGATTTTATAATTAGGCTTTGGATAGCTCGCGACCGTTTAGCTTTAATGCGTCGAGTATATGTGATCGCGGATTTTGTGGTTATATTCGATATTTTAATTTCGGCATTCATAGATCAGGATATAGCATTTCTGCGCGTTCTTCGGGGCTTAAGGTTAGTCCATTGTTATCATTTGTTGAATGATCTTCGCCACGTAAGTCGGTTTTTTCAACGGCATGAACAAATCTTTATATCTGTATTAAATCTGTTTGTTTTTGTGTTCTTTACAACGTCCCTTGTTTTTACTTTTTTTGTAGGAAAATCTACTGGCTTTAATGGTTATGTTGATGCTTTATATTTTACAATCGCCACGCTTACGACAACTGGTTACGGAGATCTTACCCCAACAACAATTCCAAATAAACTTTTGGCCGTGGGAATTATGATTGTTGGTGTCACCCTGTTTGTGCAAGTAGCACGCGCAATTTTTGTTCCGTCTAAAAAACTTTCTAAGATATCTATCGAATGTCATAATTGCTCCTTATTGCAACATGATGTAGACGCTGTGCACTGTAAACATTGTGGAAATTTGTTAAAGATTGCGATGTAAAATCCGCGATCTCCCAAATCTAAACTGGCAAAATCAAAGATTTGTGATCGTTGATATTCACTTATAGGCAAACCTTTAGGTTGAAAAAGGTACAGAGCATTAATCAGTAAGTGCCGATCAAACTATACTGTTAAAGGTATTGATTATGACTAACTCTCATAGTTTGGGAGTTTCTTTACTGGACCAGTGTGGCAGAAATTTAGCTTAACCTGCACGAGAGACTGTCATTATATGAAATTTTTACAAAGCTGTCGCTCTTGACCGAATTACTGATGTGAAGGCAGGAATTATATTTATTTAAAGATGGCGATGGTTTTAGTTTTTATGTGATTATGATGAGAGCTTATTCATCTGAGATGAGATTACCGCGTTTGTAGTTGTAAAATGCTAAAGATGGAAATTAAGTGGAAGTTGTGTTGACGGGGCAAACTTGTAATGAAATTGAAAATTCATGCCTAAAATTTTGTAAATTTGTATGATGACTTTTTTAAATACTCAGTATTTGATAACCTAACTAAGCAAGATTAGTCCAATTTCTTTATTTGCAGTGCTGTTATTCTGTTACCGTCACGCTGCATTACTTCAAACCTAAAACCATGGAAGTTGAAAACTTGACCAACAGTGGGAATTATTCGCGCTTCATGAATAACTAAGCCGGCTACGGTGTTGGCTTCTTCATCAGGCAGTGTCCATTCCGTCGAGCGGTTTAGGTCGCGAATTGTCATAGCTCCATCAATAAAGTAATATCCTTCCTCTGTCTGCTGAACTTGGTGATTAGCGTCAGGATCAAATTCATCTGTAATTTCACCAACTATTTCTTCTAGAATGTCTTCAAGAGTGATTAAACCCTGCAGCGAACCATATTCATCCACAACGAGTGCAAAGTGGCTTCTAATACGCAGAAATTGGCGCATTTGATCGTCCAAAGTGGTAGTCTCTGGCACGAAGTAAGGTGATGTCGCAACTGCAGATATATCGAAGTCTTTCAGAGCTGCTGCGTTTCCATCTGGGCCACCGATTGTTTCGTACATGGCACGTAACAAATCTTTTGCATGAATTACTCCTGTAATATTTTCAGGTTCATCTGCGTAGACGGGAAGTCTCGTGTGACTTGATTGTAAACACTGCTCTAGAATAGCCTGTGGAGCATCGCCAGAGTTAATCATTTCTATACCAGATCGATGCAGCATGATTTCCTCGACGGTGCGATCTCCCAAATCTAAAGCTCCTAGGATGCGGTCGCGGTCTTCTTTTTCAACTACACCATCGGAGTGACCAATTTGTATTGCTCCAGCAATTTCTTCTCGAACGGCCATAATGTGGCTGTTTGGATCAATTTGGACTCCAAATACCCCAAGAATGCCACGTACTAGAAAGCGTACTGCGGCTACTACTGGTGCAAAAATAGTGACAATTAGTGAAATTGGGCGAGATACTAAAGCTGCCGCTGTTTCGGCATTTGTGATAGCGTAGGTTTTTGGTAGCACTTCTGCAAAGATTAGAACTAAAAAAGTCATTACAAAGGTTGCCATCACTACACTGCCTTCTCCAAAGGCTTTGGAAAACAGGATCGTGGCTAAAGACGTTGCTAAGATATTTACCAGGTTGTTTCCCAAAAGAACGGAGCCAATCAGCCTTTCGCTGTCATCTGTTATTTCAAGGGCTCGTTGTGCCCCACGTGAACCTTTATCCGCCTGGCTGCGCAACTTTCCACGTGAAGCGGCAGTTAGTGCAGTTTCTGAACCTGAAAAAAAACTAGATAATACCAACAAGCACATGATTGTCCCCGCCGTGATCCAGAAAGCAACATTGAAGATTGAATTTGGCTCTTCCATTAGTGATTTATCCTTTGGCCTCTATAGCGTTATGAGGGTGTGATGCGCCGCAATCAAGAGAGGTAGCAAATGGAGTATTAAAATTTTGGAGTATTTTAAGGTCCAGTTTTGATATTTGGTGGGCCATACTCTAATCTGCAAGCCACCCAAGCAGTTCTTTTGGAAAGTGTTAAAAATGTTGCGAATCCTGTATGTACTGGGGATCTGGTAGCGTATTGTGCACGGCCTACTGAAACTGTTGCTGTGCTTCGCTCCGCAAACTTTGAAGTTATTGATGGAAATTGTGAGGTGCAATTGGCCGCTAGGGCGAACAGTTGTGGTTGCGGATTTACCAGTGATTCTGTTTGTAACGCATTATCAATTGACTGGTTTGGTTTTGCTTCCTCTTAAATTTAAATTTTGAGCGAAAATGGATGGCTAGTTTGTCAGATGTAATTAGTTTTATACACTCTGGTGCGAATTATGGCGTAATCCATGGTGGAGCGTCTGATATTGCCCGATTTTTTTGGTCATCTACAGCCACTGAGGTTTTGGAAGGGGATTAGTCTGCGCTTGAAGCCATTATTGGTCAAGTGAATTATATTTTATCCGGACATAGTGGTATTCCCTTTATTAGATTTTTGAGGAGAGGTAGTTGGATCAACGTTGGAGTTATTAGGATGCCTCCGAATGACGGTTTTCCAGACATGCGTTTTATATTACTGGAACAGGGTGACTTTACTTTTCATAAACCGTCGTATGATTTTAGCGCGCCGGTTTTGGATATGCAGACTGCAAGCTTGACACAAGGTTATAATAAGTCACTTGTCAGCGGCTATTGGCCTTCTGAAGATATTTTACCAGAGGAATTGCGTCGACCTTTCGACAGCGGGTGATGGTCTACAACTAATTTAGTTAAATGGTCGGCAACTACATGTGTATAGATTTCTGTTGTGGCTATATCAGAATGGCCTAGCATAGTCTGGATTGAACGTAGATCCGCCCCACCTGCTAGAAGATGAGTTGCAAAAACATGGCGTAAGATATGGGGTGTAACTTTAGCTGGGGAAACCCCAGCGAAAACAGCTAATTTTTTAATCCTTGCATAGAACCAGTGCCTTGTAAGAAAACCAGAAGCGCCACGAGATGGAAAGAGATAGGAGGATTTTGATTTGCCTCGTCCTTCCATGCCTTCATATTGAAGATCCCAGAGTTGAATCCATTCTGTTAAAGCGATCTTCGCTGATACTGACAAAGGCACCAACCGCTCTTTACGGCCTTTACCTAAAATGAGTAACATTTCTGGCTGGCCTCGAGCAGCCGAAACTGGCAAGCTTAAAAGCTCACTGACCCGCATACCTGTGGCATATAGAAGTTCCATTAGGCATGTATCGCGTATCTTATCATGGGTGTTACGACCAAAGTTACGAGCTGCTAGTAAAAGTTTGTCTACTTCATTGATTTCTAAAGTTTTGGGCAGGCGTTTTTCTAGTTTTGGACTACTAATTTGCATTGCCGGGTTGTCTGGCCGCCAGCCTTCATCGAATGCAAATCTGTATAACTGTTTGATTGCTGAAAGACGGCGGGCACGAGTGGATTTAGCTAATCCAAGCGCTTTACAATCCAATAAATAGGCTTCTATTTCGGGCTGTCCAATATTGGTAAAGTCACTATTCCGTAACTCTAACCAACTTTGCATGTCTGTGAGGTCACGGCCGTAGGACAGCAATGTATTGGGAGCAGCTCCCAATTCTGCAGCTTGCGCATCCAAAAAAATTGATATCCATCCTGTACTCATTACTGAACTTCTAAAAGTAAAATTTGTAACGCTGTTCGACGGGCGACGTCTTCTAATCCGAGTGCGCGCAAAGTAGCTAAACCGGTGGTCAACTGAGCCAGGTCGCCTTTTCCGCCGGAATCTGTCATATGCACTGTATCAAGTAAAGCGGATCCCAAAGCACCTGATGCAGCAATTTCCAAAATTTTCTGGTCGGGTTGTGCGTCACGAAAACCATCTAAAATAGCTCTCTTAATTCCGATTGCTGTAAGAGATTTAGGAGGATTTCCCTTGGCTATTGCCGCCACTACCGGGTTCTGTATAGCCCTTGTAGGAAAAAGGCGCGCGGCTGTTTCATATAATTCTGATAGAGATAAGACTTGAAAAGCGATATCTGCTGTCCTACCGCTAAGTATCATTTGACTTAAAGATGATGAGAATAGGTTGGCGAACTGAACTGCTAACTGTGCTCGCTGCATGGCTTCCCATGCGTCAGGAAGAGTTGTGGCCACGGATGCAGAACTCCCTGAATTAATTGCCACTTCAAAACGTTGTATTGCTTCAATTCGATCCCAGACCCCCCCTGATGCTGCTGGCTCTCCTAGTGTGTAAAGGCCTAGGAGGCGGTTGTCTGCCATTGATCCGACACGGGCTAAGCGTTCTGCAGCCTCTACTTGTGCCTTCCAACCTGCGGTATCTGCTAGATCGGCATTTGCATAAATTAGTGGCCAAACTCTTGCTGGAATAGGTGTTCCAATTGCTTGGTATAAACGAAAACTTAATGGATCAGGTTTTGTTGGCATGGAAAGCGCAGGTTCACTTTCGAACAGGTCAGGGTCTAAAAAACGTTCAAGAGCATTAGCCATTGTAACTGGCACTAACCCTAAGGCTTTGCCTGTTCCAAGCAGTAATACAGCATCTTCCCATTTACCAATACGCGCTTTGCAATAAATCTCGTGAGATTTACTTGGTGACAATTGAGGTTTATCAACCAAGATTGTACAGGCAGTAGTGTCCGTTCCAGCTAGAAGTGCCATGTCAAAATATCTTTTGAAATGAGCGTTAGAAGTGGTTGGTCCAATTTGCTCCATCAAAGTCATGGCTGAATCTAGCGCACCTAAAGTCATTAGCTCATCTACACGTATTAGATCAAAGGTTTCTGCGCCAATAGATGGAGGAGATGCTTCAGCAATAAGTAACGTGTAGTAAAGAGATTGTAGTGCTGGAAGTTGTAGATTTGGTATAGCTTTAATTTGCTTTGTTAACAAAAGGCCGTCACTCGATGACCAAAGGGTATCAGGTAATCCAGTCACACTAGATGGTGCTAATCCAATGCGTCTGGGGGTATTTGTATTCAGCGCACCTACGGAGACCTCTGGTACTGAACCGCTATCTGCCACATCAGGCTCTGAATACAATGGTATTGGTGTTTGGGAAGATGGTTGTTGGTCTATCCAATCTATAACGTTTAACGGTCGGTTTGATAACTCCTGAGCCACGAGGCTTCTAGACAGCACTATACTCGCAATAATTATTGTTACCGCAATACGCATTTATTCTGTTTCCAAAGTAACAGGCACTCTCGTCTCTGTTTGTGGGGGAGAGAAGTTAGCGCCAAAATATTCGCCTAAATAGGCATAACTTGCTAATCCAACAAAACTAATGATTAATATAAATATTAATAATTTAAAAATTCTGCCCATATTTATTTACCTTATTCTTTATATACAATTTTGCCTATTTTAATAAAAGCATAGCTGGTCTTTTAAACAAAATCACGTCATTGAAAGTTTAATGGGTAAAAAAAAACACATCCAACCGCACTTTATCCTAAAAAAAACCATTGTAATGGTGGGAATGATGGGTGCAGGAAAGACAGCTGTTGGGCGAGGCTTATCTCAACGGCTTTCTGTTCCATTTTTGGATAGTGATTCAGAGATTGAGACTGCTGCCAATCGGACAGTTCCAGAGATTTTTAAACGTGATGGCGAAAAATTTTTCAGAGCCCGAGAAGCTGAAGTAATTGCCCGTTTACTTGAAGAAAAACGTGGTGTCCTTTCAACAGGCGGTGGTGCATTTTTGGCTCAGGATAATCGTATTAAAATTACGACTCGTGGTGTATCTGTTTGGTTAGATGCTGATCTAGATTTATTATGGCAACGAGTGCGGCTTAAAGATACTCGGCCCTTGCTTCGTACCGCAGATCCGTTTGCTACTTTGACAAAAATTTATGGAAACCGCGTGCCCACGTACGCAAAGGCAGACGTAGTCGTGAAATCGATTTCAGGTTTATCTATTGAAGAGATGGTTGATCGTGTAATCGATAAGTTATTATCGGATCGTCCAGATGTTTTGGAGATGAGCATTGCGTGAAGTTGTCCATGTACCATTGGGTGAAAGAGCTTATGATGTAATTATTGGTCCAGGCCTTTTGGCTGATTCTGGAACTTTAATTACGCCTTTTTTACAGCGTGCGCGCGTAGCAATTATTACTGAAACCCATGTCGCATCTTTGCATTTGGAAAGGTTTCGATCTGGTCTTGTGAAAGCTGGAGTTGAATGCTCTGTTCTTGAATTACCTCCTGGGGAAAGTACTAAAAGCTGGTTATATTTAACTAAAGTCACTGAATGGCTTCTGTACGAAAAAATTGAACGACACGATGTAGTAGTTGCACTTGGTGGCGGGGTAGTAGGAGATCTTGTGGGGTTCGCAGCGGCAATTTTGCGCCGTGGTGTACGACTAATTCAAATTCCAACCTCGCTGTTGGCACAAGTAGATAGCTCTGTTGGCGGAAAAACTGGAATAAACACATGTCACGGTAAAAATTTGGTGGGAGCATTCCATCAACCTTGTTTGGTATTAGCAGATTCCAGTGTTTTACAAACGTTATCATCGCGCGATTTTCTTGCTGGTTATGGCGAAGTTATGAAATATGGCTTACTGGGAGATGCGGATTTTTGGAATTGGTTAGAAGTTAATGCTTCAGCGATGGTAGACGGTGACATGACGTTAAGAATTGCGGCAGTGAAAAAATCAGTTCAGATGAAAGCTGATATAATAACACATGATGAAACAGAGCAGGGTGACCGAGCTTTACTCAATCTGGGTCACACATTCTGTCATGCTCTTGAAGCCGCTACTGGCTATTCTGATAGGCTTTTGCATGGAGAAGGGGTGGCGATCGGTTGTGGTTTGGCGTTCGCAATTTCGGCGCGTATGGGATTAATTAGTCAAGAAGAGCCAAGTCGCATCCATGAGCATTTACAATCGATGGGTATGAAAATAAATTTAACTGATATTTCAGGGGCTTTGCCATCAGCTGAAGATCTATTGGTTCTAATGGGACAAGATAAGAAAGTTGTTTCTGGCCGACTAAACTTTGTTTTGGCAAAAGGCATTGGTAATACATTCGTAACGGATAAGGTTGAGCCAAATACCGTTATTGAGGTTCTAAAGGCCTACGGAGCCTAACCTAATGTTTTCATTTCTTTTGCTAAGCTTAATAGTCTTTACAAAGTTTTTATAACGGGAGGTAAAAGGTCTTGTCTGACAATCCATTTAATTTTTTTATCCCGTGTGAATTAATTAGATCGTTTTTAGAAACCTTGATGTGAGAAAAATGACATCGAAAGCGGTTTTTGAAGCTTCCGATGCTTATTGTGGTATTTGTCCATATAGGCAGAATTTCGATCATTACATCAAAATGGGATTTCATCATCTAAATCACGAGATGCCGCAGGGCTCGGAGTATTCGCATTTCCCCCGCCAGTATCTCCACCACGGTTATCGTAGCCTACTTGTCCATCGCCACCACCGCCCATCGAGCCGGCCCCACTCTCGCGACCGTCAAGCATAGTAAGTGTACCACCATAACCTTGCAAAACAACTTCGGTCGAGTAGCGATCTTGACCAGCTTGATCCTGCCATTTTCGAGTTTGCAACTGTCCTTCAACATATACTTTGGAACCTTTTCGCAAATATTGTTCTGCAATCCGGACAAGTCCCTCCTGAAAAATAGCAACAGAATGCCACTCTGTGCGTTCTTTCCGCTCACCAGTATTACGATCTTTCCAATTTTCGGATGTTGCAATGCTGAGATTACAAACTTTCCCACCATTTTGGAACGTGCGAACCTCAGGGTCTCTTCCAAGATTTCCGATCAAAATTACTTTATTTACAGATCCTGCCATGTTTTTCCCTTCAGGTGTTGTTAAATGACAATGATTCTATGCCATGTTCATTAAACCTCTTCCAACTTATACTTCTATTGAAAATGGTTAAAGCGTTTGGCACCCTTAAGGGTGGATCAAATAATAAAAAACTACTATAATTTTTTAAAGGCAGAAAGCCACTTTATATGGGCATTGGACACAATGAGGAAAGTGATACCTGTAGTATTGGTTTTAAGCTGTACAGTTCAGTTAGTTGCAGCAGATGTTTTAACCAATCGGAATCGAAACAAATTATTTAAATCTCAGACCAGTATTCTAGATAATCGCGCTGCCAAACAATACTCAAATTCGATTCGTTTGCAGCCTCCACAAGTGATCACGCCAACAAAATGGGGTGGTGCAGTGAAATTCCAAGGTAAATACAATGGCCCATTTCTAAAAATGGCACAGGATGCCGCTCGTCGTCACAGTGTGCCGGTGGATTTATTTCTACGTCTTGTCCAACAGGAGTCTGGTTGGAATTCAGAAGCAGTATCTCACAAAGGGGCGTATGGCTTGGCTCAACTGATGCCTCAAACAGCGGTTGCGCTTGGTGTTGACCCGACAGTACCTGCTGAAAACCTCGAGGGCGGCGCGCGTTATCTTAGGCAACAATATAGGGCTTTCGGCAGTTGGCGCCTCGCTTTAGCAGCATATAATGCTGGGCCAGATGCTGTGAAAAAACATAATGGTGTCCCTCCTTATGCAGAAACTCGCAATTATGTCCGTATAATCTGGGGAAGTTGATTTTAAATAAAACTAAATCTTAGTAGTCTTCACGGTTACAATGATGGATTATAAAAAACTTTGTTTGAATAAAAGAGGCAATGGAACCGACTGAGCAACCCCACTTGAGTGGTCCATATTGAAAGGGGAAGGCTCTTATTCGCGTGGTTAGCTCTAAACAGTCTCGATGCCGGCTAGGTTAGCATATTATTATGAGGTTCTGACGTATTTACTGAATACTGCAGTGAGACTTAATAAAATATTAAACAGTTTTACCTCAACGTCCTTTTCTAATCGGATTTAATAATCTGTAGAAAATGAAATATAATCAGCATACTAGCTAATGTCAGCTATATGTTTTCAACTTTATTGAGGGTCAGATTGTGGACATGTACATTCAAATACATCGTTCTGCATCGCTCGTTTATTAACCATACCCAGTTTTTTTAAGCTAAGATGTCTCTACCTGAACCCACTCGGCCATATTCGACCTAAACCATGTCCGTTGCCTTTTGGCGTATTTTCGTGTGGTGATGCTTGCCGCTTCCACAGCTTCGTTGCGTGTTATTTTTCCGGTAATTACACCAATCGCTTCTGCGGCACCAATGGCCTTACAGGAAGGCAGGCTGGGATCAAATCGATTCAGCATAGCTTTGGCTTCGTCCAACCCTCCATTGTCAATAATATGATTAAAACGGTTTTCGATACGATGATTTAACCAATCTTTTGTGCTGTTTAGTACGATGCCAGTATAATCGCTTTTCCGTAGTATGGGTGGACCAGTATCCTTTTGCCAAGAAGTCAAAGAACGTCCAGTACATTTTTGAACTTCCCAAGCACGCTGAACACGTGCTCGATTAGCTAAATCTATTCGGGAAATGGTCTCGTGGTCTATTTCATTAACAAGTTTTTCCAATGATAGAGTGTTTCCAATTAATCGAATTTCAGTTGGAGTAGTGGGAATATCTGCTAATCCTTTAGTCAGGGCGTTGAAGTAAAGCCCTGTTCCACCAACTATGACGGGCTTGTTGTCTTTAATAAGTAATTTTATGCTTTTTAACCAATGCCCTGTGGAATACTCAGTATCATAGGAAATATGGCCATACAAAAAATGAGGAGCACATTTTTCCTCTTCCATCGACGGCCGCGCTGTAATTATGCGCCAACAGTTGTATACTTGGCTTGCGTCAGCATTAACTATTATTCTGTCTTGCGCTTCAGCTATAGCCATAGCTAGTGCAGATTTTCCCGTAGCAGTTGGCCCAGCGATTAAGACTGGACGTTCTTTGCTCAAAGATGCGATCAGGTTTTTGATCATATGGTTCTGTCCATTGAATACTGTTTGATTTTACGACAGGTTACATTGAATTCAAAGTGCAAGGAAAATGTCATGGCTGAGATGGGCTCAAAAGTATCTTTCAAGAGGGTCATGCTTAAAATATCAGGCGAAGCCTTGATGGGTGATCAAGGTTTTGGTTTACACCCGCCTACTGTAGAACGGATAGCTCGAGAGGTACAATCTGTACATGAAATGGGCGTTGAAATTTGTATGGTTATTGGTGGGGGTAATATTTTTCGCGGGCTCCAAGGGTCTGCGCAAGGTATGGAGCGCACGACGGCTGATTACATGGGAATGCTCGCCACTGTCATGAATGCTTTGGCAATGCAGTCTGCTTTAGAAGGGCTAAACATTCATACTCGTGTAATTTCTGCCATTACTATGAACGAAGTGGCCGAACCCTACATCAGGCGTCGGGCTGTTAGGCATCTTGAAAAAATGCGGGTGTGCATTTTTGCAGCAGGGACGGGTAATCCATATTTTACAACGGATACAGCAGCTACCCTGCGCGCTAGTGAAATGTCCTGTGAGGCAATATTTAAAGGAACTAAAGTTGACGGAGTATATGATAGAGACCCAGCTAAGTATGACGATGCATCCCGTTATGAAACCGTAAGCTATGATGATGTATTGGCAAAGCGTTTAGGTGTTATGGATGCTAGTGCGATTGCATTGGCTCGTGATAATAATCTTCCAATCATCGTATTTTCTCTGGATGAACCTGGAGGGTTTCGTGGGATTCTTGCAGGCGATGGAACTTACACTAGGGTCCAAGGTTAGATTTTTGAGGGTAGCTTCTATTTCTTTCTAAATTTTAGATCTTAAGACCTCTAGAAATTCATATGCTCCTTGATCTATATGGAATAAATTAAACTCGTGTAGGTGAAAATATTTAGGAGAGTGCATGTCTGACGATTTTATGCTCGATACTGATGACCTTGGGCGCCGTATGGACGGTGCAATGACTAATTTAAAAATGG
This sequence comes from uncultured Tateyamaria sp., assembly GCA_905480645.1. GTDB lineage: Bacteria > Pseudomonadota > Alphaproteobacteria > Rhodobacterales > Rhodobacteraceae > Tateyamaria. Next base: position 13,923 of record CAJQRC010000024.1, read on the forward strand.
AATTTGCTTCATTGCGGACCGGTCGCGCATCTGCTTCTATGCTGGAGCCGGTAATGGTGGACGCTTACGGCGCAACAACTCCTATCAACCAAGTTGGTACTGTAAATGTTCCTGAGCCAAGAATGGTAACCATTAATGTTTGGGATAAGGGGCTTGTTGATAAAGTTGAAAAAGCAATCCGGAATAGTGGTTTGGGAATAAATCCGCAAATGAATGGAACTCTTATTATGCTTCCCATTCCTGAACTTAATGAAGAACGTCGTCGTGAATTGACTAAAGTAGCTGCCGGTTATGGGGAGAATGCTCGAGTTAGTATCCGTAATGTGCGGCGGGATGGTATGGATCAGATCAAGAAAGCTAAGGCCAATGGCATGTCTGAGGATGATCAGAAACTTTGGGAAGAAGAAGTGCAGGATATGACTGACACAGCAATCAAAGCTATTGATGCTCAATTGGAACAAAAACAGTTTGAAATCATGCAGGTCTAGCTCATTAATTCACAATTAATACGGCGAATTGTAAGAAAAATATTTTCTAGTCATTAATTGACTGGCACTAATAGAGCCGCAAGGATAATAAAATTACTAAATTTAAGAATAAGGGTCCACGCCATGTTGCCATTATTATGGATGGCAATGGACGGTGGGCGTCGCAGCGTGGGCGCCCGCGGCTATTTGGTCATCATGCTGGTGGTAAGCGCGTTCGTGAGGTTATCGAAGCCTGTCCTGATGCTGGTGTTGAATATCTTACTATTTTTGCCTTCTCCACGGAAAATTGGAAGCGCACTCAGGTTGAGGTCGCTGGCCTAATGAGCCTTTTCCGTCGGTATATATTGAAAGAGGCGCGAGAGGTCCATAATTTTGGAGCGCGAGTTCGATTTATTGGTGATAGGGTTCAACTGGATAGAAAGCTGGTTGCATTAATGGATGAATTGGAAACATTGACTGAAAATAATACTCGCGTCCATTTAACAGTTGCCCTGAATTATGGAGGGCGCGACGAGGTTGCTCGAGCGACAAAACGTCTTGCGGAAGATGTAGCAGCAGGTAAGCTGAAACCCGATGAAGTAACTGAGGAAACACTGCCAAATTATTTAGATACTTGTGTTTTACCCGATCCTGATCTTGTTATCCGAACTAGCGGTGAGGCTCGTATATCAAACTTTTTACTCTGGCAGTCAGCTTACGCTGAATATGAGTTTATTGATACTTTGTGGCCAGATTTTAAACGGGATGAATTTATCCGTCTTTGCCAAAGTTATGGAAACCGTGATCGGCGTTACGGTGGGTTAAAATAATGCTTAAACCTGAAAAATTGCCTGACCTGGCTAGCCGTTCTGCGTCAGCGTTAGCAATGATATTTTTGGGATTCTGGGGTATTTGGATTGGTGGTTTTGTATTTCAAATCTTAGTATCAATAGTCTGCGGCGTGATGATTTGGGAGCTAGTAGTGATGTTAGTACCGTCAAAAAAGTCACTTGCCCTGCAGCTGGGTAGCGTGACTGGAGCGTCATTATTACTATCATTGTATTTTCCAAACGAATTCATTTTACCATTGTTGACTGCGTCCTTTTTGGTGGGAATTTCTCAGCTCTCGAGAAACCGGATAATTTACCTATTATTTTCAATCATGATAGTAATATCTGGATTTGCTATATTATTTTTACGTAATGACTTTGGATTAATTTGGGTGGTATGGCTAGTAACTGTTGTAGTAGTGACTGATATTTCAGGTTATTTCGCAGGACGTCTAATAGGGGGGCCAAAATTTTGGCCACAAGTAAGTCCCAAGAAAACTTGGTCAGGTACAATCGCAGGCTGGTTAGGAGCAGGGTTTGTTGGAGCACTATTCATGGTAAACTTGGATTTTGGCCCAAAGATTATTGGCATTTCAGTAGCTGTATCGATGGCTAGTCAGTTGGGCGACATAGCAGAAAGTGCTTTAAAGCGGAAGATGTTGGTTAAAGACAGTTCTAATCTTATCCCCGGTCACGGTGGTGTTTTAGATCGCTTTGATGGCATGCTGGGCGCGTTAATTTTCTTATTTACTCTTTGGCTACCATATGGCGCTGCTGGAGACTTTTTTTGAAACGTCGTGTTTCTATTTTTGGATCAACTGGTTCCATTGGACAAAATACGGTTGATCTTATCAATCGAAATCCTGATGATTACGACGTCATTGCTCTTACTGGTGCTTCTAATATTCAGCAACTTGCTCGTGATGCAATACGTCTTTGCGCCGATGTAGCTATAACTGCCGATGTATCACGGTTAGATGATCTACGTACAGCCCTTGATGGTTCTGGTATTGATTCTGAGGCTGGCTCAAGCGCTATTAATGAAGCAGGACATCGGCCTACAGATTGGGTTATGTCTGCAATAGTTGGCGCAGCAGGTTTAACCCCCGGCCTCCATGCCCTGCAGCAGGGTGCGACGGTTGCATTAGCAAACAAAGAATCGCTGGTATGTGCTGGAGAGTTGATATTGCAAACAGCCAAGCAAAATGGCGCACAGTTGTTACCTGTTGATAGTGAGCATTCTGGAGTGTTTCAAGCCTTAGCTGGTGAAGATATAAGCACGGTCGACCGAATTATTATAACTGCATCTGGCGGAGCTTTTAGAGACTGGCCTTTAGAAAAACTTGCGCACGCAACTCTTGCACAAGCTTCATCTCATCCAAATTGGGATATGGGACAGCGGATAACAATAGACTCTGCATCTATGTTTAATAAGGCGATGGAAATTATTGAAACTAAAGAATATTTTGGGATTAGCGCTAATAAAATAGAAGTGCTTGTGCATCCAGAATCATTAATCCATGCTCTTGTTGGTTTTAATGATGGTGCTCTGATAGCTCACGTTGGTCCAACAGATATGCGGCATGCAATAGGGTATGCTTTGCACTGGCCTAAACGACAGCCCCTTCCAGTGGAGCGTTTAGACTTCGCTCGAATTGGGACTTTTTCCTTTCGCGCACCTGACGAGAAACGTTGGCCTGCGTTGCGCTTGGCACGTGAGGTTATGGAGCGTGGTGGATTGGCAGGCACTGTATTTAATGCAGCCAAAGAGGTTGCTTTGAACGGCTTTGTCTCTGGAGATATATCTTTTATAAATATGGCAGAAATTGTTGATAAAGTGCTTAATTCAGTAGCAGTTGATCATATTGACGCTCCAATGACCCTTGATAACATTATGTATGTAGACCAAATAAGTCGAAATGCAGCTATTAACGAAATAAAACAAAGAGCAGGATAAATTTTGGATATTTTAACCAGCATGCCTGCCTTTGGTGGCATTGTGTGGACTATTTTTTTCTTCGTCATAGCGCTCAGTGTTATTGTTGCTATCCATGAGTACGGTCATTACATCGTTGGGCGTTGGTCTGGTATTCATGCGGACGTGTTTTCGATAGGTTTTGGCCCAGTTTTATACCGTAGAAAAGACAAGCGCGGCACTTACTGGCAAATTGCAGCTCTTCCCTTTGGTGGTTTTGTTAAATTCGCTGGTGACGCTGACGCTTCCTCTGGAAAAGATGTAGACGCTATGGCTGCCGCTGCGAAAGATCCAGTAATGTTGCGACAAACAATGCATGGCGCACCTTTGTGGGCTCGGACAGTAACTGTAGCAGCAGGCCCTATTTTTAATTTTGTATTTTCAGTTATAATTTTTACTCTTTTTGGATATTCTAATGGTACTCCTCGTGATCCGCTTACCGTGGGCAATTTACCAGCACTGCCTACAGAGTTTCAAGAATTACAGGAAGGCGACTTGATAATTTCAATTAACGGTATTTTGCTTCCAAAAATTGGCAATACTTTTGATGATAATTTTATAAATAAATTGCCAAAAAAACCAGTTCTTGATTACACCGTTAACCGTAACGGTACTGAGGTAATAGCCAGAGGGCCTTATTTACGGCCTGCGTTAATTGGTGCTGTAAGCCCAAAAAGTGCCGCCTTAGCAGCTGGCCTTTTGCCGGGTGATGTGGTCGTGGCTGTGAATGACGAATCTGTTTTTTCTTTTACACAACTAGTATCTGCTGTGGAGGGTTCTGACGGCAGAAGCCTAGACCTGTTGGTATGGCGTGATGGCCTTTTGACAGAGAAAACTCTTACTCCAAGAAAAGTTGACGAGCCTCAATCGGAAGGTGGTTTTACATCACAATGGCGAATTGGTGTCGCTAGTGCTAATGCTTTTGAGGCAGCTACTGAAGCTCCCGATTTGTCAATGGCAATAACAGATGGTGTTATTCAGACTTGGTCAATAATTAGTGGTTCTATTTCAGGTCTGGGGCATATGATTACGGGTGCTATAAGCACTTGTAATTTGTCTGGTCCAGTCGGTATTGCTCAAGTATCCGGCACCATGGCTAGCCAAGGTGCCCAAAGCTTCGTTTGGTTTATTGCGGTACTTTCTACCGCCGTAGGGCTAATGAATCTTTTTCCGATCCCCGCACTAGACGGAGGACATCTAGTTTTTTACGCCTATGAAGGTGTTACAGGTAGGCCGCCTAGTGATCGTGCGCTGCGCGTATTGATGGGTTTTGGCTTCGTTTTTATTATTTCTTTGATGGTTTTTGCGTTGGGCAATGATCTTTTTTGCCCTTAGGCATAAAAATATTACTGTTACATTGCCTCGAAATCGGTCACATAAATTGTAATTGTAATTTTAATTGTAATTGCCAAATTGGCACCCTCAGTTATTTGATATTTTCTATCTTTGTTTATGTAATTAATTTCTGTTTTTTATCTACTTACGTATATTTTTTGTGCAGATAACCAAAATAAAAAAGGCTGTTTTTCCAACGGAATTGCTGTTTGTGGTTTTGACAACCTACTACAATCCAGTTACTTAATTACTTTGTAAGTTGCTTTGCATCTTTGCAATATCATTATGGGATTAGGGATTAAAGGCGTGGGTCGTAAAAAAGATTTTAAACACCATAACGCAATATGGGCAGTTTTTATTTTTATAATAATTTCAGTGACTAGTGGCGCATATGTGTCGCCCGCAATAGCCCAAGATTACACCTTTAGTAGAATAGTAGTGCAGGGCAATACACGCGTCGGTGATGCAGCTGTAGTGACGAGGGCGGGAATTGGGCAAGGTGAGACTGTAACTGCTGGACAAGTTAATGACGCTTTGCAAAATCTCCAGAATAGTGGTTTGTTCGAAACTGTATCGGTTGTGCCACAAGGATCGACACTTTTGATAAGTGTGGTTGAACGTGCAACTCTTAATAGAGTGGTCTTTGAAGGCAACAAACGATTGAAAGATGATGAACTGCGTGAAGTCGTTGAAAGTAAGGAGAGACGTGCCTTTAGCGCTTCACAAGCGGAGAGTGACGCCAGCGCTATAGCGGAGGCTTACTCAGTACAAGGTAGAATTGCCGCTCGAGTAACACCGCGGATTATTCGTCGTTCTGACAACCGGGTGGATCTTATATTTGAGATTTTTGAAGGTGATGTTGTCGAAATAGAAAGACTTAGCTTTCTTGGTAACCGTGTATTTTCAGACAGGCGTTTACGTCGCGTGTTACAAACAAAACAAGCTGGCATTTTCAGGGCTCTTATTAAAAGTGATACGCTGATAGCGGAACGCGTTGATTTTGATAAGCAGCTATTGCAAGATTTTTATTTTTCACGTGGTTATGTTGATTTTAGAATTGTTAGTACCAATGCTCAGTTGACAAAAGAACGAGACGGTTTTTTTCTCGTTTTTAAAGTTCAAGAAGGTCAACAGTTCAATTTTGGGAATATTTCCGTGGTGTCTGACATACCAGGGCTTGATCTTGGTGTTTACCGCAAGTCCATTAAAATTAAACCGGGTGTGGTATACTCTCCTACGCTAGTTGAAAACGAAATCTCCCGATTAGAAAAACAAGGACAGTCTGATGGGGTGGATTTCTTGCGTGTTGAACCTCGCATAACTAGAAATGACAGAGATTTATCTCTGAACGTCCAGTTTGTACTTAGTCGTGGCCCCCGAGTTTTCGTTGAAAGAATAGATATTGAGGGTAATACGACCACATTGGATCGTGTGATCCGGCAACAATTTAAAATTGCAGAAGGCGATCCGTTCAATCCACGTGAGATCCGAGATGCGGCGGAACGTATTCGAGCATTAAATTTTTTTGAAAATACTGACGTTAATGCTCGAGAAGGTTCGAGCCCAGATCAGGTGATTGTTGATGTGGATGTTGAAGAAGCCCCGACGGGATCGCTCAATTTTGGCGGATCATACGGGGTAAATGATGGATTTGGGTTAGCTATTGGATTTACAGAACGTAATTTCCTTGGTCGGGGGCAAACCGTTAGTCTTTCATTGTCAACAGCGCAGGATGCAGCGCAATATGGCGTCAGTTTTCTTGAGCCAGCGTTTCTAGGCAGAGATGTGGCGTTTGGATTTACACTACAATATAATGAGTCGGACAGTAGTTTTTCTAATTTTGATGGAGAATCTCTTCTTTTCAGCCCGTCTTTATCTTTTCCCGTAAGTGAAAAAGGACGGGTAAAATTAGTTTATTCACTGCGACGAAACGAGATGCAGGGGCGTTCGCCACCCGATAACGGCGCTGTTGTTCAAAACGAAATAGACGCTGGCCGCGAAATTGTATCTAGCTTAGGTTATGCATATTCTTATGATACTCGCAAAACAGGTCTTGATCCCACTGCAGGTGTTTATTTTGAATTTGGTCAAGACTTTGCGGGACTTGGTGGAGATGCTGAGTTTATACGAAGTAAGACTAAAATTGTCGGTGAACGTCGAATCCTGAGTGAAGAGGTTACACTTCGTGCTACTTTTGAAGGTGGACTGCTTAACTGGAGAGGTGGGACTAACCGTTCTATTAATAGGTTCCAAGTTGGTCCGAGAATATTTAGGGGGTTTGAGCCATTTGGTATCGGACCACGTGATTTTTCCGCACCAGATGATGCCGATCCACTAGGTGGAAACATGTACTGGGTTGCAAGATTAGAAACTGAGTTTCCTATCGGATTGCCCGACGAATGGGGTATAGGTGCCGCTATATTTTATGATGCAGGTAATGTGTGGGACTTAGATGACGTAGATCTTGCAGGTGGAGATATTAAGGGGCAGTCTGGTTCAATCCGTCATGTGGTTGGAGCCTCAATTCTTTGGGACTCAGTTATTGGCCCACTACGCTTTAATTTCACCAAGGCTCTTAAAAAAGAGAGCTATGATGAAGAGCAATCCTTTGACTTTGCAATACAATCTAACTTTTAATCTAATGCGGCATTTGGCTAAATTACTCTTTTTAGTGATAACTTTGACTGTCCCGGATGGTTTGCTAGCACAAGACCTTCGCAACCCTGTACTTACTATTGATATTGACCAGTTTTTTGGGGAAAGCGCATTTGGAAAACGTATTGCACTTGAGATAGAGGAGCGCCGACGTGCGTTAGGCGATGAAAACCGAAGGCTACAGACTGAACTGGAAATAGAAGAGCGTAAATTAACCGCTCAGCGCGCTGAGCTTACACCTCAAGAGTTCCGAGAACTAGCTGATGCGTTTGATAATCGTGTGCAAACAATCCGAAGAGAACGTGAAGTACAAGGCCGAGCGATGAATGATCAACTTGAGGAAAACAGAATTCGATTTTTGAATACGGCAGCGCCCGTGCTGGAAGGTATTATGAAAGATTCAGGTGCTCAAATCATACTCGAACGTGGTGTTGTTTTTATCAGTACAAATGTGATTGATATCACTGCTATTGCCATAAAGCAGATCGATGCTGTTTTAGGAGATGGATTGAAAGACGCCGAATAAGTCCAGCGCTTGCGACACTTAAATGACCTTGTTAGTCAAGTATTAAGATAACTGTATCAGTAAAATCGGGATATACCATGACACAAGAACTTCCTTCAGCTGACATTGGGTTGATTCAACGCATAATACCTCACCGCTATCCCTTTCTGTTGGTAGACAAAGTCATAGACATTGATGGCATAAAATCTGCCACTGGGATAAAAAATGTGACCATGAATGAACCTCATTTTCAAGGTCACTTTCCCAGCAAACCGATTATGCCGGGCGTTACAATTGTAGAAGCTATGGCGCAAACAGCTGCTATTATGGTTGGAACAGCATTAAATATGATGGATAAAGAAATGTTGGTCTACTTCATGGCAATAGATAAATGCAAATTTCGGAAAATGGTCGTACCAGGTGACGTCTTGTATATGAAACTCGTAACCACTCGTGGCAAAGCAGGCGCCAAGGTATGGAAATTTTGTGGGGTTGCTGAAGTTTCTGGAGAAATGGTTTGTGAAGCTGAATTTACAGCTATGATGGATTTACCTACCGGATGACTGAAGCCAACATCCATCCCCTCGCTATTGTAGACCCTAATGCGCAGGTAGATTTTTCTGCTCAAATTGGACCTTTCTGTATAATAGGTCCAGATGTTGTCATTGGCCCTGAGGTGGTTCTTAAAAGCCATGTCGTGGTGTCCGGGCGAACAAAAATTAATTTGGGTACGGTTGTTTTTCCCTTCGCAGTGATTGGTGAGGTGCCCCAAGACCTTAAATTTGATGGTGAAGATAGTCGACTTGAGATTGGAAAACGCAATCGAATTCGCGAACATGTCACTATAAATAGTGGGACTGAAAGAGGGGGAAATGTAACTCGTATAGGAAATGACTGTATGTTTATGGCAGGATGTCACATAGCTCATGACGCATCGATTGGAAACCGTGTTGTTGTTGTTAACGGGGCTGGTGTTGCCGGGCACTGTGTACTTGAAGATGACGTTATTTTAGGTGGTTTGTCCGGAGTTCATCAATTTGTAAGAATTGGTCGTGGTGCTGTAATTGGTGCTGTGACTATGGTAACTCATGATGTTATTCCCTTTGGGCTTGTTCATGGTCCACGCGGGGGATTACACGGTCTTAACTTGGTTGGTTTGAAAAGAAATGGTGTTGATCGCGTTGATATCACCGCTCTTCAAGCAGCCTACCAAATGTTGGCACAGGGAGATGGGACTTTTTATGAAAGAGCGGCTTTGCTTGGATCTGAAACAGATAGTAAATATGTAAAAAAAATTATTGATTTTGTAATGGGAGATAGTGACCGCTCCTTTCTGTCGCCACACTGATGTTGGCATTAATTACAGGGCGTGGAGGCTTACCTGCTGCAGTGGTGAACTCCGTATCATTACGTCCGTTAATTTGTGTTTTAGATGGTCATATTCCTAAGTCTTTGACACCTGATATATCTTTTAGGATCGAAAACTTAGGGACTTTAATTACTACCTTAAGAAATGCAGAAATTACTGAACTGTGTTTTTGTGGCGCAGTTGATAGACCAAAAATTGATTTATCAGAAGTGGATGAAGCAACATCTCCGTTTTTAAGTATTCTTGCTGGAGCTGTAGCTCGAGGTGAAGATAGTTCACTTCGAGCAATAATTGGCATTTTTGAAAAATCTGGTTTCAAAGTTCGTGGTGCGCACGAATTAGCTCCTGATTTACTTCCCCCTTTGGGAGTTTTAACCATCACGCCATTACCGCAACAAGCGCATTCTGATGTTAAATTGGCTCTTACAGCAATAACCACAAATACTAAATTAGATTTAGGGCAATCCTGCATTATTCGAGATGGTTCGGTTCTGGCGGTAGAAGATACGCGCGGCACGGATGCAATGCTAGAAGATGTAAAGATAAGTGTAGAACCAACCTCTGCGGAGCCACCTGATCCATTTTTTGATATGATGGATATAGCAGGCGGTTATCTCGAGAATGCTGCGGATTGGTTATCGGGCCAAGTTGAAGAAAAAAATATTATCGGGGGTATGTTATTCAAGACACCAAAAGTAAATCAAGACTTCCGTATTGATTTACCAACAATTGGACCTGACACAGTGGAAAAAGCTATTGAAGCGAGATTAAGTGGGATTGTTATATCTCATGGTGATGTACTCGTCTTGGATAAGAATAGTGTGATTGAAAAGTTGAACGATGCGGGTATGTATCTTTGGGTCCGCTGAAGGTTTTTATTATCGCTGGGGAACCCTCTGGCGATGAATTAGGCGGTCTACTCATAAAGAGCTTGCGCAAGTTTTTACCAGACGCTTCTTTTGATGGTGTTGGCGGTGTAATGATGAGTGAGAATGGCTTGGTAAGTCGTTTTGATATGTCTGAATTAACACTAATGGGTATAGCTGAAATTCTTCCAAAATATCTTCAGTTGAAACGTCGAATTTTGGAAACTGCAAAGGCGATTATTAATACAAAACCAGATATATTAATTACTGTCGATAGCCCCGATTTCTCTCTTCGTGTTGCTAAGTTAGTGAAATCTAAATGTAATATCCGCACTGTACATTATGTTGCACCTACAGTTTGGGCCTGGCGTCCAGGTAGAGCAAAAAAAATGCTGGGTATAATTGATCATATTCTTGCACTGTATCCTTTTGAACCCGATTATATGAAGGCAGTGGGTATTGATTGTGATTTTGTCGGGCACCCAATAGCGACTAATACTCAAGCGACAGATGATGAATGCTGTTTATTTCGAAAACGTTATAGTTTGCAGGATGCTGATCCACTAGTTGTTGTTTTGCCTGGATCCCGGGAAAACGAAGTGGAGCATATGGGTCCTATTTTTGGTGCTGCGTTGGGTAAGTTAACCGAAAAACTGCCTAGAATGAAGGTTGTGCTACCAATCGCTAGGTCGGTTGTACAGCCCGTGAAAGCTTTAGTCTCTGATTGGCCACTGCAGCCTACAATGCTAGAACCAAATAAATTATCTCTCTCAATGAGGATAATAGAAAAAAAAGTAGCTTTTCGAACGGCTGATGTGGCTTTAGCTACTTCTGGCTCAGTTGCTTTGGAGCTGGCTGCAGAAAATACGCCGATGGTTACCGCGTACAATATGCATTGGTTGAGCCGTGCGATAATAAGTAGAATGGTGACTACGGACACAGGAAACATTGTCAATTTGGTATCAAATACACGTGTTGTGCCCGAGTTGCTTGGTAAAAAACTCACGTCTTTGGCTGTGATCGAAAACTTACAGAGTGTGCTAGCTAATCCAACTTTGCAGCACAATGCGATGCAAAAAACTATGACATTGCTTGGCCGTGGTGGTGAAGATGCTGGAATGCGGGCGGCTAAAGCGATTTTAAAAAGATTGCAATAAAAAACTTAATTTTACTATTAAGGTTTATATGCCGGCGTATGTATTGGATCAAACCAAAATCACTAAGACATGTCTTTTCTTTCCCGCAGAGATTTTAATAGGCGTGTCTAAATCGCTTGTGACAATCATCTGGCCTGTACTGGGAACTGGTAGATCGTTAATTTTTGCCCCACCTTCAGAAATCAGGCGCTTAGCTTCTTTTCCAGACTTTGTCAGTCCAGATTTAACAATCAATTGAACGATGCTAATTCCTTCCCCAATATCTTTTAAAGTAAGAGTTAAGGTTGGTAAATTGTCTCCAGAACCACCGTGCTCAAAAACCTCACGCGCAGTACTTGCAGCAGCAGTAGCCGCAGTTTCACCATGTAAGAGTGAAGTCACTTCAGTGGCAAGCCGCGCTTTAGCTTCGTTTATTTCTGAGCCTTTAAGAGCTCCAAGTCTTTCGCATTCATCAATTGGGAGTTCAGTATAGAGCTTTAAAAATCTACCAACATCTGCATCCGTAGTATTCCGCCAAAATTGCCAGAATTCGTATGGTGATAGCATGTCTGGATCAAGCCATATGGCTCCGGCTTGAGACTTTCCCATTTTTTTACCGTCAGATGTAGTAAGTAGTGGAGAAGTAAGACCATAGACGTCGCCTTCAATTACACGCCGAGTAAGGTCAATTCCATTTACGATATTGCCCCATTGGTCGGATCCACCTAGCTGCAGAATGCATCCGTAGCGACGATGAAGTTCCATAAAATCATATGCTTGGAGGATCATATAATTAAATTCAAGAAACGACAGGGATTGTTCACGGTCTAAACGAGACTTTACACTTTCGAAAGACAACATCCGGTTAATTGAAAAATGACGGCCTATATCACGCAGAAAATCGAGATAATTTAAATTATCTAACCATTCGGAATTGTTAATCATCATAGCCTGATGTTCGCCATAGTCGATATAGGCAGAAAACACTTTCTTTATACCGTTAATGTTGGCGTTAATTTGTTCAGGGCCGAGTAGTGGACGTTCATCTGCTCGGAATGATGGATCACCTACTTTTGTCGTGCCTCCGCCCATCAGAGTAATTGGACGATGTCCAGTCTTCTGGAACCAACGGAGCATCATGATCTGAATAAGTGAACCAACATGTAATGACTTAGCAGTTGCGTCAAAGCCAATGTAGGCAGATTGAACAGTGCTGATTAATTTTTCATCTAATGATTGCATGTCAGTACAATCTGCAAGAAATCCACGGCTCTGCATTACATGCAAAAAGTCTGCTTTTGGAAAGTATGTCATTGTGTTGTCCTTGGGAACAGATCCGAAACAGTCTATACTTGGACAAAGAACAAAGGAAAAGGCTATGGACAAGGTCAAAATGAACGGCGTGACGCTTAGAGCTTTGGGGACGATGTCAGGTACTTCATTAGATGGTGTTGATGCAGCAGTTTTAGAGACAGACGGAATTAAAATCTATGGATTTGGCCCCACTGAATATGTTCCTTATACCTCAGAGGAACAATCAGTTTTAAATGCTGCACTTGGCCACTGGGATGGTGAAATAGTAGAGCGCGCTGCTGATGTGGTTATGAAAGCACATTGTAATTTACTTGGTGTTTTTGCTGAGGTTGATTTGATCGGATTTCATGGGCAAACCGTTGCACATTCGCCGCGCCAAAATGGCACTCTACAGTTAGGTGACGGGGCAGCTTTAGCTGGTTATTTTAAAACCCCAGTTGTTTGGGACTTTAGGTCTCTAGATATCAGAATGGGCGGGCAGGGTGCGCCTTTGGCTCCGTTCTTTCATTTTGCTTGTGCTAAATGGATTAAGGCATCTCAACCAATTGCCTTTTTAAATCTTGGTGGTGTTGGTAATATTACTTGGATCGATCCAGATTTCGACAAGCCGGAAGAAGTTGGCGCTCTCTTAGCTTTTGATACTGGTCCTGCAAATGCCCCTATAAACGATCTAGTTCGAAATCGTGTTGGAGTACCTTTTGATGCAGATGGTGCTATTGCTCGAAATGGAACAGTTGATGTCGATGCAGTTCAATCTTTTCTAGAAGATCCATACTTTAAACTGCCACCTCCTAAGTCTTTGGACAGGAATGATTTTTCTGAAATAATTAACTCTGTCCGTAATCTCAGTGATGCAGATGCAACTGCAACCATTACAGCGATGTGTGCTGCGAGCGTGGCACAAGCTGTGTCCCATTGTCCCAAAATGCCATCGCAGATTCTTGTTACTGGTGGTGGTAGACACAATTCTGCGCTTATGGAAATGTTGTGTATGTCGTTAGATTGTTCCGTTGCTCCGGTGGATTCTGTAGGTTTGGATGGCGATATGCTTGAAGCTCAAGCTTTTGCATATCTTGCAGTACGAGCGGCACGTAATTTACCAACTTCTTGTCCTGCAACAACTGCGGTAAGCAAGGCAGTATCTGGTGGCGTATTGAGTTTTCCATTTAGGTCTGCTGAGTAACAATCTCAATTTAAACTTTTCAAAGTTGTTTTAAATCAACTAGTTCCTTTGCCGGAAATTTTGATTGATATCTCATGTCTATGATTTCTGGTATGTAATCTTGTAAATGTGAATTTTCTTATTAGAACCGTAATAACAACGAGAGACCTCAAAATAACTCCTTTTTTATAAATATTCATAATTTTAATCAATAAAAACAATAGTAAATTTTCCAAAAATCACCAAAAGGGCGTTAGCCTGAGGTCTCAATGAATAATTAGGTCTTCATATTTCAAAAAAGACTATTTCGCTATTTCAAATTCAGGCGAAGCAAGTGTAAACCCATCAAATTGAAACCCTGGTGAAACAGTGCAACTAACTAATGACCAGTCGCCAGTGCAATGTGCAGTTTGCCAATGCCCGTCAGGTACAATCAATTGTGGGACACCTTTAGTAAGGTCAGCTGTTAAAATGTGTTGGAAGGTGGGACCAGTTGCCGTTGGGCTGATAGACAATACAATCGGTGCTCCACAATGAAATAACCAAATTTCAGTAGCATCAACACTGTGCCAATGGCTGTGTTCGTCTTTACCCAACAAGAAATAGATGCAGGTACCTGTGGGTCGTCCTTTATTTTCTGCAACCCAAGTTTGTCGGTAATGTCCACCTTCGGGATGTGGAAGTAAATTAAGCTTATTAATGATATCTTGTCTGTTCATGCACTGACGTTAGTGTGCTTGATATTGGAGGGCAAGTTAATGAAAGTAATCATTATTGGAGGTGGGATAATAGGGGCTGCTCTTGCACAGAATCTAAAATTAACAAATGCAGATGTCACTGTGATAGACATAGGTGGTGGTGCAACAATAGCGTCTTTTGGGTGGTTAAACGCCAGTTTTTTTCTAAATCACGATCATTTCAAACTTAGGTTAGCAGGATTAGATGCTTGGCGACGTCTCGGTGTTCCGCTCACTTGGTCAGGTGCGCTATGTTGGGAAAAAAAAGGTAAAGCTTTAGAGGAACAGTTTCAGTCATTTGTAAAATTAGGTTATCATACTGAATTTATTGATGAAAAATCATTTCTTGAGTTGGAACCGCATGTTTGTAGTCCTGGCCAGGCTATCAGGTTTGGTTCAGAAGGTGTGGCTGAGCCCAGAGAAACCACGCAAGCTTTGCTGAGGGGAGTAAAGCGCCTCCGTGGCATAGAGGTGCTGGGTATCACAACTAAAGCAGGACATGTTACTGGGGTTGATACTGTTCAAGGTCAAATATTGGCTGATCGGGTAATAGTTGCGTCTGGCACTGGAAGCCCCTCTTTGTTGAAGTCTGTTGATGTTAAATTACCCATGCAACATAACTCTGGTGGAATAATGCGGACTGCTAGATTACCGGTAAGGCTTTCTCATGTCCTTGTCACTCCAGAGGGAGAAGTGAGGCAAGACAAAGATGGGTTTATTTGGACCCCAACCAAGGTACAGCATCACAAAATTACAACTGATAAAAATGAAAAAAAGCTAGAGCTGTTGGCCGATAAAGCAATAATAAGGCTCCGAAAATTATTACCCACCACAAAACTCATATGGGAAGAATTAATATCGTCCTCTCGACCTATTCCTAAAGACGGGCTCCCAGTTTTTGGTCCTGCAGGACCCGAAGGTCTATTTGTAGCTGTAACGCACTCTGGAATGACTTTAGCCGCTGTTATAGCAGAATTACTTTGTTCCCAAATATGTGATCGAAAGCTAAGTGATGATCAGGCAAATATAGCTGTTAGCTATGATATAAACCGTTTTAAAAATAAATCGTTTTAATTCGAGATTTTGGAAAGATGATTTGCACTATTAAAATAATGTTCTGCAAAAGGCGTGATAATGCTTCAGGAATTCATTCAATGTGCGACTGCAACACATTCCTCCATTTAATCAATTTAATTCAGTATTACTGTGATGACAAAAAATTAAAGCTCTTTAATACAGGTATTTTTGCCATCCTTAGTTCTAAAAAATTTCATTATGAATGATTTTTTATAAATGCTGTAATTCTGCAAATTATAATTTCTTCAAAATACTGCGACCGGCGTATAAAGCTGAAGAACCAAGCATTTCTTCTATTCGTATCAACTGGTTATATTTAGCCAGTCTGTCCGAACGAGCAAGTGAACCTGTTTTTATTTGACCACAATTAGTCGCTACAGAAAGATCAGCAATCGTAGCGTCTTCAGTTTCGCCAGAGCGATGACTCATTACGTTTGTATAGTGGGCGCGGTGAGCTATCTCCACAGCCTGCAACGTTTCTGTTAAGCTACCAATCTGGTTTACCTTAACCAGCATGGAATTAGCACATCTGCGACTTATACCTTCAATTAGCCTCACGGGATTAGTAACAAATAGATCATCACCAACTAATTGAATTTTATCTCCGAGCTCTTCTGTGAGGGCTCTCCAACCGTCCCAATCATCCTCTGACATTCCGTCTTCAATCGAAATTATGGGATAATCCTTCACTAATTTAGCAAGATATTTTACGTTCTCGTCAGAAGTGAGAATTTTGTTTTCGCCCTCTAAAACATAAGATCCGTTTTTATAATACTCTGTTGCTGCACAATCCATTGCTAGTTGTATTTCATCACCAGGTACATAGCCCGCTTTTTCAATTGATTTAATAATTAAATCAAGTGCATCACGCGTTGAGTTAATATTTGGTGCAAAACCTCCTTCATCCCCGATACCAGTAGAAAGCCCTGCATTTGACAGTTCTTTTTTTAACGTGTGGAATATCTCAGAACCCATACGCACCGCCTCACGTATATTTTCTGCAGCGACGGGCATTATCATAAATTCCTGAATGTCGATAGGATTGTCAGCGTGCTCCCCTCCATTAATGATATTCATCATCGGCACTGGAAGTGTGCGGGCGGACGTGCCTCCTACATAGCGGTAAAGCGGTTGACGCGTCCATTCTGCAGCAGCTTTGGCTGCAGCTAATGACACACCGAGAATGGCATTTGCTCCCAAGCGGCCCTTATTCTCAGTTCCATCTAACTCTATCATATTATGATCGAGTTCAACCTGCTCTGTCACATCCATACCAACAAGGCTTTCGGCAATCTCACCGTTTACGGCCGTTACGGCTCCAAGTACACCTTTTCCCATATATCGTGACTTATCTTCATCCCGCTTTTCTACTGCTTCATAAGCTCCAGTTGAGGCTCCCGACGGAACTGCGGCACGTCCCATTGTTCCATCTTCAAGGGTAATATCGACTTCAACAGTTGGGTTGCCTCTGCTGTCCAGAATTTCACGGGCGTGTATGTCGATGATTGTGCTCATTTTATGGGCCTGCTGCTTGAAAAAGATAAGCAGCGCTTACCGCGTTGTGATCCTAAATTAAAGTGATTTAGCAACTAAAATAATTTTTTGCGTTATTTGGCTCCAAATAGTGTAGATCCAAGGCGCAATGTTAATAACCGTGCATATCAAAATTAAAGATTTAGAAATCTAAGTAATGAAGGTCACTGCAATTATTTGGAGAGAATTTTTTTTAACTTATTTGCATAGCTAACGCAATTTACAACAGCCCCATAATAAAGCATAGCAATCCAAATGACTTTTCGGGATAAACACACGAGATTAAGTCAGTGAGTTAAAAGATCTAAGTAATTAGTTGATTTAAATTAATTTTTTAATGTACACAACAACAAGGTTTTTAAAAGCTTATTTTTTAAAAGGTACGCCATATAATTCTAATCGATGACCGCGCAATTCGTAGCCTAACTTCTTAGCAATCTTTTCCTGCAGAGCTTCAATCTCGGAATCAACAAATTCTATCACCTCGCCAGAATTCATATCAATAAGATGATCATGGTGCTCACGCTTTGCATCTTCATAGCGAGCACGCCCGTCGCCAAATTCGAGTTTGTCCAAAATACCAGATTCTTCAAAAAGTTTTACAGTGCGATATACAGTTGCTATCGAAATGCCAGGATCTATGGCGTTAGCTCTATTGTATAATTCTTCCACATCAGGGTGATCTTCAGATGTTTCAAGGACCTGAGCAATAATTCGTCTTGGTTGAGTCATACGAAGTCCTTTGACTTCGCACCGAGTAGTTATGGTAAATTGTTTGTTGTTCATGCAAGCACATTAACGAAAGTTCAGGTCAACGGCAATTGCGGTTGACGTCATCACTGGATAAGTCCAATGGAAGTCATGAGTGATTTTGACATGATGAATTTGCCTGATGCACTGACTAAGCGTATCGCAGAGATGGGTTTAATAGATCCAACCCCTATTCAAGCTCAGGCAATACCTTATGCACTTAATGGTCGTGATGTAATTGGACTGGCTCAAACTGGCACTGGAAAGACTGCAGCTTTCGGTATTCCTTTGATTGCCCAACTTATGTCGACTAATGAACGGGTCACACCAAAAACCGCGCGTGGTTTAATTTTGGCACCAACTCGTGAGCTTGCAGGGCAAATAGCTCAAGTACTTCGGGCTATGACGGATATGAAAGTGCAAATCGTTGTTGGAGGGGTATCAATCAATCCGCAAATTCAACGTTTATCTAAAGGTGTTGATATATTAGTGGCAACACCAGGTCGATTGCTGGATCTAGTCGACCGTCGTGCTGTGCGGCTAGACTTGACAAATTTTTTAGTTTTGGACGAGGCAGATCAAATGCTAGATTTAGGATTTGTTCACGATTTGCGTAAAATTGCCAAAATGATGGGAGATGACCGTCAGACAATGCTGTTTTCTGCGACTATGTCGAAACAAATGACAGAAATAGCGGCAAGTTATTTGCAAAACCCAAAACGGATAGAGGTTTCGCCGCCTGGAAAGGCCGCCGATAAAATTACTCAGGAAGTGCATTTCATCGCCAAAGCTGAAAAAACAACTTTCCTAATTGAATTAATTGCTAAACATCAAGAAGAACGAGCGCTTGTATTTACGCGCACGAAGCATGGTGCGGACCGTTTGACTAAAGCTTTGGATCGCGCAGGTTATAAAGTTGCAGCAATTCATGGAAACAAACGGCAGGGACAAAGAGATCGCGCTCTGGGTGCTTTCAAAGCTAGGGATATTTTAGTGTTAGTTGCAACGGATGTTGCTGCTCGTGGTTTAGATATTCCGGATGTTAAGCACGTATATAATTTTGAGCTTCCAAATGTGCCTGAGGCATATGTACATCGCATTGGCCGTACGGCACGTGCGGGTAAAGATGGCGCCGCGATCGCTTTTTGTGCGCCAGATGAAATTTCTCATCTCAAAGATATTCAAAAGATGATGAAAATTAGAATTCCGGTGGCATCTGGTCGATTATGGGATGACATACCTAATGCCAAATTGGCAAAAAGTGATGACTATAACAAAGTCAAAGGTCGTCGAGGAGGAGGAGCAGAAAAAATGCCTGCCGCAAAAAATCGTCGTCGTCGGTTCAAGTCGAAGGGTGTAAAAAGTCTAGAATAATTTGTTTGCTTGATATATAAGACATTCGTCTCAATAACAATTTATAGATTGACTTTGAAATAAAACATCCAATGTCTATTTGCTTAAAATGCAAACTTTGGAAAGTTAGTAGATATATCATTTTAAGCTACAAAGTTATTGCTTATCTCTATTTCACCACAGATATGAAAAATGCATTTGTTATTTTAGGAAAATTAAGATTGTGATAATCTTTTTCTCGTTTTGAAATCTAAATTCTACTGAAAATAGAAGATTGTCGCTTATTAAAGGTGGATTTTTGGTGTCTTGAATTAATATCGTATCTCAAAAATTAAGTATGAATTGAGTCTATAACCTAATGGAGAGATATGAGCGATAATTATTATTTTAATTTAGCAAGTCGTAATAAAACAAAATGAACCGAAAAACTCATATAGATATGTTTGGTGTGGTAGCACTGATAGCTATAGCATTAAATTTTGGTCTTAATCAGATAGTTATTAAATTTTCGAATGGGGGATTTCAACCACTTTTTATGGCTTGTCTAAGGTCTGCTGGGGCAGGAATAGTTTTGCTTATCTGGATGCGAATAAGAAAAATACCTTTTTTTTTACCGCGTTCCAGTCTTATTTTTGGAGCATTGGCTGGAGTTTTTTTTGCACTTGAGTTCAGTCTTTTATTTACTGCTTTAGATTTGACTACCGTTTCAAGATCTTCAATTATTTTTTATTCAATGCCGGTATGGTTAGCTTTGATATTACACTTTGCTGTACCAGATGAAAAACTCTCAGTTCTCCGTTTCATTGGTTTATTGTTAGCAATGCTTGGCGTTTTTATTGCTCTTTTTGATAGGCAAGATGAGCAGGGTAATTTATTAGGAGATATCCTATCGCTTTTTGCTGCTTTGTGCTGGGCTGCTATTGCGCTGTTAGTGCGGATTACTCCGCTTAGTAAAATATCTGCTGAACAACAACTTCTATGTCAATTAGTGGTTTCTGCTCCAATTCTTTTGATTATGTCACTCGGATACGGAACCCTTCTACGTGATGTTGAGTTTATCCATGTGATTGGATTAGCTTATCAAATCTTTGCCATTGCAAGTTTTGGATTTTTATCTTGGTTCTGGCTCATGAAAAGATATCCAGTATCATTGGTGGCTTCTTTTAGTTTTCTTTCACCTGTTTTTGCAGTTTTACTAGGTTGGATCATTTTGGATGAACAAATTGAGGTTACTATTTGGTTGGCGTTGGGATTAGTAGCTGCGGGGCTTTACTTGATAAATAGACGTTAAGTTCCGCAAAAAGTTGCAGAAATAATCTCAGTATTTTTTGGTTCTCGACATAAGTAATTTAAATCTTCAGGTAAGTTAAATGGACTGCTTAGTGCCTCTTGCAAATTTTCAAATGGTTTCATGTCTCCAGCTAAGGCAGCGTTTATCATCGCTTCAATCTGATGGTTTCGTGGAATGATTTGAGGGTTTGCCAATGTCATAATTGCTTCTGCATCTGACCCTTTCCGTAATGACCATTTCTTTTTCCAAATGCCAAAGCCATCTCGGTCTTTGAATAACTTGCTAGCTTGGTCATCTTTGAGGGCGTGAAAAATATTAGTGAAATCTACACCATCGGCCTCCATAAGACGCAATAATTCTTCAATCAGATCTCGATCTTCTGGCTGTGTATCAGAAATACCAATTTTAGCACTAAACCGACGAAGCCAAGCACTTTGGATTTTATCTGGCAACGTATGTATAATTGCTGTTGCCTGCTCAAGAGCGGCCTCTTTATCGTCATATAGTTGGATGATAGCAGTTGCTAGCTGAGCCATATTCCAGATTGTTATTCGTGATTGATTACCATAGGCGTAACGGCCAGTTTTGTCTATTGATGAAAAAACCCGCATCTCATCGTACGCATCCATAAATGCGCACGGTCCATAGTCGATGGTCTCACCAGATATTGTACAGTTATCCGTATTCATCACACCATGAATGAAACCTACAGACATCCAGGAAGTGACCAATTCCACATGCGCGCTACAGACTGCTGATAAAAACTCCATGGGATCATTAGCTTGAGGGTAATGGCGAGATATTGCATAGTCAGTAAGGACCTGTAATGCCTCTGTATCACCACGATGTGCAAAAACCTGAAATGTTCCAACTCTCAAGTGACTTGAAGCCGTGCGTGTCAATATGGCTCCAGGTAACCCACCTTGCTCCCGATAAACAAGTTCTCCCGTTCCTACCGCGGCCAAAGCACGAGTGGTTGGAATCCGCAATTTGTGCATAGCCTCTGAAATTAAATATTCTCTCAGTACAGGACCAAGCCAAGCGCGACCATCACCCATCCGGGAATATTTAGTTGGTCCACTTCCTTTAAGTTGTATATCGTGGCGTTTTCCATTTTGGCCAATCACTTCACCCAACAAAATTGCGCGGCCGTCGCCGAGCTGTGGGTTAAAGCTACCAAACTGATGCCCACAATATAATTGTGCTATTGGCTCAGCCCCATCGGGAATAATATTGCCTGAAAAAACATCTACATTCTCACCTCTAATGTTGAGTGAAGAAGCAAGTGATGTGTTCCAAGCTATAGTTAGTGGTTCCGTTACGGGTGTGGGAGCTTGTCGCGAAAAAAAATGCTCTGGCAGTTTTGTGTAGGTGTTATTAAATGGAATAATTAATATAGACATTTTTTTTAAATAGGCTGTCATTGGTTTGAAAGCCAGTGATCCTTTTGTCATTAGCTCTTGGTTGTTGTGAAAACTTGACGCATGAGCAAGTATTAATGATATTTATATTTAAATCACTACAATAGAGGCTGCTTATTTAAGTGATTATAAACGACGCATGTATTTGAACATCAAATTTTACTTAAAACAAATTTAAATTATATGTTAATTATTAGAAATAATACGTGTATGAAATAGCAGTAGCCTGAAAATTTAAAGTATTTTTTTCATTATTTGAAAATTTTTGTCTAATATAAAACCCTTACTTTCGTAAATTTTGACAATTTCAGAATTTTCTTTGCTGACTTTAGCATGAAGTCCCTTAAGCCCCGCCCCTAACAAAGCTTTAGGTAACGATGTGAGCACTTCTCCAGCGATGCCGCGTCGTCGTACGTTCGGCCTGACATAGATTTCATCAATCCAACCATCCATACCGCCTAATTTTATAGACCAACTGAAAGTTATAATAATGTAACCTATTGGAGCTTTGGGTGGACCGATAAGGTATGCTGCACCCTGTGGTATGCCTTGCAGAAGTGATCGTACAGCGGCATGGCATTCCTTACTGTTAATGGTTAATTTTGCTTCGTCGTGGTAAGCATTAACCAGCGGTAAAATATGGTTGAAGTGTTCTAGTTTTGCGAGAGTTAAAGCTGCACTCATTTGCATCGCTCCATATTTAATCTGTCTTGTTGAGTTTATGAGTTATTTAATATTTCAGTTTATTTGTAATTAGATTTAATTCTGAAAATGGTGTGAAAAAGCTGTCGCATCCATGCTATTTTAATCTTAAAAAACGCAAAATAAATTTGCAGAGTTAAGAAAAATCATATGATTGCAATGAAGTGAGTAAGCTTGGCTGGTTAAATACAAATTATTTACCCTAACTATTCAACTTTTAGTATTTAGATATCTTAAATATTTTATTGGAGGGAACATGGTTTATGACTGAGATATCTTAATTTGTCTCCTTCAAGTTCTCACCTACTAAATTTAAATGCTTAAAATTTGTGTAAGAGACCTCAGCACAATTCTTTTTTAAAAATATCCATAATAATTACTTAATAAAACCAATGGTGAATTTTCCAAAAATTACCAAAAAGGGTGTTATGTTGATGTCTCTGTAAAGCTATTTCTTTTCGTATTAGGCAGATTGCTATAACCTAGCCTTATGAAAATTAAAAACCAACCCAACGCACAGAGTTATTAATCTGTATTTTGACCTACAATAAAAACGTCAAAGATTTTGCGACTATAATAGATTAAATGACTTACAGCCGTGCAAGACGTTCGGTTAAAAGCTTGAAAAAACCTTCTGAATCCAAATCCCCTATAAATAAAGCATTTTTGGGACGGTCTGTAACCCCCCACCAATCTGCGACGGTCATTCCCATTGTTAACTCTGAAGCAGTTTCAACCATAACATTTATATGGCGACCCACAAAAAGATCAGGATTTATAAGATATGCAGTTACACAAGGATCATGCAATGGCGCGCCGGCGGAACCGTATTTTTCTTTGTCAAATCGTTCAAAAAAGTCGGTCATTTGAGCTACTGCTACGCCAACCGGTGTGCCTAAAGCACGGAAGGCGTCATTTCTTGCTTTGGTAACCAGTGCCTTGTGAGTGACATCTAGAGGTAATACAGTAATATCTAGATTAGATTTAAAAACAATATCAGCAGCTTCCGGGTCTACATAAATGTTAAATTCGGCCGTTGGAGTTATATTACCTACTTCGAAATAAGCTCCTCCCATTAAGACAATCTGTTGTACTTTTTCAATGATATCGGGAGCTTTCAGGAAAGCACTAGCGATATTAGTTAATGGTCCAAGAGGGCACAAAGTCACAGTTTTGTTTGTTTCTGCGCGCAAGGTATTAATTATGAAATCAACAGCATGTTCTGCTTGAATTTGCATTTTAGGTTCGGGCAGAGATGGACCGTCAAGCCCTGTTTTCCCATGAACATGCTCTGCTGTTATCAGCCGTCGCTGTAATGGTTTATGGCAACCGGCATAAACAGGCATATCAAAAGCACCCGCTAGCTCACAAATTGTAAGAGAGTTTTTTACCGTTAAATCCAATGGTACATTACCCGCCACAACCGTTATGCCCAGAACTTCTATTTCCTCCGGGCTGGCCAGAGCTAATAATATAGCAACAGCATCGTCTTGGCCTGGATCAGTGTCTATGATGACTTTACGTTTGACCATTGTAACCTCTCAAAAGTGACAGAAATAGAAAGCTATTTTAGTTGAAATCAATCATACAGCGCTTCAACAACTTTGTGTATGAAATACTAGACAAATTGGTCGTTATTGGTTCTAAATATATTTAGATCTGCATACGATTATCGCTGAAAGAATTTCAGCTAATTTTATTCCCTTTTTTAGTAGAAGTATGCTGGGAATTACGAACTAATTATATCTTATGAAGCTTTTTATTTTTGTTTTTCTTTTTCAACCATTTTAGCATCATTCCAAAGATCATCCATTTCCTCCAGCGTACTATCTTCTGGTTTTTTACCCATCTGAGAGAGAGCATATTCGATTGAATTGAACCGTCGGACGAATTTAGCATTTGTGCGTCGAAGTGCTTCTTCAGGATCAATATTGAGGTGACGAGAAAGATTGGCAATTACAAATAAAAGATCACCCATTTCATCGATCATGTTATCCTTATTAAGGGTTTCCCGGGCTTCGATCAGTTCGGCAGACTCTTCGCTGATTTTGGCAAGCACATGATCAGTATTCGGCCAATCAAAACCCACACGTGCAGCCCTTTTTTGAAGCTTTAGTGCGCGTGTCAGAGCTGGTAAATTTGATGCTATGCCGTCTAGAACACCAATATGTTTTTTAGTTGAACGCTCTTCAGCTTTAATATTTTCCCAATCGTCAATCTGTTGTTCCACCGATTTTTCTCGACTTTCACTTCCAAAAACATGCGGATGCCTTGCAATCATTTTATTTGAAATATTAGTAATTATTGTTTGAAAAGTGAAATACCCAGCCTCTTCGCCTATTGTAGCGTGGTAGACTGACTGTAGCAATAAATCACCCAGTTCACCCTCGAGATCATTCCAATCACTGCGTTCAACGGCGTCAGCCACCTCGTACGCTTCCTCAATGGTATAAGACGCTATGGTTTTAAAAGTTTGCTTAATATCCCAAGGGCATCCTGTGTCTGGATCACGTAGGCGGCGCATAATTTCTAAAAGCCGTTCGATTCCCGCGCTTTGATCGTCTACTAGGTTTGAGGTTTGCCTTGCGTCCATTGCATTCTCATTAAATTTAGTGGTTTGTTCAGTTGACTCTTAAGACTATAAACAGTCCACATTGCATTAATATAAGGTATAGAAAAATTAAATGGAAATATCTGAATTCTTTTACATGTTCATCTCGATAAAAGTAAGCCTCGTTACATAAGGATGCAAAGAATATTATGATTATAAATCATTTAGATAATTTAAATAACCGCGATGGAACTCGTATTGACTTTACCTATGTCGCCAATATTTTATTAAATTTAATTATTCAGAGAAATACGATTAAAAGTTGCTATTTCGCCAACTCTAAAAATAATATCAGAGGCTTTTTCCATTCATTTAATCTGCAACTTTCCAGCCCCAATCTAAATAACATCTTTCTGGTAGATAGCTAATGGGTCTTGAAGACGCCAAGACGGAGATTGATCACGCATTTACGCGTCAAAATCTTAAAGGTCCATCATTTGAACTTACTTTTGCTGGTGCAACATCCTTTTTAAGGCGGCGTTACACTAAAGATTTGAAAAACGTTGATATAGCTGTAACGGGCATTCCCTTTGATCAAGCGGTAACAAATCGGCCAGGCACCAGATTAGGGCCCCGTGCAATTCGTGAAGCATCCACCTTACAAGCTCCTGATCCACCTTACGGGTGGCCCTTTGATGTAATAAGTGAGCGTGTTATTGTGGATTATGGAGACGTTGCATTCGATTATGCAAATATTACCGAATTTCCAGATATCGTAACTAACCACATAAGAGAGATTTTGGCAGCAGGGGCCGCCAGTGTCGTTTTAGGTGGCGATCACTATATTTCTTATCCAATTCTAAAAGCCTATGCGGAAATTTTTGGACCACTGTCAATAATTCAAGTGGATGCGCATACTGACACTTGGCCTGACGATGATATGGCTCGAGTAGATCATGGTACAATGTTTTATAAAGCTGTGAAGTCTGGAATCGTAAATCCTGCAACATCGATTCAAATTGGAATAAGGACCACAAACATTGACACATTAGGTGTGAATATAATTGATGCTGCAGAATTTCATCGGATTGGACCTAAAGCAGTTGCCGACAGGGTCAGACAAGTAGTGGGTGATAGGCCGTGCTATTTGACCTTTGATATAGACGGGCTTGATCCGGCGTATGCGCCAGGTACGGGCACACCCGTTTGGGGTGGTTTAACATCTGCTCAGGCGGCGGCTTTATTGCGGGGCTTAGCTGGAATTAATATACGAGGAGGCGACATAGTTGAGGTATCACCGCCGTTTGACACATCTGGTGCTACTGCGATTGCTGGGGCTCATATAGCAACTGAAATTTGCTGTTTATTAGGATGGAGAATGCGGGAAGGTGATTAAAAATCACCCAATTAGTGGAAATGATCTAGCTGGATTTTGGGTCTAAACACTTATATGCGATTGCCTTTCTCCAATGATTTAAATGAATTGGACGTTGCAGTTGTGGGTATTCCAATGGACATAGGCACCTTTTGGCGGTCTGGTACTAGGTTTGGTCCCAAACAGGTGCGAAGTGAGTCAGCTATGATCCGGCCTTACAATCTTTAAACCGGAGCTGCTCCATTCGATGGTTTAAATGTCGGTGATATAGGGGATATTCCGATAAATACATTTTCTCTTTCTGATAGTTTGCGCATTATCAACGAGAGTTACGATGTTATTTTAAAGTCGGATGTGATTCCGTTGGCTATTGGTGGCGATCATTCAATTACTTTGCCGATGTTGCGCAGTATAGCGAAAACACATGGGCCTGTGGCATTAGTACACGTAGATGCGCATGCAGATGAAAATGATGAAATGTTTGGAGAGACAGAGACACATGGCACTGTTTTTCGGAGAGCTTATGAAGAGGGACTTATCATTCCTTCAAAAACTTTCCAAATTGGCTTGCGTGGAACAGGATATACAGCGCAAGATTTCACAGAAGCTACCGACTAGGGGTTTCAACAGTTTTTAGCCTGTGTTTTTTGGGGTGTTAATCTTACCTCAATTGGTCAGGAAATTAGGCGAAAAATTGCACAATCTCCTGTTTATATAACGTTTGATATCGAAAGTTTAGATTTATCCTACGCTCCTTGCATAGGTACGCCAGAGATAGGTGGCCTGACAACACCACAAGCCATTCAACTACTAAGAGCGTTAAACTGTTTGAATATTGTTGGCTGCGATCTGGTAGAGGTTTCACCTCACCTACGACACATCTGGAAATATGGCGCTGTCTGGCGCGAATATACTATACGAAATACTATGTATTTTACCTAGAGTAGCATATCATTAAACTCACTAATTATAAATTGTGAAATAAAAAAGTTATTTCTTTTAGGTAATTGATATTATTCAATTTTAATATTTTATTGGTTTACTCAGTTCGGTTATGTTTGCAAATTAGATCAGTGAATCAGACATTTAGGTGGCAGTAGACAGTGTTTTGACTTTAAAAATGGATTTAAAAAGATTTCATCAATCCTTTTTCATTTGGTGTACCTCTTGACCAAGGCTCAGCCTTGAAGCAAACCCTCTCTATGGTCCCTGAAGAACGCCTAATTCAGATAACGCAGCGTTTCCAATATTTGGAGGCCGCAATGGCAACGGGTTGCGATAATATAGCAGAGCTTGCGAAAGAGTATTCAGACCTGCGGCCAGTAGTTGACCAGATTACTATTTATAACAGTATAGTTTCTGACTTATCCGAGACCGAGCTAATGCTAAATGACCCAGATATTGTGGAATTGGCTCAAGAAGAACTGAAACGCCTCCGGAGTGAACTACCCGAAGTAGAAGTGGCTTTGCAATTAGCATTGTTACCAAAAGATATAGCAGATGTTCGTCCAGCTGTGCTAGAGATAAGGCCTGGTACTGGTGGTGACGAAGCAGCACTTTTTGCTGGTGACTTGTTAAGGATGTATAACCGCTATGCAGAAGCGCAGGGTTGGAAAGTGGATATTGTTGAAGAACATTCTACAGAACTAGGCGGAATCAAGGAAGTAGTGGCACACGTTAAAGGAGAGAATGTGTTCGCCCGCCTTAAATACGAGTCAGGCGTACACCGTGTGCAGCGTGTTCCAACTACTGAAAGTGGAGGACGAATTCATACGTCGGCCGCTACTGTTGCAGTCCTGCCCGAGGCAGAGGCTGTCGATATTGAAATAAATGTAAGTGACATACGCATTGATACTATGCGCGCCTCAGGGGCAGGCGGTCAACATGTAAACACGACAGATTCGGCAGTTCGCATTACCCATATTCCCACAGGTATTACTGTAACTAGTGCCGAAAAGTCCCAACATCGCAATCGAGAGATAGCAATGCAGGTCTTACGAGCACGGTTATATGATCGCGAAAGAACTCGAGTTGATAATGAAAGGTCTGCTGATCGTGCCTTGCAGGTGGGCACAGGCGATAGGTCGGAAAGAATCCGAACTTATAATTTTCCTCAAGGTCGTATGACTGATCATCGCATTAATCTAACATTATATAAACTTGACCAAATTATGCAGGGTGAATTAAACGAAGTTATTGATGCGTTAACCGTAGATGCGCAAGCTAAACAATTAGCAGAGATGGGTGTGTGACTGCTGGCGAGGCAATGGCAACCGCTGCCGCTCGCTTGCGAACTGCAGGAGTTCCAGACC
Source organism: uncultured Tateyamaria sp. (assembly GCA_905480645.1). Lineage (GTDB taxonomy): Bacteria > Pseudomonadota > Alphaproteobacteria > Rhodobacterales > Rhodobacteraceae > Tateyamaria. The sequence continues at coordinate 42,639 of CAJQRC010000024.1, forward strand.
CAGCGCGTGATGCGCGCGTTTTATTGGCTCATGCGGCACAAGTAGATGCAATCCGTATCACGCTTATTGCGCCAGAAGATATTGAGCCTGAAATTGTTGTAAGGTATGAACATCTAATCGCTTTACGTTCTGCTAGAGTGCCTGTCAGCCATTTAATTGGAGAAAGAGAATTTTATGGGCGCAAATTTAAGGTAAGTCCAGATGTCTTGGATCCCAGACCAGAAACAGAGACCTTAATCGAAGCGGCACTTTCTGAAGACTTTACAAGAGCCTTGGACCTAGGTGTTGGATCCGGATGTATACTTGTTACGCTTCTCGCCGAACGATTAAATGTGACTGGAGTTGGAACAGATTTGAGTGAAGATGCTTGCCTACAGTCCAGCGTAAATGTTGTTTTGAATAATGTGGCTGATAGAGTGGAAATTATTAATACTTGTTGGTTTGATGGCTTAGAAGGCCGCTTTGACTTGATAGTCTCGAATCCACCGTATTTGACCGCCTTTGAAATGGAGGAAGTCGCACCGGAACTGCGTGATCACGAACCTCGCATGGCCTTAACAGACGAAGGGGATGGTCTATCAGCTTATCGAGTTATAGCTGCTAAGGCAGGTGATTATTTAACTACCACCGGCCGTGTTATTTGTGAGATAGGTTACGAACAGGGTGAAGACGTTTTTAATATTTTTCGCGATCAGGGCTGGGGTAGTCTAATGATATTACCTGACCTTGACGAGAGAGACCGTGTCATTATTGCGCGAAATCCGGCATAGATGTGTAAAAACAACAAAAAAAACTAAAAAAATGGTATTTGCTCTTGTTTTAGGAGTTAAGCCATGTTTATTCCTGTTGAAAGGCTTCGTATTCAACATACACATACATGTCTTCATCAATAGACCGCCATAAATATTAGTTGCGTAAAAATATAGCGCAGGGTGGTTAACTAAATATTCCTAGAAAGCTGAAAATAATTCATGAAATCCTCGAGATCACGGTCAAGATCTAAGAACAACCGCAATCGTACCAACAACGGCAGTGGTGGTAATGTAATTAATAGGGTATTTGACAGTTCTGGACCTGAAGGTAAAGTTCGTGGTACGCCTGCACAGATAATTGATAAATACAATCAATTGGCTCGTGATGCTCAAGTATCAGGCGATCGTGTCGCTACGGAAAACTTTCAGCAGCACGCTGAACACTATTTACGTATGCTCAGTGAAGCACAACGTGAATTAGATGTTCGTCGTGAGGAGCAGGAACGTCAGCAACGAGAGCGACAAGCGGACCAAGAACGTCATAATCGGGATCGTCAGGCCGAACGGGATCGCGATCGTGCTACTCGAAATGAACAAGAATCGGATTCTCAGCCTGAACCAAGACAATCTGATATTTCTAAACCTGACAATGTCGAGATTGAACCAGAATCTAGTCTAGTTGATACGCCAGAAAGTGCGTCTAAACCAAAACCTCGCAGAAGAATAAAAAAAGTTGTGACGGATGTTTCACAATCCGAGGGAACTGAGGTGGAGAATAATATAGCCGAGGGCATATCTGCGGATAATGTGCAGTCTAGTTCAGAGCCTAAGCCAAATGCCGCAGAGTGAATAACGGATTACTCTGATTCAATATTCCGAGCCAATGCGCAAAATGATTCAAGCGATACTTTTTCGGCACGGTCAGTTGGCTTTATTCCAGCGATTTTCAACCTATCTTCGATATCTGGAGAAATCATTTTAAGTGCTGAACGCAACATTTTACGCCTTTGATTAAAGGCAGTGGAGACCAAACTATTTAAAACTTGCATATTAGCCTTAAAACGGGGTTCTGGTAGAGCTTCAAAGTGCACTACAGCACTAGAAACTTTTGGTGGAGGAGTAAAAGCGTCTGGTTGAAGCGACATCACTATCTTTGGATCAGAGCGCCATTGCGCCATTATGGAGAGACGACCATAGGCTTTAGATCCTGGGGTTGCGACGATCCTTTCAGCAACTTCACGTTGAAACATTAAGGTTAAGGATTTCCAGAAGGGTGGCCAATCTTCTGGTGTCAACCAACGAACTAATAATTCAGTTCCCACATTATATGGTAAATTTGCGACAACGCGGATAGGAGCATTTAAATATACAAGTGGGTTGAAGTCTAAGGCATCTCCCCTGACAACCTCCAAACGTCCTGGATATTTATTTGAGATTTCTTCCAGAGCAGGCAGGCATCTAGCATCTTTTTCGATAGCTAATACTTTTCGTGCACCTTCTGACAATAAACCTCTAGTTAACCCTCCAGGTCCAGGACCTATTTCTAAAATATCAACATTTTTAAGTTCACCAGCTTGACGAGCAATCTTTGAAGTCAAATTCAAATCTAGTAAAAAATTTTGACCCAATGATTTACGTGCTCGCAAATTATGTGTCTCAATTACAATCTTTAATGGTGGTAAATTGTCAATGGTTGTCATCTTAACTATCCTTCAATTTAACTTTGGAAACATTAAGATTGTGCCAGTTTAGCTGCTAGTTTTATCGCTTCTATTATGCTGCTGGGGTTGGCAATATTACGACCGGCTATATCAAAAGCGGTCCCGTGATCAGGCGATGTTCTTATAATAGGGAGGCCAAGAGTTAAGTTTACACCTTTATCGAAATCTAGAGTTTTTATTGGGATCAAGGCTTGATCGTGGTACATGCAGATTGCGGCATCATATTTCAAGCGTGCTGCCGGATGAAATAATGTATCTGCTGGCCAAGGACCTGTAATATTACTACCATTTCTTGATAATTCTTTTACAAGAGAATTGATCCATTTTATTTCCTCATTACCCAAAGCGCCTTCTTCTCCAGCATGTGGATTCAATCCTGCAACAACCAAACGCGGGCTTGTAATCTGAAACTTATTGCGTAGCCCATTGATTGTGATTTCAATTGTTTCACGCAACAATTTAGGAGTTAATGCATTAGGAACATCTTTAATGCTGATATGGGTGGTGACAGGAACAACACGTAAAGATTGGGATGCCAGCATCATTACCGCTGTTGGCGCTTTTGTAAGGTGCTGTAAATACTCAGTATGCCCAGGGAATGCAAATTGAGCGCCGTCAATCAAAACTTTTTTGTTGATGGGCGACGTGCATAATGCGCTTGCACTACCATTTTTTACCAGATTAACACCAATTTTAATGACATCTATGACACTTTGCGCATTTTCTGTATCAGGTTTACCTAATGTGGAAGCCTTTGGAAATGCGTGATGCAAAACTGGCAAAGCAGATATACACGAACCAACTGCCTCTGTAACTGAAGTAACCTCCACAATAGGTGTATTGGTGGGGAGATGACGTTTGTCACCTATCCATACTATTGGAATACTGTTTCGAAGAGTTCTCCAAGCCTTTACGGCAATTTCTGGTCCAATTCCTGACGGTTCACCACAAGTAATAACAACAGGTTTCTGCATCAGTTGAAAATTACGATGTCAGCGTCTGCTTGTAGTTCTTCGAGCAAGGTATTGGATAGCGCCGATAGTCGGGTATTTAGCAGTTGGGCAGCGACTGCCTCCCGGGTGGCCTTATCGTCCTCACTTTGTGATAATGCGGGTGTGCGTCCACATAACATTAGAAACACAAGCGTTGAACCATTTGATCTAGTCAAGGCGGTGGAAACTTCATTTTTATCTAATTTTGAAAGTTCTAAAGCTATATCTCTAGGTATCTTTGATTGAGACAGGTTTTCTCGCTTTAAATTTGCTTGTGGCTCGTTTTGAGCGACACCGTAGAGATCATCGCAGCGATCAATACTTGCCTTAACCTTTTGTGCTCGCCTTAATGCCTCAGATGAGCGCCCACCTCCAATTAAATATACTGCATAATCGATGGAGGAATACCGTATAGCAGGTACGGAGCGCTCACGAATATCCCGGAGTTGAAACAAAGCAATTGCGTCCGGAATGGGAAGTGGATTGGTAATTTCTCCTGGCGCAAGCGAGAGTAAAATTGGGCGCAACTGTGGAGGCAGGTCAGTTAGGGGGACCCAATCTAGACGTCCACCATCTTCTCGAGATGCAGTAGCAGAGTAACGAGTGGCATATTCAGAAAACTCCGTTGTGGAATTTGAACTCATTATTTCCTCCGCAATCTCTAAAACTTCGCTGGCTATATCTGGAGAAGTTGGGATGATTATTTCGGAGACCAGAACATCTATCCCCGTGTTGGAGCTAACTGACTGGACTGCTCGGTCAACCTGATCATCAGTAATGTCTATGGAGTTGCCATACCTTGCCCTTATATAATCACGCCACACCAATGACACAGTAACAAAGTCACGGAATGTTTGACGAGCGACACCGTCGACTTTTAATTGTTTAATGAACTCTTCCGAAGACAGTTCAGCGCGCGCTGCAAAATCTGTAAGCCCTTGCTGCAACGCTTCCTCTGATAAAAAAATATCAAACTTTTTAGTTATTTGTTGCCGCAATCTGTCCTTAATCAGTTCATCCAGCACATCTGAGTTTGAACTGGCAGGAGAGCCTAATAATTGTAGAAATAGTATTCTCTGATCTAATTCAAATTGTGTAATAATTGATCCATTAACCTGTGCCACCTTTTCGAATGGGCTCTGTGCAAAGACTGAAAAGGGCGCTAAAATCATGCATGCTAGTGCTGATGATTGGATCAGATGTTTTAAGAATTTTGCGCTCATTTTGCCCGCTTTCCACATGACCTTGTTAATGTTTGGGCACCCGTACTAGCCGATAACCCGTTTAGTGACATTGTTAACCCTAGATTAGTAGAAGGCTCAACCGTTGTTGACGTCGTATATCGTCGGTTTATTGATAACGCTATGTCCACGCATTCGTTAGAATATTTCAAACCTGCACCGGCCGTAGCTGAGCGGTCCGCTTCAAGGTCATATCGCCAGTCAATATTCAAATTCCAAAAACGATTGAGTTGGTACGATGCACCAACTGTCAGTTCATTGATAGGTGATAGACGGTCTTCGGCTGGATCTTTATCCAACCAAACATAGCTGCCTCCAAAATTAAAAGTTTTACTGTTCCAATAACCTTTAACTTCGGACTTTGTGAATTCAAAATCATTATCAAATATTGTTCGGCCAGCAAAATAGATGCTTTTGGACAACTTAAATTGACCTGATAGTAAAATATCAGAGTTGGTCGACGATAATCCGGAGGATTTCGTAAAATCAGCCTGCGAATTATTACGTAAAATTTGCGCAAGTAAAATATTTGCTGACCATCCATTGTAGGCTTTGTGTGACCATTGCGCTCCGTATGCCAGTGAGAGACCTCGCTCGCGTCTGTCTGGTGCAGGGAATCGGGATAGTGACAATAAGTTGCCTTCGTCAAAATCTACACTGATGCTTTCTTCGTTTGGTATGGCTAAGCCATCTCCACCGACCCACCCAACTTGAGCTAAAGGTTCGATAATCTGAGTGGCTTCATTAACTATTCGGGACAACGGATATCGCAGGATAACTGAAGTTGCTGGCACAATATCAGAGTATTTACCTTTATAATTATCATCTTGTTTTATATCAAATGTATCAGCAGCTGCTCTAACTATTGTTTGTATTTGCAAACCGCCTAATCGGTATGCTTTCAACCATTCTGCCTCAACTGTAAATCGAAGTACGTCTCTACCCTCTGCAACATCATTACTGTCATAATCTAAGGATTGCTGTGATCTACGGAAATGGGTGTGCCCCAATGCGGTCAACCGTAGTTCACCGCCAATAGGATTGGGGAAAAACCTTTTCTGATAAACTGCTTCTATTGCATCATTTGGCAATTCATTATTTTTGTCGCTATCACGCAAAGATTTAAAATTAAGGTAGCTTAGCTCAATGTATTCGTCTCTTTGGGCCCGACTTAACTGCAATATACTATCAAGTCGGTCGGCATTAGAAAAATCATAATCATATAGATATGTGTCGTCTGATACCCACTCTAAATTGAAATCCAAAACAAAATCTTTTTTTAGTTTGAATTGGCCCACACCCGACGTGTAGCCTCTCATGTCGCTCTCAAGCACATCATCTGAAAGAGCTCCTTGGAACTCAATAAATCCTCTATTGAATACATGGCGATAGCGAAATTCTAAAGTTTTGGTTCTTGATGACAAATAAGGCGCGATCGTTAGATCACTTTTTTTATTTAGCACTATGAAATATGGAACTTTAATGCCCAGCCCCAAACGCGATGACGTCAGTATAGACGGAATTAGAAAACCGCTTGTTCTTTCTACAGTGGGATCGGGCAATCGTAAACTTGGCAAATAAACGATGGGTATGCCTAAAACTCGGAATTGGGCTTGGTCAAAATATAGCTGCTTGTTTTCCATGTCATGGATCACGCGCTTAGCGCGAATTTGCCAAAGAGGGGGGCTTGGATCTTCTTCACAAATTCTGCAAGATGTAACCACTGCTTTATAAAGCTGCGTATAGCGCCCGTCCACACGACTCATTTGAACCGACGCTAACTGTAATTGCTCATTTAGGACTAGTCGTGCGCCTTGTAATAATCCATTTTGCATATCTCTGCTAAGCTCGGCCTGATTTGCAAGTATCAGCGTGCCTTCTTCATCCTGTATAGTGATAGGTCCTGTGACCATTAACTTTGATGTTTTTTGGTCGTAACTCACTCTTGATGCTGTAAGTCGTATTTTACCTTGAAAAGCTTCAACATTGCCGCTGGCAACGATAACGCGATCTCTTGTAACGGTTATTTCATCCGCAACAAGAACTGCAGGCAGATCGCGGTCACTAGCCGACAGAATAGAAACACTGAACAAGTAGATCAAAATCGATGCCAACGTGCTCAACCGCAAATAATCAACCATCATCGGCTCGCAACAAAAAACCTATTGCCAAAAGAATTGACGCAATTGGTGGTGTCCATACTGCAAGCAAAACTGGTATTTGCCCACTTTCTCCCAAAACCTGTGCAAAATTTTGAATGAAATACAAACTAAATCCCATCAATATCGGAAACAATATAGTAAAGCTGGTTTTTCCAAAACTGGTATGTCGAATTGTGAGCGCAGCAGCAACTAAAACCAAGCCTACTAGAAATAAAGGTTGTGCAAATTGAGATTGTAACCAAACGTAATGACTTTTGGTGGAAAATCCAGCCTGTTCTAACTGCTGTATATATTTAGACATTTTCCAGATAGAAACGTTCATGTCTGATCCAAGACTTTCGCGGATGCGATCCAAAGTAAGAGTGGATGGAACTACGTGAACATCATATGTCCTTGCGTTAGCTTCTGGGTTAAGTCCATTGGCTAGTTGCCAAACTTTTGCATCTCGTAAAACCCATTTACTTTTTATAATTGTAGCGCTTTTCGCTTCTGTTCGGGTTACTGGAAGACCTGTGGGACCATACTTGACGAATGTCACATCATGAAAAATGGAAGCCTCGTTATTAGAGTACTTTGCCCTAATTACTGTATTCTCATCCTTACTGCTCTGCCGAAGCCACAATCCTCTTCCTGACACTGAAAGCGCTAAAACATCATCTGATTTGTATAACTCGGTTAGTTGTGAATAACGTTTAAAAGTCACTAATGCGACAGGTCCGAGAATTGTTACGGCGAATAAACCAATTAAAGATGTGATAATTGCTGGCGCTATTATGGCGCGAAGGGTAGATTGTCCAGCTGCTCGCGTAACGACAAGTTCTGAAGAGCGTCCTAGCGTCATGTAAAATGCCACTGTCCCCAAAATCATAATTAGAGGTAAAAACTCGATTATCATTGTTGGGATGTAAAGTAATGTAAGCCCAAGTTTATGTGAAACTGATACAGAAAGATTTTCAAAACGTCTTGTCTGCTCTATAAAATTAACCATCATCGCTAAGCCAATGATTACTGTTCCAAGAATGAGAAGACTTACTATAAACCGTTTCGCAAAATAAATATGTAAAATCATGCTTTATTCCTACTATGGTATAGTAACAGTCTTAAATTTGTTGCTGTCCAAAGAAGGGTTAAAACCAGTAAGAGACCCAGTAAGGAGGGTAGATATAAAATGGGCCAATAATTTGCATTGAGTAGAACTGGGACGGAAATACCAGACCTCATACCGTCTAAGATCAATAGAAACAAAAAAGCAAAAATAATTTTCGGCCACGCATTTAATTTTGAATGGTTTCCAAATATTAAAACCGTGAATCCAACCAAGGCTGAAACGACACAAAATAGAGCACGGGCGAAGCGACTATGTAATTCTTCTGCTACGGCTCCAGGTGTCGTATTATTATTTTTAGCTATGTCTTTCCAATTATAAAATAAATTTGGACTAGTCATATGTTTGATAGAATAATCATCATTACTATTTTTTTTGATTAAAGCATTAATATCAAATGAAAAATCTTTGAAACGAGCAGTGGATAAACGTCTGCCAGGTTCTGACAAAATCTGTGCTATGCCATTAATCATAATTAGAGACTTATTATCATCGTTTTGTACTAAATAAGCTTCTCTCGCTGTGTAAATTATATACCTTTTTGCATCACGATGGTCAGCTATAAAAATATCTCGCAAAACGCCATCGTCTCCAATATCTCGCGTGTAAATAGTAACACCCTCCGAAGGATTTAAAAATGTTCCCTGTGTTAGGAACTGCGTCAAGACGTCGTTTGTTATATCAGTTTCACGATTGCTTATTTTTTCTGCTGCCATCGGAACAAGGAAGTGGCTCAGAACACTCATAACACCACCTGTTATTAACCCAAAAATTAATATTGGCCTTACAATTCTCCAATGCGAAGTTCCCGCAGCCATAATTATTTTTATTTCGCTTTCTTGATTTAACTTGTTTGTCAAATAAGCTGAGGCGGTAAATGCCGCAATTGGAAGAACAACAGTTATAAGTCGTGGCATTCCTAGAGCCGCAAATTCTAGAAATATGGTTGTAGGTTGACCCTCGCCAATCAAGCTCTCAAAGAGTTGAACAGCTCTGTTAATCCAGAAGACTATGATTAGGATCAGCGTAAAAAAAGAAAAAATAATGAGCAGTTGGGATAGAATGTAGCGGTCAAATTTTGACAAGTAGTACTCCACCTTGTTTATAACCGGAAAACGTCCACATTATAGATATATAAATAAACTATCACAAACTTGCTCTTGGTAAAATCATTTATGACCATTACTTCACTGGCCAGCGGAGTGAGGTCGAGTTAACTGAATTGTAAACTAATTAAAATCTTAGAGGCTTCCATGACCTATATCACTCCAATTTCCTTCGCTGCGACGGACTTAAATACATTTGCGAATACAACAGGTCGTCTGGCCGTGATTGTTTCCCCCGAGGGAAAGCTGGGGGTGTCAGCGCGCAAACTAAATCGCTTAACAAAAGGCGCTATCCATCGATTTATACAAAGTGATAATTTTAAAAATTTTAAACCCTCAAATATTATTTCGTTGGCGTGGCCGTCTGGTTTAATAGCAAGTTCTTTAGATATTGTTTGTCTCCCTCGAGACCATTCGGTAGCCCAAGCACGCAACGCAGGCGCAGCACTTGCCAAACTACGTGGTAAGGAATGCATACTACTTGCGTTAGATGGGGTTCGTCGAGCTGACGAAATTGCCTTTGGGCTAGCTATGAGAGACTACAGGTTTATTGATCATAAAACGGATGCTGTCTTGAACGATGGCGCAGTGACGGTGATGTGTACAAATCCGAAAATTGTAGAGGCTGCTTACGCTCCATTACTTGCTGTAATCGAAGGTACATTTTTGACACGTGATCTGGTCAATGAACCTGCCAACGTACTGACAACTAACAATTTTGCCAATCGTTTAGAAGAAATGTCCGCTTTAGGTTTGAAAGTGGAAGTTTTAGATGAAAAAGAACTGGAGCAGCTTGGAATGCGCACGTTACTGTGTGTTGGCCAAGGGTCTGAAAGTCCATCTAAAGTTGTAATCATGAAGTGGGATGGAGGCCAAAAAAATATTACACCTTTCGCGTTAGTTGGTAAGGGAGTTGTATTTGACACCGGTGGTATCAGCTTGAAACCTGCAGCGGGTATGGAAGATATGACTATGGATATGGGGGGGGCCGGTGTAGTTGCTGGTGCTATGCGCGCGTTGGCGTTGCGTAAGGCTAAGGCTAACGTAGTAGGTATTGTTGGTCTAGTCGAAAATATGCCATCTGGAAACGCTACCCGCCCTGGAGATGTGATTAAATCAATGAAGGGTGATACTGTCGAGGTGATCAATACTGATGCCGAAGGTCGTTTAGTTCTATGTGATTTACTGTGGTATGCTCAAGAACGCTTTAACCCTTCTGGGATTATTGATTTAGCGACGCTTACAGGAGCTATTATTATTGGTTTAGGTCACGAAAAAGCAGGTGTTTTTTCAAATAATGATAAGTTGTGTAATGCATTTCTTAAGGCGGCCGCAACGGAAGGTGAGGGGGCTTGGCGCATGCCACTTGGTCAATCCTATGATGATATGTTAAAATCCAGAATAGCTGATATGAAAAATATTGGTGGCAGGCCCGCAGGATCAGTCACTGCTGCGCAGTTTTTGCAACGTTTTGTTAAACCTGAAACTCCGTGGATCCATTTGGACATTGCTGGAGTAGCATCAGTTACATGTGAAACTGAGTTAGCGCCAAAGGGTGCAACGGGCTGGGGTGTTATGGCGTTAAATCGATTAATTTCTGATTTTTGCGAAAATTAAACTTATGGGTAATGCATATTTTTATCATTTGACGCGTCGACCCATGGAAGAAACTTTGATTATGCTGTTGTGTAAGGCACAAGACGTTGGATGGCGGGTGGCTATAAGAAGTGAGGATCATAACCTCTTGTCTCGATTGGATGAATATTTATGGAAAATAAATGATTTTTTGCCACATGGGCTTGCAGGTGGGCAAAATGATGCCAACCAACCAATTTTGTTAACGTTACATAAGATTTCTAATTATGCTAAATGTTTGATGTCCGTTGACGGTACTGTAGTGGACCCAGAGGAAGTAAAATATCTAGAACGCGTTTGTATTTTATTTGACGGTGAAGATCCTGACCAACTGAGAATGGCACGCAATCAGTGGAGGAGTCTAAAAGACGCTGCAGTACCCTCCCAATATTGGTCCGACCAATCAGGGAGCTGGGAGAAAAGGGCAGAGGCCTAACGCGATAAAATTAACTCTCCTTTATATATCTCGATTTTTCCCCACCTTTGTAAGTAATCCATACCCAGCAATGATTTATTCATTTGACCATTATTGACCACAGCTGGTACATTTACATCCTCAAAATTGCCTATAGCAACCGTTTTAAGCTTAATTGGAGCGGTACGCACTTCCCCATTAGCAGTGATGGCTCTACCTAGAAAATTTAAAGTATCTAGCTTCAAGCCAGCTGCTACCGCATCATCCCGCGTCAAAACCATATCGCTTGCACCAGTGTCGATAATAAAATCAATAGGCGTATCATTCAGATACAATGTAATATAATAATGACCGTCCATTTGTCTTGAAACAACGATTTGGTCAGTATCGTTGAAATGGATTTGCTTGGGGGATAATGTTTCTTTAATGGTCCCCCAAAGGCCAATTACTGCGATAGCTCCAAAAAAAATAAATACCCAAATGGAAGCTGTCTGTAAGGTTTTGGTCAATTTAATTTTTGTTGTTAAAAAAAAGCTACCACCAAGCACTACGATTAGTGTGCTTAAATAGATTAGATGGAAAATATCATCTGAACTCATAAATCTAAAGTAGAATAATGGAACGGGAAAGTTCACTATTTAAATGGCTATATTGTAAATTTAAAATGGCTATATCGTAAATTATTAAAGAACTTTTGATCCTCATCACAACATTTAAGTAAACCTATATCGAAGTTAGTACTAGCAGCTTTCGGCTAATTCCAATTTTTCCAGATCTTGCCACCATATAGCCTCTGCTCGTTCAAGTGCGCTCATTACTTCTGCATATTTTTTTTGCCAGACTTCCATCTCGCCGAGTTTTGCATCATCGTAAAGAGCTGGGTCAGAAAGTTTTTTCGCAAGTTTATCCCGCATTTCGTTTAGTTTAGTTACACGCGCCTCTGATCTCCGCACTTCAGAACGCAAGTTTAGTATGATCTCTCTACCTGGTCGTTTTGGTTTAAGTTTCTCTATCGTATTTTTGGTGGGCTTCCCTTCGTTAAGTAACATTTTGCGGTAAGATTCTAAATCGTCGCCGTATGGTTTTACTGTACCATTTGATACTAACCAAAGACGGTCAGCGACCAATTCTAAAAGATGCATATCGTGACTAACCAGAATTACTGCGCCTGTATAATTAGTAAGGGCAACTACTAGCGCCTCGCGAGACTCAATATCTAGGTGATTAGTTGGCTCATCAAGGATTAGAATATGTGGTGCTTCTAGTGTAGCTAGTAAAAGTGATAACCTTGCTTTTTGCCCACCGGACAGCTTGGCTACTAGCGTATCCGCTTGATCTGCATTTAAACCAAATCCAGAAAGCCGGGACCGCCACCGGGCTGGCCCTTCTTGTGGGCGCTCGCGGCGCAAATGATCCAAAGGTGTTTCATCAATAAAGAGTTCGTCCACCTGATGCTGTGCAAAATAACCAATCCGCAATTTGTTCGATTTAGTGATAGTACCTTTCAAAGCGGGCAATCGCCCACTAAGAAGCTTGGCCAGTGTTGATTTACCTTGACCATTTTTACCTAACAAAGCGATACGATCATCTTGATCAATTCTTAATGAAAGGTTTGATAAAACTGTAGTTTTTCCATAACCAGTACTTGTACCATCCAAATGTACAATTGGCGGTGACAGTTCTTCCGGATTAGGAAAATCGAAACGTCGTAATCCCGCTTCCTGAGGGGAAGATATAGGCTGCATTTTTGATAAAGCCTTGAGACGTGATTGAGCTTGTCGTGCTTTATCGGCTTTATATCGAAATCGATCTACATAAGATTGTAGATGCGCGCGGCGAGCCTCTTGTTTTTTTGACATTGCCGCGGCTAGTGCGAGTTTTTCAGCTCTCTGTTTGGCAAACTGATCATATGATCCTTGATAGAAAGTCAGATTGCGATCTTCAAGATGTAGGATTGCGCCTACCGCTCTATTTAGAAGCCCACGGTCATGACTAATTATTAAGACCGTATGAGGATATTTAGCAAGATAATTTTCCAGCCAAAGGGCTCCCTCTAGATCCAAATAGTTGGTTGGTTCATCTAATAATAATAAATCCGGTTGTGAAAACAAAACTGCTGCCAATGCCACCCGCATTCTCCACCCACCCGAAAAATCAGAGCAAGGCATAAGTTGTTCTGCATCATCAAATCCTAACCCTTTTAGAATAGTGGCAGCACGTGCTTCAGCAGACCACGCATCAATATCAGTAAGCCGCGTTTGAATTTCAGCGATACGCGTCGGGTTTTGACTGTCGTCGGCTAACAATTCTGCTCTTTCAATATCTGCGGCCAAAACCGTATCGATTAGAGATGTAGATGAGGCGGGAACCTCCTGAGCCACTCCGCCAATACGGGCGCCTTTTGGTAATGATATATCGCCACCTTCAAGCAATAATTCGCCACGGATTAATTTGAATAGTGTTGTTTTGCCCGTTCCATTGCGACCAACAAGACCAACCTTGTGCCCTTCTGGGATGATAGCACTGGCGCCCTCAAAAAGTGGTCGGCCAGCAACTGCATAATTAATATCAGAGATGTGCAACATGTGCTCCATCTGCCGCAGTTGTAACTCCGCGTCAATCTCACCTTTTCAAGCAACATGTGCCATGGTATCGACCCGCGATTTGAACAAAGGGACACTTTAAAAATGTGTTCTTAATACAGGAGTTATCTCATGCCTCTCGAGCGCACGTTTTCAATTATCAAACCAGATGCAACACGCCGCAACCTGACTGGTAAAATTAATGCTAAATTTGAAGAAGCAGGACTGCGTATAATAGCGCAAAAACGCATTCATCTTTCTAAAGCACAGGCTGGTGTTTTTTACAAAGTGCATGCAGAACGTCCGTTTTATGATGAACTTTGCCAGTTTATGGCTTCAGAACCGATCATTTGTCAGGTTTTAGAAGGTGAAGGTGCTATTTCTAAAAACAGAGAAGTCATGGGAGCCACCAACCCTGCCGATGCAGCAGTTGGTACAATACGAGCTGACTTCGCTGAGTCAGTTGGCGAAAACTCCGTACACGGATCTGATGCACCAGAAACAGCTGCCGAAGAAATTGCATATTTTTTCTCTGGACTTGAATTGGTCGGTTGAACTGCCAAAGCTGCACAAAATCATGGTGCTCCATCATTTGGGGCGCTTTGTAAGCACGGAAAATTCAGAAATTTAGTTGGTCATTTATGCCAATTTGTTACTATGGGCAGCGTGTACTATCATTAGCGACGATTTGCGGGGTTGTTTTACTACAGAGAATAAAAATATTTACGCTTGTTTGATTAGGTATCTCGTTTTTTGAAAATATGGTTTTTTCGGAGAAATGATCACAGATGGAAAATCTATTTCATTTACGGCATTTGGCCAGCCTTGTGGTTCCAGTGCTATGCCTGCTAACGGACCAATTTTATTTTTTGAAAGTTTTGGAAGTAAAGCACCAGCATAAACCTGCAAACCTGGCTCTGTACTATCAAGATGCAAAGTTAGACCGTTAATACTGGTTAAAGTAGCAACAGGTATGGGGGCATCCAACTGGCAACGAGACAAGCAAAAATTGTGATCAATTATAGGGTTGACTGCCCTTGGAATTCTAAAATCAAAAATTGTGTTTGAAACTGGTAAAATCTCACCAGTAGGTATTTTTTGTTGGTCAACTGGTAAATATTCGCAAGCATTAATCTGCAGTTTATGCAGGCTTGTATTTCCAAGTCGCCAATAGGGATGGTGAGCAACTGAAATTGGCGTTGGTTGATCAGATGTGGCTTTTATTTCTAGGTTTAAACTAGCGCCATCGACTTGATATACAACATCAAACATGCGATTCCCCGGCATGCCACAATCACCATCTTTCAAAGCACGTTGAAAGTGTATCATCTGTACTTCATGTCTTGTTACGTGCCAGCGAAGGCTCGAAAGACCTTTGGGGCCGCTATGCAAGGACGTGACCCCGTTCTCGTTGCAGGCCATCTGATGGATTTTACCTCCGAGAGAAAATTGGCCATCTCTCACTCTATTGGCTATCGGACCAACTACACTACCAGCAAAGCTTTTGCGCCAATGTAATGACTCGTCGTGTAAAATAAGATTGGGGCCATGGCAAAACCTGAGCGTCTCAAGGCTTGCACCTACAGTTGATATGTTGGCTGTTAAATAAGAAGATGAGATAGATAAAGTTTTGTTCATTGGAGAACAATGTCAGAGCCGTAGATCTCCTGCTAGTCTAAAGCTTTGATTTTGCCTAAATTAGATTAATCTGTTGCATCATTAGAGGAGTAAATTATGACGTCTGTTCAACATGTTACAACACACACAGCCGAGGCAGATTGCCGAAACGACAATATCAAAATTTATATTGATGGTAATATCGTATCGCGCGACAAAGCCGTTGTTTCGGTTTATGATAGTGGATTTCTTCTTGGAGACGGAATTTGGGAGGGACTTCGCCTTTTCGACGGGAATATTTTGTTTTTTGACGATCACTTGGATCGTCTGTTCGAGGCATCGTTGTACACTAAAATTGACATTGGTTTGGATAGACCAAGTTTAAAACAGGCCGTTTGGGATACTTTAATGGCTAATAATATGACAACAGATGTTCATATTCGCCTTATGGTTACACGAGGCCGTAAGAGTAAACCATTTCAACATCCACAATTAAGTATTTTTGGATCGACAGTTGTAATTATAGCTGAGCATTCAAAGCCTGATATGTCGGGGTCATTTCAGGGAGTCCGGTTACATACCGTGCCTCATCACCGAGGCCTACCCTTAACTCAAGACCCAAAACTTAATTCCCACTCAAAATTAAATTGTATAATTGCATTAAATCACGCAATTCAAGCTGGTGCAGATGAAGCTTTGATGCTTGATCCAAATGGCTTCGTAAACACGACTAATGCGTGCAATTTTTTTATTGTAAAGAAAGGGTCTATTTGGACGTCTACCGGTGATTATTGTATGAATGGTATAACACGCCAGAAGGTAATCGAAATATGTAAATCTGAGAGTATTCCTATATTTGAAAAGAACTACTCCTTAGTTGATGTTTACAGTGCAGATGAAGCATTTTTAACTGGGACTTTTGGTGGTCAAACTCCAGTCTCTAAAATTGATGGACATATTATAGGTGATGGTCTGGTCGGACCAATGCTTTTAAGAATTCGAAAATTGTATAAGGCTTTATTAATTGCAGGTTTAGAACATTGAATTGACAGCCGCATAATGAATTTTCAACTACAGTCAAACATAACTTGGTACTTGATTACTTTCGTTTAACGAACACAGCGTTCAGCTATGAATAATTATAGATTATGAAAGCCAAGCCAGTGAAATGATTGAAATCGCAGATGTCCAAATAATTACAGGGGCGATTTGATCTGTTCTAACTCCATGTAAAACTGCAAGAGCAAATGCCATTGCACCTGAAGGGCCAGCAGCACTTAAAACAAGCATTGTATTCCACGTTGGTGGGCGGTCACCAATCTTTAACGCTCCCCAAACCATTACTGGAAATACAATTAATTTAAGTCCTGAAACTGTGATTATTGTGGGTGAAATTCGCAAATTATGGCCAGCTAGAATAGCACCCAATGCGAATAATGTGAGAGGCGCAGCACCAACGCCAGCAAAATTAAGAGCTGTTATGCAAGGTTCTGGAATTGGAATATGCAATATGTTGGTTACGCAGCCTAACACAATAGCAATCAATACTGGGTTAGTGACAACTCGGCGTGTTGATTTAATAGCTGATCCGTGTGGTGTAACTAATAAATCAGTTGAGATGATAAAAAATGCAAAGGTGACAGTGGAATCCCACGCGACAATGCTGGCAATAGGAAGAGATGCGCTCTCCCCGTAAATCAAAAATGATATAGGCCAGACATAAAGCAAAGTATTAACAAATATAGTTGCCATTCCCAAAAGCCAGGCTTCGGTTTTTTCACGTCGTAATATCTGGCTTGTAATCCAATATGTTATAAAAAATAAAAATGCTTGGCAGGTTGCATATGACGCAATTGCGTCAAAACGAAATTCATCAAGGCTGAGTTCGTTAATAAACGGAAAGATTAATGCTGGTTGCAGTACAAGAAATGCGATCCGATTGACTGCAGTTGCCTCTTTAAAAGATATTTTGCGAAAAAATCCAAGTATAAATCCAAGAGCCAGCATGGAAAAGATAGGAAGAATATTATGTGTAAGAACCTGAAGCATTTTTCAATATTTAAAATATTTAGATCAGTTATCCTATAACATTTGTGGGTCGTTGATATTGATTTCTGATGAATAATCAGTGGAAAGGTAAATATGTAGACAATTATATCGTTCGCCAATAACTCTTAGAAGCCTTAAATCGTTTCTAGATCTTCATGAAGATCATTCCGTGTTTCCATAACAGTGTCACGTTTGCTAAAAAATACATATAAAACAATGGGTTAATGATTTGTAATATTGCAAAAATAGTAGGTTTTATTATAAAAATATTTACAAAAAACCATAGTAACTAATTTTTTAGTTGGGCATTATTGGCTCCTGTTGTTCAGTGCTAATTTTTGTTGCCACGAATGCTTCTCAAATTCAAGAATTTATACAACTCAGCGCTAAAGGGCAGGGACGAACAACAAACAAAAAAACCGCCCCTGTATTGCTACAAGGACGGCTAGGTAATCGCTCACCTTTGTTGTTGGTTATTCCAATGACGCCACAGATTCATCGGACAATCGTTGTGAATTTCCCGCAACCTTAATTGGGACGTTCAAAGCACACAGACACACAATCAAGGTTTCTCTATCAACGCCTGACAGGTGTAATTCTAACGCTTTGGACACCAATTCATTTTGCCCACCTTCAAGATAACACTGGCGAAGTTTCTTCTTTAGCATTGCCGTTTTGCCTGAACGTTGTAACGCATTGAATATATTTTATTTATTTCTGGTGATAAAGAAGAACCGGTGAATGAACTCAATCCAAACAGCGCCAACACCACAAGTGTCACAGCAAGACTTTGAGCATACACAGTCGCAAGAGCCTATAGCACCCAAGTAGTGCTTACATTGGAAAACGATTTAAGGATGTTGTTCAGCGGTGCCGTAGGGCACGTGTGTGCTTGCTGCATGGGGTGAGTTTGAGGGTAGGATGTGTTGAGTGCTGCACAACAACTGAGGGCTGTGTGTGCCTTTTTTTGCTTGAAATCAGCAGATTTTATGTGGTTGAACAAGTGACGCTGCTTTGGATGAATGGCATAGTGAGACTTAGATTAGAAGGATAAGTACATATGTTAAACAGTATTGGGTTGCTAGGTTTATTGTTGATGCTACTACTGTTGGGCTATTATTATGCCGCATTCAAATCTAGCTGGAAGGGCAAGCTATTCTTTAAGAATCCGCACAACGGCAAGTTACGTGAGGCGCCAATTGGGTTTTCTTGGACAACACATTTTTTTGGTTCTTTCCTGCACTGCTCCGCGGGCATTGGCTAGCCTCGCTTGTCATGTTGTTAATTGGATTTGTTACAGGCGGTTTAGCTTGGCTTGTGTTCCCCTTTTTATACAACAAGTTCTACGTAAAGCATCTAATCAAAGAAGGTTTTTTTGTAACAACTACTGACGCAAATATGGCTGCGATAGAAAGATATCTCGGCTATGAAGTTCCGATGCTTTCTGCTGACTAGACGTATTTGTTTGCTTGGGCATTATTGATGTGTAACAGGAAATAAGCCGTTTTTCTGGAACGTAGTTAATATTTCCATCGTCTGCCCTTGCCGCAACATCAGCTAGGTCTGCTGCGTGTTCTTGTTTGATGTCGCGTATGACCTCGCCTACGGCTTCAAGTATTGATTTATCCATTTAACTTCTCCTGTAATTCTTTTGCCACGACGTCTAGGCGTTCTTTACGCGTTTTTAATTTTGCGGCTGCTACTCTGGCTTCTTTGCCCTTCTGTTGGGCATCGACTTGCATCTGGCACTGGGTAACTAGGACGGCTGTATTGCGTAGAACGCTTCCCACAGGTGCTTTCTTTGCTGCTTCCAGATCGACAACACCCAGCGTGACATTATACAAATCTTTTGAGATTACGGCTCTTGGCACAAACCTTGACCAATCTTTGCCGTTAAGGTGTTCAAGTGATTTTGCAGAAGCAACTGAAGCAACAAAACCGTTGCTCATGCGTGTCTTTAAAGTGGATTTCTTCTTGTTGAGACTTTCTAATTCAAACAAATAGAGGTCTTGTAAATCAATCAGAATATCTGCCGTGGCGTCCAAGTCTGATGTTTCTGTTTTAGGTGAAACAGACTTACAATTTGCTACTGAATTATGAAGTTCAGCACAGGATGCTATAATGCCAGATTTGCTGTTATGAGGTTGTCCAGATAATGTTAAAATGGCGTCTGATAGATCAGTAATTGCAGACTTTATTGAACCTTCCAGAGCTTCCAAATCTTCGAAGGCTGCTGTTGCTTCCGCAATGGATAGCTTTCTGGGATTGGATTATTGCATTGAACGAATTGCGGCGCTTGCCATCTTAACGCTTAACACTCGCTTGTGGTGACCAAAATTAGCCACAAATGGGGAAATATTGATTCCCTTTTAGTTCCTTAAATGCGATTTGAGGGTGATAATCATCACGCCTAAATCAGGATTAATCACAGGCATTGTTGCTCTGTGGGCAAGGCATTATGCCTCTTCTTTTTTTCTTTGTGGAAACTGGTGGGTATCTCGCTCAGGCGGTAAGGGTGGCGGTGCAACTCTTGGAGATAAACTTCACCGCCTACTAAGCTTTTGGGGCTTAGTTTTTGTTTAGATAAGCAATTAAAGCTTTGGTTGTTAATATTGAGTTGTGAAATTTTAATATTGAAGCGTCGATAAACTTAAATGTTAAGTTTGGAATTGGATAAATGCAGTTGTGAACTAAAAAATCTACCTTAGGCACTTTTTGTTGATAAGATAATCGGTCAATTTTTAGCGTCTGCTTTTCAGTTCGAAAATGATAGGTTATCTGATATTTTTATAAGTTTTTCATTAATTTTAAATTATGGCGTGAAATGGGCAGATTTTCTTTTTTAGAGTTGTTATGATTAGAAAATCAAATTTAAAAGGTGTTTATCTATGAAAACTCTACGGAATTGTACTCTTCTGGCCTCTGCAATCCTTTTACTTGCCTCGATTAACATTGCAGCCAGCGAAACGACCATTCCGGTAACGGAAGAAAACTTCTCTCACGCTGAAACGGCGCGAAACTACCGTAACTGGGTCAAGCAGGGTGCGAACGAGATGTTTGTTATAATGCCCGGCCTGCCTCCTCGCGGTAAAGCAGCTGCGACTGTGCAAATGAACGACGACACCCTTTATGGTTCGGCCATTGTAGAAGCCGTCGATGGCAAGGTGACGTTTTCAATACCTGACACTGATAACTACCTTGCCGTGCAAGTGGTAACTGAACGCGGACATGGGCAGCAATATGTTGTAGAAGATGGTGACTATAACCTGCCGGTTGAATCGCAATACGCGTTTCTGATTTATCGCTCTGGGACTGAAAATGGGATCGACGTCGCTAAAGCAAACTTAGGTAAAGTGGATGTAACAGACTTTAACTTCGCCACGAGTTATCAGGTACAGCCTTACGATTACGACGAAGTTGAAAAGTGGGTCCAGAAATATACACAAGAAGTGAACAGCATGGATAACTTCACCTACACGTTTCCTCGCACGTCCAAAGACGTCACCGATCTCCACCAGTGGAATTTAGAAAATGCTGCAGGCTGGGGGGGAGCAAGCCCTGAAGCGTTTGTCGGGAATAAATATGCCAATAGCTCTAAAATGAAGGCCGGCACCTGCTATACTTCGACATTTAATGACCCAGAGAATGAGTTTTTCACCTCAATCACTGCTTATGATAATGATAAATACTTGATGGAAGGTGTCCGCAGCATCAATTCGCATATGTGGGACAAGAACGACGATGACACAATCACCGTATCTTTTAACTGCGGCGAAAACGCGAAAAATAATATCGATACTCAAGGCAATGACTTCACCTTCACTTCACGTCATTACGGCGTAAACCCCAAGGTGATTAACAGTTCAGAAGACCCAATTATTTCTGCAGTTAAAACGCAGTAGTTGCTACAGATTTTGACAAGGTACGCTTCAAATCACAACTCCCAGAGAAAGTTTAGGAAGAATAAACGGCCTGTCGAGAGTAGACTTCCTCAATGATGCGGCCAACTGAGCTGGAAAAGTTTGCGAAATACCTGAACTACCAGCCAAAAACTAACAACAGGCGTTGACGCTCACAACAGGCGTTGACGCTCGCAATGTACGCAACATTGTTTTGCTGCGTCCTGTAAACAGCATGATTGAATTCAAACAGATTATTGGACGTGGCACGCGTCTGTTTGAGGGTAAACACTATTTCACAATCGTAGACTTTGTTAACGCCTATCACTTGTTCCTCCACGATAAGGTGGATACGGACGCTCTTTAGTTACAGCGGATACCATTGTAGTTTTCCTTCAATAAGTTGTTTGGGGTGACATTAGTTTATTGGGATAAATTCTCTTATGTAAGGATACGGAATTAACTAAACCGCTTCCCTGACACCTTCTTGGTACTACTGTCTGAGTTAGTAATTTTAATGGCTGGTAAGATTTCTAATGCGTTCAAATCTCGTTTAATGTAAAACCGCATCAATTACTGAAACGCTTCGGCGCCTGTGTTAGCATCCTTTTCTTTAACAATCATGCAATCGTGTGTGAGTACGCCACAACGTTCTTCGTCTTTAAGTGCAACATTGTCTGGGTAAGGATTGCACTCTCATGCTTCTGCAATCCCATATCGCAAAGCTCCCTTTTGCTTACAAAAGTTAGTTCGTGAAAGTACTGCAAAATGTTGTCCCTAAATTCTGTAAATTCTTTGTCGGTAGGAAATAGGTCTAAGTTTTTTCCAGTTGCCACCGTTTGTTATTACCGCCAACAATCCACGCCGTAATGAATTGCTTGATTTTATCACGGGGAAACTCTGAAGCTCTGTTGTGCAAACGTTTCGGCATATAAGGGTCATTAAATGTTTCCCCAATGTCCCAACCACAAACGCCAGTTATTGCTTGCAGCATAGTTAATAAAGCCGCTGACAAATCTACATGATACACAGGTTCACCGTCAATTATCATTTTAAGCTGTTCAACTTGTTTCATGTTGGCCCAGGAGGAGTAGTACCTACCGCCACGGTCTAGGGTTTGATTGTTTATTCTACGGGCTGCAAACATTTCGCCGTTCTTGTATTGAAGCGGATGTTCTTCCCAATAGTCTAAAATCGCTTTCAAATCGGCTTTTATTGGGTCAAATACCACACGATCTAAAATGTAATCGGCTCGTCTGTTCCTAATTAACATCAAGTGTGGGTAGCGACTGCTGGTGGTTCGTACTTCATCGAAACGTTCCAGCCACTCAGTTTCTATTGTGTACTCAGCACAAGAACCCGATAGCTTTCTAAAGCCTTTCCTTGCCTTTGTAATCTGACGCATAACACCGTCTGCAATAAGGGCATCACGAACACGTCTAGCCATTGATCCACTAGCACAGTGTTTTTAGACCAATATTCATTACCTGCTGGATATGCGAACATTGGGTCGTTCTTGGTTCTTCTGGCCGTCACAATTATTGAAGCAAATATAGTGTTGGTTTTCTCCACAGTCTTTGGTCTGTTTGTCGTCAGATTAAACGTCTCTGTTCTTCAATCAGCGTTTCTTTCCACGGTTCTTGTACGTTATAAAGCGGAGCCATGAATTGCGTTAGTCGATCTTCCTCAACTATAAATTCATGTGGTTTCATAAACACCACTTTTTCATCGTCAGTGTCTTCACTGTAGTCCTTTGGCGCAGCAAAGGCTGCGATGCCTTCAACATCGTTAGTGTATTTAGAAGTATATTTTCCATAATTATTGCCTGTGATTTCAGTCGATAAACATATCGTCTGGTTGATATTTATTGTTGGTGCTGACCTCACGAACGTTGAGATGTTTATAACCAATATCCATCATTTGCTCTTGAAGTTGATTGTCGTTGGTAGCGACAACAAAGGTTCCGTATTGACCGTCACAGATATAAGACTCGCCAACAAAGATTGAATTTTTCATTCGCATTTCCTTATTTAAATTTTAATGGATTGCTTATTGATGACACAGAAAACCAATGACTCTGATGTGCTTCAATAAGAGGGATATAGAAAGGTAGTAAGAAGGTAGTAAGAAGGTAGT
>CAJQRC010000025.1 GCA_905480645.1 uncultured Tateyamaria sp.
CCAACGCAGTTTTTCGAGTGGCTACCGATATCCCGGATTATGTTCGTCAGACACTGGAAGAATTGCCAGGTCAAGGTTTTAGTTGGGCAGCTGAAGGCCCTGATGATTGGCGTGTGCCGTGGGACGATTGGTTGAGTACTCGATACGAACAAAAGGCTCTTCGAGAGGGAAGAACTCCACACTACTTAACATTTATCCGAGATATTTCCTCACTTAATTAAAGTGTATAGATTTAAAATATCCTGATTTTGAGTATATTACTTACCAAAATTGTCCGTAAAAATTATGTTGATTTGAATGATAAAATTAAGTTAAAGCGGCAGCAAATGAGCCAGGCCATTTCTATATAATGGAGCGATAAAGAATGAATGACCAACAAAGTGATCTGCGTCATCTTGATACACTTGATCGTGACCTAGATCGGTTTTCTAGTTTAGGCTCAGCAACAAATATTATCGCCCGTCCCATGGTGGGCTTGGGAATATCTTTTGTTTTCGTTGTTGTTGCGGGAATAGCATCGATGCTGTTTTTTGGTTCAGAAAATAACACGATTATCGTCGTCGCTGCGGCTTGTCTTGGGGCATACATGGCTCTGAATATTGGTGCCAATGATGTGGCTAACAACATGGGGCCAGCCGTTGGAGCTAATGCTTTATCAATGGGGGGCGCTATAGCTATTGCGGTCCTTTTTGAAAGTGCTGGGGCATTAATTGCAGGCGGTGATGTGGTTTCTACTATTGCCAAAGGTATTATTGCACCAGAAAGTATGGGAACTGCTTCAGTCTTTATTTGGGCAATGATGGCGGCTCTGTTATCGGCAGCACTTTGGGTTAATCTAGCAACTTGGATTGGCGCTCCAGTTTCAACAACTCATTCCGTTGTCGGTGGTGTGATGGGAGCTGGTATCGCGGCAGCTGGATTTGCTGCTGTGAACTGGCCTACAATGGGTAAGATTGCGGCCAGTTGGATTATTTCCCCTATCCTTGGCGGATTGATCGCTGCTCTGTTTCTTTGGCTTATCAAGGCGCGCATCATCTACCGTGAAGATAAAATTGCTGCGGCTCGTACTTGGGTACCTATTCTGGTTGGTATTATGGCTGGTGCTTTTGCATCCTACCTAGCGTTGAAGGGAATGAAAAAAATAATCAAAATTGAATTGCCAACAGCGCTGATTATTGGATTAGCTATCGGTTTAATAATATGGATTATTATGATTCCGCTTATCCGCAAGCAATCTGAAGGTCTTGAAAATCGTAATAAATCGCTCAAAGTTTTGTTTGGTATTCCCTTGATAGTTTCTGCAGCTTTGCTCAGTTTTGCACATGGGGCCAACGATGTGGCAAACGCTGTTGGTCCTCTTGCGGCGATCGTTCAGGCGTCACAATCGGGGGATTTTATACAGGCGGTATCAATACCGTTTTGGGTTATGATTATTGGTGCGTTTGGTATTTCTTTTGGCCTCTTCTTATTTGGCCCTAAGCTAATTCGCATGGTTGGTGGAAAAATTACCAAACTGAACCCAATGCGAGCATATTGTGTTGCCCTGTCTGCAGCGATTACGGTTATTGTGGCCAGCTGGCTTGGTTTGCCGGTAAGTTCCACTCATATTGCTGTTGGAGCTGTTTTTGGTGTTGGTTTTTTCCGAGAGTGGGACGCGGAACGGCGTATTAAAAAGGCTCGGTTGGTGATCCCAGACCAGATTGTTCGCGCTCCTGAAGAGCGCCGCAGGCGTAAACTGGTGCGCCGATCGCACTTTATGACTATCATTACCGCTTGGATAGTCACTGTTCCAGCTGCGGCTGTCTTGTCTGCAGTAATTTTCATACTGATCAATACAACGATAGGCTAAATACAATAATTAAAGTCTTTTTAAGTCCCGTAAACTTGGGGATTTTGTTGCATTTCAGCTGTATTCTCTGCAGTGTAATTTGCTGAAAACATCAATGTTATTGTGTTGATAATTGATTGTTTTCTTGAAAGTCATTATTCGTCCAGCTCGTGTCTGGACGCTGGGAAAACGAAGAGCTAGAGATGCGTAACTTTATTTATGTCTACAGTGAGCATGCATATGTCAAGTCACGGTGATCCAATTCCTATGACGTCCACAAAATGTGGCCCTTTGAATGGGGTAGCAAAAGTTCCAGGTGATAAATCAATTTCTCACCGATCGTTAATCCTAGGTGCTCTCTGCGTAGGTGAAACAACAATAACTGGGCTGCTTGAAGGACAGGATGTTCTGGACACTGCAACGGCAATGCGTGCTTTTGGTGCGGAAGTAGTCAATCACGGCGATGGTAAGTGGTCGGTTCATGGTGTTGGAGTTGGTGGCTTTGCGGAGCCTGATCAGGTTATTGATTGTGGAAATTCTGGTACTGGTGCTCGCTTGATCATGGGGGCAATGGCGACCTGTCCAATTGTGGCTACTTTTACAGGCGACACAAGTCTTAATAAACGGCCAATGGCAAGGATCACAGAACCTTTGCTGCAGTTTGGCGCTCAGTCTTTTGGACGCTCAAGTGGTAGGTTACCTATGACCTTAGTGGGTGCAGTCGAGCCAATACCAGTAAACTATGTTGTACCGGTACCGTCAGCTCAGGTTAAGTCAGCAGTTCTTCTTGCTGGTCTCAATGCACCAGGTGAAACAGTAGTTATTGAGGCAGAGGATACACGCGACCATACAGAACGTATGCTAGCGGCCTTTGGTGCTGAAATAAAAACCAAAGTTTCAGACGCAGGTCGTGTTATAACCCTGCAAGGCCAACCTGAATTGACGCCATTGCACATTGATGTCCCGCGTGATCCATCTTCTGCAGCGTTTCCAGTATGTGCTGCACTGATCGTACCAGGTTCTGACGTCTTAGTGCCAACTATTGGTCTTAATCCTACGAGGGCAGGTTTGTTTGACACACTGCGCGAAATGGGAGCTGACTTGACTTATGAAAATGAGCGCACCGAGGGCGGTGAACCTGTGGCTGATCTGCGTGCAAGATTTTCGCCCAATCTAATTGGGATTGAAGTCCCCGCGCACAGGGCCGCAAGTATGATCGATGAATATCCAGTTTTTTCTGTTGTAGCTTCCTTTGCCAATGGCACGACACATATGGCTGGAGTTAAAGAATTAAGGGTTAAGGAGAGTGATAGAATAGAAGCGATGGCTGCTGGTTTACGTGCCGCTGGTGTATCTGTCGAGGATGGACCAGATTGGTGGACAATTGTGGGGATGGGACATGGTAATGTGCCAGGTGGCGCAAGCTGTGAAAGCTATCTTGATCATAGAATTGCAATGGCATTTATGGTTATGGGAATGGCTGCGAATGCTCCTATCACTATCGATGATGTCGGGCCAATTGCAACGTCTTTTCCGATCTTTGAACCTTTAATGGTACGCCTCGGAGCAGATCTAAGTAGGGTTTAATGTTTAAAGAGTTATCCTCCAAATCATGTTATTAAAAGATAATGAATAATTGTTGGTGCGCTGGGTTAGCTGATTAGGCCCTTGATAAGGAGGTATACATGAAAGAACCTTTCACCGTTGCCATCGACGGCCCTGCTGCGGCAGGTAAGGGTACAATATCACGCGCGATCGCAGCACATTTTGAATTTGCACATCTTGATACTGGCTTGCTTTATCGTGCTGTAGGCTCAAAATTTTTGACTGGTGCGGATCCAATAAAAGCGGCGCATTGCTTATCACCAGATACTTTCGATGATAAATCCTTACGTGGTAGTGAGGTTACTCAAGCAGCTAGCAAAGTAGCTACCATACCAGAAGTGCGTGCAGCACTGTTGGATTTCCAAAGAGCATTTGCCCGACGCGCTGGAGGTGCAGTACTAGATGGACGAGACATTGCAACAGTGGTTGTTCCTCAGTCTGAAGTGCAACTTTTTATTACTGCCAGCCCTGAAGTCCGCGCTAGACGTCGATGGAGTGAGATGTGTGAGCGGGGTGATGAATTGCCCTATGATCAAGTTTTAAAAGAAGTACGACTTAGAGATACTAGAGATACGGACCGGACCACTGCACCGTTAAAACCGGGTATTCAAGCCTGTATCATTGATACAACAGAAATGAGTGTAGAAGATGCTGTTGCGATTGCCATTTCTAAAGTGGAAGCAAAACGCTAGTAGTGTAGTGTTACAAGACTTATCAAAGTTTTTTAGAATATTGCGTTTATAGGATTTCCTGAGACCAATATTCTAAATTTTCTAGCCTTATGCATTGTGCGCACCGTCTGCTAGTGATTTAACGAAATTTAACACTTCATCCACACTTTCACCGTCTGCGATTTTGCTGACTATTGCCGAGCCCACGACCACCCCGTCCGCAACGGACGCAATCGCTTGCGATTTCTCTGGTGTATTGATTCCGAAGCCAACTATTATCGGCAGTTTAGTTGCAGATTTAATTTTTGCAACTTCTGGCGCAACGTAAGCAACATCAGCCTCGGCAGCTCCTGTGATGCCAGTAATTGAAACATAATACACAAACCCGGAAGTGTTTTTCAATACACGAGGTAGGCGTTTTTCGTCAGTGGTCGGTGTGGCTAATCTGATAAAGTTCAGACCTTGAATTTGTGCTGGGATGCAAAGCTCATTGTCTTCTTCTGGCGGCAGGTCAACAACAATCAGGCCATCAATTCCTGCGTCTTCTGCGTCCTCTAAAAATTTATTGACACCATGTGAGTAAATTGGATTGTAATAGCCCATTAGAACTATTGGGGTGATGTTGTCGCCTTTGCGAAAAGCACGGGCTAAATCGAGCGTTTTCTTCAGTGTCATACCACTTACGAGCGCACGTTGGCCTGCTAATTGTATAGTAGGCCCATCCGCCATTGGGTCTGTAAAAGGTAAACCTAGTTCGATTACATCCACGCCTGCGGCGGGTAAACCGCGTACAATCGCCAGCGATGTGTCGAAGTTTGGGTCGCCTGCCATGATGTAAGATACAAAAGCTTTGCGGCCTTCGTTAGCAAGAGCTTTGAATTTGGCTTCAATCCGTGTCATGGGCATCTCCTTCAAGTAGCTTCTCAACTGCCTTAGAGAACAACGAAAGGCAAGCGTTCTTGGAATAAGTGTGATCTTCAATCGCTATGCGTCGTTGTTCTAGGTTTTATCTTGGTGGTTAGATTTGTATGCCGTTGCGAATATTACTGTAATCTGTTCGTTTTTATAGTTCATATTAAAAATAGATTTTGAAATCTACGACCCAAACTATTTATTTAAGGTGGTATTTTCATTGAACCAATAAATTCAGTGTTAGCCCGATTTCTTTGTGTGATCTAAATGTGTCCGTCTTGCGCCTGTCTGCGGGACTGTTAGAAGCAGGAAGAATTCTAAAAGGTGATGGCGATGGGTTTCAAGATGGGAATTGTGGGTTTGCCGAATGTTGGCAAATCGACACTATTTAATGCATTGACCAAAACTGCAGCAGCACAGGCAGCTAATTTTCCATTTTGCACGATTGAGCCAAATATTGGTGAAGTTGCTGTGCCAGATTTGCGTTTGGACAAATTGGCTGCGATTGCATCCTCTAAAAGCATTATTCCAACGCGTATGACATTTGTGGATATTGCAGGTCTGGTTAAAGGTGCTTCGAAGGGTGAGGGGCTTGGAAACCAGTTTTTGGCTAATATCCGTGAAGTGGATTCAATCGCTCACGTTCTTAGGTGTTTTGAAGATGGAGATGTGACGCATGTTGAAGGTCGAGTAGACCCCGTTGCGGATGCGGAGACTATCGAGACCGAACTAATGTTGGCTGATATCGAGAGTATTGAAAAGCGGCTGCAAAACATTGTTCGCAAAGTAAGGGGTGGAGACAAAGAGGCGGTCCAACAAGAACGATTACTACGTTTGGCACTTGTCGCTCTTGAAGAAGGTAAACCTGCTCGCACCGTTGCAGTGGAATTAGAAGATGATAAAGCATGGAAAATGTT
The DNA here is from genome assembly GCA_905480645.1 of uncultured Tateyamaria sp. Taxonomy (GTDB): domain Bacteria; phylum Pseudomonadota; class Alphaproteobacteria; order Rhodobacterales; family Rhodobacteraceae; genus Tateyamaria. Next base: position 5,934 of record CAJQRC010000025.1, read on the forward strand.
GCAACTATTAACTGCTAAACCTGTGCTCTATGTCTGTAATGTTGGTGAGGCGGAGGCTTCGGAGGGCAACGCATTTTCAGCGATGGTTGCTGAAATGGCAGCTGCGCAGGGTAATTCGCACGTTGTTATTTCTGCACAAATTGAGGAAGAAATTAGCCAACTTGAACCTGATGAAGCAGAGATGTTTCTTAATGAAATGGGTTTGACTGAAGCTGGTCTCGACCGATTGATCCGTGCTGGATATACTTTATTGCACTTGGAAACCTATTTTACTGTTGGACCTAAAGAGGCACGTGCTTGGACTGTGACTACCGGAACATCTGCCCCTAAAGCTGCTGGTGTAATTCACGGTGATTTCGAAAAGGGGTTCATTCGCGCTGAAACTATAGCCTATGAAGATTTTGTCGC